>JBBQKU010000032.1:0-48628 GCA_038327195.1 Bacteroidota bacterium | reverse complement strand
CCGCTGAAAAGCCCGTCAATAGCGGGCTTTTTATTTTTTCTGATATATTTCTTTATTAGAAATCATAATATTTTACAATAGAAAAAGATAATACTAATTAACTACTTATAAAATTGGATAATTTTCCGGTAATGTTTTGTTACAAAACTATCATAATACTAATGGTATTAAGTTCAATCCTTTAATAGTAGCAGAAATTGACATACCTCATTTATATAAATTAGACTTATTAGCAAATTATATCGTTGCAATATTAACTATTCAACATGAGGCAAAAATACAGGAAAATAAATTTTGACTTTTATAATCAAGTATTATACTATGATTGTAATCTGTATTGGTAAATGTCTAAATTTTAATTGTTAATTAAAATGAGTGAATTATATAATATATAACCTAATTAATATAAACTATTAATCAAAATATATTGAAACTTTGACGTTTATTATAAGTTATTTTTTAACGATTAATGCGATTATAATCATGCCTTTTTATGATTAACATATTAAAATAATAATACAAAATAAAGCAACTTCATACGAAATTATTGGGCGACAGCAAGACTGAAGACCGAGCAACAGCGGAACTGAAGAAATATAAAAAATAATTAATTATGAAAATTCAAAAAATGATTCCTACTATGTTTGCTTCTTTATTTATGATGGTATTAAGCTTTACAGCAAATGCTCAAGCCAAACACGACTCTACTAAAATGAAAGATTGTTGTATGATGAAAGAAGGAAAAATGTGCTGCATGAAAAATGGTAAAACAATGCCGATGGACAAAGATATGACGATGAAAAACGGAACTAAATGCATGACTAATGGCGACTGCATAATGAAAGATGGAAAAAAAATGAAGATGAAAGAAGGGGAATGCATGGATATAGATGGAAAAATGGATAAATGTGACATGATGCACAAAACAGTTAAAGATGATAAAAATAAAGTGACAACTTATGCCTGCCCTATGCACCCCGAAGTTACCTCTACCAAACCCGGTAAATGCTCAAAATGCGGTATGGCTTTAGAAAAAAAATAAACACTTATTGGGTAACAGCATATCTGAAAAACTGGTTGACAGCGGAACTGAAGAGCCAGGCAACAGCGGTGCTGAAGAAACAGTAAATAAATAAAAAAATGGAAAATTCAAAATGTATCGACTCTTGCTTAGCGTGTTGTGTAGAGTGTGAAAAATGTGCAGTTCATTGTATTTCAATGAATGACAAAGAACATTTAAAATGTATTGCTTTATGCAGAGATTGTGCGGATTTATGTGCTTTGTGTGCAAGGTTTGAAGCAAGAGGGTCAGAATTTGCAAAACAACTTTGTAAATTATGTGCTGATGCTTGTAAAGCTTGTGCAGCAGAATGCGAAAAACTTGCAACTCACGAATGTTGCAAATCATGCGCAGTAGCATGTAAAAAATGTGTTGATGCTTGTTCATCAATGTAATTAACTAAAAATGGCGAGTAATGTTACTCGCCATTTTTTAAGTTTTAATTATGCTAATTCAAAAAATACCTTATTTAAAAAAAGCATCTTTTACAACCCTTACTTGTTTGTAACGACACAAAAAAATATTTTGATGAACAACAAAAGTATAGAAATATGTAGTTCACTAAGATACTGACAATAATCATATAAAAAATTAACTTAAGTCAGGCAAAAATAGCTCTTAATTGATGTTATTTAAATTATATAAAAAAGAATATCATGAAAAATAGTAAGAATAATTTCGCAAACATTTTCAAAGTAACATTGATTTTGGTATTAAGTATATTGTCAAAATCATTTATCGCTCAGGTTGTAATAGATCCAGTGTGTTCTATGAAAGTAAATCTTTCTGAATCCTATGATTATACTTATGAAGGTAAAAAATATTCTTTTGATTCTTATGATTGTAAAGAAGCATTCAAAATGAATCCTAAAAAATATTTAGAAAATAAATGTACTCCAGAAAAGTCAAACATCGATCCTGTTTGTGGATTAAAAGTAGATTTATCAGAATCTTATGATTGGAAATATAATGGTAAAATTTATTATTTTCACACAAAAGATTGTCGAGAATCCTTCAAAATGAATCCTAAAAAATTTACGGATAACAAATGTGCGCCAAAGGATTCTTTAAAAAAAAGTAATTAATTTCAATTGAAATAATTTATATAAACTAGATTTGGAATCAAATAACATAAATCTATTTATATTATTAAAAGACAAACTAAAACATTTACATATTTAACTAATTAGAATTAATATTAGAAAAAAAATTAATTAACATTAAACTACCTTTTTTTCTATAAATAAAAATAATAATTCTTTATTAGACACAAAAAAAAGCTCCAAATAATTGGAGCTTTTTTATAAATAAACATTTTCTTTTTAAACTACAATTTCATCTAATTCTTTATTTAAAAAATGATATTCCATAAAAGAATAACTATCTGAACTAATAACTTTTACCCATTGCTTAGTTTCAAAATACCATTTCCATTGTTTACTTCTAAACAACCCACCTTGTTTTAAATATCCTTCAATATAAGGATGAACAGATAAGGTAATGTTTTTTGCATTTTGCTCTTTAATTATAAAACGCAAAGCATTTTCAATTTGCTCAACAAATAAAATAGTTGGTTGAACTTTTCCAGTTCCATTACAACTTGTACAAGTTTCAAGAACTTCAACATTAACTTCAGGACGTAATCTCTGACGCGTAATTTGAATTAATCCAAATTTACTAGGAGGCAAAATATTATGTCGTGCCCTATCCGATTTCATTTCCTCTTTTAATGTATCAAATAAAAGTTTTCTATTTTCCGCATTATGTAAATCAATAAAATCAATTACTATAATTCCACCCATATCACGTAAACGTAATTGGCGCGCAACTTCAACAGCAGCTTCTAAGTTAACTTCTAGTGCATTTTCTTCTTGTGATTTATCGCTTTTTGCACGATTTCCACTATTAACGTCAAATACATGTAATGCCTCGGTATGTTCTACTACTAAATAAGCACCACTTTTCATGAAAACAGATTTACCAAACAACGATTTGATTTGTCTATCTATTCCGAAATTATCAAAAATTGGAACTTTGCCAGTGTAATGCTTTAATATATCAACCTTATCTGGAGAAATTGTTTTTATATATGATTTTAAATCATCATAAACTCTTTCACTATTAACATGAATTGCATTGAAAGAAGCGTTTAAAAAATCACGTAAAATGGCATTCGTTCTGTCTACTTCGCCCAATAATCTAAATGGTGGCTCAGCTGTTTGTAATGCTTTAAAACAGGTATCCCATTTTGATACTAAATCTGCCACATCGCCTTCAATATCTGCAACCGATTTTCCTTCTGCAACCGTACGAATTATTACTCCAAAATTCTTTGGCTTAATACTTTGCATTAATGCTTTCAAACGAGTTTTTTCTTCACTACTTCTAATTTTTGAAGAAACTGAAATTTTATCTGAAAAAGGAATCAATACAATATATCTTCCTGCAATTGAAATCTCAGTAGTTACTCTTGGTCCTTTCGCAGAAATTGGCTCTTTAGCAACTTGAACTAAAATATATTGACCAGATTTAACAGCTTCGTTTATTTTACCATCTTTACTAATATCTCCCTCATTTTTAAAATACATTAAATTTGAAACGTTTTGCTTTCCTGTGCGAACAGCGTCAACATATTTAAAAAGAGAATTTGCTTGTGGCCCTAAATCTAAATAATGCAAAAAAGCATCTTTTTCATAGCCAACATCAATAAAAGCAGCGTTTAGGCCTGTCATAACCTTTTTTACCTTACCAAGGTAAATATCGCCAACCGAAAATTTTATGTTATTTTTTTCTTTATGTAGTTCTATTAATCGTTTATCGTTTAACAGTCCTATAACAACTTCGCTTGGCGTAGAATTAATTACTAGTTCTACATTCATTTTATTAATTTTTTAATTTAACATCAAACAATAACATACTGGCTTTATACAGTACTTTGAATGTTGCTTTAAATATTATTTATATATACGAAATGTAATACTGAAGCTAATTTTTAAAAATTAAAACAACAATAATACATACAATAGCAAATACAGAAAGGATTTAAAAATCTTTCTGTATTTGTTTAATCATTACTAAAAACAATTAGCTAGGCTAATTATTTTTTCTTATGGCGATTCTTTCTTAAACGTTTTTTACGTTTATGAGTGGCCATTTTATGTCTTTTTCTTTTCTTTCCGCTTGGCATAATTTTATTTTTTAAAAATTTATATTTGGTTAATTATTTACTTTTTTAGTTGTTCAATGTATTTAAGTACTTCTTGCTTTGCCATTGCATCTTCTGTTAAACTGGCATATTTTGTTAACATTTCAATCGTTTTATTTTTATCGCCTTGTTGCTCGTAAGAATCAGCTAAATGCAAATATGCTTCTATAAATAAAGGATCAATTTGTAATACTTTATTAAAACGCTTAATTGCTTTATCAATTTGTCCAGATTTTACAGAGAAAAAAGCAAACGTTAGTTGCAATTTTACATTATTACTGTCAGTTTTTTCTAATTCTTTTAATAAACTAATTCCTTTCATTGGATCTTTTCCATCCTCTACATAACATGCCGCTAATTGAATTTTAGCATCTGTATTCTTTGGATTTTTATCAACAGCCTTACTGTAGCAACGAATTGAAGATTGGTAAAGAGCTTCAATCTCTTCATTATCTTTTGTGAATTTTACAGAATAATAATAACGATCTCCAGCTTTTAAGTAGCCTTCAGAAGATTGAACTTTATTTGCAATTTTTTCAACAAAAAATGAAGCTAAATCTGGACGTTTTTGTTGATCCCAAAATTGGACAACAGGAACAAAAGACGTATCAATTTTTGAATTATTCGCTTCATTAATGAGTGCTTGATATTTTAGTTTATCATCTTCTTTTAAAGCTTGAACTGTTTTATTTAAAAATGGTTCAATAGAAGATAATAACTGATTTGAATTAGTCATTACTTTACTATCAGATTTTTTGTCTGAATGTGTTTTTGGTGCAAGAAATAAAAGAACGAATAAAACAACTGTCGTTATTACTAAACCAATCTGTGTTTTACGAGTTAGTGTCATTCAACTTGTTTGTTATCTAATGGTTCAGCAACTTTTACATTACGTTTAACGCGATCGCTAAATACTTTTGCAGGCTTAAATGCTGGTATAAAATGTGCTGGTATAACTACAGTCGTATTTTTTGAAATATTTCTACCAATTTTTTCAGCACGTTTCTTTACTACAAAAGTTCCAAAACCTCTTAAATATACATTTTTTCCATCCGTCATAGATGTACGAATAGATTTCATGAAAGCCTCAACTGTTGTTTGCACAACAATTTTCTCAATTCCTGTTTTCTCTGAAATTTCGTTTACTATATCCGCTTTAGTCATTTACAAAATATTTAAAATCAACGATTTAAAATTAAAAATCGGGGTGCAAAGATATGTTTTTATTTGAATTTTAAAAATAAATATCCGTTTTTTAGTAAAAAAATAACTTTTTAATCAAATAAAATTCAATTAAAACTCAAAAAAGCATATTGAAAATCTAAATCTTTCAGAAATTGACATTTATTCTATAAAAAAGGAAAGATTAATAAAAACTAAAACCAGTAAAAACGATCATTAATATGATCTAATGATTTTGCTATTTTACCATAAGGAAAACGAACTTTTAATCCTCCTGTATAACAAACGTCCATAATATTAATAGAACCATCTTGTTTACCAACTCTCATGCGGTAATCAATAAAAAGACCTAAAATTCCAAAATTATGCTCAATTCCAGTGCCTAAATTTAAACCTAACCAATTATTTCTAATAGTTGAGTTAGCTTTATAAAATTCTTTTAGGTTCAAATAATCTAATTCTCCCGTAAAAAAACCTTTGAATGTATTATAGCTAAATCCTGCAAATGGATATAATAACGTTTTTTTATTAGGAAATCTAGCCATTACTTCTAAGTTTATTTCATAGCTATTTGCATTAATATCATACCAAGTGGGTTCAATGTTAATTGGTCTGAATCTAGTATATAAGGTTGAAACTCTTACAAAATTATTTACTTCATAAGTTAAACCTCCACATATACCAGGAGAATTATTATTATCTTTTGTGTTTCTGGCCAAAAATATAACACTAACGTTTGCACCTGCTTTAGCACTCCACTTTGTGTAAGGACGTTCTTTTGCCATTGGAACTATAACAGCTTTTTTTGGTAAATCTTTACTATGATTAACTTGCCCAAAAGAATAATTAATGGTTAGTATAATTATAAAACTGAAAAAATAGTTTAGTTGTTTAATCATAATTAAAGATAATCGAATAATTGCTTAAATATTTTTTTAATATATAACTGGTTAAATTACTTTTATAAGTGGTTAACGAATAGTTGCCCCAACCTTTTCAGTATATGTTTTAATCAGTTTTTGCATCACATTATCAATTTGTTTATCGTTTAATGTGGCTTCATCATCTTGCAAATTAAAACTCAAAGCATAGGATTTTTTTCCCTTTTCTAATTTATCACCTTCGTAAATATCAAATAAATTAACCGTTTTTAATAATTTATGTTCTGTATTAAATGCAATTTCTTCTAATTCTTTATAGGTTATTTTTTTGTCTAGCAATAAAGCTAAATCTCTTCTTACAGAAGGAAATTTAGAAATTTCTTTATATTCTAATTTCACTTTTCCAATTAAAGAAAGCACATTATCCCAATTAAAATCTGCATAAAATACATCTGCATTAATATCCATTTTTTTACAAATAGACTTATTTACCAATCCAAAATTTACTAAATTTTTATTTTTAAAAGCAAAAGATAATCCATAATTAAATTCTGAATGATCTAATTCGTTAATTTTAAAAGAAATGGATAATTTATTTAAAATGGCTTCAATACAAGATTTTAGATAATTAAAATCTACTTTATTATTTTCACTATATGGATTTTCAGCATATTTTCTACCAGTAATAAATAAAGATAAATGCTTCGTTTCTGCGTATTTAAAATCGGCATCAATTGTTTGATAGGTTTTTCCAAATTCAAAAAACTGTAAATCGGGTTGTTTACGATTAATGTTATAGGCTAAACTTTCTAAACCTCCATTTAACATTGAGTTTCGCATCACATTTAAATCTGTGCTTAAAGGATTTAAAACTTTTACCAAAGGTGTTTCTGGACTATAATAACTTTCTTTTGTTAATGATAATCCCATTATTTCATTAAAGCCGATGTTTGCTAAAAGATTAGCAGTAGTATTCTCAGCTGTTGTAAACTTTTCGCGGTCTGCAAAATTTGCTGTGAACTTTATTTGAGTACTTTCTTCAACATTGTTGTATCCATAAATGCGCATCACTTCTTCAATTACATCAGCCTCGCGTGTTACATCCGTTTTATATTGAGGAACAGACAATAACAAACTATCATTTCCTTCCTGTTCAATCGTTATTCCTAAAGATGTTATGATATGTTTGATTGTATTCTTTTCAATTTCTTTACCTATTAATTGATTACAATTATGGTATGAAAATGCAATTTGAAACGGTTCTAAAACTTTTGGATATATATCGATTACATCCATACTTAAAACTCCACCTGCCATTTCAAAAATAAGTGCGGCTGCTCGTTTAAGCGCTACAATTGTCATTTCAGGATCTGTACCTCGCTCAAAACGGAAACTGCTGTCTGTTTTTAAACTATGCTGTTTACTTGTTTTACGAATAAAAGCTGGGTTAAAATACGCTGCTTCTAAAAATATACTCGTTGTTGTTGCACTTACACCACTTAAATATCCTCCAAATACACCAGCTATACACATTGGCTCGTTGGCGTTACAAATCATTAAATCGTTTTCAAATAATGTACGTTCAGTACTATCTAATGTTGTGAATTTTGTACCAGCTAAACCAGTTTTCACTATAATTTTACCACCAGTAATTTTATCAAAATCAAAGGCGTGAATTGGTTGTCCAATATCATGTAAAACAAAGTTAGTAATATCAACAATGTTGTTTATTGGACGTAAGCCAATCGCTAATAAATAATTTTTCAACCATGATGGTGATTCTTTTACTGTAATTCCAGAAATAACCAAACCACTGTAACGCAAGCAAGCATCCGTATTTTCAATACTGACATCAATTTTACTTAAATTACTAGCTTCTGGTAATTCAAACACATTATGTAAGTGTGCTTGAAACGTATCTACATTATTTTTACAATTTAAAATTGCTGCTAAATCTCTTGCTACACCATAATGAGAGGCCGCATCAGCTCTATTTGGAGTTAAGCCAATTTCTAAAACAACATCTTCTTCTAATTTATAATATTCAGCAGCTGGCATTCCAACTACAGCATCGTTTGGTAAAACTAAAATACCATCATGGCTTGCCCCTAATCCAATTTCATCTTCAGCACAAATCATTCCTTCACTTACAGCACCACGAATTTTAGATTTTTTAATTTCTAATGGTTCGCCTGTTGTAGGATATAATTTTGCTCCAATTGTTGCTACTAATACTTTTTGTCCGGCTGCAACGTTTGGCGCGCCACAAACAATGTTTAATAATTCTTCCGCACCAATATTTACTTTTGTAATACTTAATTTATCAGCATCAGGATGTTTTTCTTTTTCAATAACTTCACCAATAACAATACCTTTTAAGCCACCTTTTATAGTTTCAATAGCCTCGATGCCCTCAACTTCTAACCCAGAAGAAGTTAAGTATTCATCAATTTGTTGTGGTGTTAAATCTATATTTATAAGGGTTTTTAACCAGTTGTATGATATTTTCATGTTTGTTTGTATGCTTAATTAAAGACTATAAAAATACAAAAACTAAATTATAAAATAGCCTTATATTTACGCTGTGGCTCAAATAGGTAACGACATACAAATTGCTAAACAGTTTTTAGAAAAAAATGAGGTTGTTGCTATTCCAACAGAAACAGTTTACGGGCTCGCCGCAAATGCTTTTAACGAAATAGCTATTGCTAAAATATTTGAGGCAAAAAACCGTCCTACCTTCGATCCATTGATTGTTCATACACACCATATTGATGAAGTAAAACAATTTGTGACACATATTCATCCTAAATTATTAGCATTAGCAGAAGCATTTTGGCCAGGTCCATTAACTTTATTATTACCTAAAAAAAACAATATACCAAATTTAGTAACTTCAGATTTAGAAAGAGTTGGTGTGCGTATTCCTAATCATCCTTTAACATTAGAATTATTAAAAACGCTTACGTTTCCTTTAGCAGCGCCAAGTGCCAACCCATTTGGTTACATAAGCCCAACGAGTGCATTACATGTTGAAAAACAATTGGGAACAAAAATACCCTATATTTTAGATGGCGGTTTATGTAAGGTTGGTTTAGAAAGCACCATTGTGGGTGAAGAAAATAACGAAATTTTTATTTACCGATTGGGTGGATTATCAATAACTGACATTGAAACCGTTGTTGGAAAAGTGAACATAGAATTAAATCAATCATCAAACCCAAAAGCACCTGGACAATTAAAAAGCCATTATGCTCCAAAAATACCTTTATATATTGATAATTTAGAAGAATTAGAAAAAAAATATGCTGATAAAAAAATAGGAGCTTTGGTGTTTGGAAATTACATGCCTTTTAATAAAAATACCATTATAAAAAACTTATCTCAGCACGAAAATTATGCTGAGGCAGCCGTTAATTTATTTAACTATTTACGTGAGTTTGATGACATGGATTTAGACATGATTATTACAGATTATTTACCAAATATTAGCCTAGGAATGGCAATTAACGACAGACTCCGAAGAGCTGCCTCGAAATTATAATTTATATTAAATCGTAAAACCAGCTTTTTCGGCAGGATATGCATTAAAAGTTCCAATGGATTTTGCGATTAAAACACGGTCTCTATTTTCACAAAAAATATCACCACTAACCACAATTAATCGATTTCCTTTTTGTTCAATTTTTCCAATGCCAATTAAATGATCATGGAGAAATGCTGGTGCTAAAAAATTAATTTTAAATTCAATCGTTGATACAACTTTGTTTTCTTTTTCAACAGAAGATAATGCTGTAACACCTAATAAACCATCCATTAATGAGGATATAACACCACCGTGAGCCGCTAAAGGAGTTGCTAAATGTTTTTGCTTGATGGTGATAAAATAATGAACTAAGCCGGGCTCAATAATCTCGAAATGCATTCCGATTGTTTTACCAAAATCATTATGAATATTATACTGCTCTATTAATGTCATGATGTTGTTTTAAAAAAACAAAAACCCTTAAACAAATATTTATTTAAGGGTTTTTAATGTATTTATAATTTATTAATTATGCCTCTTGTGCTACTTTTGGAGCAGCTGCTAAAATTTCATCATTAGCTGCTGATGCATATTGCTCAAAGTTTTTCACAAACTGACCAGCTAAATTCTGAGCAGTTTTATTAAATGCTTCTTTATCTTTCCAAGCATTTTGTGGCTCTAAAATATCTGAAGGTACGCCTGTACATGTTTTAGGGAATTTTAATCCAAAATAAGGAGTTACTCCAAACTCTGCTTTGTCTAATTCGCCGTTTAAAGCTGCAGTAATTAAAGCGCGTGTGTATGATAATTTTATACGACTACCAACACCGTAGCTTCCGCCTACCCAACCGGTGTTAAGTAACCAAACATTTACATTACCTTTTTTTAATTTTTCACCTAATAACTCAGCATATTTAGTTGGATGTAATGGTAAAAATGCTTTTCCAAAACATGCAGAAAATGTAGTTGTTGGTTCTGTAATTCCCATTTCAGTTCCTGCAACTTTAGCAGTGTAACCAGAAATAAAATTATACATTGCTTGGCCTGTTGTTAACTTAGATATTGGAGGTAAAACACCAAAAGCATCTGCTGTTAAAAAGAAAATGTTTTTTGGAACATCACCAATTGCTGGAGTAACAGCATTTTCAATATAATTTGCTGGATAACTTACTCGTGTATTTTCTGTACGAGTAATATCTGCGTAATTTACAGTTGTTGTTCCTTCGTAATAATTGATATTTTCTAATAATGAACCAAATTTAATAGCACTGAAAATTTGAGGTTCTTTTTCAGCAGTTAAGTCAACACATTTAGCATAACAACCACCTTCAAAGTTAAACACCGATTTATCAGCCCAACCATGTTCATCATCACCAATTAATTTACGGTTTGGATCAGCACTTAACGTTGTTTTTCCAGTTCCTGATAAACCAAAGAAAATAGCGGTATCGCCATCTTTACCAATGTTAGCAGAACAATGCATTGATAAAACTTTCTTTTCGTGAGGTAAAATATAATTTAAAACAGCAAAAATTGATTTTTTAATTTCTCCTGTATAACCAGTACCACCAATTAAAATAGTTTTTTTAGTAAAATTGATAATCGCAAAATTATGTTGACGAGTACCATCAATTTTTGGATTTGCCATAAAACCTGGAGCATTTAAGATTACCCAATCATGCTTAAAGGTTTTAATTTCGTCTTCTGTTGGACGTAAAAACAAGTTAGAGGCAAATAAGCTTGCCCAAGGCGTTTCAGTAACTACACGAATATTAATGCGAAAAGTTGGGTCAGCACAGGCATAAGAATCTCTAATCCAAACTTCTTTATTACCTAAATAGGCTAACATACGGTTATGTAAAGCATCAAATTTATCAGACTCAAAACGGTTATTTACATCACCCCACCAAACGCTATCTTTTGTTTTTTCATCATATACTACATATTTATCTTTTGGTGAACGACCAGTAAACTCACCAGTATCAATTGCTAAAGCTCCAACATCAGTTAATTCTCCTTGTCCACGTACAATAGTTTCCTCTACCAATTCAGATGGATGAAGATTCCAATATGCCATTTCAACGTTTTCTAATCCTAATTCAGCAATTGAAAAACCAGTTGCTTTTAATCCTATTTCGTTCATTTTGTTATGAATTTAGTTTGTATTTAGTTTGGCAAATTTAAGCTAAAAAATCGTGATTTTTAAGTCAGTTTTTCCACAATTTGATTAAGAATTGTCAATTTTTGTTGAAAACAAAAATTATTTACTATTGAATTTCGTTTAATTTTTCTATCAAAAAAACAAGAGCTTGTTCTTTATCATTTAAAATTAAGCCATCCAAAATAGCATCTTTAAGTGCATTTTTCAAATCCCCCACTTTTTTGCATGGAGGTAAATTAAACAAACTCA
The DNA here is from genome assembly GCA_038327195.1 of Bacteroidota bacterium. Taxonomy (GTDB): domain Bacteria; phylum Bacteroidota; class Bacteroidia; order B-17B0; family Aurantibacillaceae; genus UBA4416. Next base: position 36,364 of record JBBQKU010000032.1, on the reverse strand, counting down.
TAATTTCTTCGCCACTTATTGGAGGCTGCCAATTACGAACATGATCTTTTTCTTCAATTTCCTTCAGTTTAATTTTTACAATTTCAAAGTTTTGTAAATACCGCTTTACTTTATTTGGATTTTTGGTTGTGATATCTGCTTGGCAAAGTTTCATTAAATCATCCACATCGTCTCCAGCTTCAAATAAAACTCTCCTCACTGCACTATCACTAATTTCTGTTTTAGCTAATACAATAGGTCTTAAATGAAGTAATACAAGCTTTTGCACATACTTCATTTTTTCATTAAGCGGCAATCTTAAACTTTCAAATATTTTCGGAACCATTCTAGCTCCCTTATCTTCATGTCCATGAAACGTCCAACCATGCTCAGGTTCAAAACGCTTAGTAGCAGGTTTAGCAATATCGTGCAAAATGGCAGCCCAACGTAACCAAAGATTATCACTCATTTTTGAAAGATTATCAAGCACTTCCAATGTATGATAAAAATTGTCTTTATGAGATTTTCCATTTATTGTCTCTACTCCGAATAGTCTTACCATTTCAGGAAAAATCAAATGCAATAAACCGCTATCGAATAATAATTTAAAACCTACAGAAGGAATTGGAGACAAAATTATTTTATTTAATTCATCGGTAATTCGTTCTTTTGAAACAATCTCAATTCTAGTTTTATTATTTGAGATAGCTTCTAGTGATTTTTCTTCAATAGTAAATCCAAGTTGAGACGCAAAACGAATCGCTCTCAACATTCTTAATGGATCGTCACTATATGTAATATCTGGTTGAAGTGGTGTTTTTATTATTTTATTTTCGATATCTAAAATCCCATTAAATGGGTCTAATAATTTACCGAAATTATCAGCTGTTAATCCAATAGCTAGTGCATTAATAGTGAAATCACGTCTATCTTGGTCATCTTTTAAACTACCGTTTTCAACAGTTGGTTTTCGAGAATTACGGTCATAAGATTCTTTACGAGCACCTACAAATTCAATTTCTAAATCATGAAATTTAACTTGTGCTGTACCAAAGTTTTTAAAAACTGATAAATAAGAATCGGGCAGCTGTTGATGAACTAATTCAGCTAATTCAATTCCTTTTCCAAGCGTAACAACATCAATATCTTTACTTTCTCTGTTAAGATATAAATCACGAACAAATCCACCAATTACAAATGCCTCAACGCCTAATTGATTAGCACAATTTGAAATGATTTTAAATACAGGATTTGTTAAATGTTTTTCCACTTGCTAAAAGTAAAGGTATTTTTTTGGATTATAGATTTTGTTTTATGAAAAAAGCTTCTCAAAATTTTGAGAAGCTTTTAAGTTCAATTGGTATTAATCTCAATTAATCAAATGGATGTTTTTTTATAACTTCAATATCTTTTTTAATTAATTTTTGAATGTCTTTAAAATATGGTAATTCTTCGTGAGAACAAAATGAAATAGCTTCTCCTTTTTCACCTGCCCTACCCGTTCTTCCAATTCTGTGAACATATGTTTCAGCTTGTTCTGGAATTTCGAAATTAATTACATGTGTTAATTTGTCTACATCAATACCACGAGATGCAATATCTGTAGCAACTAATACTTGTATGGTTCTATCTTTAAAACCTTTTAAAGCACGCTCTCTATTATTTTGAGATTTGTTACCATGTATGGCTTCTGCCTTGATATTAAAAGCATTTAATGATTTTGCAACTTTATCAGCACCATGTTTAGTTCTTGTAAAAATAAGAACATGATTAATTTTTTCAGTTTTTAAAATATGTTTCAATAAATCAGTCTTTTTAGTTTTTTGAACAAAATAGACCGTTTGTTTAATAAGAGTTGCAGTAGACGCAATAGGATTAACGGCTACACTAACTGGATTTTTCAAAATTGTATTCGCTAACTTCATAATGTTTGGTGCTGCAGTTGCAGAAAAAAACATGGTTTGGCGTTTAACTGGTAATTTGGTAATTACTTTTTTGATATCGTTTATAAAGCCCATATCTAGCATTCTGTCAGCTTCATCCAATACAAAATATTCAATACCACCAAGCTTAACAAAGCCTTGGTTCATTAAATCTAATAATCTTCCCGGTGTGGCAATCAAAATATCTACGCCTTTTCTAATAGCTTCTACTTGGTGAAATTGGGAAACTCCTCCAAAAATAGTATGATGTACAAATCCTAAATTTGAACCATATTCTTTAAAGTTTTCGCTAATTTGAGCAGCTAACTCACGTGTTGGGGCAAGAATTAAAGCTTTAATCTCTCTACGTTTGTTAGGCGTTTTATTAGCATTCATTAATTGTAAAATCGGTAATGCAAATGCTGCTGTTTTACCTGTTCCTGTTTGTGCGCAACCAAATATATCTTTTCCTAATAAAATAGGTGGAATTGCTTTTTCTTGAATTGGTGATGGACTTTCGTACCCTTTTTTTGTTAAGGCGTCTAGTAATGGTTTAATTAATTGTAATTCGGCAAATGTCATGTATTGTTTATTATGTTTTTATGTGAACTTGAAAATTAGATTAAAATGATTTTAATCTGAGAATAGAATGATGTTGTTTTTGTTTCAAGTGCCTAAAGATAAGCAGATTTAAAGGAGTAACCTAATTATCGTTAAATAAAACCATCATTGGATCGTCAATTGTATATATATTATTTGTTTTAACTACCACAAAAGGCATATTTATAACGAATTTTGAGTTTACTAATAATTTCACATGGATTATAATCTTACCTTGAGATAAATTATTGAGAGGTTGTTTATTTATTGTTTCATACTCTAAATAGCTAATTGTAAACTTTTTATCTCCAACCATTTCTCCAATTTCTTCAATTACTTTTTTAAAAGCTACTTTAAAAGGTTTAATATTAATTAAAGAATCGCTTTTAGATTTTATCTTTTTGTTATTAAATATAATTGCTTTATTTATTAAGGAAATATATGAACTAGTATCTCTTTTTGATAGTGTTTTATAGTTTTTTCGCAATAAAGAATCTAAATTGGAATATGTTTTTTGAGCAAAACAATTAAGTTGAACAAAACATAAAATAATTAGTATAAATCTAAACCAATTCATTTATTAACATAATTAATTTTTGTTTTTCAGTTTGCCAGTTATTTTCTGAAGCTGCTAACTTTGTATTATTTTTAAAAAGCGTATAATTATCACTTTCTATAAACGTGCTTATTTTTTGAGCAATGTGCTCTGGCTCATGAGTATCAATAAAAATGCCAATTTTGTATTTATTCAATAATAATTCAATTTCTGGCAATTTACTTGATAATATAGGTATTCCAGCGTGAATATAATCAAATACCTTATTAGGTAAACTAAAGTGATAATTCATATTTGAATCCTTATCAATAGTAACACCAAGGTTAGCATTTAATGTATATTGCCTTAACTCTAAAGCACTTATTTTATCAATAAAAATTATTCTACCTTTTAAACGTTCATCTTTTGCATTTATTTTCAATTGGTCTATAACATCGCCTCCGCCAACAATTAGTAAAATATAATTATCACTTAAATACTTAAATGCTTCTAATAACTCTTCTGCACCTCTTTCAACGTTAATTCCTGCGCCTTGTAAAATAACAATATGTTTGTTTTCAGGTAAACCTAATTCTAATCTTGTTTTTATATTTGTTAATTCAGCGTAATTAGGAATATTTCGAACAAAAATAAAAGGTGCATTGTATTTATTGGTGAAATAATTTGCAATACTTTCATTTACTGTAATTACATGTTTTAATTTTGGTATTATCCACTTTTCTATCATCTCCCAAATTCGTTTCTTACTAGGATTATTAACCAATTCAGGAACTTCACAAAAAATTTCGTGGCTATCATAAACTAATTTTATTCCTTTTAATTTAGAAACCAAATAATTTGGCAATAATGTATCTAAATCATTAGCCCACAAAACATCAGCTTTTGTAAATAATAAAACAAAAAACAAACGAATATTAAAAAACAAATAAAATAAAACGCCTTGTTCAAACCTTAATTTCATTCGCTTGCATTGATATAATCTATTTTCTAATGGTTTGGATTTTTTTTGAACTCTTCCTACCAATAAAACATCATAATTGCATTCCAATAAAACTGAACAAGTTCTCGCAACCCTTTGGTCGGTTACCAAATCATTTATAACAGAAACTATAACTTTCTTTTTTTGCAATTAAAATTATTTAGAGTGCAAAAATAAGCATTAAAAAATTCTAAAAACGAGTAACTTTTTTATGACAATAAGGCTCAGAACCTTTATGCTCATAATATTGCTGATGATAATCTTCTGCAGGCCAAAAATGTGTAGCTTTTTTTAGTTGAGTAACAACATTAAAACCTTTTAATTTTAGAATATTAATGAGCTTTTCAGCGGTTTTAAGTTGAGCGTCATCTTCATAAAAAATAACTGAAACGTATTGAGGTCCAATGTCTGGTCCTTGTCCATTGGCTTGAGTTGGATCATGAATCTCAAAAAACAATTTTGCTAATTCTTCAAAATTAGTTTCTGAAGGATTGAACGTAACTTCCATAGCTTCTATATGGCCTGTTTTATGCTCACAAACTTCACGGTAAGTTGGATTATCTGTATGACCGCCTATATAACCTACAGCAGTTTTAGTAACACCTTTAGCATGTTGAAAATAATATTCAACTCCCCAAAAACAACCACCGGCAAAAATTGCCTTATTAGTTATTGGACTTACAACGGCCTTTGTTTCTTCTTTAAATATCATAGAAGTTGAATTTACACAATGCCTTGTATCTTTTGCGGTAAATCCTTCTCCAGTAAATACATGACCTAAGTGACCTTGACACGTATTACAAACAATTTCGACTCTTCTTCCATCTAAATCTGGGACTCTTTTTACAGCACCGGGAATTTCATCGTCAAAACTTGGCCACCCACAATTGGAATGAAATTTAGACTCTGATTTGTATAATGGTGAATTACATTGTTTACATATATAAGTTCCTTTTCTAGTTTCGTCAGTATATTGACCTGTGTAAGGAGCATCTGTACCTTTGTTTAAAATAACATATTCTTCTTGTTTGGTAAGTTTATTTAGTTCCATTTTTGGATTTTTAATTGTTGTTTTTTGATTATTTGAAGTAGAATTATTTTGACATTGAGTATTATAAACACCAAATAAACAAATAATTGAAATATTTAGCACTTTTTTTAAAAATGAATTTTGAAATAAAATTTTAAAGTAATTCATGATTTATATTTTAATTAAATTTAAGTATTTGATTAATTTAAATAACTGTAATTTTATAATTAAATCGTGTTTTTATGATTTTTTAAGTTTTACATTTACTTAATTTTAAACATCTAAATTCCATTATAGTTTAATTAATAAAGAATTATGTCAAAAAAAATACTTTGTATAGATTCTAATCATTCAATATTGCATGAAACATTGCAATCAGCTGGATTTCAATGTGATTTGTTTTGGGATAAATCAAAAGAGGATCTAATAAACATTTTACCAAATTATGAAGGATTGGTTATAAGAAGCAAATTTAAAATTACAAAAGAAATCATAGATGCATGTTCAAAATTAGAATGTATTGGTCGCGTTGGAGCAGGAATGGAAAATATTGATGTAGAATACGCTCAATCGAAAGGTATAACTTGTGTGCACGCACCAGAAGGAAATAGAGATGCAGTTGCTGAACATGCTTTAGGAATGTTATTAATGTTACTCAATAAATTAAAAACGGCAGATGCTGAAGTAAGGCAAGGTATTTGGAAAAGAGCTGAAAATAGAGGGTTTGAAATAAAGAATAAAACGGTTGGTATTATTGGTTATGGAAATATGGGTTCAGAATTTGCAAAACGATTACAAGGGTTTGGTTGCAAAATATTAGTTTATGATAAATACAAACAAAATATCGGAAATGATTTTATAACAGAATCAACCTTAGAACAATTACAAGAAGAATCAGATATCATAAGCCTTCACACGCCATTTACAGATGAAACAAATTATTTAATAAATTATGATTTCATTAATAAGTTCAAAAAAAACATATACATCATTAATACAGCTCGTGGTAAATGTTTAAATGTGTCCGATTTAGTTTCTCACATAAAATCAGGTAAGGTGTTGGGAGCTTGTTTAGATGTTTTAGAATACGAAAGTACTTCTTTTGAAAACATGGATTTAAAAATGATGCCTGAGCCGATGCAATATTTAATAAATAGTGATAAAGTAATTTTAACTCCACATATTGCTGGTTGGACCCACGAATCAAATTACAAAATGGGAAAAATGATTGCTGAAAAAATGATTAAAGTTTTATCTTAATATTTTAAAACCTTTCTTAAATAACAAAGCCATCCGTTATTTGCGGATGGCTTTGTTATTTAAGAATCAATTATTGTTCAATTCTAATTTATTGTTCAATTCTAATTACTAGATATTTAGAGTTTGACCAAAAATCTTCAGCATTTAAAATTTCAATTTTTTCAACTGTTTTATCACCAACTAATTTATATGAATTTGATGGATGATTAGATAAAATGACTGCTTTTTTAGCTCCAATATTAATTGAATTTGTTGATGAAATATCAATTTTAGTAAAATATTCTTTATTGAAATCAGCTTTTAATTTAGTTGATTTTCCTAATCCAATAAATCCACCTTCTTTAGTAATTACACCTTTTTCTTTTAATTCTTTTGAAGTACCAAAAGCATAATAGGCAGAATTTAATTTTGCAGTTTTAGATGAGCTTTCAGCTTCAACGCTTTCTAAATTCATTTGAATATTACTTAACTCAATATTTTTAGATTCTAATTCTGCTCTTAAAGTTGCTATTTCTCCATCTTTAGCATCAACTTGAGATTGTAAATTTGCAATCATTTCTTCTAAACCGGCAATTTTAGATTTTGAATCTTTTAATTTTTTTGTTAAAGATCCAATACGGTTTTTGTTTTTTGCTAATAAATCGTAAATAGCTTGAATATCTTCTTTAATAGTTTCTTCCTTGCTTTTTACATCTCCACTTTGAGAATGTTTTGCAACTATATTTTCTTTTTCTTTAATAGCGTTCAGATTATCTTGAATTTCATTAAAAGAGCTCACAAATTCTTGTAATGCTTTTTCCTTTTCAGATAATTGACCGTTTAACTCACCATTAAGACTTGATAAACTATCAGCTAATGGATTTGCATCTTTCTCACCAGCTCCACCGCAAGAGCTTGTAAATAAACTTGAAGCAGAAAAAATAACTGCTATTAATACTAATTTTAATGTTTTCATTTTTAATTATAGTTTTTGATTCGCAAATGTATGAATTAATCCAATTAACGAGCTAATGTAACCCTAAAATTCACATTTTTTTGCAAAGTATTTTATTTTTTGTAAAAATCAATAAACCACATACTATCTTTACATAATAAAGCTTTTATGAATAATTTTTTTCTAATATTAAAGAAACTTAACTTATTACCTTATTTGGTTGTAATCATTTTAACTTTAATTATTGGCTGGTTTCTCTTCAAACATACTGAACCAAATGAAGTTATATCAGAAACAAACGATATGAGTGTGACAAAAATACAAGCAGTTGGCAAAATGGAGTTGGTTAAAATGACTATAAAAGATGTGCTTGAATACACTATTAAGCGAGATTATTTACCTGATTCTAGAATATTATTAGTTGTAAGTGGTGAAATTGCTGGATGCATTGATTTAACAAAACTTGAGACAAAAAATATCTTATCTAACGACTCTATTTTGGAAATAACATTGCCAAATCCTGAAATTTGCTATTATAAAATTGATCATCAAAAAAGCAGAATATATAATGCTACTACCTATTTTTTGTTAGATAATGAAACAAATCTGACACAATTAGTTTATCAAAAGGCGGAAAATTATTTTAAAAGTGATAGTTTAAATCAAATTGTATTTAAGGAAACAGAATTAAACGCTCAAAAGGTTTTAAAACCAATATTAGAAAATATTACTCATAAAAAGATTATAATAAGTTTTAATAAAAAAAACATTAAAAATTAATGAGTAATCTGGTAAAATATTGCGTATTACTTTGCTTATCGTGTATTTTAGTTTTTCATTTTGTTTTTGTAATAATTTATGCTTCACCAATAAAATCAACAAATTTAAAGTTAATTGGTTATAGTCAAAAGTATGTTTACCCTTATTTTCATCAATCATGGAGTTTATTTGTGCCTACGCCAAAGAATAAAAATTATATTTTAATAAAAACACAAAATAAATCAGAATGGAAAATTCTATTCCCTATTAACTTAACATCTCTTTCTAAGGCAAATTTTATAGGAAGCGATGCCATTTCATTGTTATTTTCAAATGCACTTATTTATGAATTAAATGTTTTGCCTCAAAAATCAACTATTTATAATTTGAAGCCTACAAATCAAGAATTTGAAATACTTAACCATGAGATTTATTCATATTTAAAACAAAATAATTTCATAAACGACACTTCAAAATATGAAATTCTCTTGTTCTCAAATACTTACAAAGGTCAATTAATTTATCAATTTAAGGATTTGTATTCAAAAAAATGAGCTTTATAACTACTTATTTATTTGAATCAAAACATCAACCACGAGAAATTAAATGGTTTAAAAATGCACTTTCACTTTTTATTATTTATAAAATTTGTGTTTACATCTATTTATTTCAGGAGTTATTTTCAGAACATAGATTCATTTATCTTTCGAGTAAACACGTTAATTTTTTAATTGACTCTGCATTCTATTTAAATAATAATTATTCGTTATTGTTTGCTATCGTTATTATTTCTGTACTTGTTATATTTTCAGTTTTAGAAATGATTAATAAATCAAATTATTTCATTCGTTTTTTTCTTTGGTTAATTATTTTAAACCTTAATAATTTTTTATACCCTACTCTAACTGGTGGCGACTATCTTTTAAATCAATTATTGTTGTTTAATATTTTTTTGACTAACAAAAGCTTCAAAAATTCAATATTTAACGAGTTATCAAACGTAATTCATAATTTAGCTTTATTTGGTATTAAAATACAAATTTGTTTGGTTTATGCATTAGCTGCATGGTTTAAAATGTACGATGCTAATTGGCTTAATGGCTCTGCTATCTATGATATATTTCAAATACCTGAATATTCAAACACTATTTTTTACTCATTACCAAAATGGGTTTGTACAATTTCAACATATGTCGTTTTAGTCTATCAATTGAGCTTTTGCGTTCTTGTTTGGATTAAACCAATTAAAAAATATATTTTGGCATTAGGGATTTTTCAACACATAGTTATTGCATTTGGAATGGGTTTATTTAGCTTTGGCATCATTATGATAGTGTGTTATATTTTATTTTTAAATTACGATTACAAATCTCAAAAAAAACTTGCGTAAAATTTTATTAATATCCGATACCCACAGTTTTTTAGACGAGAAGCTATTTAAACACATTGAGGAAGCTGACGAAGTATGGCATGCTGGCGATATTGGCACTATTGAATTAACTAATAAGTTAAAAAAGCTAAAGCCATTAAAAGCAGTTTATGGTAATATTGATGGAGCTGAATTAAGAAAAGAATTTAAAAAGAATTTAATTTTTAATTGCGAAAATGTAAAAGTATACATAACACACATTTGCGGACAGCCAACCAATTATTTAAAGGAAGTGAAAGACCTAATAGAACTAGAAAAGCCAAAAATTTTTATTTGTGGTCACTCTCATATTTTAAAAGTTATGTATCAAAATAAACTTGATGTATTACACCTTAACCCCGGTTCTTGTGGTAATCATGGCTTTCATCAAATTAAAACAGCACTTCGCTTTGTAATTGATGATACTGAAATAAAAGATTTAGCAATCATTGAATTTGGAAATAGAGCTTAAACTTATAAATCTTTATTAAATCAAGAACTTCAAAAGATATTTACAAAAAATAGTCCATAAAAAAAGCGGTTAACTCATTAACCGCTTTTTAAAAACTTAATATTTTCTATTAATTAACAAATAGTTTTTTTACTGAACTTTCTTTAGCCGTAGTTACTTTAATAATTACAACTTGAGAATGAACATTACCTAAATTTAAATAAGTAGTAGTTTGAGTTCCTTCAACTTCTGTATCTGTCATTAATTTTTGTCCCATCATGTTATATGCAGAAATAGTAGCTTTTGTGTTTGTAACAAAATTAGTATTTACATAAGCACCATTTCCATCTTGATTAATTAAAATTAAAGAACTTGGAACTGAATTATATTGGTTAACTCCTACACTACTTCCTGCTGAAGGATCAGCACAAATTGTTAATTCAAAACGAGCAACTGAAGTTGTATCAGAAATGTTACAAACATAATTTCCAGTTCTTAAATTATGAGTTACTCCTAATAATTTATCTTTTAAAGTTACACAAGCTCCCACCGCTAAATTACTAATATCAACTGGTGAAATAGTATATTGACCAGATGTTGATACTTTAACAATTACTGGAATAACCGCATCAGTTGTTACTGCAAATGGTAAACTATTAATTGCGTAATCTTGACTTGAATTTACTGTAGCAATGGTTGTATATTTACTATAAGCACCAGGATATCCTAAATAACCTGGAGTAGAATATCTTTTGTAAGCATCTAAAGTTCTATCAAAATTTGTAGTAGCACTACCATGAAAACGAATATAGGTTCTATCATAATCATTTACGCCATCTAATTGTAATTGAAAAACGCTACCGATTGCAGAAGAAGACATTTTTGCCATTGAATTATTTCCAGATATTTTATCAGATTCAACAAAATTTAAAGCACCTGCTCCAACACCATTAGCATAAAAACCTTGCCCCATAGGAATAACATCTGAAGGAATTCCTCCGTTATAAGACGTATAAGAACCTGATGGAGAGTAAACATCAACTGAGGATAACGATACATTATGACCTTGTAAACGACTCACAGAAATTGGCGAAGGATACGGATTTGCTTTTAAACCATTGCTCGAAGATATTGGTCCAGTAACAACAGGTCCTGTTTTTGAGTGAGTAATGTCAATTGAAGTTGTTAAACTATTAGCATCAAAAACCCAACTTCCAGTACCAGGAGTTAATGCATCACCAACAACTAATTCTGTATAAGTTATACCTGTACCAGTTGGGTCGTTTTGAATTGATACAAAATAACCACCAGCAGATAATGGATCATTTATGCAACCTAAACAAGTCATTGCAAAATCTGATGAGCTTCCACTACCACCATCCCAACTTCCAACTGTTAATCCACTAACACCAGCAGCTCCTAATATTCTCCAACCAGCAACACCACCTGGTATAAACGTTTCAACTGTTATATTTCCAGTAACAGAACCGCCTGCAACAATTTCAGCTATACGAGCTTTTTTTGAATTGGTAGATTTTAAAGTTAAATTTCCGCCACACGCTAATGTTCCTGCCGCAGAAACTTTTGCTGAATCTAAAAGTTGAACTGCTGAACTCAACGTTTTAGTTCCTGTATTACTAACTTCAATTGCATTTAAAGTTGTTGTAGATGACCCACTAATTGATTGTGCACCAGAACCACTAAGTCTTAATAAACTTGTGTTTTGAGTAATAGTTCCATTATTAGTTAAATTACCTTTTAAATTTATTATTGAACTACCAGAAAAAATTGTTGTACTCCCAGAAGAAATACTTAGATTATCAAACATAGCTTGTGAAGTTGTAGTTGCACCACCCGTTATGGTTCCTCCTAACATTGTTACTAGTGAAGTACCTGCGGTAAATGATGCTATATTTGTTACATTCCAACCTTGAGTAACTGCTATATTTCCACTCATACTTAAACCACCTGTTGTATTAAAACTTAAGTTACCTATTCGGTTTTGTAAAGCCGTTCCTGTTCCTGTTATTGTTTTTGCACCAGCTCCAACAAAAGCGATGGTTCCAGTATTTGTAGTACCCTCTGTTAATGCAGTTCCTTGAATATTTAAACTACTTAAAACATTAATTGTTCCTCTATACGCCATTGGAAAACTTCCGCCATTTAAAGAAAGAGAAACACATGTTGAAGTTGCTGCACTAAAATTTATTACTCTATTTCCAACTGAACCAGAAGTAATTATTTCTAATGCATTCAAATTAAAACTACCATTCATGGTTCTTAAAGTACCAGAAGCCAAGTTGTATTGTAATAAACTTGTTCCACTACAAACAAATGAAGCTGCTGCAGATTTCACAAAATTTCCTGAAACAATCATTAATCCATTTGGACTAATTAAAGTACCTCCTTGTAAGCTAATACTTACTAAAGTTAAATCGGATATAGAGGAATTAATAATTCCTGTATAGCTAGCTAAAACACTTAATGTTGTAAAATCTTGCGGATTTAAAATATTACAGTTTGCTGTACTTATTGAACCATCAAAAACAGCAGTTTCTCCAAATGAAGGAAAACCAAACAGAGGTGTTGGTGACCAATTTAATGGATTTTCAAAGTCGTTATCTCCACCACCATTAGTCCAAGTGTAGGATTGTGATTTAACTGTTAATGTGATTAACAAGATAAATACTAATGTAAAAAATGTTTTCATAGTCTTCAATATTAATAGGTTATTGTAAATATAGTAAAATTAAGTTTCAAACAAAAATTATTTACTCAATCTTATTATATTTTTAAACAATAGTTAGACCAATTTTTGTTAATTTTTTTATTTTTTTTAATACTTATTAAAAAGCCTCTGCAAACTTAATTACAGAGGCTTAAAATATATATACAACTAAATTATTTTACTTTAAATGCAGCTTTTACTTTAGCAACATAATCTAATTTTTCCCACGTAAATAATTCAACTTTCATCGTTTTTACTTTTCCGTCAGGAGATTTAAAAGTTTTAGTTACAACTTCATTTTTACGTCCCATGTGTCCGTAAGCAGCAGTTTCACTGTAAATTGGCGTACGTAATTTAAAACGTTGTTCAATAAAGTAAGGACGCATATCAAATACTTTTTCAACTATTTTTGCAATTTCACCATCTGTCATTTTTACTTTAGCTGTTCTATAAGTATCAATAAAAATACCCATTGGTTGCGCAACACCAATTGCATATGAAACTTGAACTAACACTTCAGAACAAATACCAGCTGCAACTAAATTTTTAGCAATATGACGAGTTGCATAAGCAGCACTTCTATCAACTTTACTAGGATCTTTTCCAGAAAAAGCACCACCACCGTGAGCACCTTTACCACCGTAAGTATCAACAATGATTTTACGACCAGTTAAACCAGTATCGCCATGAGGTCCACCAATTACAAATTTACCAGTTGGGTTAATATGATAATTGATTTTGTTGTTAAATAAATGTGCGTATTTAGGATAATTCTTTTTAACTCGAGGAATTAAAATATCAACAATATCCTTTTTAATTTTAGCTAACATTTTTGGTTCAGGCCCAAAATCATCATGTTGTGTAGATACAACGATAGCATCAATACGAACAGGCGTATTATTATCGTCATATTCTAATGTCACTTGAGATTTTGCATCAGGACGTAAATATTTAATTTCTTTATTTTCACGACGAAGTGCCGCTAATTCTAATAAAATACCATGAGCTAAATCTAAAGCTAAAGGCATATAATTTGCAGTTTCGTTAGTAGCGTAACCAAACATCATACCTTGATCACCAGCTCCTTGCTCTTCTTTTTTCTTACGGTCTACACCTTGATTAATATCAGCAGATTGCTCATGAATAGCAGATAAAATACCACATGAGTTAGCTTCAAACATGTATTCAGATTTTGTATATCCAATTTTACGAATTACTTCACGAGCAATTTCTTGAACATCTAAATAGGCTTTTGATTTAACTTCACCAGCTAAAATTACTTGTCCAGTTGTTACTAATGTTTCACAAGCTACTTTACTTTGAGGATCAAAGGCTAAGAAGTTGTCAATTAATGCATCTGAAATTTGATCGGCAACCTTATCTGGATGGCCTTCTGATACTGATTCTGAGGTGAAAAGATATCCCATGTTTAATTATTGATTTTTTATTTATTAGTTAATTATTGATTTGTTTTTTTATTATGCTTCTTTTAATTCGAATTCAAAAAATTCCATAATTTGGTTGCATAATAACTTTTTACAAGCTTCTTCAACTTTAGCGGATGCTATTTCTTTTGAGGCTGCATTTATTTCTAAAGTAATATGTTTTCCTATTCTTACATTTTCAATTTCAGGTAAACCTAAATTTGTCATAGAACTTGTTACTGCTTTTCCTTGTGGGTCTAATAATGCTTTTAATGGCATTACATTTATTTCTGCTATAAATTTCATTTAAATTATTTTATATTTTTTAAGAGCAACAAATTTAAAAGTTTGTACTGTTTTATTCAAAAATGTTTTGAACAATTCGTTATTCATTTAAATTTTGGCATTCAATAAAGAATATTATTTATGGAAGAATTAAGATACTTTAAACATCCAATTAAATTTATCTTCAATTTTTCCCTTTCTGATATTTCTTAATGTTTCATCAATTTTTGGAGAAAATTTTCTGTCTTCAACTGGTGGCAATGGATAGTATTGGTCAACATGTCCAATTCCTATAATTTGAGCAATTGTTGCCGCAGTTCCTACACCAAATGCTTCTTTTAAAGTTCCGTTGGCATGAGCTTCTAAAATTTCAACTATAGAAATTTTACGTTCTTCAACTTTCATTCCCCAATCTCTGGCTAATGCTAAAACGCTATTTCTTGTAATCCCTGCTAAAATAGTATCACTTAATGCTGGTGTAATTAAAGTATCTCCAACTACAAACATTAAATTCATAGTTCCTGATTCCTCTAAAAAAGAATGGGTTTTACCATCAGTCCAAATTACTTGTTGATAGCCTTTTTGCTGTGCTAATTTTGTTGGAAATAAACTTCTTCCATAATTACCTGCTGCTTTTACAAAACCAATTCCTCCTTCAACAGCTCTAATATAATTTGTTTCAATTAAAACTTTAATTGGTTCAGTGTAGTATTTTCCTGCTGGACAAGTTATTATAACAAATTTATAAGTGTCGCTTGCTTTAACGCCAATTGCTTCATCAGTTGCAATTAAAAATGGACGAATATATAATGAACCAGTATCAGAAGTTGGTATCCAAGCTGAATCTAATTTTAATAATTCAATTAATCCACCCATGAAAATTTCTTCAGGAATTTCGGGCATTGCCATACGAAGCGCTGATTTATTTATTCTATTAAAGTTTTCTAAAGGGCGAAAAATACTTACATCACCACTTTCAGATTTATAAGCTTTCATACCTTCAAAAATTGCTTGCCCATAATGTAATGCTGACATTGCATAACTCATTGGCATATCTTGATACGGACAAATACTAGCATTTTGCCATTTTCCATCAGCATATTCTGCTATAAACATATGGTCAGAAAAGCATTTACCAAAAGGTACATCATTAACATCGTACTCTGTTACTCTGCTTTTTTTTGTTTTTTCTATTTTAATATTCGCGTTTGCTATCATTATATAAATATTGTATAAAACAAATAAGCGTATTATTTTTATAAATACAAACAAATTCGTCGATTATTTTAAAGTGCTGATGTGTATTAACTAGGAATCAAAATAATAAGCCTAAGTATGATCAGGTATTTTAATGAACTTTTCCGTAGTAAATATTTAATTTATTAGTAAAATAAATAGAATACGTGAAGTTTCTTAGATTATGGAAACATAAAAAATAATAAATATTTGTTTTTAATATAAAAACATTATTTTAGCAAAAAATTATTAACAATTTGAAGTTAGTTGTTTATATCCTGTTAGTTGGTTGTTTAACAACAAACTTACTTTTTGGCAAAGGTGAGCCAAAAAAGGATACTACATTTATAAAACCTGTTACAAACACTAATTCTATTGCTATAACAAAGCTTCAACTAATAAACCTTATTGATTCTTTGCTTGATTTACCAGAAATTGATGAGAAGCAAATTGAACTAATTAATTATTACAGTAGCATTATAAATTCAAAAGATGCAAATTTAGCCATCGTAAAATATGGAAATATACCAGCATCCACTTTTTACGAAGATTTTGATGAGAGCATTATCTTTCAAATATCAAACGAATTAGATTTCCCAGAATCTCAACTTATAACAATTGAAAACGATTCGTTAGGAACCTATCATCAGCCTAAAATTGGACAAATAAATTCTAAATTTGGTTGGAGAGATGGCAGAATGCATAAGGGCATTGACATTAATTTAAACAGAGGTGATGCAGTAGTTTCTGCATTTGACGGAATGGTAAGAATAGCACAAGCAAAAGGTGCATTTGGTAATGTTGTTATTATAAGGCATTATAACGGATTAGAAACTGTTTATGCACATTTATCAAAAATAAAAGTTAAAGCTGGTCAAGTTGTATTATCTGGTCAATTAATTGGTTTAGGCGGAAATACAGGCAGAAGTAGCGGCCCACATTTGCATTTTGAAGTTCGTTTTAAAGGTCACGCTTTAAACCCATCATCAATAATTTCATTTGAAGAAAACAAATTATTAAATGACACAATTGTAATAAAAAAATCTAAATACGGAATTTGTGCTTATCCAAGTAATGCAACTTTACACACTATTGAGCGTGGCGACAGTTGGTTTGAAGTTGCTAAAAAATATGGATTATCAATGAAAGAATTGTGTGTGTTAAATAGCACGAGTACTCGTTATTATTTAAAAATTGGACAAAAATTGAGGGTGAATTAATTTCTATTTTTGAATTGGTTTGGAAACATTCTTGCTGTAGTTTTTCCAGATTTTATAATTCAAGCCTATTCTAGTATATATAATTGGAATAGCTTTTTCGCCAACGTCAAACAGATAAATACCGTAATTATCAGTATTAGTGGGCGAATATTTACTCTGGTAATAATTATAACCACCACTAATAACAAAAATAAAAGTCGCTCTATTAAATAATGTTGTACTTAATCCTAATCCTAAAGTGTTAATAAAAGATTTTGTTTGAATTAGATTAAATTCTATTTTATGTTCTTCTGTCGGTAAATAATAATATGGAACTGGTTCAACTGTTCCATTTGCATATTGAACATATTGTAAATTAAAATCTACAAACACATTAAACTTTTTTGTTTCATTGCGCAACAAATATTTATAGGCAAGTTGAGAACCTAAAATTTTCGGGATTCCTTTGCGACCGTAATAATAAAAATCTAAACCAATTTGAAATTGATGTTTTCCTGAACAATAATTAATGTTAGGAGATAGCGCAAGACCTTGAATTCTCCCAGTAGAAAGAGGGATACTTATTCCAAAGTCTACACTTTTATTGCTTTGTGAAAATGTATTGGTTACTAATAAGCAATAAAAAAATATGAAAAAGATTTTTTTGAGAATCATTATTAAAAATAATGAAAAATAAATTAATAACTACTATTAATACCGAATGAATAAATGTTTTAGTCCAAATATTTATTCCTAGGTATAATACCATCTAAGCTTTTCGTTTAGTATTTTAGACTAAAACTCAAATCAAGATGGTATAAATTACAAACATGCTATTAGATTTAGGGATTAAATATTAGTTTTATAAAATGAAATATTTAATTTATTTAGCACTGGTTTTTACAGTATATAATTGTGATAAAACAACGAATACATCTAAAATAGATGAACTATATAACGAATCACGATTTAATTATTTGCATAAAGGAACCAATTCTGCTAGAATTATAATTGAGTTAAATAATTTAAAATTAAAGTCTGTTGCTGACTCATCAAAGGCATCAATAATTAAAGGCAGAGATTTTATGTTGAGTGATGAGTATGAAAAATCTATTGAAGAATATAAACTGGCAATTACTTATTTAAAAAAAGCGCCAATTGACTCTCTTTTTATAAGAGCATATATAGGCATAAGTAGTCCATATAATCAATTAGGTAGGTTTGATGAAGCGCTATTTTTTTTATATGAAGCTGAGAAAATAGCTGAAGAAATTAAATCAGAAAAAGATCTTGGAATTTGTTATGATGCTATTTCTCAAATTATGCAAACCAAAGGAGATTTGCAAACTGCAAAGCAATTCTTGTATAAATCAATTCCACTTATTAAAAATAATGAATCAAATTATTATAATACACAACTCACATTGGCCAATATTTTTGGCATGAATAATCAAATCGACAGTGCTTTAATCATTGATAATGATAACTTAAAAAAACTTGTGGGTAAAAATAAGTCTATTTACGAATCTTATTTTTATAATAATAAAGCCAATTGTTATTTATTCACTAATCAGTTTGATTCTGCAGAAGTATATATGAAAAAATGTTTGGCTATTGATTTATCAACTAATGTTAAAAAGCAAATAGCCGATACGTATTCTGGTTTAATGTCGCTTTATGCAATTACTAATGATAGTGTTAAACTAAATGAAATTTCAAAAAAAGCGTTAAGTTATTCCAATTCCATCAATTATTTTATGGGTAAGCAAATGGTGTTTGAAAGTTTATCCAACTACCATGCTCATAAAAAAAATTATAAGCTCGCATTAGCTTATAAAGATTCTCTTTTTATAAATTATAAAAATGGATTAAATGAAAAAACAGAAAATAAAATTGCTCAATTAAAAATTCAATTCGATTTTGATAAAAAAGAACAACTTATTCAAAAAAACAAGGAAGAGATAATACTTCAAAGAATAATTATTAGTGTAATTATTTTATTAATCGTAAGTCTTTCCCTTTTTTTTATTAGTTTTTATAAACAAAGTAAACGTAAAAAGCAAGAAGCAATATTTAAAGCAGAACAACAACAAAAAGACATTGCAAATAAAACCATATTTGAAGCCGAACAAAAAGAACGTACCCGCATTGCCCGTGATTTGCATGATAGTATAGGGCAAATGTTAGCATATATCAAAATGCAAAGTAATCAAACTGAAGATTCTACTTTTACAAAAGCTATTGATAAAACAATTTTAGAAGTACGAAATATATCCCACGAATTAATGCCTCCCGAATTAAATTTTGGATTACAAAAAGCAATAGAATCCTTAATACATGATACTAAATTAAAAGCTGAAATACTATCGAATGATGAATTTTCGAGGTTTAATTTTTCTGATGTTTTTAGTATTTCTTTATATCGTATTATACAAGAGCTTATTAATAATACTATAAAACACGCTAATGCAAGCGAAATTTATTTTACTATAGATAAAATTGAAACAGAAATTACAATACATTTTTTTACTAATGGCAAAGAAATTAGCGAAGAAAATTTAAAAAATTCTTCAGGAATTGGGTGGCAAAATATTAAGGCCCGACTTTTATTATTAAATGGTTCGATAAAAATAGATAACAATACCCATAAAAATGGGTTTATATTAATGCTACATTTGCCAAATGCAACAAACAAAAATTAAAGTACTTATTGCCGATGATCATCAACTATTTGCTGATGGCATTAAGAGTTTATTAGAATCATCAAAAGAAATTGAAGTGCTTTACATGGCCGTTAATGGTCAGGAAGCTCTTAGCATTGTTGAAAATAACCCAACAGCTATTGATTTAATTTTAACAGATGTAAGCATGCCTTTACTTACAGGTATTGATTTATGTAAAGCAATAAAAAATAAATACCCTAAAATTAAAGTATTAATAATATCAATGTTTAATAATACCACCGTTGTTAAAGAAAGCGTATTAGCAGAGGCCGACGGCTATTTATTAAAAACATCAGGTAAAGAGCAGTTTTTTACAGCCATTCACAGGCTAATAGAGGATGGCACTTATTACGACGAAAAAATAATTCCAATTATTTATAATCAATTTACAAAAGAAAAAGAATTAGAAGTTACTAAAGCCGTTTTAACCGATAGAGAAATTGATGTATTAAAGCTCATAGCCCAAGAATTAACTAGTAACGAAATTGCCGAACGATTATTTATTAGTAAAAAAACAGTAGATAACCATCGTCATAATATTTTAGAAAAAACAAATTCAAAATCTACAGTTGGGTTATTAAAATTTGCAATTAAAAATAATTACATTTAAAAATAGGTATATATACCTATATGATTTAGTAAATGTAACTATATTATTAGTTTTCATATATAATATTTTTGTTGAGTAAATATCTTAACAAAATTTTATACTCTATGAAAAAAATTACCACTATTGCTTTATTAGTGATTGCTACGCTAGCCAGATCTCAAACCACTGGAATGAGCTGTCAGTATTTTCCAGGTCTACAATTAGGTGTTGTAAAAGTTAAAACAACTGATGCTCCAAAAGGAAGCTATGCTTTTGCTGCACCATTACCAATTTTATTATTTGATAAAATTAAAGGCCATTGGTACACTAATATTGATTTAAGTGCTTTGTATTTTGCGGCAACGCAAACCAATAAAGCAAATGATGATAGGGTTAAAATATCAAAAGCGGAAGGAGCCTTAATTGCAGGAAGATTAGGCTGGATGTTTGGCAAAAAACCAGATTTTAAATTTGGAATAAATGGTAATTTTGGTTTACAAACATCAAACTTAGATTCATTAAAAAAATCCTTTTCTCAACGTAATTATTTTAATTATGGATTAGGTGTTTTGGTATATAAAAAAATGGGGAAGCTTCATGCCTCTGCAAAATTTGGATATGAAATTTACGCCAAGAAAAACTTTATTACTAAGGGACGAGGTTTTTATTTAGAAGGCACTGTTGGTTATAATGTTTTTCAAAAATATGGTATTTCTGTATCTCCTTGTTTTTACAGTAAAGGATTAACATACGCTCCAGAGGGTGGCAGTATTAATGCTCCAGCTAAAGCAAGAGTAACATCCCTTTTAATTCGTTTCGGATTAACCAGATTCTTTTAAATAAATCATTTCTAAATTATTTAATTTTTATTATTTACTAATAACTTAAATTAAAAACAACTTAATAAAATATCAAATGAAAAAATACATATACTTCATATTAACCTTAGTTACTTTACAGGTAACACTATTAAAATCACAATCAGTTTCATATACTTATGTTAGAAACAACCCCTATAATTACAAAAATTTTTCGTTATCAATCGACCCCTTATTTATTGATGTTAATGGACATAACGGATATGCCTACGGTTGGGGATTAAGAGCAGAGCACATGTTGGGTAAACGCTTACTCGCAAATTTTGATATGCGAACTGGGTTTGGTACCAATTTATATCGTAAATCAAATAAAAACACGCGTAACTATTTTAATATGGAAGGTGGTTTAGGTTTAATATTTTTTAATAAAGTTAGAGAAAGAAATGTACCAATTATATTAAGTTCATCTTCTTCATCTAATGGAAGAACTACAACAACCACAACAACTAAAATAAGAGGTGGTGTACCTGCAAAATGTTGGTTTATAGTAGCCTTACGTGGCGGCTTTCAACAATATACAAATACCTTAGATTATAAAAATTTAGCAGATACTCTATTAACGTTTAATGGACAAAAATATAAAGATTCAAAAAATGATTTTACTTTTAAGGATACGCTTACCAATAAAGCTATTGATCAGGTTGGAGGTATCGCTTTAACATCAGTATATGGTGGTATTCAGTTTAGAAGAATTAGAGATTTATTAATTGATGTAGATGGTTGGGGCTATAGAAGTAATATTAAGTATAGTGATTTTTACATTGATGTCATTTTTGCACCCGTAATTGGCATTAAAAATTTTACAAGCAATGGTAAAGAAGTAGATGTAAAATACGAAAAAGTTAGTCATTTTGGATGGAGAGCAGGTTGGTTTATTCGTCAGCCAAAAGAGCAAGGTTTTAGTGTTAAATTAGAGTTTGGAAGCCGCCCTGGTTTTAAAGCCCCTACCAATACAAATGTTCCTCTTAATATGAAAAACATGTATTGTATGTTGACTTATGGTTTATATATTCCTTTAAAATTAAAACCTATTTACCAAGGTGATTAATTATTTAAAATCTTTATTTGCTTAAAAGGTTAAAACAATATTTTTTTAAGCTTTTATATATTTCTTTTATAAATAAAAATAATCACTTTCTATGAAAAAAATCTTTCTACTTTATTTATTGATTTCACAAATTGGTATATCTCAAACAATAGATAATAAAACTGAAAATTTGGGTAAAAATGTTAACTCATCAGTAGAGGAGTTATCGCCAGTAATTTCTACTGATGGTAAAACTTTATATTTTGTACGTCAAAACCATTATGAGAATTGGTCGAAGCAAGATGGCTGGGTTTCATTTAAAAATGATAATGAAACATGGTCATTGGCGCAGCATATTGGTAAACCAATTAATTCTCATGAATCTAATGGTTCAGTATCAAATATATCTACAGATAATAATCAAATGATTATAAGAGGAGCTTATGAAGATGGGGAATATTCTGGAAGTGGTTATTCTATAATTAAATTGAATAAAAAAGGTGAATGGAGTGATCCCAAAAAAATGGAAATAAGAAATTTTCAAGCATACATACAAGGCGCTTATAATAATATGTACTTATGTAAAGATGGAAAAACCATGTTATTATATTTTTCGGAATCAAGTAAAAATAATGAAGGAGATATTTATGTATCGCATTTAGTAGAACGAGAGAAATGGACAAAAGGAAAGTCATTAAAAGATTTAGGAAAGTTTTTTGATAAAGCTATTAATAATAACACATGGACTGAACCAGAAAAAATAGGAAATATTAATACAAATGAATTTGATGAAACAACACCTTTTTTAGCTGCTGATGGAGTTACTTTATATTTTTCGAGTAATAGAAAAGGTTCGCTCGGAAGTAGTGATATCTGGATGGCAAAACGATTAGACAGTACTTATAAAAAATGGAGTGCGCCAGTTAATTTAGGGCCACGAATAAATACTGTAAATTGGGATGCTTATTATTCATTAGATGCGAAAGGAGATTACGCATACATGATAAGTGATGGAGATATTGTAAAAGTAAAATTAACGGAAGATATAAAACCTAATCCAGTTGTATTAATTAGAGGGAAAGTATTTAATTCTAAAACCAAAGAACCTATTGGTTCAAATATTGAATATGAAAATTTAATTAATGCTAAAAACGAAGGTATCGCTGTTTCAAATGTAAAAACAGGTGAGTACACTATAGTGTTACCTTACGGCATCAATTATGGTTTTATGGCCTATAACCAAGGCTTTATATCGGTAAGTGATAATTTAGATTTAACTAAAATATCTTCCTATCAAGAAATTACACGCGATTTATATTTAACACCCTTAGAAGTAGGAACCACTATTCGCTTGAATAACATTTTTTTTGATGTCAATAAATCTACTCTTCGTCCCGAATCTTTTCCTGAATTAGATCGATTAGTTGAACTATTAGCAGTTAATGGTAAAATGCAAATAGAAATATCAGGACATACGGATAATGTAGGAAGTGATGATTCTAATTTAAAATTATCTAACGATCGGGCGCAAACGGTAATGGATTATGCTATTGCGAAAGGCATTGATTCCAGCAGATTGAAATTTAAGGGTTATGGTAAAACAAAACCTGTTTCATCAAATGATACAGAAGACGGTAAGCAACTTAATAGACGAGTAGAGTTTACCATATTGTAATAACCATTCAAAATAATACCTAATACATTTTAATTTCTATTTCTTTAAATTATATATCAAAAAAAATGAAAAAATCGTTAATAACAATTTGCTATTTAGCTCTAACACAAATTACAATCGCACAAAATTATAAATGGGCAAAAGCATTTAGTAGCTCTTTCGAGAATGAAGGTTTTAGTATAGTTTCAGACGCAAATGGAAATGTTTATACTACTGGTTATTTTAACGGTACTGTAGATTTTGACCCTAACCCAACAACCTACACTTTAACAAGTAATGGTGGAAAAGACGTTTTTATTTCTAAATTAGACTCGCTTGGTAACTTTGTTTGGGCATTTCAAATAGGTACAACAAATTTTGAAGAATCTAAAGCCATAGCTATTGATGCAAGTAATAATATTGTAATAACAGGAAATTATTTGGATGCCACATGTGATTTCGATCCAAGTGCTTCAACTTTTACTATTGGTTCGGGCTTTAGTGGAGGACAGTTTATTGCGAAATATACTCCTGCAGGCAATTTTATTTGGGCAAAGGGTATTTACGGTTCTTTTACGACGTCTACGACGCGCGCACTTTTAATAGATAATAGTAATAATATATTAACTACTGGCGCATTTATGGGTACAGTTGATTTTGACCCAAGTGCAACTAATTACACATTAACATCTACG
This sequence comes from Bacteroidota bacterium, assembly GCA_038327195.1. Lineage (GTDB taxonomy): Bacteria > Bacteroidota > Bacteroidia > B-17B0 > Aurantibacillaceae > UBA4416. The sequence continues at coordinate 12,048 of JBBQKU010000032.1, read as the reverse complement.
GCTAATGATATTTATATTTCTAAATTAGACCCAAGTGGCAATTTTATTTGGGCAAAACAAATGAAAGGTCCTAATGATGATAGAGGTTTAAGTATTTGTACCAATATTAATGGAGATATATTTACAACAGGTGTTTTTCAAGATTCAGTAGATTTTGACCCAAGTACAAGTGTTTTTCGTTTAAAATCAAAAGGAGGATTTGATGTGTTTATCTCTAAATTAAATAGCGCAGGTAATTTTGTTTGGGCTAAATGTGTAGGAAGTGTTAACAATGATTGGGGAAATACATGTAAGGCAGATGGAATTGGAAACATATATGTTTTTGGAGATTATAATGGTACAGTTGATTTTGATCCAAATGCAGGCTTAGCAAATTTAACACCGTTATCGGGGGAAGAAAGATTTATTTTAAAACTAAGTGATCAAGGTGATTTTAAATGGGTTAAGCGGTCGCCAGGTATTGGAAATGATAATGCGGGTTGCTCAAAAATTGCTGTAGATTATTTTGGAAATGTATACACAACAAGTGATTATAGTGGGACAAAAAATTTTGATCCTAATACAGGAAGTACTTTGTTAACGGCTATTGGCTCGCCAGATATGTATTTAACAAAAATAGATTCCTTAGGTAATTTACTTTGGGCAAAAAGCTTTGGCGGTATTGGAGGAGCAGTATATCCATTAGCCGTATCAATATCGAATAGTGGCAGTATTTATGCAACTGGTTATTTCTTCAAAACGGTTGATTTCGATCCTAGTACAGGCATTGCCGCAGTTTCAGCACCTGATAATTATAATACCTTTGTCTTGAGATTAGCACAAGTAGCAATTTATCCACCAACCTTAATAAATGAAATTGTTTTTTCAGAATCATCTGTTTCAATTTACCCAAACCCAACAGATGGAATTATAAATGTTGAATTATCAATGATAACTGAAGAACTTTCACGCATATCAATTTCAAATATTTTAGGTGAAGAGGTTTTAAAAATGACAAAAACATCAAACAAATTTACTTTAAACGCAAACAACTTAACAGGCGGTGTATACTTCATAAGTATAAATTGCGATGGTAAAACTGTTACGAAAAAGATAATTATTAATAATTAGCATCCGATAAATCTAATTAAAAAGGAGTAGCATAAGCATTGCTCCTTTTTTTTATTACATTAATTTTACGACAAACTTAAGATAATTATTAAATGTAAAATATATTACTTTGAAAAAATATATTGATTCCTATTGAGCTACAAATAATAGAATACATATTTTTAGAATCATATTTAAGAATATTATAAAATTAACTAGTAAGCTACTATAAATAATAAACGAGCCCTAAAGCTCGTTTATTAAAACAATATAATTTAAATATTTATAAAGCTTGAGAAAAGCCTAATTTTATTTCATCAGCTGCATATTCGCCGCCATATAATTTATCTTTTATTTTAGAAAAACTTTCAACTGTGTATTTTACATCTTCAGAAGTGTGCAATGCCGTTGGGATTAATCGTAAAATAATCATTCCTTTTGGAATAACTGGATAAACAACCATTGAACAAAAAATGCCAAAATTTTCACGTAAATCAATTACCATGTTTGTAGCTTCAGGAATTGAACCACGCATGTAAACTGGTGTAACGGGAGTATTTGTAACGCCAATATCAAAACCAGCATCAACTAAACCTTTTTGTAATTCGCCAGCTACCGACCATAATTGAGTGCGGTATTCAGGATGTTTATTAATTAATTCTAATCGTTTTAATAAACCGTAAACCAAAGGCATTGGTAATGATTTTGCAAATATTTGAGAACGCATATTGTAACGTAAATAAGTAACAACTGTTTTAGTTGAACTGATATAACCACCAATTAATGCAAAAGATTTAGCAAACGTTCCAAAATAAATATCGATTCCATCTTGGCAACCTTGTTGTTCGCCTGTACCACCACCATTTGAACCTAAAGTACCTACTCCATGTGCATCATCAACAAATAAACGGAACGTGAATTTTTTCTTTAATTCAACAATTTCTTTTAATTTTCCTTGGTCGCCACGCATTCCAAAAACGCCTTCGGTAATTACTAAAATACCACCTCCAGTTTGTTCTGCTAATCGTTGAGCTCTCACTAATTGTTTTTCACAATCATCAATATCGTTATGTTTAAATACAAAACGCTTACCCATGTGTAAACGCACACCATCTAATATACAAGCATGGCTTTCTGCATCATAAACAATTACATCATGCCTATCAACCAAACAATCAATTGCTGAAACCATTGCTTGATAACCGAAATTACATAATATAGTATCTTCTTTTTTTGATAATTTAGATAAGCCTTGCTCTAATTGCTCGTGTAAATCAGAGTTTCCACTCATCATACGTGCGCCCATAGGTAATGCTAAACCAAATTTTGTAGCACCTTCCGTATCAGCTTGTCTAACTTCAGGATGATTAGCTAAACCTAAATAATTGTTTAAACTCCAATTTAATAATTTCTTACCTCTAAAACCCATGTGTGGGGAAACATCTCCTTCTAATTTTGGAAATGTAAAATATCCATGAGAAGCTTTTGAATGCTCTCCAATTGGACCCATGTTTTTTTCGATTTTAGCAAAAATATCTTTCATAGTAACAGTTTTTAAATTATTTAGGGTACAAAATTAATATTTTTTTTGTCATTTTCAATTTCCCTTATTTTTGATGTGTTTACGAGCCTTTAATTCATTATTAAATAAAATTTTTCGATTTTTTAACAAAATAATATAATTAGATGTTGCAACATCTAATGTTAAAACATATATTTGTAGCATAATATTTAAACTAAATAAAAAAATGAAAACAAACTTTAAAACATTAGTAGCTGCTACCTTGGTAACAATTGGTGCAAACGCTCAAACAAACTGGAATGTAGATGCATCTCACAGTAAATTAGGATTTGCGGTAACTCACATGATGGTGAGCGAAACAGAAGGAAAATTTAAAATTTATGAAGGGCAAGTTGCTTCAGTAAAACCTGATGCAGATTTTACAGGAGCTAATATCAATTTTTCAATTGATGCTGCAAGTATTAATACTGATGATGAGAAAAGAGATGGTCATTTAAAAAGTCCTGACTTTTTTGATGTAGCAAAATATGCGAAAATTACTTTTAAAAGTACATCTATGAAGCCAGGAAAAGTAAAAGGAACTTATATATTAGTTGGAGAATTAACAATGCATGGAGTTACAAAATCAATTACATTAACTGCAATAGGAGCATCTAAAATAGTTAAAGATCCTTATGGAATGGAGCGTTATGCTTTTAAAGTAACAGGTTCTCTTAACCGTAAAGATTATGGCTTAGCTTGGAATGCCTTATTAGAAGCTGGTGGTGTTGCTGTAAGCGAAACTGTTAGATTAGACATCAACATAGAAATTACAAAAGCTAAGTAATTAAAAAATAATTAAATTAGTCCCCAGAAGAAACTGGGGACTTTTTTTATACCTGTAAATTTGAAATTAGAAGACGAAATACATCAAAAAAAATTTAGTAGTGAGTTTCAAAAGCTAACTATTAATCTTATTTATACTAATAATTGGATTGCTTCAAAACATGCTGAATATTTTAAAAATTCTGATATTACAATTCAACAATATAATGTTTTACGAATATTGAGAGGTCAATTTCCAAACCCGAGTAGCGTAAAACTGATTAAAGAACGAATGCTTGATAAAATGAGCGATGCTTCCCGTATTATTGACAAACTAAAAATAAAAAAACTGGTAGTTAGAAAAGAGTGTCCAAATGATAGACGTAGCGTTGATATATTAATAACAGAAAAAGGTCTGGAGCTTTTAAAATCTTTAGATGTTGTAGATGAAGCTCCAAAAGAACTATTTAAATCATTAACTATTGTAGAAGTAAAGACACTAAATGATTTATTAGACAAATTAAGAGATTAATTTTTTTACTTTTACAATAAAAAAACATGCTCGGTTTAAAATTAGAAACAGATCCACGTTGGATTAATATTGTTGAAAAAAATATTGAAGAAATATTAACAGATCATGCCTATTGTGAACAAAAGGCAGCAACAAATGCTATTACTATCTTAATCAGTTTTTCTTACCATACTGATTTAGTTGATGAAATGCTAAAGCTAGCAAAAGAAGAACTCACTCATTTTGAAATGGTACATCAAAAAATAAAAGAAAGAGGTTTTAAATTAGGCTTCGAAAGAAAGGATGAATATGTTGGTGAACTTTATAAATTTATGAGAAGAGGTCATAATCAAGAAATTGTATTAATAGATAGGCTATTATTTGGAGCTATGATAGAAGCAAGAAGTTGTGAACGGTTTAAATTATTATCAGAACAAATAAACGATGAAGATTTAAAACTTTTTTATAATGAATTAATGATTAGTGAAGCTGGCCATTATACCATGTATATAGGCTTTGCCAGAAAATATGGTTCACATGTGGAAGATGTTGACGCGCGTTGGCAACAATGGCTTAACTATGAAGGAGAAATATTAAAAAAATACAGCAAAAAAGAAACTATACACGGTTAAAAACAGATTAAGATTAGGTTAAGAATAAAATGGAAATAGGTTTAATTAATTATTTTAATTAATATTGCGCACTATAAATTTTTAAAAAACAAATTATGAAAAAAATTACTTTATTAGCTATTGCTTTCGTAGCAATTTCATTTGCTTCTTGCAAAAAAAATTACACATGTGAATGTTCTTCAAATGGTGTTGTAATTGGGACATCAACTATTAAAAACACAAAATCTAAAGCTAAAACTAGCTGTGATGCGTTAAACTCTACTTACACTGCTTATGGTACTGGTGTTACTTGTGCTATAAAATAATTTCTTATTATTTTATTAAAAAAGGCTTTCATTCATTTGAAGGCCTTTTTTTATGTAATCAATGCAAACAATTATTTATAAAAAATAATACCAATTAAAAAATTTCATAGATTAATTATCTAATTTTAACTACAAATCATTAATTAGAATGATTACAAATATGGATGCGTTTAATTTCTTAAATATAAGGAGCATTAATATTTATTATATTTGTTGAAAATTTAAAAAAAAATTATGAAAAAAATTACATTATTAGCAATTGCTTTTGTAGCAATTTCTTTTGCTTCTTGCAAAAAAGACAGAACTTGTACATGTACTCGTACTACTACAACTGTTACAACTGGTTATGGTGCTGGAACAACATCTGGATCTGCAACTTATCAAATTGTTATTCAAAAAGCATCTAAAGGATCAGCTAAAGCAAATTGTTTATCAACAAAATCAACAGATGTAACTACTTCTGGAAGTGGTACATTTGCCTCTATTGATACTGATACAAATGAAACAACCTGTACTTTAAAATAATTAATAAATCTTTAAATAAAAAAAAATGAAAACATTAATATTATCAGCTTTTGTTGTTTTAGCATTAGCTTCTTGTAAAAAAGATTACGTTTGTTCATGTACAAATTCATCAACAATAGTAGGTTCAACTTCATCTGTAACTGAAGTAACTTATGTAAAAACAACGAAATCAACAGCTAAAAAAGCATGTATTAAAACTACTGAAGACCACACAAATTTTGCTGGTACTTATACAACTACTAAAGATTGTAAAATTAAATAATTTTTAAAATAAAAATAATGAAAAAAATCATATTATTCTCAACAGCAATCCTAGCATTAGGATTTACATCTTGTAAAAAAGATTACACTTGTACATGTGTAGGTACTGGTTCATCAACTGCAACTATTACTAAATTAATTGGTGTTTCCAAAAAAACTGCTAAAGCAAATTGTGTTAATAGCACAACAACTGGAACAGGAGCTTCTTCTGGATATGTTTATGTTGAAACTTGTACATTAGCAAAATAATTAAGTAAATTTAATCCCTCTGTTGTTTAACAGGGGGATTTTTGTTTGAATTTAAAAAATTGATCCCATAAAAAAATTGGAATCTATAATAGTTAAATTACCCTAAATCCAATCTCCATTTTTAACTTGTTTTAATGTAATTGATAATTTCATTAAAACATATTAGAACAAAAGTAAAATCTGTAAACCTATTTTTAGTTGCCTTAGTATTATAAACATAGATATAATGGCCGCAATAAATAAAACAAGAATGAGCGTTTATTTTTTATTAGTTTATTTTAGATAATATCAAGCTGTCTGTATTTAATTTTAATATTTTATTTTTAGTACGGATAAGATAAATGGGAATAGTAGTAGTAAGTATTAAGCTATTATAATCAAGAACCCAAGTTCCCGAAGTATTATGTATTCGAATGTCGTTTCCGCACGGTGCAGAATACGCGTCAATTATCACTCCATTTTCACTAATTTCAATTCTGTCTCCCCAATTGTTTGGAGCATTCGATTCTCTTTTAAAAACCAAAGTGTCTTTTGTTTTAGGCCAATAATTTACAACGTACCAAGTTCCTTTCAATATTTGATTCAATGAATCATTTGTTCTAGTAGTGGCTTGACTAAAACAATTTGTTTTAATAAATAATGTAATAATCAAAATTTCAATTGTCTTCATATTCGATGGTATATAACTAATTGTAATTGGTATTATACCTAACAGTATGGATATTTGCTATGTAGATTAGTATTATTTATTAATTGTAAAACTAAATGTTGTCCCCTTTCCTATTTCTGATTCAACTTTAATTTGACCGCCTAAAGTTTCAACTAATTTTTTAACTGTAGCAAGTCCGATTCCATTTCCCCTGTTACCAAATTTGTCATTATTAGAAAGAGTTTCAAATATATTGAAGATTTTTTCCTGATTTTCTTTTATAATTCCAGGGCCATTATCTTTAACTGCTATTTCATATTGTGTTTCATTCTCTTTGACTTCAATTTCAATCTCCGCAATTTCTTTGTCACAATATTTATTAGAGTTTGCGATTAAGTTTATAAGGATTTGCTCTATTGCAGTTCGATTGATATTTATATTTGTCAAATTTGTTTTAAGTGTTATATGACATTTATTTTCAAAAGAATACAGCCCCATCATATCATCTTTTAATGTTTCAAGGTTTACATCTATTTTTTCTTCTCTAATTAATTTTGCAGTTTTACTATAATCCAACAATCCTCCAATCAATGTATTTAATTTTTTCGCAGAACTCTTTATGAAATCGATTATCTGCTGACCTTCTGAATCTATTTTTGAACTGTAATTGATAGAGAGCATATTTGCCAGTGAGGATATGTTGTTTAATGGCGATTTTAAGTCATGGGCAGCAATGAATGCGAATCTTTCCAATTCTCGATTATTTTCTTTTAGGTCCTCAATAGCTTTTTCTAATAGAATCCTATTTTTTCTAAGTTCTAAAAGAGCCATAACTTGATTTGATAACGCTTTCAATGATTTGATTTGACTTTGACTCAAAAGATGAGGTTTATTATCGATTACACATAATGTGCCCAGTGGCAGATTGTCTATAGTTTTTAATACCACTCCTGCATAAAAAATCACATACGGTTCACCAGTAACTAATGGATTATCATGAAATCGTATATCTTTTCGTGCATCTTGAACAATAAAAATATCATCACTACTATTAATTGCATGAGCGCAAAAAGCATAATCTTTTGGCGTTTCAGAAACAGAAAGTCCATGGTGAGATTTAAACCATTGACGATTTTTGTCGAGCAAACTTACAAGCGAAATTGGAGTATTGCAAATTTCAGATGCAATAGCGGTTAAATTGTCGTAATCGCTTTCTGATAAAGTATCAAGAATAGAATATGACAATAAAATCTTGAGTCTTTCAATTTCATTTTTATGATTTTCAGGTTTAATCATAGATGGTTTTTATCATTAGGAATAACATTTAGTCAATTTTTATTCGGTTGCCTAACAAAATGTTTAATTAAAGATAAAGTAATAATACAAACATTGCGACAAAATTTTGCAATAAATTGCAAACTATTATTTAGTTCTTCTAATAGTTAAAATACTATAAATTCTATTTTGTGTTGATATTTGTTTAATTGTATTTTTTACCTTCATTAAAAACTATAATAATGAGCGTATTTACCCTCTTTTCTTTAACAGCAATTTCAATTATTATATTGCCTTCTTGTGCTAATGAACCAAAATCAGAAATTCAAAAAAAAGAATCACTTTCATATATAAACACTACATATACTCAAGATTGGGATTGCCCAGATAACCTAGATTTTCCTGCTATAGAATTAAAAGATTGGCATAAAGTGCCAGTCGTTAATGGTCGATTTCCAACTAAAACAGAAACTGAAAATGGAACGTCTTTGTTATTTATTAATAAATCATCTGATGCGGATTTAAATACTGCTGCCCTTTATCCTATGACTTTACCAAAATTGGCATATTTCTTAAATCCTCGAACTCAAAAAAAAGAAATTGTAATTATTATTCAATTAGTACAATTTAGTGATTATGTATGGGCTGGTTTAAGATACGTAACAGGTGGTAATGCAAGTACAAAACTTGATAAACTTCAACTTTTAACTGATGAGGAAGTTAAAAAAGAAACAGGGGAATAAAATTTAACAATCAACTAAAATAATTATTTATGAAAACTTTATCACTACTACTTTTTGCATTCTATGGATTGTATCATAACACTTTACAAACTCCCAATTGGAAAAGTGAACAACTCATCTCAACAAAAGAACTTGTCTTAAAAATTCAATCCAATGCTAAAGATAAGCCACTCATATTTAATGTAGGTCCAATGGAAAATATAAAATCGGCAGTTGCAGTTGGTGCAGCTACCAATGTTACTTTTAGCGAAAAAATGAAAGCAACTTTAGCAATGGAAAATAAAACAAAAGCAATTGTTGTGTATTGTGGTTGTTGCTCTTACGCGACGTGTCCTAATATTAAACCAGCGTATGATATTTTAATTTCGCAAGGTTTTAAAAACACCAAAGTACTTGAGCTGCCAGTTGGTATTAAGCCTGATTGGGTTGCAAAAGGTTATCCTATGGAATAATTTAGTTGTTGTAATTCTAATTTCTCAAAATTTGAGAACATTTTTTATTTATGTATGTTTGATAAATAAAAAGAACCAATGAAATATATTTTTCTTGTCTTATGTATCTACGTTATAAATAATTCATTTGCTCAAACTGACAGCATTATAAAGCAATTTGATGCTCGCAAAAACAAACTAAATCACAATGGTATGATTGTTTTAAGCTCTTGGGCTGGTGCTAATATTGTTGGTGGCGCATTGGGTTATGGTTTAAGTAATAACAACGAAGAGAAACAATTTTATATTATGAATGCATCTTGGGGAGTTATAAATTTAGGAATTGCTTTACCAGGCTTATTAACTAAGTCAAAGCAAACCACTAGTATTTATGATTTACAAAAAAATCAAACTAAGATTGAAAAATTGTTTTTGGCAAATGCCATATTGGACGTTGCTTATATTTCTGGTGGATTTTATTTGAAAGAATATGCTACTAATCAAACGGACATAAAAAAGCAAGAGCGCAATAATGGTTTTGGAAACTCAATTATAATTCAAGGAGCTGGTTTAATGATTTTTGATGTAGCTATGACAATTTTAAATACTCACAATCGAAAAAAATACTTTGATCCTTTTTTAAAGAAAGCCAGTATTTCATTTACAGGCAATTATATCAAGTTGGGATATAGTTTTAATTAGAATAAGTGTTAAATTAATTTGATTTTCAAGCATTTACAAATATAAATTTGTATTTTTCAATTTTATTGATTATATTTGTTCACTTCTTATGAAGATTGTATCTCAATCTGGTTTGTGACCTCTAATTGCAACTCTAAAATTTTTTACTTTTTTCATAACGAATATTATTAATAAACCCGTTTGCCATATTGGTAAACACAAAACAAACAACAAAATGAGTAAAGGAACAGTAAAATTTTTTAACGAAGCTAAAGGCTTTGGATTTATTAAAGACGAAAATGGACAAGAGATATTTGTTCATGCAACAGGATTAATTGACGAAATTCAAGAAAACGACGAAGTAACTTACGAAGTTCAAGACGGAAAAAAAGGTCTTAATGCAGTAAACGTTAGCCGAGTTTAATAAACTAAAAGTAAAAACAAAAAAACCTTCTGAAAATTATCAGAAGGTTTTTTTTATGAAAAATTTTAAGATCAATAAAATCTTAGTCTTTTGTAATTAATAAATGTCTGAAACAAATTGAATTACCTTTTCGAGATATTAATTGAATAAAATGAAAACCAAATTGAGTTTGAAACACTTCAGAAATTTCATTTGGTTTTAAATTAAAAGCTACTTTATCAAATTCAGGAACCATCATTCCAGGCACAACATTATTATAAAGCCCACCGTTTATTGCTGAACCATTATCTTCACTATACAACTTAGCTATTGAACTCATACTTTCACCTCTTATAACCCGCTGGCGATAATATTCAGCTAATTTTCGCGCATCTTTTTTGTTTATTACAAAAGATGAATAATTAGGAATAATTTCTTTAGCTGGAATTATAAAATACATTAAAATAAATACGAATAGTGTTCTCATTATTTTTTAATTTACACTGAATTTTTGCATAAAAAAAGCGCAAGTAATCTTGCGCTTTTGATTTATAAGATAAGTAAAAATTATTTTTGTTTAAATCCAATTAATATAACTGCACAGCCAGAACCAGCATTTTTGCTAGCATCAATTTGAGCATTAATTGTACATTCTAAAGTTGACTTTACTTTAAAATCCCAATATGGAGCATTTGCAAAGTTTTTGTTTGTAAACAATACATGTCCTTCTTGGTCACTAATAGAGAATATTAAATTTCCATCAGATTTTCCACTACAAGCTGCTAAACGATAAGTTGTTTCACCAAAAAATGTAGTGTGGAACTCTGCAGTTTCTTCAGAATTTAATAATAATGAACGGTAAGACTGTCCATCAGAAATAAACTGAGCAATAATGTGTTTCGAACAAAGTTTAGCAATTGAATCACATTGAGCAATAGCAGCATTACTTAAGCCAACAATAGCTAAAACTAAAAGGGCTTTATTTATATTTTTTTTCATTCTTAATTTAATTATGATTTTGAATTAATTATTTTCTCACGCATGCTAGCAACAATTTCAGATATTTTATCTAATTGCTCTTTGTTGATTGTAATTTCAGTAGTACTATTTATGTAAGTAGTTTTTTTAGCTTCATCAGTTGTAGGTTCTACAAACGTGTATTTTGCAGTTACTGTTTCGTAAACCTTTGCTAAACTTTCTAAGTCCTTTAATAAATCTTGAGCATTAGGCATATTATGAGACGTAATTAATTTAATTACACTAGTTAATGCTTGTTTTTGCTCTGCAATGCGGAATTTAATTCCGTCAGTCGGTTTTTTATTATAAGCCATCATTGAAAAATGCATACTTTCTAACCAACCGCCTGTTAAAATTAAACTACTAATTTCAGTACGTTTATTAGTTTTTAAATAAGCATCGCTTGCACGGTAAGCAACACCCACTAAAACTAACATACTATCCTTAATAGAAATATTATCTTTAATACGAGTCATCGTTTGTTGATCAAAAGCAGCAGAAACACCTAATTTATCAGCAATAGTTTTAACTGCCGCTAAATAACTTAAAGCATCTTGTGTTTGATTGTACATACTAACGTAACCTAAATCTGCACCATAAATACCTAAATTTAAGGCTTTAGTAAAGTCAGAAGAGTATTGTCCGCTTTTATTACCTGCATTTAAAATAGCTTTATCATAAGCTACTCCTGATTTTTGAATCAACAGTGCAGTTTGAATAGGAGATGGAATAGAAAATAATTCTCCACCAACATTTAAAGCGACAGCTTTTACTGTATCTGTATCAGGCAACTCTTCAGTTGTAGTTTCTGGTTTAGGATCTCCACAAGAATAGATTAAAAGTGAAGCAAGTCCTAAAGTAATAATTTTAGTATTTAACTTAATTTTTGTAATGTTCATCGTCATAATTGATTTGTTTATTGCTTAAATCACTTGCAAGTAAGTATTTTTT
>JBBQKU010000031.1:0-50595 GCA_038327195.1 Bacteroidota bacterium | reverse complement strand
TAATTTAAATAAGCCAGCTTTTAAACCAACATTAATTGAATTAAAACTATTTAATTTTCCAGTATAAAAATTATAATAATTAGCCGAATTAACATTAAACTCAACATAATTAAATTTAGGTTTTACCGTGCCACTATCTTGGGCAGAATATGTTTTGGTAATTAAAACAAAAAGAATTATAAATATGGTTTTCATTTTAGTTGTATGATAAAGTTTTTAATACGGTATTATAAGCGTTATAAATAATTATTTGGTATATACCGTGCGCTAAATTATTTAAGTTTATTTGCACGGTGTTTGTAAACTCGCCTTGTAAAACAACTGTTCCAATTGCATTAATTACTTTATAATTTAAAAATGTATTGCTATTTAAAACATCAAAAACATTAAAGAAACCATTACTGCTTGGGTTTGGAAACACGTTTATATTTAAATCTTTTAATAAAACACTTTGTTGCTGGTTATTTTGTGTTGGTGGTTTAATATAAACACCGTGTATGGTATCTCGATTTGCTATCCTTTTATTTCTGTCATTATCCACAGGGTTGGGTTCAACTGTAAATTTGCCACAGCGTTTACATTCACTAATAACATCAATATGTGTCATTTCACTTTTTAAATCGCATAAAAAAAACTCTATTTCGGTGTCATTATCAGCATAATAATAAAACCCATCAATCAGAGTTATGGAACCATAGTATGCAGCTCCTGTGCTAGTGACCCGAGTGTCTGCAATTAACTTAACTTTTCCTGTTGTTGCAGGTGTCATATAATAGCCTGAACCACCCGCTTTAATGTTTGATGCAATTAGTTCACGCGCTGCACCACTTGTACTTCCTTTTAAGCCACCCGAAATATTCAAATATTCTGTTCTTGGGCAACAATCTTTACAAAACTCAGTTCCTGCGTCATTAGTGTTTGAATTATCAGCAATATAGTCACACGCAGAAACATTCGTTGGATCGTATACTGACGACCTCACATTTTCTAGATAATTTCTCATTTTAGTTTTTTGGCATGCTGTAAATTTGTTTTTACAAGTTTCAGAAGTATATTCCATATAATTTTCAATTTGCCTTGATGCTATTGGGCAAAATAATGAATCACCTGGCGGTAACGGTAAACATGGCCCAATATAGCCAGTATAATATTGTCCATTAGCGTCAGGCGTATCCAAACACTCATCATTATCTCCACAACTATTATCATCTGTAAAGGGGTGTTTTATTCCTAACCAATGTCCTACTTCATGAGCTAAGTTTTTACCTTGTACTTGTGGATCAGAAAAACTATAAACATAATTTTTATGCAAAACTATACCATCAAACTCTGGACTAACACTAAACTCCCAAGGGAAAGTGGAATATCCAATAATGGTGCCCACAGGATTAGTTATATTTGAAACAATCCAAACATTCAAATATTTATCGCTTGGCCAGTTTGACAATAATTTCATTGAGTTACTACCAGCGACAAAATCAGGGTAACTCCCATTAACAAAAACATAACCGTTTGAGTTGTTTCCTTCTGGGTCTTTTTTTGCTAAACAAAATTCTACCTCAACATCCACACCAGTTCCATAACCAGTTGTCGCTAATTTTCTTCTGTACACATTATTTAAAACATTAATTTGATTTAATAAAACGCCCATATTAATGATACTAAATACATCATCTCCAATTAAGTGAAATACAACTGGTATTTTTTTTACTCCAATTAAGGTTGTAGTTTTTTGGTTACCATTAGACGTGTCGTTTACTAGCTCATTAATTATATTATTAATTCGTTTTTCATTTTCTAAAATTCCAGGGTTTTCAATTAAACGCTGACGATAAGCCTCATCCGTTCCGCAATGTGGTGGTTTGGTTTGAGAATAAACTCTACTTACCAATGCACATTGACAAACGATTATAATTAATATTTTAAAATATGCTTTCAATTAGGTGTTGTTGTTATTGCTGGTTTTTTTGGCTCTCTACTTTGTATCTCAATCACTTTAATTTCAGTATCAAAACTTGGCACACTTTTTACTTCGGGCTTAAATGTTGATTTATCTCTTGGGTCTACTGTTCCGCAATGTGGCTGTGTTACACAATCCGAATAATCTTTTGTTTTATAATCCTGATTTTGTAAATGTATTCTCTTATAAGAGTTTTCAATACTATCTCTTGCTCTGCAATAATTAACTTGTGCCTTGGTTAAACCTACCAATACTAATTGACAAAAACAGACTAAGCTTATTTTTATTAAAACGGTTAATTTACTTTTTTTCATTTTGCAATTTTAAAATTTCTAATTTTAATCTTTCGTTCTCTTCTCTTAAAAGGGTTAATGATTTATAAATTTCCATAATATCTAGTGTGTTTTCTTCCACGTTTTGGGTTATACCTTCAATACTTGTTCCTAAATCCAAACCATTAAGAGCAATATCTTTTGCGCTTGGCATATATGGTAAGTGCTTATTTGTTTTAATATAATTTTCTTTTTGTATATAATTCATACGTATGTAGTCATCATTAAATACAAAATCAGGAAATGCAGCAGAGGTTATTTTACCGCCTCTTGCACTAAAATTACCATCTCCTGTTACCATAAAATTAAGTGTACTTCCAACATAAACACCAAAAGCAAGGTGCGAGTTCGACTTTACAACAGCTTGTAAACAGGGTGTCCAATCGCTTGATGCGTTAGAACTTACGGCTAGTCCTATTTGTCCAATGCCCCCATAAACATTTGCTTTAGCGTAGGTTGATGGATGGGCAGTTTGGTCACCAATACTAGTAGTACCATCACCCATAACTCTAAAAACATCTTTATATGCACCAGTGCCACCATAATTATTATTTGAAATTTTAAATGCCTGAGTATTGTTTCTGTTTACTGTAAGCCACGTATTAGCCAACCAATCAACAGTATGAGTTGTATTAACTCTTAATCCATCTACATCTGTAGTTGATTTTACATGTAACTTAGCATCAATTGTAGTTGCACTAACATGTCCAATACCAACTTTTCCGTTTACTTTAGTAATAAACATAGCTGGTACAGGAACAGGGCTTCCAAAAGCAGATGTAGCTAGAAAGTTAAAACTTAATGCACTTGCAGTAGTGCTAAATTTACCAGTAGAAGAAATAATGTTTTTATCAAAAGCATACCCCGTTTTATCAGTTTTGAAATTATAATATGGTAACGAGCCTATTGGGCAAAGAGTTATAGGTATCATCGTCATTGTAATAGGATCTAAATACGAGGTTGTTACACAGGCATTTGATGAACCTAATTCTAATTGACTATATGGATTTTGAATTTTAAACAGTTGGCCTGGAGTAAATGAAGCTGTTTGCGCATTTAATTTTAAACCTATTAAAAAACTAATCACAACAAGACTAATAATTAATCTGTTTAGCGATGTGTGCTGTGTGCTGTGTGCTGTGTGCTGTGTGCTGTGTGCTGTGTGCTGTTCATTTTAATAGCTTTTAACAAATGTATAATAAAAATTTTAAATCTGCAATTTTAGTTATAGTAAAACTAAAGTTCTTTCATTCAAACAACATCTTAAATTAGAAAACTAATAAACATGTTTTTTTATCATAAATAACACAGCATTATAACTTTCATTATTCAATGTGTATCTTCGCACTTTAACCCTGAAGAATAAAAATCTTCCATACTATGAAAAAAGAATTAAATCTTGCGGTAGCTGCACATATTGCTTACGACGAACAATTATTGAAACAAGAAGTTGCTGAGCAATTATCTTTAAAGCCTATAGATACTTTTCATATAAAAATACTTAGACGCAGCATTGATGCGCGTTCTCGAGTTATAAAAATTAATTTAAAAATTGGGGTGTGGATAAACGAGCCGATTACAAATGATGACTTAAATATTCATTACAAAGATGTTTCAAATTCCAAAAAAGAAATTACAATCATTGGCGCTGGGCCAGCCGGTATATATGCAGCGTTAAGGTGTCTAGAACTGGGCATTAAACCAATCGTTTTTGAAAGAGGTAAAGACGTAAAAGCACGAAGAAGAGATTTAGCAGCCATTAATAAAGAGCATCTAGTTAACCCAGAAAGTAATTACTGTTTTGGAGAAGGTGGAGCTGGTACTTATAGCGATGGTAAACTATATACGCGTTCAAGTAAACGAGGTGATATTGAACACATTTTAAAAACATTTGTTTTTCATGGTGCAGATGATGTTATTTTAGTTGACGCTCATCCACATATTGGAACAAATAAATTACCACAAATAATTTCAAATATGCGTGAAACCATTTTAAAAAATGGTGGAGAAATATATTTTCAATCTAAACTCATAGATATAAATTATACTGACAATAAAATAACTTCTATTGCTGTAAAAAAAGTAGAAACAGAAACAATAATAGAATATAAATGCTCACATCTCATTTTGGCAACCGGCCATTCTGCAAGAGATATTTATGAGTTATTAAATGATAAGAAAATTATGATTGAGGCTAAGCCATTTGCTTTAGGCGTAAGGGTTGAACATCCTCAAGAATTTATTGATAGTATACAATACAGCTGCACTAGCACACAGGATATAATTGCAAAAAGAGAATATTTACCTGCCGCCTCTTATAGTTTAGTAAATCAAGTAGGTAATTATGGCGTTTATTCATTTTGCATGTGTCCTGGTGGTATTATTGCCCCATGTGCAACTGCCCAAAATGAAATTGTAACCAATGGTTGGAGTCCTTCTAAGCGAAATAATCCTTACGCAAATAGTGGTATTGTGGTAGGTTTAGAATTGTCAGATTTTGAACCATATAAACAATTTGGAGCATTAGCCGGATTACAATTACAAAAAGAAACCGAACAACGCGCTTGGGCTATGGGTGGTAAAACTCAAACTGCGCCTGCTCAAAATTTACAAGATTTCGTAAATAATAAAGTGAGTAATAAACTCATCAATTGTTCTTATCAACCTGGCACTCAATCTGTAAATATAATGGATGTATTAGGTAAAAAAATTGGCTCAACTTTACAACAAGGTTTTAAAGCTTTTGATAAAAAAATGAGGGGTTATGTCAGTAATGATGCAATTATTGTTGCTGTGGAATCTCGCACATCAACACCTGTTCGAATTCCAAGAGATAGAGAAACCCTACAACATGTGCAATTAAAAAATTTATATCCTTGTGCTGAAGGTGCTGGTTATGCAGGAGGTATTGTAAGCGCTGCAATGGATGGCGTTAATTGTGTAAATGCAATTAACAAATTGTATTAATCTTTAGGTAAATCTGGCTGAGAATTTTTCTGTTCATTTTCTCCAGTAATCTTTCTTTGTCGTTTATAAATATAAACACCGCCCATTAGCAATGCAGCAAAAATAAACAAGCCTAACATGCCCCAAACTAAACCTCCAGTAGATTTAACTATAACTAAAAAAACAATGGCTACTAAAAATACAGTAGCTATTTCGTTAAATAAACGAAGCTTAAAAGAACTGGTTTTAAAAACTCCTACTTTTTGTTGTTTATAAAAAGAGTGACATTGTAGATGATATAAAGCCAACAAGCCAACAAAAATTAATTTTAACCACATCCAAGGAAGCATTAAAATTGTTGGGTTTACAGCTATCATCCAAATTCCAAAAACAAATGTTCCAATTCCCGCTGGCCAAGTTATAATATACCAGAGCTTTCGTTGCATCAATATTAGTTGGGCAGTTAAAATGCTTTTAGCTGGTTCCTCTTTTTCATAAGCCTCTTTTGTGTAAATAAATAATCTTACCATATAAAATAAGCCAGCAAACCAACACACTACAAAAATAACATGAAGTGCTTTAATATATAAATAGTCCATAATGTTTTTATTTCAGACAAAGGTAGTATTTTTACCATCACAAATAAATAACAAAAATCATTATGAAGGGTAAAACAGCGAAAGAATCATTAACCATAAACACAGAAGTTGTGTTACCTAATGATACAAATCATATTGGAAATTTATTTGGTGGTAAATTATTACAATGGATGGATATAACCTCGGCAATTGCAGCGGGCAGACACTCTAGTAGGGTAGTTGTTACCGCTTCAATTAACCATGTATCGTTTGATAACCCTATAAAACAAAACTCTGTAGTTACGTTAGAGGCAAAAGTTTCCAGAGCATTTACAAGTAGTATGGAAGTGCATATTGATGTGTTTGTAGAAGACAGAATAACGGGTAAAAAAACAAAATGTAATGAGGCTATTTTTACTTTTGTAGCTATAGATCAAAATGGAGCGCCGTTACCTGTGCCTGAACTGATTCCGGAAACAGATGAAGAAAAGAAAAGATTTGAAGGTGCGTTGCGCAGAAGACAATTATCTTTAATATTAGGTGGCAGAATGAAACCTGATGATGCAACTGAGTTAAAAGCATTATTTAATAAAGACTAACTCCTATTTTTAACGATTTCTAAATACGTTAAAAGCTAAAAATAAAATTAAATATATTGAAGGAATCAGAGGATTAGAAGCTATTATTTTATGCTCATTTTCTTGTTTTGCCTTTAAACAATTTTATCACTATTATGGGTATAATGTTTCAGTTATATTTACTTTTTTATGTAGTTTACCAATTATAAATTAACCTCTATTTATTTTTATAAATGGGTTGATAAATTTGGGATTAAATTATCTGAAATTTTTTTAGCCTTATTTGCATCTAAAAATGAGCGGCCTTAAAATCAATGTCATTCATGCATTTAAAATGGCCTTTTGGACATTTTTTGTATCCAAGTTTAGAACATGGCCTGCATGATAAATCTTTAACTTCTAACATTTTTGATTCTTCTCCTGCTAAATATGGGCCCATTCCAAATTCTGGAATTGTGTTTCCCCAAACCGAAATGATGTCTTTTTTATAAGCAGCTGCAATATGCATCAATCCAGTGTCTGAAGTAATTACTTTCACAGATTGTTTAATTACAGAAGCCGACTGATTTAAATTTAATTTACCACAAAGGTTATTTGTTTTTGTTGGAAATTTATCAAATACACTCTTCGCCGTTTCAAAGTCTTCCTTTCCTCCTAATAATACAATAGGTAAAGAACTAAGCTCACAAATTTCAATTAATTTATTTATAGGAATACGCTTTGTAAAATAAGAGCCACCAACAACTAAGGCATTAAAACCATTCATAAATTCGATTGGCAAAAAATCTTTAATTTCTACCTCATCCTGCGCGTCAATAAAATAATCTAAGCCTTTATTGTCGTTTGTAACACCAAGCGATTCAATGGTTTTAAAGTAACGATCAACAATATGTTCCTTTGGAAGTTTATTAATTTTGAAAGTGGTCATTAAAAACTTTTCCCAATTTAATTTGTTAAACGAAAGGCTCTTTACACCTAATTTGTTTTTTAATTTTAAGGTCCTAAAATTATGATGTAAATCAATAACATAATCAAAATTTTCTTTTTTTAATATTGGGGCTATTTCATTTACATCATTTTTAATTGTGTGCAGAAAATCGATATAAGGATTTTTATCTAAAACGGTCTTAAAACTTGCCTTTGTTAAATAGTGAATTTCAGCATCTTTAAGCTGTTGCTTTAAGCATCGCACAATAGGCGAAGTTAAAACAATATCACCTATAGAACTAAATCTAACAATTAAAACTTTCAATTTTATTGTGGTATTAAATGATACTCCGTTTTTTTACCATTCGAATCGAAATTCCTTAACCATAATTCTTTTTCATATAGTTTTAATATTTGCCAAGAACTACTGTTGGGAACAGCTCCTACAGTTATTGATTTAGGAAATAAACTAAACGTTTTTTTATCTGATGCTAACGTCCAAGTTCCAGATTCTGTAGTATTTGCTAATGAATATATTTGTCTAGAAATTGTATAATCGCCCCCTTTAGTTGTGTTAAAGCTAAATTTAGTATATACCGTATTGAAATTAGCTGTTAAATCTACATCATTTTCATAATATTTAGATAACTTCCAATTATTAGCTATGCGTTCTTTTTTACTTCTAAAACTAACGCTTGGTCCTTCTGGATATTTTTTACATTCACTTAACAACAAAGCGGTAGTAATAATTGAAAATAATACGAATAGTTTCTTCATGATTTGTAAATTTACATACAAAAATACTAAATAATGTTTATCGACACACATACACACTTGTATTCTGAAGAATTTAACGCAGATAGAAAAGAAATAATTGAAAAAGCAATTAGCAACTCTGTTTCAAAACTCTATTTACCAAATATTGATTCAACGAGTATAAATGGAATGTTACAACTTGAAGAAGAATTTCCAAAAAATTGTTTTGCAATGATGGGTCTTCATCCTTGTTCTGTAAAAGAAAATTATTTAGACGAATTAATTATAGTAAAAAAATGGCTCGATAAACGAAAATTCAGTGCTGTAGGAGAAATTGGAATGGATTTATATTGGGACAAAACGTTTGTAGCTGAACAGGAAATTGCTTTTAAAAAACAAATTGATTGGGCTTTAGAATATAATTATAGTATTGTTATACATTGCCGAAATGCGTTTGACGAAATTTATTCGATACTTCAATCTTATGCCAAATTACCTAAAGGAATTTTCCATTGCTTTAGTGGCGATACTGAGCAAGCAAAAAAAATTTTAGCGTTACAAAATTTTAAACTTGGTATTGGTGGCGTTGTAACGTTTAAAAATTCGGGATTAGATAAAGTAGTTGAAAACATAAATTTAACAGATATTGTTTTAGAAACCGATTCGCCATACTTAGCGCCATTACCTTATCGTGGAAAACGAAACGAAAGTTCATATATACCTTTAATTGCAAAAAAAATTGCAGAAATTAAAAATATTTCAATAGAAGAAGTTGGAACGATAACCACACAAAACGCAAACTTTATTTTTGAAAACTAAAACACTAATTTCAAATCCCGCTGTAAAACTATTAGTGTATGCTAATGTATTTATTTCTATTTGTGCGTTAGCACAAGTATTTGTGACATACTTTGTTTTTTGTCTTCCAGTAAATTATAATAATAGTACATATTTGCTATTTGTATTCTTGTCAACATATCTTCAATATAATGTGCAGCGTGGTTACTTAATTAATAAAGATAATATTAACTCCGAAAGGTCTGTTTGGTTATTAAAATATAAAAAAACGTTGCTAATAAGCGTTGGAGTATGCTTAATAATGGTTTTATTTTTATGTAACAATTTAAGCAAAACATCAATAGCCATAATGGTTGGAGCTGAAGTAATTTCAACTCTTTATTATTTACCGCCCTTTAATTTTAGAAGGCACGGTTACATAAAACCTTTTTTAATTTCGCTCATTTGGGTTATAAGTTGTTCGGCCGTTCCATTAATTGAAAACAATGTTTTAACAACAAACAGTTTTTGGTTTTTAACATCACAGTTTTGTTTTATTTCTGTATTGTGTTTATTGTTTGATTTAAAAGACGGTAATACCGATTTTTTAAATGGTGTAAATACTTATGCAAATAAATTTGGAAGTAAGGTTACGAAAGCTATTTGCTTATTAATTTTAGTAATTGGCGTTATTTGTTTTTATGCATTTACACAAAACGTCGCGTTACTCTTAACTATGTTTTCAATTTATTTAATAACCGCAATAACAGTTTTAATAATTTCTGAAAAAAATCATGGTTTTTATTACTATTTATGGGTAGATGGATTATTACTCCTACAAGGAATTCTGTTCTATTTTGTAATTAATAATAACGCGAACCTTCTAAATAGTTTGTTACATAATCTGTAACACCTTCTTCTAAAGAAACAAATGGTTTATTGTATCCTTGGCTGATGAGTTTACTCATATTAGCTTCTGTAAAATATTGATATTTATCTCTGATATCAATTGGTGTATCAATAAATTCAATATTCACAGGTTTATTTAATGCATGATAAGTTGCGGTTGCCAAATCTAAAAAAGTGCGAGCTTTACCACTTCCTAAATTATAAATTCCATTATTTAAACTACTTGTATAAGCAAAATATAAAACCTCAACTAAATCCTTTACATAAACAAAATCTCGTAATTGTCCTCCATCAGAATATTTTGGATTGTGAGATCTAAATAATTTCACTAAACCTTTTTCTTTAATTTGATTATAGGAATGAAAAATAACTGAAGCCATTCGGCCTTTATGAAATTCATTTGGCCCATATACATTAAAAAATTTAAAGCCAATCCATTTAGGCGGAGTTTCGCTTTGCGCAATAGCCCATTTATCAAAATCATTTTTACTGTCTCCATAAGGATTTAATGGTTTTAATAAAGGAATGTTTTTTTCATCATCATTATACCCAAACTCGCCTAAACCATATGTTGCTGCTGACGATGCATAAACCATAGGGATTTTATTTAAGGTACACGTTTTCCAAATCGATTTTGTGTAATTTAAATTTAATGTATTAAAAATATCTACATTAAATTCGGTCGTGTCTGTTCTTGCACCTATATGATAAACAAATGAAACACCATTTGCGTTTTTTTCAAACCAATTTAAAAATTCAGAACGCTCAATCGCTTTCAAATAATGTTTTCCAAAAAAATTCGCATTGTTTTTATCTCTGGTAAAATCATCGGCTAAAACAATATTAGATATGCCTTCTTGATTTAATTTAGATAATAAGCAACTGCCTATAAAACCTGCGGCTCCTGTAATTACAATCATTTTATTAGTTAATAACCGTTAGTTTTTTTACTGTTTTAAATTCTTTTGTCGAAACCTCAACACTATAATTTCCTTGTGGTAAATTAACAACAACTAATTCGTGATTCACATTGCCTGCGCTTTCAAATTTAGTTTCTGAGTAAACCAACACGCCTAACATATTATAAACTGAAACAGTTACTAAGGCATCGATTTTTAAATCATAATTCAATTGGCACTGAGTCGTTGTTGGATTAGGGAATATATTAAATTTAAAATCATTTATTTGTGCTTGTTCTATTATTCCAACAGATTCTAACATTGTATTTAATTTCACTTCCGAAACATTGATTACTGCTCTTTGCTTTGAATCAGTATTATATTCAGTAAGCACTCCTATTAAATAAATATTATCTTCATGATATCGGTATTCTGTTCCAATAGGTAATGATAATGTATAAGTATATGCCTTTGAATAAGTTTGTCCCATGGTTGATCCGCTTAAAGGAATAATTCCTGCTGCGCCATAAGGACCATCTAACATACCATTTACAACATACTGATGCTTATATCTGTTTGAACCCATTAAAAAAGTGGTAGGGTTTAAATAATTTCCAAATTGATAATATGGTGAAGAATTTATGTTGTATAAAAAACTATGTTGATTCCAATTATTGTCTAATAAGCTATCTGCTAAAGCGCCAAACACATTGTTTTCTTTTACATATAAATTTAAACGATAATCTCCTTTTATATCCCCCAAAAATGTGGAAGAAACTGTGGCGTTTATTTCTCTTGTAATTGGATTATAACTAGTTCCGGTTATGGTAACTGTTGCAGGCACAATCATTGATTGACGCTGTGTTATAAACGAATTCCAGTTGGCTCTTTCAATAGCAACATTGGTATTGTTTGGAAATAAATATTGGTCGATTGTAGCTGATGGAAATACCATTGCATAATCCGCAATAAGAGTGTTACCAGAAGCGCTACTCATATTATCATTATCGTGAAAAGAAGCAACAACAACATTTGAATTTGTATATGCGGCAGATCCAAGCATTAATTGCCCATCCGGACACCACCCACACAGCGCGCCCGTAAACTCTTCAACTAAAACTTTTTTTTGTGGCACTGAGCTCGAAATTGTTAATGAACCCATAATGGTATCATTTGTGTTTAACTGATCAGTAAATCCATTAACTAATGTTACCCATATTTTTAGCGAGTTATAGGCTGGAGTAGAAGTTATATAAGGTACAGAAAAATTTAATTGTTTACTATCTAAATAAGAAAGTGGCGAGACAAGAGTTTGTGATTCTGTTATTGTAGGATTTGACCCCACTTTATAATTAATCAATAGTGAGGTAACTGGAGTAAACCCATTATTTTTAAATGTAGCGGAAACGATATTACTTATTCCGACCGAAGAATATTTATAGGTGTTGTTTAATATTGTTGCAACATCTAAACCATTAGGAATGTTTTTTACAATAATGTCATCAATCCATAATTGATATTTATCTGTTGAGTTATTTCTAAATGCAATTCTAATGTTTTGTCCCGCATACGCTGCCAAAGACAATCCGCGTGTTTGCCATGTGTTTTTTTCTGAAAGAATACTAAACACTTTATTAGAAGGTGTAAAATCACCAATAACGGGTGTTGATGATGTGTTTGTTGTAACATATACTTCGTATCCATCTAAATAAGTTGCATCGGGAGCCATTGCATCCCACATTAATACGGTGTTTAATGTAATTGCATTTATTGTAGGGGTTATTATCCAAGCATCTGAAACTCCAACGGGCTTTAACCAGGATGTTGACACCGCAAAAGTATCTAATTGATTAGCTTGTTTATAAGCCAAAAAAGCTTTTAGTTTTTGCCCATTTGCTCTAAACGGATAATTTCCAGTAAGGGTATCAGCTATTTTTATGCCGTTGTTGATAGTAAACATCCCAACAGGAACGTCGTTATACAAATAAGTCTGCGTTGAGCCACTCGCAGTATAAGTGCCGGTATTCAAAGTTAATCCATTAAATCTTTCGGTATATAATGTTTGGGATTTTGATGTAAAACAAAAAAAGAATAGTGTAAGTATTAAAATAAGTTTATGAAGCATAGCTGTAAAATAATAAGAGGCTGGCAAATTGCCAACCTCTTACAAAAATAAGATTAAAAAATGAATTATTTAGTAACTGATAATTTTTTAGTAGTTGCTCCGTTTTTTGAACTAATAATTACATTATAAATACCAGAAGCAAAGTTTTTAGTATCAACAGCTACTGAATTTGCACCAGCATTTAATGTTGTAGTTGATTGGAATACAACTTGACCAACAGTGTTTAAAATGCTAATAGAAACTTGTGATTGCTCAGTAAGATTAATTTTTACTGCAGTTTCGTTAGAAGTTGGGTTAGGATATAAATCTACTGAAGTAACATTTTTGTCAGCTTCATAAACTCCAACATTTCCAGATAAATTAACATTGTCAATATACATATTGTTTCCATAAGCACTTGTAGCTACAAATTTAACTAATACTTGAGAAGCACTTGCAAAAGCAGATAAGTTAACAATTTCTTTTCTCCATTGTGACCCAGTTGGAACAAAATTAGCTGTAGCAGCTGGAGCAGTAGATAAAGTAGAACCTGATTTAGTATAAACATTTGTCCAAGTAGATCCACAGTTTGTAGAAACCATAACGTCTAATTGATCGTTTTCAGTAGAATATTGAGCATAAGCAACATCAAAAGTTAATTTTGGAGTTGTAATAGCCGATAAACTCATTGGAGGTAAGTATAAATCATCCATATCCCCAGCAGGTGAAGTGAAAAAAGGATATTTTGAAGATGATGTAGATAAACCAAATCCACCAGCAGTAGTAACACGAGACCATGTCGCAGCACCACCGTCAGGATTAACTAAAATCCAATTTGTTGGAGGGAAAGTCGCTGTTTGAAAATCTTGAGTTATAGGAGCTGGAGCATATGTTCCAACAATAACAAAAGGAGATGTTAAATTATTATTGATATTGTTATTATCAACACCACCGTTTACATTATTAATATTAACCGAAAAAGTGTTTGATCCTGAAGGTAATGCAGTAATTGGATTCATAACAATAGTTGCAGTTGCACCAGCAGCTAAACTACCAGCATATGCTTTAGGAGCACCATTAGCAACACCATTTACATAAGGACTTAAAGTCATACTAGTAATAGCGTTTGAACCATTATTTTTAACAATAACTGAAGGAGTTAATGAAGTAACACAGCTAAGAGCAGTTAAACCTGAAATAGAAGAAGCAGCAGCATCATTTGTTAATGGAGCAGCAGCGCCTAATTTAGCTTGTAAAACTTTTTTAGTTGCATCATCTTGAATAAAACCAACCATTTCTACTTGGCTTTTATCCCAAATATAAGAAGGCAATACACAAGTAACGGTAAATGTTTGTGATTGACCAACTGTAAATGTTGGAGCCATTGGAGTTCCGTTAGCTAAATCAGGAAATGATTTACGAGCTACGTAATGAAACTCTTTTTCTCCGTTTGAACCTGGAGCAGAAGCATAGTAAATAAATCTTTCTGTCATTACTAATCTAAACTTTAAATTAGTACCAGTAGTAGAATAAGCACCTGTAGCTACAATAGTACCAGTTACAGTAATTGTAGAGAATGTAGGATCCCATGCTCTATTCATTAAAATTGTAAATGGAGAAGTAACTGCTGCTGATGCGTTTAAAGTTGTAGCACTAACATAAGTAGGATGATCGCTAGTTGCTCCAAAAACTACTTGGCTTTGCCCATCTTGTCTTCCGCTTGGTGCAGATGAAACTGAATAATAAGAATCACGAGCATCAATTTCCGTTTTGTTTTGTTGATACAAAGATGTTAAAAGAGCTGGTGCACTTGGGATTGGAGATTGCCATTTAATAGGAATTGTATTATTAGAATTTACTCCTAATTTAACGTCTAATCCAGGGTTTGTTGCAGCACAAGGAGGACAATTTTCTCCAGTAAACTCTTCGTAAAGAGACATGCGCGGACTTTGAGCAAAACCAATTGTGGTTAAAGCCATTAAGCCTAAAAGTGTAGTTGTTTTTTTCATGGTTTATGGTTTGTTGTTTAATTGTTATTATTTAGATACTATTATTTTTTTTGAGTCAATAAGTGCGTTGTTTGAATAAACAGAGACAAAGTAAATTCCAGCAGATAATTGCGAAGCATCAACCTTAGTTTGGGTTTCATTGTTTTCTATTCTTACCTCTTTTACAATATTTCCAACAATATTCAGTACTTTGATGCTAGCATTTTTACTTTCCAAAGCTGTATGTTTTACAACAAACATATCATTTACTGGGTTTGGAGAAACACTTAAATTGAAATTATCAAATGACTTCTCGTTCAATCCCACTGCACCATTATACGTTATATATAATACAGTACTATCTGCAGCATTTGAGTTGTTTACAATCTTGTATTTCACTTTACTAAATCCAACCGTAGCAGCCTCATTAATTTCTGGCCATAAACCTGATGTGTTACTTGCGTTTGGTGCAATTTCATTTGCTGTAAAAGTACAAACAGCAGATGTTGTTGTTGGTGGCAAACAATTACACGCAAAACAAAAAGGAAAGTTTGCGGTAGAGTTTGTAACTATTGCTGTTCTGTAAATTGTTACAGTTGGAGAAGTAACAGAATTGTTTTTTGCTTTAAACTTAGTAACTAAGTTTGTACTAGCTGTAGTTAAAATGTTTACTGTTGATCCACTCGGTATCACAGCACCAGAAGTATTATCTAAAATTTGCATAGTTTGTGCCGACATTAAACTAACTAATGCAACAGATAATAGAGTAAGTAATTTTTTTTTCATAATTATGTTTTTTTCTATTACAATATTACAGAATTAGCTGTTTTGTTCCTAATTTTTATTAAACATAAATAGTATTCCTAAATCGAATTGGTTTTTGGAAAATTCAATGATTTAATTGGCTAATTAATGCTAAAACCCTATAATAATGAATGGTTAACGGCCGAATCTCTTTTAAAATCCTTACATAAGTTCGATGTTAGGATTATCATTTTCTATAAAAACTCATCTCATCAATGTATTTCCAAACAGATTCTGGCAGAAATCCAGACATTATTTTTTTATCCATTAATGATGCCCTAATAAATGTAGATGATATTTCAACCAGCGGGGCTTGCGTTAATATAACATTAGGATGTGCTTCAAATTCACAACTATCTGAACTGGGACGAGGGTAAACATACAATTTATGCTGATTAAGAATTTCTTCGTGATTTTTCCATTTATGAAATGACGTTAAATTGTCTTGCCCAATAATTAATGAAAACGTGTGTTGTGGATACTTTTCTTTGAGATGTGCTAAAGTATTAATTGTATAAGATGGCTGAGATAAGCTAAATTCAATATTACTACTTTTAAATAAATCACTATCGCCAATAGCAAGATTTACCATATGTAACCGTTGGTTTTGATCTAACAAAGATTTTTTTTGTTTTAATGGGTTGTGGGGCGAAACAACAAACCATACTTTTTCAATATCTGTAAATTCAGCCATGTAATTAGCAAGAACCATATGACCAATATGAATAGGATTAAACGAACCAAAAAATAAACCAATGTGCATAAAGTAAAATTAAACAAAATTTATAAAATTTATCTGTATTTTTAAGCAGTGTTTTTTAAAGATATAATTGGTCAACCTGAAGCTAAAACCAAATTACTTGGTATGTTTTCTGATAATCGCATTCCGCACGCCCTCATGTTAACAGGGCCAGAAGGAAGTGGTAATTTAGTGGCGGCTTTTGCATTCATACAATATTTATTTTGCACCAATAAAACAAATCAAGATTCTTGTGGAACCTGCCCTTCTTGTTTAAAAACATCAAAACTTAGTCATCCAGATTTACATTTAGTTTTTCCAATTGCTAAAAGTTCCGATGTTAAAACAAGCAATGATTTATTGCCAGAGTTTAGAGAATGTTTTTTAGAAACTCCTTATATTACTCTTCACGATTGGTTTAATGATTTAAATGCTGAAAATAAACAACCAATCATCCCAACAGAAGAAGCGGGCTTAATTTTAAAAAAACTTTCTTATACAAGTTATGAAGGTGGTTATAAAGTAATGCTAATTTGGCAACCAGAAAAAATGAATGCTGAATCCGCAAATAAACTTTTAAAAATATTAGAAGAACCGCCCGAACAGACATTGTTTGTTTTAGTTTGTAATCATCCTGAACAATTATTAACTACAATAATTTCTCGCGTGCAACAACTACTGTTTTATAAAATTGATACAGATAGTATTACGAAAGGTTTAATGAATCAGTTTGGTTGCAATGAAACTCTTGCTAAACAAGCTGCTTTTATGTGTGATGGAAATTACAGAGAAGCTCAATTATTGTTACAACAAAACGAAGATGGACAAGGTTATTTGCAAAACTTTAGAGCTTTTATGATGATAGCTTTAAACTTTGATGCCATTAAAGCTGTTGCTTGGATTGATGAAAATGCTAGAACGGGTAGAGAAAAACAAAAGCAATTTTTGCAATATGGATTAGAAATATTTAGAGATTGTTTGATGTTTAATTTTGGAAGTGTTGACTTAATTAGACTATCTGGAGACGAAAAAACATTTATTGAAAAATTTTCTAAATTTATTAATATTAAAAATTACGAGAAAATAACAACTGAATTTAATAGTTCGTTTTATTATATAGAACGAAACGCAAATCCAAAAATATTATTTATGGATTTAATTATGAAAATGAATGAATTAATAAATTTAAAATAAATTTTTTATGGCTTTACCAAGCATTTATAACTCACAAACTACAGCTGAAACCTTAAAAAGATTGTCTGCTTTAACACCAGAAACTCAGCCTGTTTGGGGTAAAATGAACGCAGCACAAATGCTAGCTCATTTAAATGTTTCTTATGACCTAGCTTATGAAAAAATAAATCCACCAGTTTCTTTTTTTACTAAACTCATGATGAAACTTTTTGTAAAAAATGTAATCGTTAGCGAAAAAACGTATCCTAAAAATTCTCGAACAGCACCGGTTTTTATTATTGCAGATGAGCGTGAATTCGAAAAAGAAAAAGCGCTTTATATTGACAATATAAAAGAAACCGAAAAAAAAGGTGCTCATTATTTTGAAGGTAAAGAAAGTTCTTCAATGGGCAAATTAACATCAATCGAATGGAACAATATGTTTTACAAACATACTGATCACCATTTTAAACAGTTTGGGTTATAATACCAATTACAATTATTTTTTAATCCAATTAATAATTGATTATGTCAAGGAATAGTTAATTTAGAATAAACCATTTATTTATTCGGTATAAATAACCAACATTTTTTTCATTCACTCATTCAAATATCACTTTCAGTTAATAACTTTGATAAGATTAGTTGTTTTAGAAATAAATTTTTTATATTAGCGAAAAATAAATTTACGCTAATATGAAATCAATTTTTAAAACACTATTTGCTTGTGTTATATTCTTATCAACAAATACATTAAAATCTCAACACGGATTTTTAACCAACGACTCTCTTAAAGGCTTTGATGAACAAGCTTTTATAAAACATAACACCTCTCACGGCATGATTGGCGCTCAATTAAAACTTGAATTACAAATTGCAAAAAAAGAATTTATTTTCAATAAATATTTTAAAAGCGGAGGCGGATCTTCTTTTCTTCCAAAAACAACAGCAGTAACTGTAGTTCAACCATCTTGTACAAATATGGATTTTGAAGCGGGTTCGTTTTTTGGTTGGGTAGGCTCAACAGGAACAAGCACAAACTCTGTAACTATGGGCGGTTGTTGCCCAACACTTGGTGCTGTTAATTCGGCGGTTATAGCATCTGTTGGGTCTGATCCTGCAGTTGGAGCAGCACTCCCGTTAACTTCTCCTTTTGGTGGAACTAAAATTGCTCGCGTTAATGACGTTGCAACAGGTGCCAAAGTGGATAGAATTGAGCAATCTTTTAATGTAACATCTAGTAATGCTATTTTGCAAATTGCTTTTGCGGCAGTATTAAATAGTTCGGGTTCTCATAGTTGCGACCAACAACCTTATGTAAACATTAGCTTAATTGACAGTGCTGGTAACACGCTCTCTTGTCCATATTTAGCCTTTTCTGCTCCAAGTTCACTTTGCGCAATACCGTCGGTTGGTTGGATTCCTTTTGGCGCAGGACACTACAAACCTTGGTCAATTCAAACTTTAGATTTATCACCATATATTGGTTCTTTTGTTACTATACAGTTTACGGTTGGTGATTGTACGCAAACAGGACATTACGGATATGCCTATTTCGATTGTCAATGTTTACCTCTAGAAATTAGCTTAAATGGTAATATTTTTGATGCCACCCCAATGATTCCTATTAATGTTTCAACATGTGGATTTGGCACAGCCTTCATTAATGCGCCAACGGGCTTAGGACCATATTTGTGGGAAGGCCCTGCTGGTAGTGGTATCACATCAGTTACAACTCAATCTATTTTAACAAGCAGTCCTGGAACTTATACATTAACAATGTCGCCAACCGGATCGTGTTATGGTCCAACTGTTAAATATATTATTTTGAATGTTTCGCCAACACCAACTGTTACAAATATTACCGCACAGGCAACCTGCACAAATGCAACAGGATCAGGCACTCTAAACGTTGTTAGTGGTGTGGCGCCATACACATATAGTTGGCTGCCTTCCGCATCAACTGGCTCCGTAGGAACAGGGCTCACTCCTGGAACGGATTATTCCATAACGGTAACCGATTTGTATGGCTGTAAAAATACAACAACGATATCTATTAATTCGTTTACAAATGCTCCTTCATATACGGTTAGTCCGCTTGTCGCAAACCTTTCATGTTTAACTAATACAATATTAGTTAGTGCGATAACGGGTACAAACACTACTGCGGTTTGGACAAACACCACCACCTCTAGTTTTGTTGCGAGTGTGGCAGGAACTTATTCCGTTGTTTTAACCAACACATTAAGCTTATGTACTACAACCGTTCCTGTTACAATAACTTCAAATACAGTTGGACCGGTTGCTACGTTTACAGCAATATGTAACACAGGAACTATATCTTTATCCGCTAGCTCGGGCAGTGGAATTGCTTTAGGTTGGTTAGCCCCAACACTTCCTTCCCCAACACCTATTAGTAATCCAGGGTCTTCAACAGCAACCGGAGTTTTTACATTAACTGCAACAAACTTAATTACTGGATGTAAAACAACATACACTCTTCAGTCATTAGTGCCAGACATTGCTGTAGCTGTAACTCCTCAAAACACAATAACATGTACTAACAACACTTTACAGGCTACTTCTACATCTTCTTTAGCTGGTGTTGTTTTCACTTGGTTTAATGGAGTTACAACAAGTAGCGTAAATCCATATCCAATAACGGTTGCAGGAACATATACAACAACTGTTTCCTTTCCTGGAGGTTGTGCAACACAATCTGTTATAACAATTACAACAAATACCCTTGTGAATGTGAACATCACATCAAGCTCAACAGTTGTGCCTTGTTCAACAAATAGCTTAGCGTTAACTGCAAATAGTTCGGTTGGTGGGCCATATACATATGCCTGGTCTTCACCAGCAGGAAGTGGCACAACATATAATGTTTCTAACGCCGGAACTTATACCGTAATCGCTACAAACTCTGCAAATGGGTGTACAGCAACGGCTACTCAAGCAGTTTCTCACGAAACAGTAAACGCCTCTTTTACAGCCGATACTTATCAAGGCTTAATGCCTTTAGTTGTCAGTTTCTCGAATACAAGCATCAATCCAACAGGTTCAGTAATATATACATGGAATCTTGGAAACTCAAGTTCAACTTATACCACAAGTTCACCTTCTACTATATATACTAGTCAAGGTACATACATGGTGATTTTAACGGCAACTAACGGTTTTTGTGTTGATACAGCAGTAAGATTTATCAGAGTTGATTTACTTTCGTTTTTAATTGTACCAAATGTGTTTACACCTAATGGAGATGGAAAAAATGATGTATTTGATTTAGACGCCACTAATATGGGAGAAATAACAATGACTGTTTTTGACCGTTGGGGATTAAAAATGTTCGAAAGTACAGATGTTGGTAAAATGAGCTGGGACGGAAAAAACAAAAGCGGATCTATTGTTGCTGACGGAACATATTTTTATATTATTAAAGCTAAAGGCCTTGATGATAAATCATATGATTTGAAAAACACTATAAACGTATTTAAATAGAAAACAATATATATAAAATCAAATGGGAGGAAAAACTAGTTTTTTCCTCCCATTTGATTTATAAGTAAAACCATTTTACTTTCTATTAATGCATAATCACTTACTTCATTACTTAAATAAACAAACATGATATCATATTTTGTGTTATTTACAGAATTATATAATGTTTGTTTATTTAACCTATAAGCCTCTCGCATTCTACGTTTAATGATATTTCTTTTGTTGGCTCTTTTGTGCTTTTTTTTTGGAACAACAAACATTGCTCTTATCGGAAAAGGGCTTTCGAATTCAGCCAATTTATAAATAAGCTTTATAGGGAACTGGGTTTTAGATTTCCCATTTGCAAATAAAGCATCAATAGCGGTTTTACTACAAAGACGCTCTATTTTTAAAAAAGAAAACATGAAACAATAAAATTAAAATGCCATTATTACTTGTGTAATAAAAAATCTAACGTTTGTTAGCTTCTTTTATATAATCATCAATTGCGCCGGACATGCTCGGGTTTTTTGGATTTGGGGCATAAATATCTAATCTATAACCCTGTTTTATCAAAGTTGCGGCCGTAGCGGCACCAAAACATGCAATTCTAGTATTACCTTGTTTAAAGTTTGGGAAATTTTGTTTCAAAGAATTAATACCAGCCGAGGTGAAAAAAGCTAAAATATCATATTCATTTAAATTTTTAATATCTGATAAATCAGCGCTTACAGTGCGATACATAATTGCCTTTGTATATTTAATACCAATAGCATCTAAAAATTCGCAAATTTGCTCTTTATGAACATCGGCAGCAGGAAGCAAAAACTTTTCTTCTTTATTTTTTCTTATAACATCAACTAAATCTCTGATGGTTTGGTGTCCAAAGAAAATTTTTCTTTTTCTGTATTGTATATATTTCTGAAGATAATAAGCTGTTGCTTCATTAATACAAAAATATTTCATGGATTCAGGAACCGTAACCCTCATTTCGTTACACATTCTAAAATAATGATCAACGGCCATTCTGCTAGTCAAAATTACCGCTTTATGTTCTAAAATATCGATTCGTTGATTTCTAAAATCTTTTACAGGTAATCCTTCAATTTTTATAAACTGACGAAATGTTTCAATAAGATTATATTTTTTCGACAAATCATAATACGGGTTTTTATCATTTTCAGGTTTAGGCTGAGAAATTAAAAGCGTTTTAACCCTAGTTTTAGGATGGTTTGAAACTTCAACAATTGGCTGTGGAACAACAGCAACAAGCTGCTTACGTGTTTTAACTCCAATTTTTACTGTTTTTTGTGCTTTTTCTTCAAGCTCATCCGTTTTTAATTTTTTATCAACGCCTGGTTTTTTTATTTCAACTTTTGGAATACTGTTTTTTGCAAGTAAAGCCTTTTTAGAAACTGCTTTTTTAACTGCGGTTTTTTCTTGCGGTTTTTTCTTTACAACAACACTTGCTACTTTCTTTTTTATTATTGGTTTCTTCGCTAGAACAATTTTTTTAGCAACTTTCTTTACTGTTACTTTTTTTTGTATTGGTTTTTTAGCTATAATTTTTTTTGCAGTAGCCTTTTTAGGACTCGCCTTTATTGGCTTTTTTACAGAATTCGCGCTTGATTTCTTAGACAAAATGCTTTTCTTGTTTTTTTTAACAACGTCTACTTTTTTTGATTTCGCAACGTTTATTTTAACCGATTTTTTTTTCTTTATAGCCATATCAAAAAACCAAATACTTTAAAAATTTAAAAACAGAAATTTAACCAAAATCAATAGTGGCAGAATTTCCAAGGCACAAAAGTACATAAAAATATGTACAATTCCAATGTTTTGTTCTGAGTAAGAAATGTATAAAACCCTTAATAGCCTTAGTAGATAAAACCCTCCACTTATGATAAGAGATGGATATAAAAAAAATTGGGCTGGAACTTTGGAAAACTCCAAAAAAACAATTGCGGGAAACAAAACAAAAGAAAGTGAATGGCCAAATACTAAAACGTTAAACGTGTATTCTTTCCCCAATTCTTCTATGTTTAATAAATAGGAAACGAAAAAGGTTGCCAAAAACTTTATTACATAAACTAAACTGATAATGCAAACAAAAAACAAATATTGAACTAATGAACTGTATTGTGAAAACAAGGCAGAATTAAAGTATGAATTTGTTTTAAAAACTAAAAAAGCAATTAGCAAAAGAAAGTTTATGCTAAAGAAAATTGGTATGCGTTTATTCAATTTATAATCTTCTCGTAATAATTGTTTTGAAGCTTGAAGACTAAATGAAGAAATTAATAAATCAAAAAACTTTTTAGGACTAGAAATATAAGCTGATACATTGTTAACAAGAATAAGTGCTAAAACAATTAATGGCCAAACGATAATTGTTGCGTTACTATAAATCGGAAACTCGTGTATCCTATTTAAAAGATGATTTTCAAACAACGATTCTGCAACATACAAAGAGTCCTTTTGTATATTAGAAAACACCATTGTGCTTTGAATTAAGTTTAGCAACAACAAGCGTCTATTAATAATAAATTATTACAAATTTGAAAATTTAATCGTTGAATGGAACAAAAGACTAGCTTTCGTTTTATCATCATATTTGTACTTAGTCCATAAGCATGATTTGGCATATTGTACATTAATGAAACAGCATTGTAATGAAAAACCATTGAGCTTTTATTTTCTAATTCTTTTTGCGCAAAAAAAGACATTGAACAAAAGACTAAAATATAGCATGGTATTTTTCGAAACATTTTTTAGATAAAATTTACCAACCAAAGATAAATAAATAAATAATGATTCCACAACCAAAAATATAGTTTATTCACAATCAAACAATTTTTAGTAACCTATATATAATAAAGCGAAACCAACGGAGATTAATGGTTTTGTAAATATCGAATTATTAATTGCGGTAATGCATAATCAATTAATTTTGAACGATGGATTTTAATAAATTGCTTTGATTTTATTGGAGAATCTATTTCTAATTCATAAAACGTTGCATATAGATGCTGATGGGAAAGAATGTGTTTCGCTAATACAGACTTGTTTTTTAGAATAAAATTAGCACTTAATTCTTTTAGTTCTTCATTATTCAAAACAGTCTCTTCATTAATAGTTTCTGAACTTTCTATTAAGTAAAATTCGTATAAATTTTGCCATATATCCTTTTCGTTTCTTTTTGACAAATAGACAAATTGCTTATAATTAAAAATGATATAATTAAAATATCGGTTTTTTATTTTTGTCTTATTAATTTTAACCGGTAGCATCTGAACCGTTTTGTTTTGAAACGCCAAACAATTTGCTTCTAGAGGGCATTCTTCACACTTTGGTTTTTGAGGCTTACAAAACAGAGCACCAAATTCCATTATTGCAGAATTATGCAAATCTGGTTTTTTTGTATTTAAAATTTCATTTGCTAATAGCTGAAATTCCTTTTTTCCTTGCGAAGAGTTAATAGGAGTCTCAATATTAAAAAGTCGCGACAAAACCCTATAAACATTACCATCTACAACCGCATAAGGCAATTTAAAAGCAAAAGAAGCGATGGCGGCAGAAGTATAATCACCAACACCTTTTAATTCTTTTATTTCATCGTATGTTTTTGGGAAAATTCCATGGTGATTTTTTTGAATATCTTTTGCTGCTGCGTGTAAATTACGAGCCCTCGAATAATATCCTAAACCTTGCCAAAGTCTCATGACCTTATCTTCAGGCGCATCAGCTAAATCTTTAACGGTAGGAAAATTTTCAATAAACTTTAAATAATAATTCAGCCCTTGTACAACTTGTGTTTGTTGTAATATAATTTCTGATAACCAAATTTTATACGGATCGCTTATGTTTCTCCACGGTAAATCTCTTTTATTGACTTTATACCACGCTGTTAATTTTTCTGAAATAGGGTTCATTACTTTACTCCTCTACAGAAAAAATCTTATTTATTATTATTATGTTTTTTTCTTTAATAATCTTTCGCTTCAGGCTCATTTTTGGCGTAAGTTCTCCACCCTCAACACTCCAATCTTTCGATAAAATTTCGCAACGTTTTAATTGTTCATATGGCGCTAAAAATTTATTAATAGTTTTAATATGGTTGTTTATTATTTTCTTGAGCTCCTCATGCTTACTCATCTCTTCATTGTTTGTCCATTCAATACTATTATCCTTGCAAAACTCTCTAAAATTAGTAAACGATGGAACTATTAGGGCGGACGCATGTTTTTGACCTTCTCCAATAACCATGCTTTGTTCAACGTAACGCGATTCTTTTATTTTATTCTCAATCATTAAAGGCGCAATATATTTTCCCGAACTTGTTTTAAATATTTCTTTTATTCTATCTGTTATTTTTAAAAATTTACCTTCCACAAAAGTTCCTACATCGCCCGTATGAAACCATCCTTCTGCATCAATAACTTCGCTAGTAGCTTCTTGGTTTTTATAATAACCACTCATAACGTTAGGCCCTTTTACTAAAATTTCTCCGTTAGTTTCATCAATTTTAACTTCAACGCCTTCAATTACAGGGCCGCATGTACCAATACGAATATTATCTTCGCCATAACGATTTACACTAACAACAACACAAGTTTCTGTTAATCCATAGCCCTGTAAACAAATAATGTTTGCACATAAAAAAATCCGTTCTAATTTAGGATTTAATGCTGCACCACCTGAAGCAATACAAACTAATTCACCTCCAACAGCAGCTCTCCATTTACTATAAACAAGCTTATCTGCAATTTTATGTTGAATCTTATACCATAAACCATTTTTATTGTTGAGCTCATATTTATTAGCAATAACTAAGCTCCAATCAAATATTTTTCGTTTAAACCCTGTTAATTTTTCACCTGTAGCTGTAATTTTTTCATAAACGCGTTCAATTAATCTTGGGACAGAAACGAAAATTTGCGGCTTAATTTCTTTTAAATTATCACCAATAGTTTCTAATCCTTCAGCATAGTATATAGAAATTCCTTTAAATAAATATAAAGTGCAAACCATGCGTTCATAAACATGGTTTAATGGTAAAAAACTTAATGCTTTCCAAGTGCTTTTAAATGGTGCAAAACCCTGACATGAAACTACGTTTGAAACCAAGTTGTTATGTGAAATCATAACTCCCTTAGGGGTTCCTGTTGTGCCCGAAGTATATAAGATAGTTAATAAATTACTAGGTAAAATTTTAGTTTTTATGTCGTTTAGTTTTTCTGAAACTTCGTTTTCAATTCCTAAATTAATAAATTCATCAAACGACATTAATCCATCTATTTTTTCGAAACTTATAATCGTTTTTACATATGGTAAATCTTTTTCGAGCGCTACTAATTTTGCATAAATAACTTTATCTGAAATAAAAACCAATTTTGCTTCAGAATGATTTAATATAAATTGTAAATCATGATTACTGATGGTTGGGAAAATAGGAACTGTTACAATATTAGCTTGCTGACTTCCAAAATCACAAAAATTCCACTCTGGTCGGTTATTTGATATAATTGCAACTTTATCACTTTCGGTAAAGCCCATTTTTATAAGACTGTAACTAACCCAATTGCTATAATTTATTAAATCATCGCTACTATACTTTTTCCATTTCTTATTAACCTTAGAGCACAGAACATCATCTTTTCTGTATTGTTGCTTAAATAAATCTAAAATATCAAAAACGCGCTTTATTTCCATCTTATAATTTTAATAATGTTTGTAATCAAAGATTATAATTTTAATACGAATAAACAAGTTCCTAATTATTATAGATTTAAAATCTCTACTATTTTATTTAAATAGTGTGCATCAATATCATCAAACATATTATAAGATTCACTATCAATATCTAAAACAGCAACAACGCTTTTTTGTTTATCAAATATTGGTATAACAATTTCTGATTTTGATAACGAACTACAAGATATGTGTCCTGGAAAAGAATCGACATCATCAACTATAATTATTTCTTTCTTTTCCCAAGATGTACCGCAAACTCCTTTTCCTTTTAATATTCTTGTACACGCTATTGGTCCCTGAAAAGGTCCCAAAACAAGGTTATTGTTTTTAACAATATAAAACCCCACCCAAAAAAAATTAAATCCAAGCTTTAGTGCGGCTGATATATTTGCCATGTTTGCTATAATATCATCTTCACCATTTATTAAAGCATTTATTTGGGGTAATAAAGATTTATATTTTTCTTCTTTTGTGATTCCTTCTATAATCAAGTTTTCTGCCATTCTAAAAATATATTATTTTGCCGTTAATTTAATTTGATTATTTTTATATACAAATATAATAGTTAATAAGCCGTTTTGGTTTTTAAACACATCAATATGATTTATATATTACAATCAACTATTAACTATAGATTTAATTTAAACTTTGCGCATGTAATTATTATAATTGTTTTAATTATTTATTTAATTATTAAACGAAAAGATAAACGCTTAAAAAAATCAAAAGCTGAACTAGAAAGGCTTGTTGAGGAGCGCACAGCCGAGCTTAAACACAAAGAACAAGAAATAACTGATAGCATTCGATATGCTCTAAGAATTCAATTATCAATTATACCAACTCAACAAAGGGTAAAATCTTTACTACCTAAAAGTATGGTTTTTTATAGACCAAAAGATATTGTAAGTGGTGATTTTTATTGGATTGAAAGTATTGAAGATGAAATATTATTTGCTGCCGTTGATTGCACTGGCCATGGCGTTCCTGGCGCAATGATGAGTGTTATTGGTTTAAAGTCTTTAACACAAGCCGTTCAGGATAAACAAATATCAAACCCTGCCGACATACTTCAGTTTTTAGACATTGCCGTAAATGATACCTTACGCCAATCTTACGACCCTGGTGCTGTAAAAGATGGAATGGATTTAGCGTTATGTAATATAAATTATAAAACATTAATACTTCAGTATGCTGGCGCATATAATCCTTTGGTTATTTTTAGAAAAAATATTGCTTCTACTTATGTGGTTACAAATAATAGAGAAACGTTTCATGGAAATGATTTGTTGGAAATTAAATCAGATAAAAATCCAATAGGAAGCAATGCTAACGGTATTGCAGATATTTTTACAAACCATACCATTCAATTACAAAAAGATGATTGTGTGTTTATTTACACCGACGGTTATGCCGACCAATTTGGAGGCCCTAAAGGCAAAAAGTTTAAATACAATAAACTAAAAGACCTATTAGCTGAAAACGCCCATTTAAATATTGATGAGCAATATAATGCTTTAGATAAATCTTTTAAAGATTGGAAAGGAAAACAAGAACAGGTGGATGATGTTTTAGTGATTGGAATAAAAATTTAATGATGATGAGAATTTTTTTTACAACACTTATTTTTTTAAATTATCTGTGTGTGTTTTCTCAACAAAGCACAATTGATTCGTTGAAAACAGTCTTGAAAATTGCAAAAAACGATTCTACTCGTTGCAGAATTTTATCTAACCTTATTGAAATAGAATATGATGATAAAATTTGGCCTATTTATAACGAACAACTCTACAACCTTTCCAAAAAAAACATTGAATTTCTAAATCCAAATAATGCTCCTAAAACATACTTTATTTATTATGCTAATTCTATTAATAACAAAGGGTATTTAGCTCAAGAATATGGTGACGTTGGAAAGGCTTTGGAGTTCTATTTTCTCTCTTTAAAACTTTTAGAGCAAATTAAGGATAAAAATATGATGTCAGTTGTATTAAACAATATTGCCTATATATACATGCAGCAAGGAGATTTTAATAAATCACTTTCCCTAATATCTAAATCCATGAAATTACAAATTGAGATGAAAGATACCAGTGGTATCGCATTTTCTCTAAATAATTTGGGTAATATTTATGAGAAGAAAAATGAAATTACAAAAGCGCTAGGGCTTTTTCAAAAAGCATTAAAACTCCACAAGAGAATAAATAACAATGAAGGTATTTCAACTTGCCTTTCTAATATTGCTGATGTTTATGTTTTACAAGGAAAAAATAATATGGGCCTTGACTATTATTTACAATCCTATGAGATAAGAAAAGAACAAAACGATCCAAACGGAATGTCATATAATTTGGACGGTTTAGCTAAAACAATGCTAAAATTAGGAAAACCCAAGGAAGCACTAAAATATGGATTAGAAAGTTTTGATGTTGCCTCAAAATTAAAATATGTTGAAAATATAAGAAACGCCTCAAAAACATTATACACCATTTATAAAAAACAAAATAACAATACAGACGCACTGAAAATGTATGAAATATATATTACTATGCGAGATAGCATAAATAGTTTAGAAACAAAAAGAGCATCTATTAAAAAACAATTTCAGTATGATTACGATAAAAAAACAACCGCAGACAGTATAAAAGTTTTTGAAGAAAAAAGGGTTACTGTAGCTCAACTCAAACAAGAAAAAACTCAAAGATTTGCTTTATATGGCGGATTATTATTAGTTGGTGTATTTGGAATATTTATGTTTAACCGCTTTAGTGTTACAAAAACACAAAATCATTTGATTCATAAACAAAAAACCGAGCTACAAAAACAAAAAGACATAGTTGACGAACACCAAAAAGAGACTCTCGATTCTATACATTATGCAAAGCGAATACAAAATGCATTAATGGCTAATTCAAATTTAATAGATAATCATATTTTAAATAATTTTATCTTTTTTCAGCCTAAAGATATTGTTAGTGGTGATTTTTATTGGGCTACAAAACATAATAATAAATTTTATTTAGCAGTATGTGATAGTACAGGACATGGTGTTCCGGGAGCTTTTATGAGTTTATTAAATATGGGTTTTTTAAGCGAAGCTATTAAAGAAAAAAATATTATTCGTCCACATGAAATTTTTAATTTTGTAAGGGACCGATTAATAAATACAATTAGTAATGATGGCCAACAAGATGGAATGGATGGGATTTTAATATGTTACGACGCCGATAAAAAATTGATAGAATATTCAGCCGCTAATAACGAACCAATATTAATTAGAAATAATGAAATTATTGAATTACCTAAAGATAAAATGCCTGTGGGTAAGGGTGAAAAAAACATTTCGTTTACAATAAACACCATTCAATTAATTCCTGGGGATAATTTATTTTTATATACCGACGGTTTTGCCGATCAGTTTGGCGGAATTAAGGGTAAAAAATTTAAATACAAACAATTAAATGAATTATTGCTTAGTTCAAGTAATCAAACTATGCTAGAACAAAAAAATATTCTTAATAAAACATTTTCTAATTGGAAAGGAAACTTGGAACAAGTAGATGACGTTTTAATAATCGGAATTAAAGTTTAGTTTTTATGCTACAAAAATACTTTCTTGCAATTGTTCCTCCTGAACCAACATTATCAGAAATTTTACATATTAAAGAATACATTTCAAAAAACTATAACTCACACGGCGCATTACAATCACCAGCTCATATTACAGTTCATATGCCATTTACTTGGGAAGATGAAAAAGAGGGAAAACTGTTAGATTGTTTAAACGCTTTTTCTTTTGAAAACTCAATTAATATAAAATTAAATGGTTTCAGCTGTTTTGAACCAAGAGTTGTTTTTATTGATGTTGAGGAAGATGAAACTCTTTTTTTATTACAACAAAAATTAGTTTTTCATGTCAAAAAAAATCTTAACATATTTAATCAATCCGACGACTTAAGAGGCTTTCATGCTCACATAACTATTGCTTTTAGAGATTTAAAAAAACAAATTTTTTATAAAGCCTGGGAAGAGTTTAAAACAAAACCTTTTGCTTGTGAGTTTAATTGTGCCGAATTTGTATTATTAAAAAAAGGAAAAATTAATTGGGAAGTTTATAAACGGTTTAAGTTTATTCCATAAAAAAAGACGTATTAAAATTAATACGTCTTTTAAAATAATATATTATTATTATGGTTTTTTCATTAACACCTCGTCAATCATTCCATAATCTTTAGCCTCTTGAGCCGTCATCCAATAATCACGATCACTATCTGCCCAAACTTTTTCATAGGTTTGTCCACTGTGTAAAGCAATAATATCATATAACTCTTTCTTTAATTTTCCAATCTCACGAGCTGTAATTTCGATATCTGATGCTTGCCCTTCAGCGCCTCCTAATGGTTGGTGAATCATTACACGAGCATGTTTTAAAGCAGTACGTTTTCCTTTAGTTCCAGCACATTGTAATACAGCTCCCATACTTGCTGCCATACCTGTACAAATAGTTGCTACATCTGGTTTAATAATTTGCATGGTATCATAAATTCCTAAACCAGCATAAACAGAACCTCCTGGAGAATTTAAATAAATTTGAATATCTTTTTTAGGATCTGTAGATTCTAAAAATAATAATTGAGCTTGTACTATATTAGCAACTTGGTCATTTATTCCAGTCCCTAAAAAAATAATACGATCCATCATTAATCGAGAAAAAACGTCTAATACAGATACATTTAATTGACGCTCTTCAATAATATTAGGAGTTAAGTTTCTTATTCCTTTAGAAATTGCCGAAGCATAACTATCATAAGTTAAACTGTTTATACCAACATGTTTAGTGGCATATTTTTTAAATTCGTTTTGATCAAACATAATGTGTGTTTTTAGTAGTTAAACAAATATAATTGTTGATTAACAATAAAGCGAAAGATATGCCAAAAAGTTTTAAACGTCATAACGTCAGTATATAAGTTGTAATTACAATAGTTTATATTAATAATATAAATATTCTTAACGATATTTGCTGAAATTAATAAATAACCAATGGAAAACATCCCTTATATTATATACGCAGAAGGCACACCAAACCCATCTTCAATAAAATTTGTAGCAAATAAGATATTAATTACAGAAAAAGGAGCGAGTGCTGAATATAAAAACAGTTCTGAAACACAAACAGCACCAATAGCAACTAAATTATTTCAATTTCCTTTTGTAAAAACAATTTTTATAACTTCTAATTATATTACGATTACAAAAACGGACCAAGTTGATTGGGATGATATTACAATTGAACTACGAAGCTTTTTAACTGAGTATTTAAACGCTGGTAATTTAATAGTTACGGCTTTACCTAAACAAGAAGTTGCTATAGATAATACGTTTACTGAAACTAAAACTATAAACACACAACACATTGCTCCCCAAAACGATGTTGAAGCTAAAATAATTGAAGTTTTAGATCAATATATACGTCCAGCTGTTGAATCAGACGGTGGTTTAATTACATTTAAAAATCTAATTGATGGTGTAGTTACAGTTCAAATGCGTGGTGCTTGCAGTGGTTGCCCAAGCAGCACATTAACACTTAAAGCTGGAATTGAAGCTTTATTAAAACGTTTATTGCCAGATGCAGTAAAAGAAGTAGTTAGCGAAGCTTTATAAAAATAAAATTTTATTTGATAATAAGTCAGTATATCAAACTATATACTGACTTTTATGTATATAAACATTGATAAGTACTAATATTGTGTGAAACTAGTAATCAACGTTAATTAACACTCATAAATATTATTATTGATTATGAGCACTTTAAAGCTTAGGGTAATTAACAATTAAGTCGTGTATAAATAAACTTAACGTTAATAACTATATGTAATTAAATAGCACTTTGTTAATAGCTTATTTACTTAGTTAAATTTTACAATACACAAAATTTACTTTTCACATCTTTACGTCATGTTCTACAATTTTACACACAATAAAAACGGCTCCTTTTAGTTTAAAATTATCATTTAAATATAAACTAGCCGTATTGTTAACTATTGCTTATAATTCTAAAAATCAATGTTTTAATACATTTAATAGTGTTTAATAATTGTTAATACAACCATAATAAGTTAAAAAACAAGTAAAGTATGTAGTATTTTTACACCGTACTAACAGCTTATA
The DNA here is from genome assembly GCA_038327195.1 of Bacteroidota bacterium. Taxonomy (GTDB): domain Bacteria; phylum Bacteroidota; class Bacteroidia; order B-17B0; family Aurantibacillaceae; genus UBA4416. Next base: position 17,720 of record JBBQKU010000031.1, on the reverse strand, counting down.
TACTATAACAATAATTTTAAAATTTTAAAAATCTTTTATTAATATAATATGAATTTAGATAAAGGTTATCTCGAAAAAAAAATTGATCCATCGCTTGATTTGTTCAAAGAAATTGAGCATCTTAAGAAAAGTAAGAATGCAATCATCCTTGCTCATTACTATCAAAATGCTGATATTCAGGATATTGCAGACTATATTGGTGACAGTTTAGGCCTTGCTCAACAAGCAGAAAAAACGAAAGCTGACATCATTTTATTTGCCGGCGTACATTTTATGGCAGAAACTGCAAAAATATTAAATCCAAAAACTAAAGTTTTAATTCCGGATTTAAATGCAGGCTGTTCTTTAGCTGATTCTTGCCCGGCTGACGAATTTTCGGCTTTTAAAGCCTCTCACCCCGATCATATTGTTTTAACATACATAAATTGTACTGCTGATATTAAAGCGCTCTCAGATGTCATTGTAACGTCTACAAATGCAGTTCAAATTGTGGAGTCATTCCCTAAAAATCAAAAAATTATATTTGCTCCTGATAAAAATTTAGGTGCTTATATCAATAAAAAAACAGGTAGAAATATGGTTTTATGGAATGGAAGCTGTATGGTACATGAAATTTTTAGTTTAGAAAAATTGATTAAAATAAAAGCACAGCATCCAAATGCATTAATATTAGCACATCCTGAATGTGAAGAAAAAATATTAACACACGCTGATTTTATTGGAAGTACAACTGCTATTTTAAATTATAGTAAAACTTCAGATGCAAAAGAATTTATTGTTTTAACAGAAACTGGCATTATTCATCAAATGCAAAAAGCTAGTCCAACTAAAACGTTTATTCCTGCGCCACCAAATAACAATTGTGCTTGTAATGATTGTCCATATATGAAATTAAATACTTTAGAAAAAATTTATATTGCACTTAAATATGAACAGCCAGAATTATTAATGAGTGATGAAATGATTGAAAAAGCAAAAAAACCAATTTCTAAAATGCTCGAATTATCAGCTAAATTTGGACTATAAATAATTTAAAATAGTTCAATTTAAAATTTTAAATTAGTACGTTAAAAAAACAAAATTGCAAACACTAAAAAAAATATTTTTAAAAAATAGAATTCTACTTTTCTATTCACTAATTTTTGTTCATTATTCACTTGTATCGCAAACTACAAACCCAAATGGTTATAATACATTCTATTATGAAAATGGAGCTAAATCATCAGAAGGTACAATGCGAGATGGCAAAGCAGATGGTTATTGGAAAAATTATTATAAAAATGGAGTTATAAAGATAGAAGGAAATCGTAAAAATTTTATTTTAGATAGTATTTGGAAATTCTATTCTGATAAAGGAAAAATAACAAAATCAGTAAATTATTTAGAAGGAAAAAAAAACGGATATTCTATAAATTACGATACAAATCAACGTATTACCAGTAAAGAAGCATTTATAAATGATATTAAACAAGGTAATTCATATTGGTTTTATCCATCTGGAAAAACAAAACAAATTACGCCTTATTTAAAAGGAAAGCCTGATGGTTATGCCTACGAATTTTCAGAAGATTCTACAATTATTTCTATTATGAAATACCAAGGAGGTATTTTAGCAAATATTGAGAGAATAAATCGCAAAGATGAACAAGGTAAAAAACAAGGTATTTTTAAAGACTTTTATGAAGATGGAAAACTTAAAGAAGAAAAAAAATATAAGGATGATTTAATTGATGGATATGTAAAGACTTATGATAAAAAGGGAAATTTATCTAATACAGAAAAATTTAATAATGGTAACAAAGTTAAAAATGCCCCAGAATTAGCAAAACTCGATGTTTATAAAGATTTTTATGAAGATGGTACTTTAAAATATGAAGGTGGTTATATTAATGGAATGCCTGTAGGAACACATTATCATTATAAACAAAAATATTTTTGTGATTCTTTACCAGTTGCAAGAGATGATACAAGTGAGGTTATGATTAAAAAATTAATTTGTCGTAATCGTGCAATTCCTGATTCTGCAATTTCATTTAACGAAGGAATAAAAATTGAATATGGTGCAGTTGATAGCTTAAGAAATAAAATTGGAATATGGTCTGAGTATCATAACAGTGGCGAATTTAGAGGAAAAGGTTTATATGCAAACGATAAACGGATTGGAGACTGGGTTTTTTATTATCCAAACGAAAAAGTTGAACAACGTGGAAAATATGATAAAAAAGGAAGAGCTCAAGGAGAATGGAAATGGTTTTATGAAAATGGTTCATTGTTACGTGAGGAAACATATTTAGATAATTTACGAAATGGAGTAATGACTGAATTTACAGAAGATGGTAAAGTGATTACAAAAGGTGAATATATTGATGATTTACAAGAAGGTATTTGGTTTTATGAAACTCCAGAATATAAAGAAATTGGAAAATATGTAAATGATAAACCTGATAGTTTATGGAAACGGTTTTATATGCCTAAAGAAAAATTACGTTTTGAAGGACGCTTTTTAAATGGTGATGAAGACGGAAAACACACTTGGTATTGGGAAAATGGAAAAAAAATGGTAGAAGGAATTTATACTGGCGGAATGAAACAAAATGATTGGAAATTTTACGACGAAGCTGGGTTTAATTATTTAACTATTTTTTATGAAAATGATATAGAAACTAAATTTCAAGGTGTAAAAATTGAACCAACCTATGAAGAAAGTTTAAGAGATTATTCAGAAATTTATAATAAAAAGCCTGATAAGACTATTAATTTAGAGAAGGAAAAAAAGAAGGATGATAAAGAAGAATAATATTAATAATAAAATAGGGTCGCCTCTGATTGCTGATATTACCGATTCAATATCTGTTTTACAATCTTTGCCTGTTGGAGTTATTATTTATTCTTTAAAAAACATTTTATTTGCTAATTCTGAAGCTTTCAAACTATTAAAATTTGATAAAAAATTAGAGAAGTCTATTTGTAAGTTTTCAATCTTTGATTTTTTATTACCCGAATATCACAAAACAGTTAAGGATAATGCCACTCTATTATTTAAAGGACAAATTCCCAAAAATATAATTTACAAAGTTGTTAATCAAAAAAAACAATTTTTTAGTATAGAAGTTAAATCAAGTGTAGTAATATTTAATGGAGAAAAATCAATTCTGGTTAGTTTTACTGATGTTTCTGAAGATATTAATTTAAGGAATGAATTAACTGAGTCAAAAGAAAAATTAGAATTAATTACTGAAAATTCTAATGATTTAATATTTTTTTATTCAGCATATCCAAAAGCAGAATATGTTTATATGAGCCCAGCAGCTAAAAGAATGTTTGGGTATGATTTAAAGTTTTTTTACAAGAATCCTAAGTTCGGAAGTAGTTTAGTTGTAGATAAAAAAGAGTACGAAAAAAATAAAAAAGTTTTATTTGATTTGCAAAAATCAAATAAAAATAAAGAAATTAAATCTGTTTTTCAATATAAAACCAAATCCGGAAAATTACTTTGGTTAGAAGATAGATATACGCCTATTTTAGATGACAAGAATAAAATAAAGTATTTTTTAGGTCTTAGTAGAGATGTTACTATTGAAAAAGAAGCTCAAATTGAACTGCAAAAGAAACAAAGTAGCTATGCAAACCTTATAGATTCTGCTCCTGTTGGAATTTTTATTCACGAAAAAGGAATTTGCTTATTTGCAAACACCGAAGCAAATAGTATACTTGAGGAAAAGTCGCCGAAAGCAATTATTGGGAAATATCTCATTGATTATATTATCCCAGAACAAAGAGCATTTGGATTAGATAGAATTAAGAGGGCATTAATGGGCGAAGCTTTAGAATATAAAACATACATTATTAAGACGGCTAAAAATAAGTTTGTAGAAGTTGAATTAAAAACAACAAGTGTTGTTTTTAATGGAATACAATGTGTTCAGACCACAATGACAAATATTTCAGCTGAAAAAAAATTACAAGCTCAAACATTAAAAACACAATTAGTAGAAGAATCGAATAAAAAATTAGTTAAAGTAATTAAAGAAAGAGACGATAAACAAGCAAAATTAAATACAATTTTTAATACGTCAACCCATATTATGTGGACCATTGATAAAGATTATAAACTGTCGTCGTTTAATAAAAACTATTATAATCAAATTTTCGATTTTTATAATAAGATTTTAGAAATAGGTTTAGATTATAGAAAGCTTTATAAATCAATTTCAACAAAAGAGAATTATAATTATTGGATAGGAAAATTTGATTTAGCATTTAAAGGTCAAGATGTTGTTTTTGAAACAAAAAAATTGCTTGATAATGGTGACTATATTTATCGAGAAATATTTTTAAATCCCACGCTTGATACTAAAGGAAATGTTTTGGAGATTGTTGCTATATCTCATAATATTACAGAGCGAAAAAAAAATGAAATAAAAGCACAAGAACAATCGGCAAAACTGTTAGCAATTTTTGAAAGTTCGGCACATTTAATTTGGACAGTTGATAAGGATTTTAATCTTACAGAGTGTAATGAAAATTTTGTAAAAGTATTTAAAGCAAATAATAATGCTTTACCAATTATTAAAAAACAATTGCATCTCCTTTTACCAAAAGATAAACAACAATCTTATAAATCTTATTGGTATAGTTTATATGCCAAGGTATTAAATGGTCAATCTTTAAAATTTGAAAGATTACAATTTTCAGCCAAAGGAGATTTTTCAGTTAAAGAAGTGTATCTAAATCCTATTCGTAATATTAATAATGAAATAGTTGAAATTGCCTGTTTAGCGCATGATATAACTGAAAACAAATTGTTTGAAAAACAAACACTCGAGCAATCTGCAAAACTAAAAGCTATTTTCGAAAGTGGTGATCAGCTGATGTGGACAATCACAAAAGATAAAATCATTACTTCATTCAATAAAAACTATTCTAATTCAATTTTTGATTTATACGGACATTATCCAGAAGTTGGTAAGCAAGTAAGAAGTAGTAAAAGTGCAAAATACCATCCGTTTTGGGACGAAAAATATGTAGAGGCTTTTAATGGGCATAAAGTTGAATTCATTTCTGAAAGAAAAACATTAAGCGGAGAAACTATAATTAGGCAAATGATTTTAAATCCTATTAAAGATTCTTTTAATAATGTTGTTGAAGTATCTGGTATTGGCTTTGATATTACTGAAAATAAAAAAAATGAGGAAAAGGTTACGCAATCTTTAAAAGAAAAAGAAATTCTTTTAAAAGAAGTTCACCATCGTGTAAAAAATAATATGCAAGTTATTTCTAGTATTTTAAATTTACAATCTTCTTATGTAAAGGATGATTATGCCCTCTCTTTATTAAAAGAATGTCAAAACAGAATTAAATCAATGGCTTATATTCATGAAAGCCTTTATCAAACTAAAAACTTTGAAGGGGTTAATTTTTCAGAATATGTGAGCACTTTAACTAAAAATTTAGTTCACACTTACTCTGTTAATACAAAAGGTGTAAAATTGATTTTAAGTTTAAATGATTTGTTCCTAAACCTTGATTTATCAATACCTTGCGGCCTAATTATAAACGAAATTATATCAAATTCATTAAAATATGCTTTTCCTGACAAAAAAGGTGGAATAATCTTTGTAAATTTGACCGTAAAAAATAATTTAGTTAATATTGAAATTGGTGATAACGGAATTGGGATTCCCCCTCATGTTGATATAAAACAAACTCAAACATTAGGCTTACAACTTGTAGATACGCTGATTGAACAAATAGATGGCTCTTTAAAGTTAGAAAGAAATAATGGAACTAAGTTTATTATAAAATTTAAAATATAAAAAATGGAAAATATTACAAGTGTTTATATTGTAGAAGACGAAAGTATTGTTGCTAAAGACATTCAAAACAGTTTAAAAAAACTAGGTTATAATGTATTAGGCATCAGTAATAATGGGGCCGATGCAATTAAGCAAATTGTTGATTTAGAGCCAAATATTGTGTTAATGGATATCATGATAAAAGGGCCATTAACAGGAATTGATGTTGCTGAAAAAATTAAAAAAGAATATAACATACCTGTAATTTTTTTAACAGCTTATGCAGACGAAAGCACTTTAGCTAAAGCTAAAATTACCGAGCCTTATGGATATATTTTAAAACCTTTTAAAGAAATAGATTTACACTCTACTATTGAAATGGCTATTTACAAGCATAAGAAAGATACAGAATTACAAAAAGAACGTGATTTTTTATATTCATTAGTTGATAATAAAGACGAAACGGCTAAAGATATTTTATTTGTAAAATCTAATAGCCGTTTAGTTAAGGTTAATCTAAAAGATATCTATTTTGTGGAAGCGCTTAAAGATTATGTTGTCTTAAACACACAGTACACGCGATATACTATTCATTCAACAATGAAAGACATTGAAAAGAAATTAGATAATGGAGATTTTATTCGAGTACACCGTTCGTTTATTGCGCGTATCGATAAAATACAAACTATCGAAAATCAAACAGTTGTTTTAGAAGAAAATAAAAAAGTAATTCCTGTTGGTGGTTCTTATCGTGAAGAATTATTAAAGAAAATTAATTTAATATAAGCGCTTGCGTGGTAATTCATAGAATACTAACAGTAAACCGTTTTAAGTGGTTTATAAATCAGTAGTTGATGCTTTTATAAATTTCTTTTGAATTAAATTAATACAAATATTCCTACCTTTACAGCTCTAAAAAAATGCAAACACAATACGATGTCATAGTTGTTGGTGCTGGTCATGCAGGTTGTGAAGCCGCAGCAGCAGCTGCAAACATGGGTTCAAAAGTTTTACTTTTAACCATGAATATGCAAACCATAGCCCAAATGAGTTGTAATCCTGCTATGGGCGGAATTGCAAAAGGACAAATTGTTCGTGAAATTGATGCGCTTGGTGGTTATAGTGGAATTGTTTCTGATAAATCAGCCATTCAATTTCGCATGTTAAATCGATCAAAAGGACCTGCAATGTGGAGTCCTCGTACTCAAAATGATAGAATGTTATTTGCTTCAACCTGGAGAGAAATGTTAGAGCAAACTCCTAATGTTGATTTCTGGCAAGACATGTGTCGTGAGTTAATTATTTCTCAAGACGGAAAACGTATTGAAGGTGTAATTACAGGAATGGGTTTAGAGTTTAAAGCTAAAGCTGTAGTTTTAACCAATGGAACTTTTTTAAATGGTTTAATTCACTTAGGGGAAAAACAAATTGGAGGCGGAAGAAGCGGAGAATCAGCAAGTTACGGAATTACCGAGCAATTAGTAAAACTTGGATTCGAAAATGGAAGAATGAAAACAGGAACACCTCCTCGTGTTGATGGCAGAAGTTTGGATTATTCTAAAATGGAAGAACAAGAAGGTGATGATCAATATAGTAAATTTTCTTATTTAGAAAATACAATTCCTATTTCATTTGGCAACGGTGCAGGTCGAAAACCTTTGCCTTGTCATATCACATACACAAACCAAGCGGTTCATGATATTTTAAGAACTGGTTTCGAAAAGTCACCAATGTATTCCGGTAGAATTCAAGGTTTAGGACCAAGATATTGTCCAAGTATTGAAGATAAAATTACCCGTTTTTCTGAAAGAGACAGACATCAATTATTTGTTGAGCCTGAAGGTTGGGACACGGTTGAGATTTATGTCAATGGATTTTCAACATCTCTTCCTGTTGATGTTCAACAAAAAGCGATGCGATTAATTCCAGGTTTCGAAAATGCAAAAATGTTTCGTCCTGGTTACGCAATTGAATATGACTACTTTCCGCCTACACAATTAAAATTAACACTAGAAACTAAGCTGGTTGATAATCTTTATTTTGCAGGACAAATTAATGGAACAACAGGTTATGAAGAAGCTGCTTGTCAAGGACAAATGGCAGGCATAAATGCACATTTAAAAATTAATGAAAAAGATCCATTTGTTTTAAAACGACACGAGGCTTATATAGGCGTATTAATAGATGATTTAGTAACCAAGGGAACTGATGAACCTTACCGCATGTTTACTTCTCGTTCAGAATACAGATTATTATTAAGACAAGATAATGCAGATGTAAGATTAACGCCTCTATCCTACTCTATTGGTTTGGCAAGTAAGCAACGATTTGATGTTGTTTCTGAAAAAATTAAAAATTACGAGAACCTTATTAAATATTTTAAAAACACCAGTGTTGAGCCAGACGAAGTAAATAGTTATTTAGAGGGCATCAACTCTTCACCAATTAACCAAAAGGTTCGGTATTTTAATGTTTTATCTCGTCCCGATGTTAATATAAATGATCTAGCTAAAAATTGCGCAGATTTAAAAAACGCAATTACAAACCTTGACGAAGAAACCATAATGCAAGCAGAAATTTTAATGAAGTATGAAGGTTATATTGAAAGGGAAAAAGAAGGAGCTGAAAAAGTTGCTAAGCTAGATAATTATAAGATTAAACCAGACTTTGATTTTAAAGCCGTAAATAGTTTGTCGCTTGAAGCGCGCGATAAATTGACAAAACTTCGTCCAGAAACTATCGGACAAGCTAGTCGGATTTCTGGAATTAACCCAGCGGACATTTCTGTTTTATTAGTTCATCTAGGCAGATAGTTCCACGTGGAACATATTATTATAAATTACAACTAATAAATATGACTAACTCAATTACGGTTTCAATTCAAACAAATGTAAACCTGGACTTAGTTTGGGAATATTTTACAAATCCTGTACATATTGTTAAATGGTATTTTGCTTCGCCCGATTGGTGCTCACCTTATGCCGAAAATGATTTGAGGGTTGGTGGAAAATTTAAAACAAGAATGGAATCTAAAGAAGGTTCTTTTGGTTTTGATTTTAGTGGAGTTTATTCAGTTGTTATTTTACACAAACAAATTGATTGCCTTTTAGATGATAATAGGAAAATGTCAATCTTATTTACGCAACAAGGTAACCAAACTATTATTCATGAATCTTTTGAACCCGAAACCGAAAATACTCTTGAGCTTCAGGAAGAAGGTTGGCAAGCAATATTAAATAATTTTAAAAACTATATTGAATCAATTTAAGTATGTTAACAATAGATAAATGCATCGTTTGTGGCTCTGGCCAATTTGAACCATTTTTAGTTTGTAAAGACTATACGGTTAGTCAAGAAAACTTTAACATTGTTTCTTGCAAGTCGTGTGGTTTTAAATTTACAAATCCACGACCGGATAATTCTGTTTTAGGAAATTATTATAAAGCAGAATCTTATGTTTCTCATACTAATTCAAAAAAAGGAATAGTAAATAAACTTTATCATGCCGTTAGAAATTATACGCTTAAGACTAAAATTAAACTAGTTTCGTCACATGTTTCACGTGGAACAATTTTAGATTACGGTTGTGGTACGGGAATGTTTTTAAATGCTTGCAATAAATCTGGCTGGGAAACATACGGAATGGAGCCAGACGATAACGCAAGAAAGATGGCAGCTGAACATGGATTAAATGTGTTTTCAGATAAGTCAAAAGTGCAAACGTATATTACTGATAAGAAATTTAATGCCATTACTTTATGGCACGTTTTAGAACATGTTACCGATATGCAAGATACGCTATCATTCTTTAAGTCCAAATTAAATGCGGACGGCGTTTTAATTATTGCTGTGCCAAACTATGTTTCTTACGATGCCCAATATTATAAAGAATTTTGGGCAGCTTATGACGTGCCTCGTCACTTACATCATTTCGAAGAAAAGAGTATGAAGTCTTTAATTGAAAATTATGGATTTAAATTACAAGAAACCAAACCTATGAAGTTCGATAGTTTTTACGTTAGTATGCTTAGTGAAAAATATAAGACAGGTTCTTTAAATTTAATCAAATCTTTTTTTGTAGGATTAAAGTCAAATCTTAAAGCAAAAAGTACTAGCTTCTATTCTAGTACAATTTATGTTTTTAAACACAAATAGTTTCACGTGGAACATTTAAAATAGCCCACCCGATTTTCGGTTGGGCTATTTTTGTATCATATAATTCCTAATAATTAATTTGAGTATTAATATCAGTTTTGATTTGGTTTTAGTATATCCTAAGTTATACCGAAAGCATACCTGTAATAAACCAATTACATTTCAATTGAATTTTTAATTTATACTAAATCTGCGTGAGGGTTTTCATATGAAGTTCTTTTTTGAGGAATGAAAAAAAGATTGAACACAAAGCCTCCCGAAAAATCGGGACATGTCTAGCTTTAGGGCATGCCGAAAACAACACAGAAAACATCCCTTTAATAAACTAATACCATTAGCCAATATAGATTAGTCTAATTAAATTTGTCACATCGAGCGTAGTCGAGATGTAGCAATGGGTTCTCGACTACGCTCGAACTGACATTAGACTAATAATAAATAGCTAATAGTATAATTACAATTACCTAAACAGTTATTGCCATGGTATTCTGTAATAAATAATAATAGTTAATTGATTTTTAAGTTTAGAATTACTTTAGAATATAGAACTATCTTTAAGAAATGAAAATACTACTTATAGAAGATGAACCAGAATTAAGAAAATCAATTAAGCAGTTTCTTTTTCAAGATGGCTATCTAGTTGAATCAGCAAATGATTTTTTGCAAGCTTCTGAAAAAACGGAGGATTATGAATACGATTGTATATTAGTTGATATTACATTACCAAAAGGAAATGGATTAGATATTGTAAAGCAATTAAAAGAAAGGAATTCAAAGGCAGGTATTATTATAATTTCCGCAAAGAATTCTATTGAGGATAAAATTATTGGCCTGGATTTAGGTGCCGATGATTATTTAGTAAAACCATTTGATTTATCTGAATTAAATTCTCGGATAAGAGCTGTTATTAGGAGAAAGAGTTTTGACGGAAATAAATCTATAATCATAAATGAAATAACCATAATTCCAGAAGAACGGTCGGTTAAAGTTAATGATGAATTAGTTCAATTGACAGCAAAAGAATTTGATCTATTATTATTTTTTATAATAAATAAAAATAGAGTTGTTTCTAAAAACACCATTGCCGAACATTTATGGGGTGATGATTCTGACCAAATGGATAGCCATGATTTTATATATGTTCACCTAAGAAATTTACGTAAAAAGCTAGCTGAAAAAGGCTGCACTGATTATGTTCAAACCATTTACGGTATTGGTTATAATTTTAAAACAAATTAATAAGATGAAATTAATTACTAAAACTATTTTAAACTATTTACTGGTTTCTATTCCATTAATATTATTTGCTGGCTTTTTTTCTTATTATTTAATTAAGCACGAATTGAGAGATGGTGTTGATGAAACTATTTTTAAGGATAATAAACAAATAGAAAACAGCCTTAAAGATTATCCTGTTAAGGATATAAAATATCTCTCGCATGATAGTTTGTCTTTTGTAAGAATATCTTCCATTTCTAATAAACAAATTACTTATTTAGATACAAGTGTTTTTGATCGGAATGAAAATGAATTTGTGAACTATAGATCAATTAGAAATAATGTAACTGTAAATGGAATTAATTATTTGATTGTAATATCAAAAACAACATTAGAAGAAGAGGAATTAATGGAGGGTTTGTTTTCGTCTTTTGCTTTAGTTATTTTGTTTTTAGTAGTTGCTTTTTTTATTATGAATTGGTTACTTTCTAAAAAACTTTGGAAACCGTTTTATAATACCATTTCCAAATTGGGAGAATACGATGTAAATAAAAACACTCAATTATCTTTTGATGCTCATAACGTAACTGAATTTAACGAGCTTAATCATGCGTTAAACAATATGATTAATAAAATTAATAGGGATTATTTACACCAAAAAGAATTTACCGAAAACGCTTCGCATGAAATGCAAACACCTCTTGCCATAATTAAAGCGAATGTTTCAGCCTTAATGCAATCCGAAAGCCGTAACGAGTTGGAAATGAATGAGTTACTGTCAATTGAAAACACCATAAAGAAGCTGAGTTCCTTAAATAAAACGCTTTTGCTTTTGGCTAAAATTGAAAACAATCAGTTTCAAAAAAATGAGAAAGTATGTTTAAAAACAGTTATTAACACTATCATAAACCAATATGCTGATATTATAGAAATAAAGAAAATTGATATTAAACAAATTTTCAATAATGATTTATATGTTTTAATGAACCCGCTGTTAGCTGAAATCCTAATCAGAAATCTTATCCAAAACGCAATTAAGTATACTGATATTAACGGAATAATAAATATTATAGTTAATAAAAAAGATTTTTCGATTGAAAATGTTGGTAAACCGTTAACCATAAAAGAAGATGATTTATTTCAACGGTTTAAGAAAGACTCAGAATCAATCGAATCTTTAGGCCTAGGCTTATCAATAGTAAAAAGTATTATTGATTTATATGGTTTTAAGATTGATTACAAATATTTAAACTCGTTTCACACCTTCACCATTCATTCTTTCTAAGAATAGATTTTCTTTAGATTTGTGATGTAGATTTGAAAAATCTATAACACGTTTTGGTTTCATTGAAATTAAAACCCAAATCTATAATTGAAAATGCGAACTAAATTAATTTTCACGACTCTTTTTATTAGTTTTATCACTTTCTATTCTTTAGGCCAAAGTAAAAGTGTAACTATATCAGGTTTAATAAAGGACAAAGGGACAAACTTACCTTTGTCTTATGTAAATATTGTGTTGAAAACTGAAAGTGATAGCACCTTTGTAACTGGCACAATTACTAACGACGAAGGTCGTTTTAGCCTCTCTAACATTAAACCAAGTGCTTACTACATTGAAATTTCTTTTATTGGTTACATTACCAAAAAGCAAACACTTTACGTTGGAAATCTTTCAGAATTTTTGGATTTAGCCACCATAAATTTGGAAGAAGATATAAAATCATTAAATGAAGTTAGTGTTTTTGCAAAGCAAGATGAAGTAGGCGGAAAAATGGATAAAAAGACTTTTTCTGTTGAAGATAATGTAAGTCAAAGTGGAGGTTCGGTTTTACAAACCATGCAAAATTTGCCAGGAGTTACAGTTCAAGACGGAAAAGTACAGTTAAGAGGAAATGACAAAATAACTGTGTTAATTGACGGAAAGCAAACTGCATTAACTGGTTTTGGAAGCCAATCGGGTTTAGACAACATTCCCGCTTCTGCAATCGAAAAAATAGAGATTATTAATAATCCTTCGTCAAAGTTTGATGCTAACGGAAATGCGGGCATTATTAATATTGTGATGAAGAAAAATAAGCAAGAAGGATTTAATGGTAAGGCTGGTTTCACTGCTGGTTTAGGCTCTTTGTGGCTTAGGCAAGAAAATCTACCAACCATTAGGTCGCAATATCAGCTTACGCCAAAAATAAATCCATCTTTATCTTTAAATTATAGAAAAAAGAAAATAAATGCATTTTTTCAAGCAGATAATCTTTATACAGAAACATTAAACAAAAATGAATTTGTAACGCGAACCTATGATAATGGAACGGTTATTAATCAGCAATTAAAAAGAAATCGAAACACTAATTATTTTACTTCAAAGGCAGGTTTCGATTGGAGTATGAACGACAATAATACACTTACTATTTCAGGATTATTTGGTAGTGAAAAAATAATTGATAGAGGCGATCAACCTTTTTTTAATGCCGATAACACAGAAAGACAAAGATTATGGCAGTTTTTAGAAGACGAATTAAAAACAACAGTAATGGCAACCGCAGCCTATCAGCATAAATTTAAACAGGCTGGGCATTTATTAAATATTGGCTTTAATTATACATTTCATAGAGAAGATGAAAAATATTATTATGATAATTATTTACCGACATCAACCGGAACAGATGCATTTAAATTATTATCAGATGAGCAGGTTTTTGACTTTAATTTAGACTATATAAAGCCTTTAAAATACGGTCGAATTGAAACTGGAGTTAAACTTCGTTATAGAAACATTCCAACAAATATGCAATTTATACCAGGCGTAAATTCTGTTTTAGATGTTAATGCTGGCGGTTCTGCAACTTACAATGAATTAATTCCTGCGGCTTACACAAATTATATTTTAGATAATAAAAAGTGGGAGGCAGAATTAGGTTTGAGAATCGAGTATGTGAAAATACAATATGATGTAAACCCTAATCACAATACTTATAAAAGTAATGGGTATAATTACACACAGCCATTTCCTAACGCAAGACTTGCTTATAAAATAAATGACCGTAACAAAATATCGTTATTTTATAATCGAAGAGTTGATCGGCCAAATGAAGTGGACATAAGGATTTTTCCAAAGTACGATGATGCGGAAATTATTAAAGTTGGTAATCCGGCATTAAAGCCTCAGTTTACGAATTCATTTGAACTCGGCTACAAATCAAGTTGGAATAAAGGATATTTTTATTCTGCAGCCTATCATCGTGTATCTGACGGCACAATTACGCGCATTGCAAGCGTCGTTCCAAATAGTAATTTGATTTACGCTATATTTCAAAACGCAGGCAGAAGTTATAATACAGGCTTAGAAGTTGTGTTGTCGCAAGAGCTTGTAAAGTGGTATTCTTTTAATTTAAATTTAAATGGTTATCACAACCAAATTAATGCTTTTAGTGTTGAAAATAAATACCCTACCACAAATACGTTTACCGCCGAAAAACAAGAAATTATTTCGGGAAACATAAAGTTAAATAACACGATTCGCTTACCCAAAAATTTTGACGCACAATTAACGGCAATTTATTTGGCTCCAGATATTATTCCACAAGGAAAAGTTGCTCAACGTTTTTCATTAGATTTTGGAATAAAAAAGAAATTACAAAAAGGAAAAGGTGAATTGTTCATTAATGCAACAGATATATTAAACACATTGATTATTAAAAAAGAAATTCAAGGTCAAGGCTTTAAATATACTAGTGCTGATTATTATGAGACACAAGTTATTCGATTGGGTTATAATTATAAGTTTTAAATGAATACAAATAATCAATCACTATAATGATAAACAAGTATTTAAACCAGAGGAAATACTTTTTATGACTAAAGAATTTCTTTAGATTTACACTATATCTTTGTACTATAAATTTAATTAACTAAAATATAAAACCATGAAACAAATCATTTTATTAGTAAGCTGTTTAGTATTAACAAGCGTTGTAAATGCTCAAGATCTAAAGTCGGCAGATGTACCAGAAGTTATAAAAAAGAGTTTTGAGAAAAATTTTCCAAACACAAAAGTTGATAGTTGGGAAAAAGAAGGAGCTGATTATGAAGCTGAATTTCACCAAAACAAAGTTGAAGGTTCTGCAATTTTTGATGCAAACGGAAAATTTATAGAAGTTGAGGAAGAAATTAAAACGACGAATTTACCAAAAAATGCAATTGAATATTGCACAAAAACATACGTTGGGTATACATTGGAAGAAGCGGCCAAAATTAAGTCTGCAGAGGGTAAAATAACTTATGAAGCAGAAATGAAAAAAGGAAAAGAACATTTTGACGTGATGTTTGATGACAAAGGAAACTTTGTTAAAAAAGGAGATGTAGAGACAAAAAAAGAAGGTAAAGATTAGTTATAACTAAAAGAGAATAAAAAACCTTTACATTTACTTGTAAAGGTTTTTTTGTTTGTCGCAATTTGTTTTACATTTATTGAATGAAGAAATTATTTATTTTTCCTTTATTGATTTTCATAGCATGTTCTGAACCAAAAAAGGAAGTTCAACAGCAAGAAAAAGATTTTTGTTTGCAAATTCATAGAGACAGTTCCACTTCACTTTCTAAAGAATTACTTCCTGTTTCTGATTTAATGAAAAACAAAACTGGTGTTTATGTTTTAGAAGATGGAGACGGCTCTATGGTTACCAGAGCTTGGTTAAGCGAATACGCAGAGAAATCAATTGATATACAATATTTTATTTTTTCGACAGATAACGTTGGTTTAATTGCATGTGATTATTTAGTTAGAGCTGCTGATAGGGGAATTAAAGTAAGGATTTTAGTTGATGATATTATGGTAGATGCTAGTGCCTCAGATATATTAACCATGGACTCGCACGAAAACATTGAAATTAAAATTTATAATCCTGGAATTAATTTAGGCAAAAATTTGTTTCAAAAAATGAAAGCCTTTAATAAAAATTTTGTTGGAGCGAATCAACGTATGCACAACAAAACATTTACGGTTGACGGAAAAGCAAGTATAACAGGAGGAAGAAATATAGCAGATGAATATTTTGATTATGATCATGAATATAATTTTAGAGACAGGGATGTTTTGTTATTAGGAAAAACAGCAAATAAAATTCAAAACTCTTTTGAGTTATTTTGGACAGATTCTCTTAGCGTGCCAGTTTCGTTGGTAGTTCAAGATGTTGAAACAGATTTTAAAGCTAAAAATAAATTTGAAAAATTACATCAATATGCTTGTAATCCTGAAAATTTTTGGCCACAAGTGAGAGAAAAAATTCAAAACTTGCCCTTGGCATTTAAAGCAATTCAACAAGCAGATGATTTAGTTTGGTTAGATAGTGTAGAATTTGTTTCAGATATTCCCGGCAAGTTTGATAAAAAAAATGGTTCGTTTGGCGGCGGTGTTTCAACGTCTGCATTAATTAATTTAGTGGAGCAAGCTAACAAAACAATCGAAATTCAATCGCCTTATTTAATTACGACTGAGCTTGGCGAAGCTTTGTTTAAAGCAACAATTGAAAGAGGTGTAAAAATTAGAATATTAACAAACAGCCTTTCTTCTACCGATAATTTAGAAGCTTTTTCTGGCTATCAAAAATGCAGAAAACGATTACTAGAAATAGGCGTTAAAATTTACGAATTTAGGCCAGATGCGAAAGACCGTTTTAAAATTATGACTGGGGCTTTACAAAAGAAATTAAACTACGCACCTATTTTTGGTTTGCATGCAAAATCGATGGTAATAGATGGAGAAATTACGGTTATTGGGACGTTTAATCTTGATCCTAGAAGTGCTAATTTAAACACAGAATGTTTGGCAATTATTTATTCTAAAAAAATTGCAGAAGGCGTGTTGCTTGGAATGGAAAGAGAATTTCTGCCCGAAAATGCATGGGAAACAACATTAAATTTTAACCCGGATGAAAAAGCAGATAAAAAGAAACAGGTTAATGCTTGGACAAAAAGAGTTGTTCCAATCGGTATTTTATAGATTTTGGATTCTACTAGTATAATTTTTATTCTTCAATAATTTATTTTTTCAATTAAAAAAAATTATTATATTTTTTAAATTGATGCGAATCACCAGTTTTTATTGGCACAAACATGCAATTCAATATAAAAACGGAATATACAATTTTTAATAAAATCTTACTTGTATAACATTACGATGTTAAGAAGATAGATTGTTTGTTTGAATGTAGCGAATTTTGATAAAAAATAAAGCTATTATGAAAACATCAATAACACAATCAGAAAATAATAAAATCAGAAAAGATTTTCAAATTCGTTTTTCGGGCGTACTTATCTTCATCATTATACTCATGATGAATTTAGGAGCAAATAAACTTTTTTCTCAAAAAAATCAAAACTATAAATTAGGACTTGGTATATCAAGCAATATTTCGGGTAATGCTCATGGCGCTATCTATGCGCTATCTACTCATTTATATAATGGAAAAAATCTTTTTGGAATTGGCGCCTGTGTTCAAAAGCGTAAAGAACACTTATGTGGAGTTAAATTAAATTATATGCGTTTTATAA
>JBBQKU010000030.1:0-51775 GCA_038327195.1 Bacteroidota bacterium | reverse complement strand
ACCACCTGATGGCGACCATGTATAAGAATATGGAGCTGTACCACCAGTAGTTGTAAGAGTGATAACACCATTAGTACCACCATAACAAGTAACATTTGTTTGGGAAGCAATTGTAGAAACAACTGCACTTGGTTGAGTAACAATAAAAGTATTTGATACAGTACCAGAAGTAGCACTAAAAACTGTACAAGTATAAGAACCAGCACCTAAACCAGTAGCTGTAGAAGCAGTTCCACCAGAAGGAGACCAAGAATAAGTGAAAGGGCCAGTACCACCACTAACTGATGCTGAAAGTGCTGCAGTTAATAAACCATTACAGGCAATAGTAGATGTTTGAGCTATATTTACGCCATATAAAGAGGTAATTACGATGTAACCATTACCACTATTAAAACCAACATTAGTTTGATTTGTTCCACTTAAAAAGGAACCACCGCCGCCGCCAACTTGTCCATCGCTCATTCCGCCATTATGACCTGCGCCACCTCCAGAATAACCGCCGCCGCCGCCAGCCCAATTATTTGTAGATCCACTTGAAGTGCCTGAAGCACCACCACCACCAAATCCACCATCTAATCCTGGGGCAACTCCAATTCCTCCTGTAAATCGTGTTCCGCCCATTGTTGGGTATGTTGAAGCAAATGCTGGGTTATAATCACTTATCCAACCAGTTCCTGGGCCCGCACCATTTATCCCGCGATTAGAAAATCCACCACCGTTTCCACCAACACCACCTAAAGCAATAAATCCACCAGCATCAGTAATACTATATCCATTTGTTGAATAATTTGCATTACAAGTATTTGCTACTACTGCGGTAATTGAAGATAGTGCACCACCACCACCACCTGCAGCTGACAACAAACCACCACCACCGATAGCACCTGTGTATATAAAAGAACCGCCGCCGCCAGTTCCGCCGAAATATGAACCAACTCCTACTGTAGCCAAACCTTGTTGACCAACAACAATATTTAAAACCGTACCAGCCGTTAATGTAAAATCTGATTGAGCAATCATTCCTAATCCACCAGGCCCATTACTAGAAGTTTGGCCCGAAGCTCCAGCAATTTTTATTCTATATGGTCCTGTTGAAGGCACCGTAAAACTTTGAATTCCTGAGGATACAGTTACAGAACCATTTAAATTAGTTGAAAGATAAGCCGATGTCACTTGAGGAGTTGTTGGGCCTGTTCTGCCAGTTGCGCTCGCATTAGTAAATGTATACGTAACTTGCGCAGACAAGATACTCACTCCGAAAAAGGCAGAATAAATTCCGACTTTTTTAATTGATTGTAAAGTTTTTTTCATATGATTTAATTTTTATAGTTATTCAAATTTAGGAGATTTTTTGTATAAAAAGGTGACATGAATCATATAAATTGTAAATAATAACGTTTAGTTATTATCCAAAATGAATTGTTTTAGCAATATGCTAAAAACAAAAAAACTCCCACTAATATTAAGTTGGGAGTTTTTTATTAATTTAAAAAATAGTTTATCCGTTTAATGCTTCAGCACCTGCAACAATTTCTAAAATTTCAGTTGTAATAGCTGTTTGACGAGCCTTGTTATAACTAATTTTTAAATCACGTAACATGTCTTTTGCATTATCAGTTGCTTTGTGCATCGCAGTCATACGAGCACCATGTTCTGAAGCAACAGAATCTAATAAAGCTTTGTAAAATTGTGTTTTTAAAGAGCGAGGAATTAAATCGTCAATAATAAATTCTTTGCTTGGTTCAAAAGCGTAATCAACGGATGCTGTTTTGCCTTCTGTTTGTGTTGCAACAACTGGTAAAAATTGTTCTTCTTGAACTATCTGTATGGCTGCATTTTTAAATTGATTATAAACTAAAACAATTTTATCAAATTCTTTATTTAAAAATGATTTCATCACTTCCTCAGCAATTTTACTTACGTTTTCGTAAGTTAAATTATCGTAAATAGAAATTAAATTAGGAATAGCCTCTGAATGAATTCCACTATGAACACCGTGCATACCATATTCAGTACGTTTAAAAGCATCATTTGCTTTTTTGCCAATACTTACAACAGATACATTATTGGTTGCATATTCATTCTTAATTAAACTCCATGTTTTTTTAATTACATTAGAGTTAAAACCACCTGCCAATCCTCTATTTGAAGAAATACAAATGATTAATACATTTTTAGAAGAAGAATTTCTTGCATAAGCATTTTCAGATGAATCTAAACTTGAACTTACGTTTTGCAAAATTTCTTGTAATTTATTTGCGTAAGGACGCATTTGAGTAACAGCATCTTGCGCACGTTTCAATTTAGCAGCACTTACCATTTTCATGGCACTCGTAATCTGCATGGTTGAACCAACGGATGCTATTCTATTTCTTACTTCTTTTAAATTTGCCATTTTATATTTAAGATTTTAGAAGTTAGATTTAATATGTATTAATTCTAACTTCTTAATTCTAACTTCTTAGTTGTACTTAGCAGATAATTCTTTTGCAGTTGCTTCTAATACAGAAGTGATACTATCATCAAATTTGCCAGCTTTTAAAGCGTTTAATTGTTCTTTATTTTTACGTTCGCAAGTATCTAAAAATTCTTTTTCAAATTCTTTAACTCTGCTAACAGGTATTGAACGTAATAAGTTTTTAGTACCTAAATAAATAATTGCAATTTGTTGCTCAACCGTTAATGGAGAAGCATTTGCTTGCTTTAAAATTTCAACGTTACGTGCACCTTTATCTAAAATAGATTTTGTGGCAGCATCTAAATCAGAACCAAACTTAGCAAACGCTTCTAATTCGCGGTATTGCGCTTGATCTAATTTTAACGTACCAGCAACTTTTTTCATTGATTTAATTTGAGCATTACCACCAACACGTGATACAGAAATACCTACGTTAATTGCTGGACGAACACCTGAGTTAAATAAATTTGACTCTAAGAAAATTTGTCCATCAGTAATTGAAATTACGTTTGTTGGAATATATGCAGAAACGTCTCCACCTTGTGTTTCAATAATTGGAAGTGCGGTTAATGAACCACCACCTTTTACAATTGGTTTTAAAACTTCAGGTAAATCATTCATGTTTTTAGCGATGTCATCAGAAGCATTAATTTTTGCGGCACGCTCTAATAAACGACTATGTAAATAAAACACGTCACCAGGATATGCCTCACGTCCCGGTGGGCGACGTAATAATAAAGAAACCTCACGATAAGCGACTGCTTGCTTAGATAAATCATCATAAACAATTAAAGCTGGACGACCAGTATCTCTAAAAAACTCACCAACTGTAGCGCCAGCAAATGGAGCGTAAAACTGCATTGGAGCAGGGTCAGAAGCATTAGCAGCAACAACAACCGTGTAAGCCATTGCACCGTTTTCTTCTAACGTACGAACGAT
Source organism: Bacteroidota bacterium (assembly GCA_038327195.1). Classification (GTDB taxonomy): domain Bacteria; phylum Bacteroidota; class Bacteroidia; order B-17B0; family Aurantibacillaceae; genus UBA4416. The sequence goes on along the minus strand of JBBQKU010000030.1, from coordinate 48,378 downwards.
ACCAGCAACAGTAGATCCTTTTTGAGCTATCGCTACATAGATACAAAATACAGGTTTTCCTGCATCATAAAATTCTTTTTGGTTGATGATAGTATCAATTGCAACTGTTGTTTTTCCAGTTTGACGATCACCAATAATTAACTCACGTTGTCCACGACCAATTGGAATCATTGCATCAATTGCTTTGATACCAGTTTGTAATGGCTCAGTAACTGGCTGACGGTAAATTACACCTGGAGCTTTACGCTCTAAAGGTAATTCGTAAGTTGTGCCTTGTATTGGGCCTTTTCCATCAATTGGATTTCCTAACGTATCAATAACACGACCTAACATGCCATCACCAACTTTAATAGAAGCAATACGACCAGTACGTTTCACCGAAGAACCTTCACTGATACCAGTACTTGCTCCTAATAATACAGCACCAACGTTATCTTGCTCAAGATTTAAAACAATACCTTGAAGGCCTGTTTCAAACTCAATTAATTCTCCCGATTGAACTTTAGATAAACCGTAAATACGAGCGATACCATCACCTACTTGTAATACAGATCCAACTTCTTCTAATTCAGACTCTGATTTAAAGCCTGATAATTGTTCTCTTAAAATTGCAGATACTTCTGCTGGTTTTACTTCTGCCATTGTTATATGGTTTTATTTTTAGTTTAATGCGTTGTTTGTTAATTCTTTTTTCAAATTAGCTAATTGACGAGAAACAGATTTATCTAATTGTTTATCTCCAATTTTTAAAATAAATCCACCAATAATATCCGAATTTATTTTTTCAACTAACTCAACTTCTCCTTTCAATTGTGTTTTTACTAATTCTAATACATTTTGTTTAGTGGTCGCGTCAAGGCCTTTTGCCGATGTTACAACTGCTGTTAAAATATTTTTATGTGTTTTATATTGCTCAACAAAACTTGTAGCAATTTGAGGTATAATTGATTCGCGATGTTTGGCAGTTATTAAAGTAATAAATCCAGAGGTCATTGCACTAAGTTTACCTTCAAATACAGCTTTTAAAGTACTTACTTTTTTTTCTGAATTAATGATAGGGCTATTTAAAAACAGGGTAAATTCTTTAGATTCTTTACATAATGATGATAACTGAATCATATCTGTATAAACAACCTCTAGCTGCCCTTTTTCAACGGCTAAGTCTAATAACGATTTTGCGTATCTTGAAGCTACTATCATGCTTAGTTAAGGTTAACGTCTTTCATTAAGTTATTTACTAATGCTTTTTGTTTTTCGTCGCTTGATAATTCGCTACGTAATATTTTCTCAGCAATTTCAATTGATAAAGTTGCAACTTGATTTTTTAATTCAGCAACGGCTGCATTTTTTTCATTTGTAATTTGCTCACGAGCAGATGACATAATGCGATCAGCTTCTGATTGTGATTTTGCTTTCGCTTCAGCAATAATAGCATCCTTTGTATCACGAGCTTCTTTCAATAAATTATCACGTTCAGCACGTGCTTGAGCTAATATCTTTTCGTTGCTTGATTTTAATTCACGCATGTCATTTAAAGCATTTTCAGCGCTAGCTAAAGCGTCTTCAATTCCTTTTTCGCGTGTTTTAATAGCTGCTAAAATTGGTTTCCAAGCAAATTTTCCTAATAATACTAATAATAGAATAAATGTGATGGTTGTCCAAAATATTAAACCAACTGCCGGCTCAATTAAACTTGCTAATATGAATGTACTTGTCATTTTTTTTAATTAAATGTAATGGTTTATTGTACTTTATATTTTGTTGTTGAATTAAAATTTTTAATCAACGATTTTTATTTAAAAATTTAAACCAAAGCCATTACCAACCGTAATAGCTTTGGTTTGTTTAATGAAGTTACTAAGAAATTAAAGCAACTACTACACCGAATAATGCAACACCTTCTACAAGGGCTGCCGCGATGATCATAGCTGTTTGAATTTTTGAGGTAGCTTCTGGTTGACGTGCAATGGCATCCATTGCGTGTCCACCAATTTGTCCGATACCGATACCAGCGCCTATTACTGATAGACCTGCTCCGATTGCTGCGATACTTCCTGTTATCATTTTACTTTGTTTTTATTGGTTATTAATTATTAAAATTTTAATGGTTTGATGCTTCCATTGCTTTATCTTCACTATCATGTGCACCATCTCCGTTATGATCAGCAACAGCAGATCCAATAAATAAAGCAGTAAGCATTGTGAAAATATAAGCTTGTAAAAATGCAACCAAACATTCTAGAACATCTATAAATAAAGCAAAAGCTACAGAAACTGGCGCAATACCCCAACTTTTAAAAATAAAGATTAATCCAACTAATGATATTACAATAATGTGACCAGCTGCTATGTTAGCAAACAAACGAATCATCAAAGCAAATGGTTTTGTTAAAATCCCAACAATTTCTATTGGAATTAAAATTGGCCAAATGGCTTTTGGAGCATGAGGTAAAAATATGTGTGACCAATAATTCTTATTACCATTAATATTAGTAATAATCAGAGTAAATGTAGCTAAAACTAAAGTAAAGGCGATATTACCTGTTAAGTTAGCGCCAATTGGTATTAAGCCAAAAACGTTATTAATTAAAATTAAGAAAAATACAGTTAATAAATATGGTACAAATTTTTCTGAACCTTTACCAATGTTTCCTTTAGCAATGTCATCACGCACAAAAACAATTAATGGCTCAAAAAACGATTGTTTTCCTTTTGGGGCAGAAGTAACGCCATGTGATTTGTATGATTTCGCAATAGAAGTGAATAATAATAATAATATAATAACCGATAAAAACATTTGAGCAACATTTTTAGTTATTGAAAAATCTAAAACCGCAGGATTTAAAACTTCTTCAACACCTTTAGCATTCTTTTTTGTTTCAACAAATTGACCGTGTTCATTAGGAATTTCTGAAGCATAATAAATTTTATCTTCAAAATTAATAAAACGCTCTCCGTTTTTTTCAACTACAACTTTTCCATGTAAATCATGATTAAAATCAGAAGACATAAAAAATGCGATTCCATTTTTTCCTTTTAAAATGATAGGAAGCGATAATGAAACAGCATGCTCATGCTCTCCCCAAAAATGCCAAGAATGTGAATCTAAAATATGTTCAAACGCAACAGCAGCAATGTCTACAGGAGGATTTTCTGCATGTTCTGGAGACGTTGGATGTTCCGCAGAAATAACTTCAGTTGTTAATTCCTGAGGTTCTGAAGCTGTTAATCTCGTTGAATGAGTTAAAAATAAGGCAAATATCAACAAAAAGATACTTGAAAATTTCTTGTATGTATTGATTTTAGTAATCATTGTAAAAAAAGACATATTTAGCTTTAAATTTCGGGTGCAAATGTAGGTATAATTTGATTAACGAGAAATTTTTTTCTATTATAAATGCACCTAATCGAGTTTATTTTATTTTAGGGCATTTTTTTATAAGAAAGGGGATGGAAACAATTGATTTGTAGGGGAAATTCCTTGTTTTGTTCCAATAAATTTTATTTAAAGGACTACATAATGTTGTGGGTTAATAGAAAACCCATTATACCAAATTTCGAAATGAAGATGCGGACCCGAACTATTTTCACCTGTATTCCCAACAATACCAATAGGCTCCCCGGCTTTCACAAAATCACCTGCTTTTTTAGAAAGAGATGAGCAATGTTTGTAAATACTTGTTAAATCATTGCCATGTTGAATTTGAATTACATAGCCATCAGCTGAAGTAAAGCCAGAGAATATAACAGTTCCATCTAAAGTTGCTTTTACAAATTCATTCTCGTTGGAGGCAATATCTACACCAAAATGCTCTTCATTTAAATTGTATGAGCTTGTAACAATACCTTTTAAAGGACTAAAAAAGAAATAATTACTTAAGGAATTTAATTTATTGGCAGTTACTTTATCACTCGTTGAACTTAATTGATTTGTTTCAATATCATGTCGGAGTTTTAGATCTTGTTCACTTGGTTTAACAACTATATTTGAGTATTTACCTGTAGTATCTTTTATTGGTTTTGCTGTTTTTCCTTCTGTTTTTCCCGAAAACACATTTAATAAGTTATTGATATACCAATCCCTCGATTTTAAAGTGTTTTCAAGGGAGTCAGCTTTTAAATTCAGAGCGATAATATCTTTTCGATCATTTACATTTCCGTAACCCGGAATGTATTCTCTTAAAGGAGTAAAAGCGATAATACTAATAACGAAGGTTGTCATAACAATTGTTATAGACCCAAATAAAATGATTATACCTAATGGAGAAAGACGTAATGAAAATTTTTCGGCAAAGGAATCGTCGTTCAAAATTACCAAACGGTATTTATTACGTAATTGCTCTGTAAATATTTTCCAACGACTATTTTTTTTATCCGACATACTTTGCACACAAAAATATACTAAATTTACTATTTTAACGTTATAACATTATTTTTGTACACTATTTTGAGAAAACGATTTCTATATATATATTCTATAATTGCTTTTATTGCTTTTTTTTCAGCATGTAAAACTAATAAAAATACGTTTGTTCATAGAGGCTATCATAATTTGACAGCCCGTTTTAATGGCTACTATTATGCAACCGAAAGTATAAAAGAAGGTGAATTTAAAATCAGAACTACTTATAAATATGATTATGATAAGTATTTACCCGTTTTCTTAACTCCTACTAATGAAACAGCTAAAGCAACTTTTCCTGAGTTTGATAAAGCTATAAAAAAATCGTCTAACTGTATCCAGCGCCATACCATTAAGGATAAAAAAGGGAATGAGATTCCTAAAGCTGGTAAATGGATTGATAATAATTGGAATGCAATTGGCATATCACATTTTTATAAGCGAGAATTTTTTTCAGGAATAGAAGCTTTTGAATATGTAATTAGAACCTATAATACAAGGGATAAATACAAGGCATTAATTTTTTTGGCTAGGTCTTATAATGAGATTGGCGCACCCTCTCAAGCTGAACCCATAATAGGGATTTTGAAGGATGATAAAAACATTTCTAAATATGCAAAAAAAGAATTGCCCGCAGTTCAGGCAGATTATTATATGAAAAGAGGAATGTATAAAGAGGCGGAAGCTGCTTTATTAAGTGCTTTAAAAGGTGGTGAATCAAAAAAAACAAAGTCGAGATATAAGTTGGTTTCAAATTTTAAAAGCAAACCATCCAAACAAACAAGAGCCAGATATTCTTTTATTTTAGCGCAATTGTATGAAGAAAAGAAAGAGAATAAAAAGGCAATACAATATTATCAAAAAACAATTTCAGCTAAACCAGATTATGACTTAGTATTTAATGCGCGGATGAAACAAGCCCGACTTTTTGATGTAAAAAATGGAAACGTTACTAAATTGAAACGTGATTTATTAAACATGACAAAGGATATTAAGAACAAAGAATATCTAGATGTTATTTATTATACTCTTGGTGAAATTTACGAAAAAGAGAAAAATGAAACTCAAGCAATTGCAAATTATAAACTTTCTGTTCAGAACAGTACTCAAAATCCGAAGCAGAAAGCATTATCGTACTTAAAGTTAGGTGATATTAGTTTCGAGAATGCTAGCTATACAGCGTCTGGCGCTTATTATGACAGCACGATGATTACATTACCAAAGGATTATAAAGATTATGACAAAATTAGTGCTAGAAAAACCACTTTAGAAACCTTAGTAGGCTATATTAAAGTAATTCAACGTCAGGATAGTTTGCAAAAGATTGCAAAAATGAGTGAGTCGGAGCGTGATGTTTTTATTGAGAAATTAATTAAGAAAATTGAAGCTGACGAAGAAAAAGCGAAGGATGAAAAAGAAGCGCGCGAAGCATTAAATCAAAATCCATTAAATAATCCTGTTCCAGGACTTAATGGTTTGCCAGGGATGAATGGCAATGCTAAGGGTGATTGGTATTTCTATAATCCTACAACTATTGCATTCGGACTAAATGATTTTGTGAAAAAATTCGGAACAAGGAAGTTGGAAGATAACTGGAGAAGAAGTCAAAAAGCGCTTACTATTGAAAATCCAGAGGAAGGAAATGATAAAGGAAATGAAGTGTTAAATGGCAAGGTTGTTCCAAAGGTTGTGAAGGAAAACAATAAAAAGAAAAAAGAATATTATTTAACTGATTTACCAATGAATGATTCATTAGTGAAAAAATCTAACGGGAAAATAATTGATGCGTATTATAATTTAGGAAGTATTTATAAAGATGAATTAGGAAATAATAAAAAAGCAATTGCCTCTTTCGAAGAATTAAACAATCGTTTTATGGAGCATAAATATCGCCCATCAACCTATTATCAATTATATAAAATATTTACTTCTGTGAAAAATCAACCGCAAGCAGAATATTATAAAAATAAATTATATAATGAGTTCCCAAATTGTGAGTATACACAGTTAATGAAAAATCCTAATTATGCTATTGAAAAAATAAATCAAAAAGGAGAAGTAGAAATTTTTTATACAGAAACGTATAATCAATATACTTTAAACAACTATTCAAAAGCTTACGAACTAACCAAAGAATCAGAACATAAATTCGGGAAAAATGATTTTAGCGGAAGATTTGCATTTATTAAAGCGATGTGTATTGGCAAATTAAAGGGAGTAGATTCTTTAGAGATGTCATTAAAACAACTTCAAGTTTTATATCCAAAAGATGCAACCTCTAAACAAGCACAAGAAATTTTAGAAGTTTTATACAATATTAAACATCCTAGCGAATCAAACGGAATAGAAGGTGTAAACAAAACAGATACGTTTACTTTAAAATTAGGTTCAGAACATTTTGTTGTAGCAGTTTGTCCAGACGATCCAGCAATTGCTAATGCGTTTAAATCAGCCTTAACGGAATTCAATACTAATTTTTATGGAATAAGCAATTTAAGTATTACAAGTAGCTTATTTGGAAGCGCGGAGCAAATTACAAATATAAAGTCCTTTAAAAATTCTGAAGAAGCTTTAAGGTATATAGATAACTTAAAAAAGGATAAATCAGTTTTTAATGGTAAAGTTAAATCAGAATTATTTATTGTTGTTGCGATATCGGCTGATAATCTTCCAAGATTGTATCGAAGAAAAACAATAAGTTCTTACATGCCGTTTTATATTGATCATTATAAATAGGTATTGAACTTTATTGATGATTTGCGATATATCAAATTATTTTTTTTCATATATAGGCTTAATTATACCTTCGTATTTGTAAACAAGATGGTTTTGGTACGCTTATCTCAAACTTAGTTTTAGTTAATAACCCTGTTTTAGGGCTTCTTTTAAAAACGACAATGTTATTCGTTAATTGATTGGCTACTAAAAGGAATTTTCCAGTTGGATCAATTGTAAAATTCCTTGGATGGTCTCCATAAGTTGATTGATGTCCTACTAATTTTAATTTTCCATTGCTTTGGTTTATTGAGAAAATCGAAATAGTATTTTCATTTTCCCAACGATTAGAAGTATATAAAAAAAGCCCATCGGGAGAAATGTGAATGTCTGAACTCCCATAGGTTTCTTGTTTTTTAGAATAGGAAAAAACTCTTTGAATAGAGTCAAGTTTTTCATTAGTATAAGAATATGCGGAAACCATTCCGCTCAATTCTTCAATACAATAAGCAAATTTTCCGTTTGGATGGAATGTAAAGTGTCGTGGACCACTCCCTAAAACACTCCTAACAGTATAGCTTTCGGATAAAACAGATGATTTGGAATTTGTGGTGTCAAAACTAAACGCTCTAATTTTGTCCGCTCCTAAGTCTGGAAAGAAAATAAAGTCATTCTTTTGCGAAAAAACAGTTGCATGGATGTGTGACTTGTCCTGTCTTTGCTTATTAATACTACTATCAGTAAATTGAATGATTTGAGAGTATGGGTTTAAAGTACCGTCTTCATTCGTTTTAAAAATTGTAACATTCCCTTCAGTATAATTACCATTTACAACAAACCTATTACTTTTAGCAACAGTCAAGTAAACAGGATTTTCGCCTCCGCTTGTTTGTTTATTTAAAAAGGATATTTTTCCATTTACACTATCAATTTTAAATGAAGTAACGCTCCCATGTTTAGGTAGTTTTGTATCAGTGCAAGCATATAAGAATTGACCATTTGGCGAAATTGTTATGAAGGATGGATTAACAATATTTTCACCAGTGCTCAATTTTTTTAATTCACCAGTACTCGAATTAAAGTCATAAATAAAAATTCCAAAATCAGGTTTTCCTTCTGTGTAAGTACCTATGAAGAGAAGTGTTTTTGTTTTATTTTGCCCGTAAGTTGATGCGGAAAGCCCAAATAAAAGTAATAAGGCAACTGCCTGAATATTTAGCAAAAATCTCATAGCCATTTTACTTACTGTATTTGTTACTTAGTTCATTAAAGAGAATCGTTATTCCATTTTCCGCATCTTCAGATTGAATATTTGTAAAAAAAATAAAGGCACGATTTGTTTCCTTGCATATAAAAACTTTAGAAAGAAATGTTCCCGGATTACCTTTGTGGTAAGAATATTTTAAATTGGTTGCTTCATCCAAATAGATCTGCCATCCGTATGAGAATTTTGGAAGCCCAAAGTGAAAATAACTAAATTCTTCTGCACTAAATACTTTCGACTTCCCATTAAGTCCTTCGAGTTGTAATTGAATAAATTTACAATAATCAGGCAAACTAACATTTATGTTACCTGCTGAGGATAGCCAATTCAGTTTGTAATTTTGAGAAGGCTTTTCAGGAATTAAATTCTCGTCATGACCCCAAGGTTCATTTTTATCTATGTTATTAGGTTGCCCAAAACCAAATGTGATATTTAGTTCGTTGCCTAATTCAGTAACAAGCTTTTTGTAATCCTTTCCACTTACTTTTTCAAGCATTAATCCTACTGCGACATAACTCGGATTTGACCAATACGTAACTTTTTTTGTTGTATCTGGGTTTTGTTGTAAAACCCAAGAAACAAATTCATATCGCTGATTTTGTTCATCCCCTTTAATTTCTTTTTCCGTTGGGGTTTCATAAGTGTATGTCCAACTCATTAAGTTTGCACGAAATGTTATAAAGTCTTGAAGTGTGTAATCATAATATGCGGCATTGCTTTTTTGTTTTAATTCAGGGTAGAGATCGAAGAATTTCGTATCCCATTTTATTTTGCCTTGTTTTACCATCAATGCTGCAATATAACTGGTAACTGTTTTAGTATTCGAACCTATTCTAAATCTATCACTTATTTGAGCTTTAGATTTGGTATTTACTTTATGAAACCCAAGTACTTTAAGTTCAATAATTGAGTCAGATGACAATACAGCGTATGCGAGTTCAGGTATTTTGTATTTTATTCTAATGCTGTCTGCAAACTGAGCAGTTGTTTGCCCATTGGAAATATTAAAGAAAATTATGAATGCTAATGTTATAAAATATCTAATCATAGTTTTAGTATTTTGCAAATGCTCATGATGGCATTATTTCAAAATTAAATGTGCTATTTGTGTTGTTGCAAAAGTTCTAAAGTGTGATCGATTGATTTTATACTTGTCCAATCCTGATGCCCTGTTACGATGAAATTTGGTTTTTTACATTTCTCCTTAATTTTATTCAATGTGGTTGACCAAATTTTCAAATTTGATTCGCCAATGTAACCAAGGTCAGTTGCTTCAACACTTTTTACAACACAACCTCCATAAAGAATTTTATTCTTGCTAAACCAAATTACAATATTGTCTTGTGTATGTCCTGCACCTGCATAAAATGTTTGAAAAGAATATTGCCCCACTTTAAAAGTGGTATCATTTTTAAAACCAAACTCAGCTCTCTTTTCTCCACGTTTTTCTGAAATTGAGTCAGTTTGCTTTGTTGTAAATGTCTTAATGCCTTTTTGTTTAAAATATTCAAGTCCTCCTGTTCGGTCTTCATGAGAATGTGTTGCAATACATAAAGCAACTTTTTTCTTATGTTTAATTTCAATGCTATCCAACAATGGTTGAAACTGAGTGGTATCCCAAGGAGTGTCAATCATTATTACGCCTTTATCAGTCAGCACATACATACCATTTGAAGACATGGGCTTGCCTTTAAATGTTCTATAAGTTGTGAAAACGTAAAAGTCGCCTGTTAAATGTGAAATTTTTAAACTTACAGACTGAGTCTGTCCAAAAATTGACATTGAAAAGAAAAGACCAACTGTAATAAATATACTGTTTTTCATACTGTTTTCTATGATAGATTAGTAAGCCTACACTACCGTAAATTTAAACAAAATGTTCTTACAATAAATCAAGGAACGATATAAAGCGGAGGATTTCTTCGCAAAATAAAAAACTAATTTTAAGCTCCTTATTTTTTAATCTTATGTATTTTGTCTGCCTAATTAAACACCAATAAACATTTAGCTATGTCAGTAATATTTCGATAGACAAATTTTCAAAATCCAAACTGAAATAAACCGTTAAAACGTTTTACTGCATTTTTTATCATTTTTTTGAAACTGCCCAATCTAAAATAAAATTCTATAGAAATTAGAAGCAACAAAAAAGCCTTTCATCTCTGAAAGGCTTGATTTTGCTTGTACCCCAGACGGGACTTGAACCCGTACGTCCGCGAAGACACAGGATTTTAAGTCCTGCGTGTCTACCAATTCCACCACCAGGGCATTCTTGATTAAAAGCAATCTAATAACATGCTTTTGAGCGAAAGACGGGTCTCGAACCCGCGACCTTAACCTTGGCAAGGTTACGCTCTACCAACTGAGCTACTTTCGCTTGTAATTTTATTTTAATGAACGGCCAATATTTAAATTGGAGTGCAAAGATAAGTGATTTTTTAGCTTGGCAAAATTTTTTTTAATAAAAATTAGGCTCCTAATAAGCGTTTTATATCATTCAACTTCATTAAGGCTTCTACTGGGGTCAAAATATTAATATCAACTTTTAGTAATTCTTCTTTAACTTGCTCTAAAACAGGGTCGTTTAGTTGAAAAAAGCTTAATTGGTAATCACTTTTTGATTTGGTTTTAATAGCATCAGAACTCGTTTTTACGGTAACATCCGAATCAGAAATTTCAAGTTCATGATCTTTTTCTAATTTTTTCAAAATATCATTGGCTCTATCTAAAACTTCCTTTGGCATTCCAGCCATTCGGGCAACATGTATTCCAAAACTATGTTCACTGCCGCCTTCTTGTAATTTCCTTAAAAAAATGATTTTATTATTCAATTCTTTAACAGATACATTGTAATTTTTAATCCGTGGAAAATAAGTTGTCATTTCATTGAGCTCATGGTAATGAGTTGCAAATAACGTTTTTGCTTTATTTATGGGTTGTGAATGAATGTACTCAGCAATTGCCCATGCAATTGAAATACCGTCGTAAGTTGAAGTTCCACGACCAATTTCATCTAATAATATTAAACTTCGATTACTTAAATTATTTAAAATACTGGCAGTTTCATTCATTTCAACCATAAAAGTTGATTCTCCTGAAGAGATATTATCACTAGCACCAACACGCGTAAAAATTTTATCAACGATGCCAATCTCAGCAGATTTTGCAGGAACGTAACAGCCTATTTGTGCCATTAAAGTTATTAATGCTACTTGTCTCAATAAAGCAGATTTACCACTCATATTTGGACCTGTAATCATCATCAATTGTTGTGTTTCGTTATCTAAATAAACTGAATTACTTACATAACTAGTATCAATTGGTAGTTGTTTTTCAATAACAGGATGCCTTCCATCCACAATATTTAAAGCGAATGAATCCGTTATTGTCGGTTTAGAATAATTATTTTCGGTTGCTAAGGAAGAGAATGATGATAAACAATCTAATCTTGCTATTAAGTTAGCATTCAATTGAATTGGCACAATGTATTCTATTAAATCGTTTACTAAGTTTGTGTAAATTGATTGTTCTAACAATGCAATTTTATCTTCAGCCCCTAATATTTTTTCTTCATATATTTTTAATTCTGGAGTTATGTATCGCTCTGCTGTTGTTAATGTTTGCTTACGAATCCAGTCAGTTGGAACTTTGTCTTTATGCGCATTAGTTACTTCTAAATAGTAACCAAATACATTATTATAAGAAATTTTTAGTGATGAAATTCCAGTACGTTCTATTTCACGTTGTTGTATTTGTAATAAATAATCTTTTCCTGAATAGGCGATTGCTCTTAATTCATCAAGTTCACTATTAATTCCTTTATTGATAACATTCCCTTTATGTAATAAAATAGGTGCTTCTTCATTTAGTTCGGTATCCAAACGGTTACGCATAACTAAACATGGATTTAATTGATCGTTTATTTTTTTGAGAGATTTATTTTCACAATTCTGAATTTGTTCTTTTATGTTTTCAATTAAAGTTAACGATCTTTTTAATTGAACTAATTCTCTAGGATTTATTTTACCTGCAGAAACTTTTGAAATCAATCGTTCTAAATCGCCAATGTCTTTTAATAATGCTCTTAATTCGGATTGCTTTATTTTATTTGAAATAAAAAAATCTACCACTTCTAAACGCTCATTAATTAAATCAACTTGTTTTAGTGGTAATGCCAGCCAACGTTTCAAAAGTCTTGATCCCATAGGCGTTACAGTATGGTCTATAACATCAATTAAACATTTACCATTATCATGACTCGATCCAAACAATTCTAAATTACGAACAGTAAAGCGATCTAACCAAACATATTGATCTTCTTCAATACGTGATATATTTGTGATGTGTTGTAATTTATCATGTTTTGTTTCTCCCAAATAATGCAACATAGCACCGCAAGAAGCAATAGCATTATTAAATTGTTCTATTCCAAATCCTTTTAAAGAATTAGTTCCAAATTGTTTAATTAAGGATTCGTAACCAAAGTCATATGTAAAAGCCCAATCATCAAGCGCGAATACATAAAAATTCTCCCCAATTAAATTCACTAGGGTTTGCCGTTTCGATTTTTCAACCAAAATTTCATTCGGCTTAAACGTTTGAATTAATTTTTCAATATACGTCAACGTGCCTTCTGCTATTAAGAATTCTCCTGTTGAAACATCTAAAAATGAAATACCTGCTTTATCTTTTTCAAAATAAATACTTGATAAAAAATTATTTGTTTTATGTTCAAGTACTTTATCATTAAACGTAACACCTGGAGTTACTAATTCTGTAACGCCACGTTTTACAATGCTTTTCGTTAATTTAGGATCCTCTAATTGGTCGCAAATTGCCACACGATAACCAGCACGAACTAACTTAGGTAAATAAGTGTCAACAGAATGATGAGGAAAACCAGCTAGTTCAATAAATGTTGCTTGACCATTAGCACGCTTTGTGAGCGTAATTCCAAGTATTTTAGAAGCTTTTATAGCATCTTCTCCAAAAGTTTCGTAAAAATCTCCAACTCTAAATAACAAAATCGCATCAGGATATTTCGCCTTAATGTCGTTGTATTGTTTCATTAATGGGGTTTCTTTAACCTCTGTTGTTTTTGCCATAATTAGGATGTCTAAGATATGGTATAAAGCGAGTTGCGATCTATTTAATTTTTAACAGATTTAGTTAAATTGTTAATTAAAATTTACTTTTATCCCTTTAACCTATAAAATGAAGGATTTTAAACAGAGGATTATTACAAACGTGTTAACTGTTTTGGTTGAAAAATTGGAGAGTTTAAATCTCATGATGGCCGACTTAAATGAAGCATCTAAAAATGAAACAAAAAGTACCGTTGGTGATAAACACGAAACGTCGAAAGCGATGATGCATCTTGAGCAAGAAAAATTAGGAAGTCAAATAAAGGAAATAGAATTTCAAATTAAAGAATATCATGCTATAAATTTTAATTCGCTCACTACAAGTGTTGTTCTAGGAAGCTATATTGAAACCAATCAAGGTTCTTTTTTTATTGCAACAGCTCTTGGTAAAATAGTTGTTGATGAGAAATCTATTTTTGTAATTTCTAATAAATCACCATTAGGATTAAAATTAATAGGATTAAAAAAAAATGAATCAAGCTTATTCAATAATTTGAATTACATAGTGAATAGTATTAATTAATTTTATTTTTTATTCATAATTTCAGTTTGAATTCTGATAGATTCCTCATGTAATAATTGACATACTTTTTCAGTAAATGCTACAGGAACACCAATTTTTTCAGCCCATTTCGGTCTGCTTTCTAAAATTTGTTTCCAACGTTCTAATTGAAAAATGGTTATATGATGTTCTTTTTTATAATCTCCAATTTGTTCAATCACATGCATTCTTTTTTTAAGAATATTTAGTAATTCGTCGTCAATTTCATTTATCATATTTCTAAAATCCTCCAGTTTATTAGTGCATTCTGGATTTTTAGAAGTCACTTGCCTGTAAACTAAATTGGATAATAAATCGCTTAAAGCAACTGGTGTTAATTGTTGTTGAGCATCGCTTAAAGCAACAGAAGGATTCACATGTGATTCAATCATTAATCCATTCATTCCCAAATCTAAAGCCTTTTGTGAAACAGGTGCAATTAATTCTCTGTTTCCACTGATATGACTAGGGTCGCAAATAATAGGCAATTGAGGTAACAAGGTTTTTAATTCAAGTGCAATTTCCCATAATGGTTTATTGCGATATTTTGTTTTTCCAGCATAATGAAATCCTCTATGAATGGCGGCTAATTTAGTAATACCTGAATTTGACATTCGTTCAATAGCGCCAATCCATAATTGTAAGTCGGCGTGAATTGGATTTTTTATAAATACTGGAATGTCAACTCCTTTTAAAACATCAGCAATTTCTTGCACACTAAAAGGATTTCCTGTTGTTCTCGCGCCAATCCATAAAACGTCAACGCCATGTTTTAAGGCTAATTCTGTATGTTGAGCATTAGCTACTTCCACAGTTGTTTTAAAATTAAACTGTTTTTGAACGTCTTTTAACCATATTAATCCTTCTTCGCCAACGCCTTCAAATGAATTAGGGCGGGTACGCGGTTTCCAAATACCAGCTCTAAATAACTTTATGGATTTTATCTCATGTAATAATTTTGCGGTTTCAATGACTTGCTCGTATGTTTCTGCACCACACGGACCAGCAATTATAAGAGGTTCATTATCTTTTGTTATCCAAGTATTTAAGGCTTTAATTTCCAATGTGTAAAATATTATTGACGGTGCTAAATTACTAAAATAGAACTGTTTTAACGGCAGTAATTCGTTAAAGGTTTTTGAGCCTCATTAAAACCTAATTCTAAGGCTTTTTTAAACTCTGAACACGGATTTTGTTTTAAATTGACTTTTGCAACCCCTTTCCAATAATATGCTTCTGCATAATTAGAATTTAAAGTTGTGGAAATTTCTAAATCTCTTAAACAAGCATCAAATTGTTGTTGTTTACCATATAAAACACCTCTTCTTAAATAAAGAGAGGCATCTTCCGTATTATATGCTATTGCTTTATTATAATGATACAACGCTTTTTCTAATTGATTTAAATCGTCATAACAGTTTGCTAAAACAAAATTAGCTTTTGGGTTATTATCATTTATGTCCAAAGCTATTTCAGCATCAGACATCGCTTTTGGAAAATCTTTTATCAAGTAATATATATTAGCCCTTCCAATATATGCTTTGTAATAATTAGCTAATTCAATAGATTTAGTATAATCGTCTATTGCTTTTTTAGTTTCATTTGTAATTGAATATAAAAGGGCTCTGTTATAATAAGATTTATAAAACTGAGTGTTTTCGTTAATAGATTGATTGTAATATTTCTCTGATAATTTAAATTCTTTTTTCTTCATGTATTCAGCACCGATACTGTTAAGTGCAATATATGAATGAGGGTTTTTTACAAGAATATCTTTGTATAATGAAATACTGTTTTGCCAAACATTAACTCTTAAAAATGATAAACTTCCTAAAACAATAATTAGTAAAATTGAAATTCGTGTAATCTGTTTTTTCGATAATTTTATAATATGGAAAATTGACCAGCTTAAACCAATTAATGCGAAGTACATATAACGATCAGCTGATAATACTTCTCCAAAGGGCACAAATTGAAGTACTAATAGGATATTTATAAGGAAAAATAATAATCCGAAAAAGACCTCTGTTTTATTTGAACGATAGGCTTTATAAATTGTAAAAATAACGGATACAATAATAGCATAACCAATAATTAACCCAAACGGTTTGTTTTGAGGATAAGGGTAAATAACTGATAAATTAATTGGATTGAAAAAATGATAAATGTATTGCCCAATTGCATAACCTGCATATCCAATCTTTTCATGAATTTGAAAGGAATGATTTTCATTTATAAATCCACCAGTTTGCTGAGCCTTTAAAGTTATAATAGAAAATAAAATTGAAATTATAGCAAATGGAATTTTTTGGAAAATTTTCTGTTTTGAGATAGTTTGATTTAAGTGCCAATCAATTAATAATAAGATAAATGGAAATAAGATAAATGAAGGTTTACAAAGTAACGAACAACAAAAAAACACTAAAGTAATTACTAAGTAAAATGTTCTTTTGTTTTGTGTGTGTTTTAAGTAAATCAGAAATGAAATAAGAATAAAAAAAGTTGCCAATAAATTTTTACGTTCTGCAATCCAAGCAATGGTTTCTATTTGAATGGGGTGAAAGGTAAAAACAATCGTTATTAATAAGGCTAAACCTTTATCCTTCACTAATTTTGATATAACATAAAAAACTAAAATGGAATTTACAAAATGCCAAATCAAATTTTCAATGTGGTAACCCAATGCATTTCCTCCAAACAATTTCCAATCAATTGCATAATTAATCATGGTAAGTGGATGATAATTTCCTATATAAAATTTTGTTGCGAGTGCTTTTAAATTATTAGAATGCACATCTTTATTTTCTAAAATATATTCAGGATCATCCCAGCTAATAAAATCAGCATAAATTAATTTAAAGTAGACAAGGCAAAATAGTATAATTAAGCCTAATATAAATAGTCTATTTTTTAAAGTAGTATTTGCTTGTGTTAAACTCATTGAAAAACAAATTTAATGTTTGTAGGTTTATAAACTAACAAAATATTAAATTTACAGAATGTCAAAAATATCTGTAGTCATAATTACATTTAATGAAGAGAAGAATATTGCTCGATGTATTCAATCTGTAAAGCAAATTGCTGATGAAATTATTGTGCTTGATTCTTTTAGCAAAGATAAAACCAAGGAGATATGTTTGAGTTTGGGTGTTAATTTTTTTGAACATGCGTTTGATGGCCATATTCAACAAAAAAACAGGGCCATTTCTTATGCCACTAATAAATATGTCTTGTCGTTAGATGCAGATGAAGCACTGGATGAAACGCTTGTAAAATCAATACTTACAATTAAAGGTAATTTTAATTGTGATGGTTATTATATGAATCGACTGACTAATTATTGTGGTAATTGGGTGCATCATTGTAATTGGTATCCGGATAAAAAATTAAGATTGTGGGATAGTTCTAAAGGGCATTGGACTGGCACAAACCCACATGATAAGTATGAATTATTTGAAGGTGATAAAAAAACAGGACATTTAAAAGGAGATATTTTGCATTATAGCATAAATAGTATTGCGGACCATTACAAACAAGTTGAGTATTTCACAACCATTGCTTCAAAAGCTTATTTTGAAAAAGGCAAAAAGGCGCCAATTTATAAATTAGTTGTAAATCCAATAGCAAAGTTTATTGATCATTATTTATTGCATTTAGGTTTTTTAGACGGGAAAACTGGCTTTTTAGTTTCAAGAATTTCAGCTTATGCAACCTATTTAAAATATAAAAAATTAAGAATGCTTTATAAATAACTTAAAGTTCCACTAAAGAAACTAAGAGCTTTTCTATTTTTAATTTCATTTCTTTTGGACTACAATCAAAATTATTAAATAACACCGAAAACGCTAAATTTTTCCCTGATTTAGTTTTTACATATCCGCAATATCCTCTTGCTCTATTGATATACCCAGTTTTTGCACGCATATTATTCTCAGCAAAAGTTCCTTTGCAAAGGTTTGTCATACTTCCATTTTTGCCAGCTATTGGCAACGAATTGTTAAATGCTTCGTACATTAAGCTATCATAGTAAATCACAGTCAGTATTTCAGCTTGAATTTTTGTTGTAATTGTATTTGCTCGTGATAGGCCACTGCCATCAGCCATATTTAAACCACTAACATCAATGCCTCTATTTTCCCAATATTTTTTTATTGCATCTATCCCATTTTGAGTTGTTCCTTGCTTGTTGGATTTTATAGCGCCAACTGTTTTTAATAAGCTTTCTGCATAATGATTATTGCTTTTGGTGTTTGTATAAAAAATAATTTTTTCAAGTTTTGGACTTGAATGTGTATAAATCCATTTCGACTTTATTGTTTTATCTTCTGAATTTGCGAATGTTTCCGATGATTCTTTCGATTGAAATAAATTATTATTTTGAAGCGATGCAATCAACTCAAACTTAAAAAACTCTTCTGGAGCAGGCATTTGGGCTTCAACTTCATAGTTTGATTTATTTGGTGGTATGGTTCCGCTTACCGTTCTAGTAAACTCATAAGGATTTCCATAAACATAAGCTTCATCTTCAGTTCCATAACTTAATACATCTGATTTTAAATTTATTTTTTTAGAAAAATAATCTGGTTTAATACTTTCTATTTTCGCTTTAGTATTAGGCGCCGAACTTGAGTAGAAAATAGAAAATTTATTATCCTTATAAGAGAGACCGTTTGCTCCTGCTCCAAAATAATTCCCTATATCTCCCCAAATCCATGTACTTGGAACAGTATTGTCGAAGTATGAATTGTCAATACTAATGGAATTTATTTTTTTTATTCCTGTTGATTTTATTTTTTTTATAATCCCTGAAAAAAACAAAGAATCACTCGTGTAAAAGTAATTTGAATTAAAACTTGGATCACCGCTGCCAATTATTTTTAATCCAATCATATCAGATGATTTTATACTATCTCCTTTATATAAAATTGAATAATTAGTTTTATAAGTAAAGTCTTTTTTCAATATCCCTAATGCGGCTCCCGTCGTTACTATTTTTAAAGTACTTGCGGGTATTAAAGACAAATCTGAATTGTATTCTTTAATAATTTTTTTAGTTTTTAAGTCAATAACGCATAATCCATAACTAGCGTGTTTGAGGTCAACATCCTTTTTATAATCATTTAAAACAGCATCAATATTTAGTTGAGCATTTAAATTAATTTGAACTAAGAGTAATATATAAAGTATAGGTTTCATTAAATTTGTCTAAATAAAATTAGAAAAATTCTCAATCTAAACTTTTATATATTAAAATTGTTTTTAACTTTATATATCTCACAACACTAATTATGGTATATGCCAAACACTGTTTTTGCGTTTAAACAATTTAATATAAAGCAAGACAAATGCGCCATGAAGGTTGGCACCGATGCAGTTTTATTAGGTGCTTGGGTTCATCCAAGTAATGAAAAAAAGATATTGGATATTGGAACTGGAACTGGTGTAATCGCATTAATGTTAGCTCAAAAAACGACTGCTGAAATTGTTGGGATAGATATTGATTTGCAAGCTACACAGCAGGCCAAGGAAAATGTTGAAGAGAGTAAGTTTAGAGATCAAATAAAAATTATTCATAGCTCACTTCAATCATATTCTAATATTTCTGATTCGAAATATCAATTGATTGTTTCCAATCCTCCATTTTTTGAACAATCTTATAAGTCAACTGATGAGCAGCGCTCTAATGCTAGGCATGCCGACGTCTTACCTTTTGAAGAGTTAATAGATGGCGTCATAAAATTGTTAGATGTTTCCGGTAAGTTTTGTCTTATTTTGCCAACCTTAGAAGCCGAAAAGTTTAGAACATTGGCTCAAAAAAAAGGATTGTTTTTATCAAAACTTCTTCGAGTAAAATCTCGCACTGATAAAGGAACGGATAAACGACATTTAATGCAATTTGAATATACGCCAAGTGAGTTTTCTGAGGATACACTTGTTATTGAAGATAATGTAAGACACAATTACACCAAAGAATATAGAGAATTTACCAAAGAGTATTACCTTAATTTTTAACTGTTATTTTACTAATTTTTTATTATCTTTAATTTTATGAAAAGTAACAAAATGATAAAAAATAGTTTCTTCATCTTATTTTGTGGGATGTGTTTATATGGTCAATCGCAAGATACCGTTAAAGTAAAAACGGCTTTAACTCCAATTCAAGAAGCTGAAAATCTTTATAATCAGGGCTTAGAATATATAGGGAAAAAGGAGCATAACATGGCGATAGAGAATTTTACTAAAGCTATCGTTCTAAACCCAGCTTTTGAAAAGGCATTTTATGGTCGCGGGTTTGCAAAATTCGATTCAAAAAACTACGAAGCATCAATTGATGATTATAACAAAGCCTTAGCTTTAAAACCAACCTATACTGACGCTTTATTTGGAAAAGCTCAAAGTTTTTATGCTTTGCATAAAAAAGATTCTTGTAAAACCTACTTAAGTAGAACCACATTAATTGATGAAACGTATAGTAAAGCCTTTTATTTAAATGGCCAGTTAAAATTTGAAGACCAAATGTATAAAGAAGCGATTGTTGATTATAACGGCGCAATTGCGGCGAAAGCAGATTATGCTTATGCATATAATGATAGAGCCTCAGCAAAAAAAATGTTAGGTGATGATATGGGAGCAATTGCAGATTACGAAAAAGCAGTATCAATAGATCCTAAATTATATTTTTCTTATAATAATTTAGGTTCTTGTAAGCGCAATAAAGGCGATAATGCTGGAGCTATTTTAGCATATAATAAAGCAATTGCTATTAAATCTGATTATTACGTAGCCATCAACAATCGTGGAACTGCAAAATTAAATAGTAATGATTTTGCTGGTGCAATTTCTGATTTTGACGAAGCACTTAAGTATAAAAGAGATTATGCGTTAGCAATGTGTAATATGGCATCAGCGTATATTAAAAAGAAAGATTATAAAGTTGCTGTCGAATGGGCTAATAAGGCAATTCAAGCGGATGCAAAAATGGGCGTTGCATTTGTAAATCGTGGAATTGCAAAACAATTATTAAAAGATGAAAATGGAGCCTGTGAGGATTGGAAAAAAGCTAAAGAATTAGGTGTTTCTGAAGGAAAAAGTTTTTCTTCGGGCTTATGCGATTAATAAATCAGAACATTAAAAAGATGAAACACATGAAATTTAAAAATATAATAATTGCTTTTTTATACGTGTCATTTTACATATCAAATGCACAAAATATAGAATTTGAAAAAGCTAATTTCCCTGATAAAAAAGATCAATTAAAAGATGCAAAAAGAAATCTGGAGGATGGAAGAGATGCCTTTAATCTTGGTGTAAAAGAAAGTAATCTTATTTTGGAGTATTATACTTCTACTCATAAAATATATCCTGTTAGTAGAAATGATTATAGAAATGTAGGCGACATTTACTTTAAGCAAGCCCAGCCATTATTAAAATTGGCTCAGGATTTCAATCCAAACAATGCAGAATTAAATTACATGATGGGTGTTGCGACCTTTAATTTAAATGAACATTCGCCAGATGCAATAACTTATCTTGAAAAGGCAAACTCATTAGGTGGAAAAGTACCTCAAGATGTTTTGTATTATTTAGCTTGGGCATGTCAACTTAATTTAAAATGGGATAATGCTATTAAATATTATCAATCATATCTCAATTTCTTAAATACTAATGTTAAAGGAAATGCTTTAGCAATTGAGGATGTTAATAAAAAAATTCAGGAGTGTTTGGTTGGGAAACTAGAAGTTGCAAATCCACAACGAATTTTTGTTGATAATTTAGGGCCAAACATTAACTCTTCTTTTCCTGAGTATAGTGCATTTATTACGGCTGATGAATCTATGATTGCCTATACAGCTTGTCGTAATTCAACAACTGGTGGAAAGCAAGATGAGCAGAATGGTGGCTTTATGGAAGATTTATATATTTCATATAAAAAAGGAAGAGAGTGGGCTTTAGCACAAAATTTTGGTCCAATTGTTAATAGTGAAGAGCATGATGCTACAGCTGGATTATCTGCTGATGGTACTGTTTTATTTGTATATAAGTTTAAAGAGAAAGATGGCGGAGATTTATACGTAAGTAATTTAATTGGAGCTAACTGGACAAAACCAGAGCATCTAAATAAAAACATTAATTCAAAGTTTCATGAGTCTTCCGCTTGTTTGTCTTATGACGCTAAACGTCTTTATTTTGTTAGTGATAGAGAAGGAGGTTCTGGCGATAGAGATATTTACTATTCTGATAAAGATGCTAAAGGAGATTGGGGAACTGCAATCAACATTGGACCAATGATCAATACAAAATATGCTGAAGATGGTGTATTTATTCACCCTGATGGAAAAACACTTTACTTCAGTTCAAAGGGTCATAAAACAATGGGAGGTTTTGATATTTTTAAATCTGTTTATGAGAATGGAAAATGGAGTGAGCCACAAAACTTAGGTTACCCAATTAATGGCGCAGATGATGATGTCTATTTTGTTATAAATGGAAGTGGGCATCATGGATATTTTGCATCCTCGAAACCTGGTGGCTATGGCGATAAAGATATTTATAAAATAACGTTTTTAGGTCCCGAAAAGCAACCGCTTTTAATGAATGAAGATAATTTATTAGCAACCGTAACAGCTCCAGTCACCGAATTTAAGGCTGAAAAGATAGCCAGTTCAGGGCCAAAGATGACTATCTTAAAAGGGGTAATTTCTGATGAACAAACAAAACAGCCTTTGGAAGCTCAAATTGAGTTAATTGATAATGTTAAAAATGAATTAATTGCAACCTTCAAATCTAATAGTACAACTGGTAAATATTTGGTGTCTTTGCCTTCGGGTACAAACTATGGTATTGTTGTAAAACGTGATGGTTATTTATTCCATTCCGAAAATTTTGATTTGCCGGCTTCTGCAAATTTTCAAGAAATTGAAAAAAATGTAGAACTTAAGAGAATTGACATTGGAAAAACAATCGCCTTGCGTAATATTTTCTTTGATTTTGATAAGGCAACGATTAGATCAGAATCAGCAAATGAATTGAATCGCTTAATAAAACTATTAACTGATAATCCTACTTTGAAAATTGAGTTAGGTAGTCATACAGATAGTAAAGGAAGTGATGATTATAATCAAAAATTATCTCAATCGCGTTCACAATCGGTTGTTGCTTATCTGATAGAAAAAGGAATTTCATCAGATAGATTGGTAGCAAAAGGTTATGGCGAAACTGTGCCAGTTGCTACTAATGATACTGAAGATGGAAGACAAGAGAATAGAAGAACTGAATTTAAAATTTTAAGCAAATAAATATGACTCCTAAATTTTGGAATAGCATTTCTTCTATTGGAGTTAAAAGTGAATATGATGATATTTTAATAAAAAGAATTACACTTTCCAATCAGTTTATTTTTGTTGGAATTTTAATTTTTTTATTTAGTGGAATAAATAATTTTTTGCTTGGTGATTTTTTTTCAGCTGTGTTAATTGAAGGTCTGGTTTTAATTTGCCTGCTAACGTTTTATCTTAACAAGTTACATTATCACCGTTTTGCCATTTCTTTTTTCTTCACAATATTAAGTTTTTCAATTTTTTATTTTGATTCATATTCAGGAACAGATTCAGGAACTTATCTGTACCATTTCCCACTTATATTAGCCATTGCCTTTATTTTCGATATTAGAGAGGATAAGAAAGTGATGGTAGTGCTTTTTGTGTTAATATTTGTTTTTTTGATGATAAATATTTTAACCAATCATTTAATATTTAGAAGTCAATTTTTGACCGATGAAAAACGTTACCAAATGTTTATGTTTAATTTGCCTTTTAGTGCTGGAGCTGTTGGTTTTTTTACGTACCTCATGGCGAAAAATAATTTGAAAGAAAGTTATTTGTATGAAAAGCGAATTGAGGAACAAAAAGAGGCAGAAGATTCAATCCAAAAAGCTCTAAACGAAAAAAATGTATTATTGGCAGAGCTCCACCACCGAGTTAAAAATAATTTGGCTATTATTTCTGGATTAATTAATTTGAAAATAAATGACGATTTGCACATTGATGCAAAAAGCACATTAATCGAAAGCCGAAATAGGATACAATCAATGGCTTCAATTCATAATCAGTTATATAAAAACAGTAATTTAAATGACATTGATTTTAATAATTATGCAAATGAATTAATAAATGAAATAAGTAAATCTTATCCTACCATTGCAAATGCGATTAAAATAAAGACAAGTATTATTAATACATCCCTAAGCATTAATGCTGCTATTCCATGTGGATTAATATTGAATGAATTATTAACTAATTGTTATAAACATGCATTCCTAAATAAAGTTGATGGATGCATTGATGTATCATTCCAAAACAATAATAATGACTTTAAATTAATTGTGAAAGATAATGGCGTAGGGTTGCCAGACGGTTATGATAAGAAGCAATCGCTTGGCGTTTCAGTTATTGGTGCTTTAACTGAGCAATTAAACGGAACTTCAGTTTTCATAAATGATAATGGAACACATTTCGAATTGAAATTTAAAAACGAAATGGAATAAAAAACTAATAATTATTCAACTATTAGTTTTTTTGTAATGTTCATGAAATCGTTATTTAAGCGAACAATATACAAACCAGAGGATAAGTTTAAATTTTCAATTGTAATTTCTTTTTGCTCAAGTAATTTTAGAGTTCTACTTATAACAATTTTACCTGACCCATCATATATATTTAATTCTACTTGAGATTTAAATGAATTATTTAATTTAATTAATAAGGATTGATTATTATTAATGGGATTTGGGAAAATTGAAAAATTATAATCATCGTTAAATTGGATTGTAATTGTTTGGGAATATTTATAGGTTTTGTTAAGATTAGTTTGTTTCAATCTATAATAGTTTATCCCAGATAATGGATTGTTATCATAAAGCTCATAATTTACATTGACTAAACTATTCTCTTTGCCTTTTAAACTTCCAATGCTATTGAAATTTAAACCATCCGAACTTCTTTCAACTGTAAAATAGTCATTATCTTTTTCTATAGAAGTTGTCCAAAATAATTTCACTTTTGAAGCTTCTTTTTGCCCTTCAAAATTTAGTAACTCAATTGGTAAAACGCCACTTGACGAAGGAATAATTCCGCTCCCATTAATTCCACCTCCTGATGTTCCTGAAACAACTCCTCCGCTATTATCTGTTCCTGGTGTGCCATTATTAGTGGTTGTTGTAATATTTACCGTAGGTTGAGCAGCAGAAAATATGATTGCTCCTTGTCCGCCGCCGCCGCCGCCAGCATGTGCAGCTCCATCCATTCCGTTTCCTCCATTTCCAGCATTTGCATTTATGGCAATAGGGCATGCAGGATTTGCCGAATAAGTTGTTATTTGTAATATGATACTGCCAGCAGCTCCGCCACCACCTGCGCCATCATTACCGGTATTTGCGGCCGATTGACCATTGGCTGTTATTTTAATTGGACTAACACAAACCGTATTTGTGGCTAATACAGTTGCTTTTATTAGAACAATTCCACCACCATTACCTCCAGCTGATCCAACCGTGTTGTTTTGTTGACCTCCGCCTCCAGCTCCTCCCATAAAAACTCTGCTACCAGAAATTGAAGCAGATAACGAAATCCCCCCTAATCCTCCACCTGGAAATGCAACACAGTTATTATATCCATTACCACCTTGGCCACCAGTAGTATAATTTCCACCGCCACCGCCACCAGCGTTGTGATCATTTCCACCACCGCCACCAGTTAATATTTTCCCTCTCGAATTATTAAATAATGTATTTGTGTTTTTGTAAATACTTTCTCCTTTCCATCCTTGATTCGCATTATTTGCCATGTAAGGAAGTGAATTGCCTGCAGCACATACTGGCCCACCGTTATCATTCGACCTTGCGCCCCCTCTAAATCCAATGGCATCAGCCGACACGCTATGATTTAAAGTTAAAATATTTGTAACCTCAAATGCGATAACGCCACCTACATTTCCATTCCATGCTAATCCTGTAATAGTTCCTGTTGTTGTATAATTTACTCCCATGTTTCTGAAAGTAATAAGTTGTACTGATGAATTAGCCCCAACATTATAGGTATTAATTAATCCCGCATTTAATGTGATGGATGTAGGCGTTCCTACGGCTGGTAAGCGAGAAGTAATTGTTCTAATTTCAAAATTACCAGCATTTGCAATACTTCCTAAGTTACCGAAAGTACTTACATTGGTTGTGTTTGTGCCAATGACATCGTCCTGCATTTGCATAACAATCACATTTCCACCAACCGTAAATGTATGTGCAGCCTCATTTACATTAGTAACAGTTAAGGTAGTTGCTCCACCGTTAATAGCAGTAACTTTTGCATAACCATTTATTTGTCCATAATTAATGAGACTTATTAATAAAAAAAGGACAGTAAAATTTTTCATTCTATATTGATTTAGCAATAAATATAAGTTTATTAACATGAAATAATCTATTTATTAGACAAAACTCCTATTTTTTTCGATAATAATTATTTTTTTTTATGATTATCAGTATTATTCTATGATTTTATAATCGCTATATTCGTAATTCAAATTTTGATAAAACACTATGAGCACAGAACCTAAAAAAAAGAAAAGCTTAATTAAAAGAATTTTTAAATGGACAGGAATTACATTTCTTGTATTATTAATTGCTGTGATTGCAGCACCATTTATTTTTAAAGATAAATTAGTTCAGCTTGTTAAAGATGAGGCTAACAAAAGTTTAAATGCTAAAGTTGATTTCGGACAATTTGATTTAACCCTAATTAGTTCTTTTCCTGATTTTAGATTTAAAATTCAAAACGTGAGTGTTATTAATATTGAACCATTTGCTGGCGATACCTTAGCGTATATTAAACAATTATCGTTCGATTTAAATTTAAAGAGCGTATTGTCTGGCGATAAATACCAAATCAATTCTTTAATTGTTGATGAGCCACATATTAATGCTACTGTAAACCATGAAGGTAAAGCAAGTTGGGATATTGCAAAAGCAAGTACCGATACAGCGCAAGCTGCAACACCAGCTGATACAGCTGCATCTAAGTTTGCAATGAAATTAAAATCATTAGAAATTAATCATGCTAAAATTACTTACAATGATATTCAAGGAAATACATACGCGAATTTAAATGATATGAATTATAAAATGAGTGGCGATTTTACTCAAGATATTTTTACATTAAACAACTTATTAGAAATTGCTGAAACAAGTGTTTCTTATGGTGGCGTAGATTATTTGAAAAAAGCTAAAATGCGTTTTAAAGCAGATTTAGATATGGATAAGCCAAAAATGAAATTTACATTTAAAGAAAATGAATTTGATTTAAATGATTTAGGATTATCATTTGATGGATTTGTAGCAATGCCAACTGACGACATCAATATGGATATTAAATTTGCAGCTAAGCAAACCGAATTTAAATCTATTTTATCTTTAATACCGAGTGTGTATAGTAAAGATTTTGCGAGTGTAAAAACAGAAGGTAAGTTGAAGTTAGATGGTATGGCAAATGGAACGATGCATAGCGAAAAAGATAGTACAAAAAATACCTATCCATCTTTTGCAATTAATTTAGGAATTGAAAAAGCGATGTTTAAATATCCTTCATTACCAAAATCGGTGAATGATATTAATATTGATGTGCATGTAGAAAACAAGAAAAATTATTTAGATGCAACAACCATCGACGTAAATAAATTTCATTTAAATATGGCTGGAAATCCTATTGATATGTGGGCTCACGTAAAAACACCAATTTCAGACCCTGATTTATCGGCCGAAATAAAAGCCATTATTGATTTAAATTCGGTGAAAGATTTTGTGCCTTTAGAAAAAGGAGATAACATGAGTGGTATTGTAAAAGCTGATATTAAAGCTGCTGGAAGAATGAGTAGTCTTGATAAAAAAGAGTATGATAAATTTGCAATGAGTGGTAGTTTAGAAATTGATAAAATGAATTACAAAACTTCTACTTTACCTTATGATGTTTTATTAAATGTGATGAAGTTAAATTTCACAAATCAATATGTGGAGTTAGCAGCATTTGATGCGATGCTTGGTAAATCTGACATTAAAGCCAATGGTAAAATTGAAAATTTTTTACAATATGTATTTAAAGATTCTTTAATAGCAGGTACATTTAATTTAAATTCTAATTTATTAGATATTACCGAATTAATGTCGTCTACATCCACATCAACAGTTGCAGCAGCTCCAGTAGCAGCAGATACAGCAGCAATGAGCGTAGTAGAAGTACCAGGAAATCTTGATTTTAATTTAAATGCTAATCTTGGTAAAGTACTTTATGATAATTTGGTTTTAGAAAACATGGTTGGAAATATCCAAGTTAAAAAACGTAAAGTAGATATGACGAATTTAAAAATGAATTTGCTAGGCGGTGGTTTATTAATGAATGGATATTACGAAACAACCAATCCTAAAAAACCAACTGTGAGTTATAATTTAAAAGCAGAGAATTTTGATATTCAAAAAACATTTACAACGTTTAATACGATGCAAAAAATTGCACCCATTGCACAATATTCAAAAGGAATGTTTACAGCAACTTTAGAAAACTTTACAGCGGATTTAGATACTAAAATGTCGCCAATAATGACCACATTACACGGTAATGGTGTATTTAAAACAGCAAAAGTTTCGGTTGGTGGTTTTCCTCCTTTCGAAAAATTAGGCGAAGCTTTGAAAATTGATAAATTAAAAAATTTAGATATTGAAAATGTAGTAGCTGAATACGAATTTAAAGACGGAAGAGTGATGTTGAGAAAACCAGTAGTTGTTAAGATTGATAAAATTACAGCTGACATTACAGGTTCAACTGGCTTTGATCAAACGATTGATTACAATTGGAAAATGGTTGTGCCAACCGAAATGTTTGGTAGTGCAGCCACATCAATGGTAAGTGGTTTATTAGGACAAGCAAACGCAGCAGCAGGTTCAAATGTGAGCATGCCAAAAACAGTAAATGTAAATGTTGGCTTTGGTGGAACGGTTATGAAACCAACTATTAAAACTGGAATGAAAGGTGATGGAAAATCACCTGTTGAAGCTGTGAAAGAACAAGTTGTGACTGCCGTAAAAGATAAAGCAAACGAAGAAGCTCAAAAAATATTAGCTGATGCGCAAGCACAAGTTGAAAAAATAAAAGCGGAAACACAAGTGGCTGTTGATAAAGCAAAAACGGAAGGTTATGCACAAGCTGATGCTTTAGTAGAACAAGCAAAAAATCCAATTGCAAAAATTGCAGCTAAAAAAGCAGCTGAGGTTGCTAAGAAAGAAGCAGACAAAAAAGCGCAAAAAATATTAGATGATTCGGATGCACGTTGCAATAAAATTTTAGAAGACGCTAAAGTAAAAAGTGCGGCGGCCGCTGGTAAATAATTTTTTGTATGAAACATAAAATCATTATAAGTACTGTAATTATATTATGCATTTTATTGGGATGGACTTGTAAGTACGATAAATTTATAAATGGGACTGATAAAAAATTATTGGATATCTCTAAAGAGATGAGCGGTTATGTATGGTTTAAAAATACAGATGCTTTACTAAATAGAAGCGCAAGTAGTGGACATCCTCAACCTTATTTAAAAACACGGTATAATGTCATTGCTGCTAATAAATTAGATGCAAGTGGTAATGTGATTGCTGCTTCTGTATTTGATGAAGGCTCTGTTATTGTTAAAGAATTATATACCAACAACACAACCATTGGCCGTTATGCTATTTTATTAAAAGATAAAAATAATGTATATGCAGATAGCAAGGGTTGGGTTTGGGGTTACATTAACTCCGATGGAAGTGTAGCAGAAAGTGCAGCCAATAAAGGAGCAGCTTGTATCAATTGCCACTCGCAAACAGGAAATATAGATTACCTTTTAATGAATAAATATTTTCCGTAATTGGTTTTTTATAAACGATTAAAAACGAATAATGTATTAGCGCTTAGCGAATATATGGCTGCAAGATTGGTGAATGTTTTGTATATTTATAACGCTTAGCGATTAGTTATAAGCAAAATGTCAAGACATAAATACATAATTCTACTTTTTACAATTTGTCTATCTTTTGACAAAGTTGTTTCCCAGACGCAGGACAAAATATATAACAAAAGACATTACAACTATTGCAAGTATTATTATTCAGAATCTGCTAGAATGCAGCAAAATGAGTTGGAGAATGAGAATAAATTATTTTGTTTAGGTAATTATGCCGACTCAACAAAAGACGGACATTGGATTTATTTCTATTCATCTGGTAAACCATTTGCTTCGGGTTATTACAAGAATGGGTATAAGATTGGCAATTGGAAAATATATTCAGCAGAGACAACTAAGACGATAAAATACACAAAAAAACAAAAGGTAAAAGATTGTGCATATGTTGACAAATATGGAAAACCAGAGATTACCGATACAATTCATATTGACAATGGTATTGTTATAAAAAAAATAGGACAACAAAATGTACATATACCTTGTAGGTGGTTAGACTAACATTCAGCGCATAACAACAAGCAAGCCCAATTTGCGCAGACGAGGTAATAGCTTTTGTAAAAAATTTCGGCAGACATTTTTTTCATTTTTGCAAAAGCAATAAACATTAGTATCTTTAAACAAACATTCGGTAGATACATGTTCCAAAAGCAAACTGGGCCTGCTTGCCAAACGTTATGCCTAATTTTATGAAAATATTTCCGACAAAAGAATTGAAGTTTAGACTTATAAATGACCAAGTCGAAACATTAGACAGACTTAACAGAAGAACTGAAAGGTCTGAAAATTTAACGTCTCAATTTACCGACAAATCCTTACGTGGACTAATAAACGAAAATGAATTTAAACTGATTTCTTCTGCAATTGGTAAAGGAGCATTTTGTGTAATGAGTGGGCATGTTAATTTCGTTGACGGAAGAGTGAAAGTTGAGATACATAAAGTATTTCGAATTTTATTGACCATTATTTTACTTTTTCCACTTGTTGGAATTATTTTAATGGCGACTATCGAAACTGAAGAATTTTCTCCAATTACCATATTGGTTGCAATTGGACAAATATTAATGATTAGATATTTTTTTATTGGACTTGCATTTAGATTTTTGTCGAGAGAAAGTCTTAATAGGTTACAAGACGTTTTAGACATAGAATGGATAAAAAACTAAGCATAACAACGGTTTGGCAAAAGTGGGGCATTTCTGCTAAATTTAACATTTGCGCTTCTAATACCCTTACTTCGCCAAGCCCCAAAACGTTGGGTTCGGGAAGAGACAACAAATCTAACAAAAAATTAAATTACCTTTAAATATTAAAAATGGACGAAGTATCAGTTGACAAATCCTTAGAATATTATTTAACAGCATTAAGCTATTTGGACGAGAAATATATCAACGGTTCTGATGAAGACCTAAAATATTATATTCTCGAAGAACTAGATGCAGATAATCATACATTTTTACACTATAATACAGTTGATCTTTTAATTAAACAATCACGTATTCCGAAATCTATTAAGCAGGATACAGAAATATTAAGAAATCTTATTATAAACCTAATTGAAGGAAAACGTAAATTACACGAAATACGTTTTGACTTTGAATGGATTAAAGCAAGAGTATTAGCGAAAAAAATACTGACTGAAATAGAAATTTTCAGAAAGGTAAAAAATTTGTAAACAAGATATCAATCAAACAACATGAAACATTATGAAAGTAAAACCAAATAAAATTTTATTCTTATTACTTTTCTTCTCCATTACAAGTTTAATTTTATGGATGGCATTTGGAACTTATGAAAAAACTAGGATAATTTTCGAAAGAAATATTCTTGTCGCAGTAATATTATCTATACTTATTATTGGTGTAGGTATTTTTTCTTTAATTAAAATTCTTGACAATAGACCAGTAATAATATTGTCACAAACAGGTATATGGACAAAAAAGACTGGAGACGTTTTATGGAAAGATATTTCTTCATTTCATGCTAAGTCAACAAAAGCAGAATATTTTGATTCAACGGCCTTTTATTTTAAGATAGCGAGACATGAAAAAGTATTGGTAATTAATACTACTTTTTTAAGTCCAAATATTAATAAGATTGTTGAGTATATAAATATTAATTCTACAAATAAAGATATTGTTAATTCGGGACACGAATATCTATAAAAATTTTATTGTAAACTAACGTACTTTAGGAGGATAATGAAAATAAGTATAAACAATAGCGTCTATCCATTTAAACACTGGCTTTCATCTTTAGTAGTTGCTCCATTTATACTAATGGTTCAAGATTATTTTTCAGGTAATAATAATTTTAGTAACGCATTAGGTATATTTATGTTATTCATAATATTTGGGTTGCTCTTTTCTTTCCCAGTGTTTGTTTTATACTTTATATTGTATAATTTCTTAATTAGTAAAATGTTTAACACAATTATTACTAAGGTAATACTTAACTCTGCCACAATTATAGGTGTTTTTGTGATAATAAAATTAATTGGTGGCTCTGCAATGACAACTAGCTTGGCATTACATTATTCTGCTACCATAATCGTTTGTAGTTTTTTCTTTAAAATTGAAAAACATAACTTAGCAGACACATAAATAAGTTTTATTTTTTAGTGGAAACAAAAATATAATAGTAACACCCAATAATAAATGATGAGCGAACCCCAAATATTCATTATATCTATTTAAAATATTATGGAAAAAATATTTATAGTTCTCTTGATTGTTTTCGTTATTATAGCCATGGTTTCCCCATTTTTATCAGGCGACAAAATCAATAAATATATACAGGAACAGAATGGCGAACTTATATCTACCAATTCGGATATGTTCAGATATCGGCATCATAACGCAGTAAATAAACATATTTACATTAAATATTATGACAAAAACCGAAATATTAGGGCTGTAACTTTGCATATTATTGGACCACACTCAAATTTTAGTGATGATAGAATAATTGAATATGATACTAATTCCGATGAATACAAACAATTAAAGAAAAAGACAATTTCAGATAATGTAACAAAAGAAAAAAGAGCTGCATCATTTGATGAAAAAAAATATCAAACTAAAGACAAAGAAGTTTTATTTATTAAACAAGAATTTACAAATCCCAATATCGGAGAACATGTTTTTATTGCTAATAGAATAGCCCCAAATGGTAAATATAAGCTTGGTTTCATGAATTACATCATTGTCAAAAACGGTATTATTGAAAGTATCACAATGTTTTAGTTCAAATGCACAACGCCATAAGCACCTAGCAGTAACGAGGTCAGATGCTTCTACAAACTCAGCTCAAGCGTAAATTTTTTGCAAAAGCTGTCACTCCGCGAAAGACAATTATTTTCCATTGCAAATATCCAATAAACACTTATCTTTAGTTAAATGTTTTTCTTGTAGACAAGGCTTGCAAAAAAACCAACGCAAACCAAAAAACCACTGTATGCAATAACATAAGACCTAAAATAAATTCAATGGAAAATAATCAGGATAAGTCTAAAATTCTAAAAAATAAATATATACCAACGGCTGAGTTTTATAGCCAAATAATTGATAGTTTACAAGATTATTCAATTTTTACATTAAACAATGATTTCATTATAAATAGTTGGAGTTCTGGTTCTACAAAAATATTTGGCTACGAAACAGAAGATGTTATTGGAGAATCGTTCGATTTAATATTTACAGAGGATGATTTAAAAGATCATATTCCGAAAAAAGAAATTGAAATAGCTTTAAAAGAAGGTAGAGCAACTGATAATAGATGGCATATTAAAAAGGACAAGACTTTGTTTTATGCTTATGGCTTGGTTTTTCCACTCATTGGTTTAGACGGAGAGATGTTGGGTTATGTTAAAATTTTGCGCGACTTAACAGAACGGAAGCAATCTGAGGATGCTATCAAAAATTATGTGAAAGAATTGGAAGATCTTAATACTCATAAAGAAAGTGTACTCGCTATACTTTCACACGATTTAAGAAGTCCTTTATCAGCTATTATTGGAACAGCAAAATATTTGAAAGAAAATTTTCATAAAATGAAGCCTGAGGCCGTTCAGGAAATGCTTGACTTACTATATAAATCATCAGTAGATGAATTGGACATGTTAGATTATTTAGTAGAATGGGCAAGAATAAAATATGCATCAGACGCATTTTCCCCAACAAAAATAGAACTACCCGAATACATTGATAAAGTATTTGAAACTTTAAACGAAACAGCTTTAATAAAAACTATAAATCTTAATCACGAAATTGAAAAGAATACAACCGTGTTTGCAGATGGTAAAATGTTAATTTCAATTATTCAAAATATTGTTTCAAATGCAATAAAACATACCGAAAAAGGTGGAACAATATCGGTTTCAGCAAAAAGTAAAGATGGTAAAATTATTGTTCAGGTGAAAGATAATGGAATTGGTATGTCGAATGAGATAATGGAAAAACTGTTTACACCACAAATGAAAACTCTTTCTGAAACAAGAAAAAAGAATAAGGGTGCCGGAATTGGATTATTATTGGTAAAGGGATTTTTAGAAAAAAATGGTGGTGAAATTTGGGTAGAAAGTATGGAAGGTGAAGGTTCATCTTTTTATTTTACATTACCCATTGACAAACCCTTATATAAAATTGGGAGTTCAGACGAAATTATGTTTGATGAAAGTGCATAATACAAAAATTGATTAAAGATATTTTATGAATAAATCAATTAAGTTTAATAAAGCCAAAAAGTAAACACGCCGTTTACTTTAGTTTTGCAAGCTTTAAAGTATTTGCAAAATAGTCAATTCGTGAAAAATTTATATTTTTGAAACTGCCTAACAACATCGTATATTTAATCACCGTATTAAAAATTAATGACTCGATAGTATTATATAAAAAGTAATGGACAATAAACTCCTTAGCTATTTTCAAAGAATTATGCCTCTTTCAGACGAAGAGATTAAGGCAATTGTTGAAACTATGAATATTCAACAATACAAAAAAGGCAGTATTTTACTTACTGAAGGACAAGTGTCGACAGAAGTATATTTCGTTTTAGAAGGTTGCGTTAGACAATATTATTTGGTTGAAGGTGAAGAAAAAACAACTAATTTTTTCACAGAGGAACAATGGGTAATATCTCTAAATAGTTTTAATCAAAATGTTGCTTCAAATCATTATTTAGCTTGTAGTGAAGATTCATCTTTGGTTGTAGGCAATAGTAAAAAAGCGGAAGACTTGTATAAAAGATTCCCAAAATTGGAAACCGTTTCAAGAAAAGTAATGGAGAAAGTGTTTGCAGAACAACAGGAAATAATGGGCGCTTATTTTACAGACAACCCAGAACAACGCTATCTAAAATTATTGAAATCAAGACCTGAATTATTTCAAAAAATCCCACAATATCAAATCGCTAGTTATGTTGGCGTTAAACCTGAATCATTAAGCAGAATTAGAAAAAGACTACTTGAAAAGTAAACTACACTTCTATTGCAACATTTCCTTTTTTATGTCCCATCTCAACATAAGCATGCGCTTCAGCAATTTTTGCCAACGGATAAGTTCTATCAATTACTGACTTAAATTTATCTTTTTCAATAAGTTCTTTTAGAAACACAATGTCTTCTGCTTTATGATTAATTACTCCAGTTAATACCTTTTTTTTACTTGTCATAGAAATCCATAAACCCTGAAACATTTCTGAGATTCCAGCGGCACTTAGAATCATTATTCCATTTTTATTCAATGATTTTATGCTTCGAGGAACAGCTATTGCTTTCACAGCATCAAAAATAACATCATAAGTTTCACCGTTTTTAGTAAAATCCTCTTTAGTATAATCAATCACTTTATCTGCTCCGATAGATTTTACTAAAGCAATATTTGAAGTGCCGCAAACACCAGTAACATCAGCTCCAAAATACTTTGCTATTTGAATGGCTGCACTTCCCACTGCTCCGGAAGCACCTACTACAAGCACTTTTTGCCCTGGTTTTATCATCGCCTTTTTTATAAAATGTAATGCAGTAACGCCACCAAAAGGAATGACAGCTGCTTCCGTGTGAGAAATATTAGCAGGTTTTAATGCCATCGACGCATTATCAGGCATACATATGTATTCTGCGTAAGAACCAAAACTCATGTTCGTATGACCAAAGAGAAAGTCTCCAACTTTAAAAGCATTTACATCTTCGCCAACACTTTCAACTTCACCAGAAAAAACACTTCCAAGAATATTAATTTTAGGTCTAAACAAACCGAAAATAAATCGGACTGCAAATGGGTCGGCCTTTCGCAATCGCCAATCACCTGAATTTACGGCTGTGGCTTTAATTCGTATCAAAATTTCATTCTTTTTAGGACTTGGCTTTTCTACCTGTTTGATTTGAAGAACCTCGGGCGGGCCATATTGGGTATAAACTGCTGCTTTCATTTTAATGCGATTAATTATTTATGCATCAAAATTAATTTTTTGATATTAAAATTTCATTGACTTGGGTTAAGAAATTTAAATTAAGAATCAAATAAATGAAATAAAGGAATTTACGAAATTAGCATATTGAGATGTCAATAAACATTTTTCACAGTTAGTATTACAATTATGACAGAATGATTGATTGTATATTTCTGTTAATTCTTTAAAACCTTACTCTTCCAATTCTATGATTGGAGTTTCCATAATAAGCTTACGTTGTTTTTTACTATTAATGGAAAGTAAAATAGCCGGTAAAAGAATTAAGTTAGTGAATAATGAAATTAATAAGGTTAAAGAAATTAATATACCTAAAGCTGCCGTGCCTCCAAAGCTTGATACTGAAAATATGGAGAATCCGAAAAATAAAATGACAGACGTATAAATCATACTTAAACCCGTTTCTTTAATCGTATTAGAAATTGCTAATGTTGCATTTCCATTATTTTTCAATAATTCTTGTCTGTACTTCGTTAATAAATAAACAGTTCCATCGGAAGAAATGCCAAAGGCAATGCTAAATATTAAGATGGTAGAAGGTTTAAAACGAATACCCAAAAAGCCCATAACACCTGCGGTGATAACTAACGGAATTAAACAAGGTATTTTTGATAACACAATTATGCTGACTGATCTAAATAAAATCATACCAACTAATGCAATCAATAAAATTTCTATAATTAAACTTTCAAATAAATTATCTAATAAATAATCATTGCTTTTTAAAAATACAAGGCTATGTCCTGTTAAGCTTACTTTATAATCTTTTGGGTTAAATAATGAATCTACCTTTGGTTTTATTTCAGTAACTAATTGTTTAATTCTTTCCGAACCAATGTCGGCCATTTGAAAACTAACGCGTGTTATACTTTTTGAACTGTCAATAAACGATTTCATTTTACTATTTTGATTGCTGAGAGAACCTGAGTATTCTGACAATGCTTTTAAGTCGGTTACAGATGGGAATTTGTAATATTTAGGATTACCACCTTTATAGGCTTGGTAAGAAAATTTGATAGCGCCAACTATAGACAGCGGTTTGGAGAACTCAGGATAATTACTAAAAATGGCCTCTAATGCTTTTATTTTATAAAGTGCTTTTGCATTGTCACTAAATAATCCATTCTCTTTTTTTGTATCAATTGAAATTTCAAACGGTAAAACTCCGTTAAATGATTTTTCAAAAAAATGTAAGTCATTATAAATGGGGTCATTTTTAGGAAGATCGTCCACAACATATCCTACCATGTCTACACGGAAGATTCCTAAAATCGAAATAACGGTTATAATTGTTGTAATCAAGTAAATGATTTTTCTTTTATGTTGTACCCAATAATCTACTTTCTCTAATATTTTATTGATGCGCTTACCTTCTAAATGTTTTGTTTGTTTTGCTTTAGGAACTGGTAATACATATAAAAGTACAGGTATTAATATTAGTGTAATGATATAAGTTGTCATAACACTAATGCCCGCTACTACGCCAAATTCAACGAGCATAGCACTATTTGTAAAATAGAGTACACCAAAACCAATAGCCGTTGTAACGTTGGCTAAAAATAAAGTGACACCAATGGTTTCAATGGTTCTGGCTAAAGCTTTTATTTTATTTTTATGTAATAAATACTCGCTCTGATATTTGTTTATTAGAAACACACAGTTAGGAATTCCAATCACCATAATTAAAGGAGCTATTAAACCTGTTAATACGGTTATTTTATAACCAAAAAGTTCTAATAATCCAACCGACCAAATTACGCCTAATGCAACAATGACTAATGAAAAGAAAACATTTAATCCAGATCTAAAAAACATCCATAAAATAATACCTGTTATGATAATGGCAAGGATTAAAAACAAAGTCATTTCGTGTGAAATTTTCTCCATCATTTGTGATCTAATATATGGCATCCCTGAATAATGAACCTCAATTGAATGTTTTTGTGCAAATGCTTCGGTTAAGACTTTAATTTCTTTTACAATATCTAATCTTCGTTTAGAGTTTAATGAGTTTTTATTAAACGTAATGGCCATTAATACTGCCCCGTTTGATTTGTTATAAACTAAACCATCATAAAATGGCATATTTAAAAATTCAGTTTTAATACTATCTACTTCGGCTTGTGTTGTGGGTATTTTAGTTACTAATGGCACAAAGTCCATTTTTTCTAAACTATCATTTCTTACAACTTTAAAAGTTGTGGGTACAGATAGTATTTCTTTAATACCGTTTATTATTTTTATACTTTTACTTAAATAGTACCAATCATTAAATTTATTAAGTGTGAAAAATTGTTTGTCTTGAAACCCAACAACCATTACACTTCCGTCTTCTCCAAATTGTTTTTTGAAATTTTTATAGTCAATAAAAGTTGGATCGTTATTAGGTAGTATTTTAGCAAATTCGTATGACAACTCAATTTTAGAGGCTTCAAACCCCATTAAACCACTGATCAATAAAATGATTGTTGTAAATATTATTTTGTTACGTAATAATAATGATGCAAATTTTTTCCACATAAATTCTGTTTTTTTGTTTAAAAATCTTATATAATTTTAAGACTTTAAATACTTTTATTTTTAATACTTGTAATTTGAATTCCAATTTTCATTATTGAAATGAAATCTGAGAAACAAAAACACACACTACCTACTTTATTTTAATTTTTGTATTTAAGCATGCGTAAAATTTAGTCTAAAAGTAAGTCTATTTTAGATGTAATTATTAAAAAAAAACAGAAGATATTAACTAGTAACTATTTCGTTAAAAGCTCTAAAAAAGGGCTTTTCGACATTTTTAAGTTAAAAAATGGTAATTTAAAAAAGCTAAAATTAGTCGTTACATTTTAATTATTTTACCATCTTCCATTTCAATAATACGATGGGTTCGCGCTGCAAATTCATTATCATGGGTAACAATTAATAAAGATTGATTGTAGACTTCTGCTAGTTCTTTAAAAATATTAAAAACAATTTCGCTATTTTTTTTATCTAAATTTCCAGTTGGTTCATCACCCATAATAATTAAAGGATTATTAATGAGAGCTCGAGCAATGGCTACGCGTTGTTTTTGTCCACCCGATAATTGATTTGGTTTTTTTAATGCTTCATTTTCAACACCTAATATTTTTAATTTTTCGTAGGCATTGTGTTCAACTTCTTTTTCAGAAAGTAGTCCGTATTTTAAGCCAGGCAACATTACATTTTTTAAAACAGAAAATTCATTTAGTAAATAATGGAATTGAAATACAAAACCAATTTTTTCATTTCTGACTCTGGCAAGTTCGGCTTCTTTTTTGTTTTTCATACTAACTCCATCTATCAACAATTCTCCTTCAAAATCCGTATCCATAGTTGATAAGATGTAGAGTAGGGTAGACTTTCCACAACCCGACTTTCCAATCACAGAAATAAACTCACCTTTATTGACAGAAAAATTAATGTTTTTTAAAACCTGAACCGTTAAGGGATCATGAAAATATTTTGTAATATTAATAGACTCTAATATTTTTTCGTCCATCTTATTTTCCTCTAATAATTATTACTGGATCAATTTTACTAGCTTTTCGAGCTGGAAAATATCCTGCAAAATAAGTTGTAACTAATGCAAATAGGCCACCAATTATATAAAACTTTGGATTATAATTTACGGGATATGTTTTAATGGTTGGCAAAGCAGCTGTATTAAAAGGAATTTGATCAATAATTTCTGAAACGCCAAAGCCAAAGAGTAAACCAAATAATCCTCCAAAAATTCCAATAGTTAAAGCAATGGTAATAAAAATAAAATTCACGTCTTTACCAGAAAATCCTGTTGCTTTTAATATGGCAATAGAATCCATTTTTTCATAAATCATCATATTCAAAATATTATAAATACCAAAGCCTGCCACAATTAATAAAGTGATTCCAACCACATAAGATATTAAAGACCGAACCGAGCTTCCAGTTTCAAATTGCGAATTAGCTGTTTGTATATCAATAGCCTCCACTTCAAATATTTTTTCATACTCTTTTGCCATTTGTGGAGCTAATAAAATATCTTTTAATTTTATTTGAAGATCCGTCACATAACTATTTGTTTCGCCTAATAATTTTTGAGCTGTATTAATAGATGCATAACTTTGAACGTTATCAATATCCTGAATGCCAGACTGAAAAAAACCAACTACTTTTAATTGCATGCGTTCACCTTTTGTAGTAGTAATTTGTATCACATCGCCAATGTTTGCTAGCATTTTTGTGGCTGCACCTTTTCCAAGTATAATACTATTTGGTATGTTTTTTAAATCAATGTAGTTTCCTGATGTAACATATTCGCTAAATTTAAACAGTCTATTTTCTGCCTCTACATCAATACCATTAATAACACCTGTTAAATCAATGGCCCCCACATTATAAAAAACTTGTGCAGTAATTTTTGGCGCAACGCCTAAAACCCTTTTGTCTTTTTTTAAGGCATTGAGTATGGCGCCATTATTATATATTTCTAAGCGCTCATTTTTTGGTTTAACGGAACTTACAAAATTATGATGATCTTTATACGTGATGGATTTATCGATAGGTTGAAGTTTGGAGGCTTGAATTTCGTTATACAAACGGATATGAGGCGTACGATTTAAAATAAGTCCATCCAATAAATCATTTAATCCATTCATGAATCCTAGCAATGTAATAAACATGGTGATACTAAATGTAACGCCAATAGCTGCAACCAAAGTTTGTTTCCAGCGCGCAAGTAAAAGTAATAAAGATATGTTTGCTATTAATTTGAAGTTCATTCCGCTGGCTTAATCAATTCATCATTGGCAGTTATTCCAGATAATATTTCAATTTTTTGATAATCTTTTAAGCCAGTTTTTACAATTACTTTTTCACCATTA
Source organism: Bacteroidota bacterium (assembly GCA_038327195.1). Taxonomy (GTDB): domain Bacteria; phylum Bacteroidota; class Bacteroidia; order B-17B0; family Aurantibacillaceae; genus UBA4416. The sequence goes on along the minus strand of JBBQKU010000030.1, from coordinate 6,920 downwards.
CTTTTAACAACCATCGAATCATTTAATATGTAATTTCTAGGTATAAGCAATGCATTGTTTTTTGTATTCATAACAATGCTTGCTTCAAATGTAATGTTTGGGTAAAGAATTTCGGGCTGTTTAACAAATTCAGCTTCTACTACAAAGGTTTTACTACGCTCATTCATTATCGGGTTAATTTTAGTGACTTGTGCTTCAAATACTTTTCCTTTGTAACTGTCCAAACTAATTATTACAATTAACCCTTTTTTTATTTTCAAAATATCATATTCATCTACCTGCATTTCTAATATAAAATGTTTGGCATCTCCTATAACCGCTAGGGCAGTTTGCAATCCAACAATATCTCCTTTCGATTTTGGTAAACTATATACAATACCATCTATTTCACTTTTTAATGTAAAATCACTTTCGAGTTTATTTGAAATGAGTAAATTATTTTTTGATTGCAAAGAACTAAACCCTAATTGGCGGTTAAGTTCATCGTATTTTTCGATGGCTGATAGATAGGATGTTTTAGAATTTAATGCTCCTAGCTCACGTTGTTCAAGTTCAACTTGTGTTCCTATTTTTTGTTGCCACAAATTCTTTTGTCTGACAAATAAAAGAGAATCATTTTTCATTTTATTTTTAGCAAGCTCAATAAAAAGTTTTGCTTCTTTCAATTTACCTTTATTGGCATTATAATCAGAAAACTGGGAAGCTAAAGCAGCATTGTCTTTATTTAAACGCTGAGCTTCATTTGAAATCAATAAAATAGGAGAGTCTTTTTTCACCGTATCGCCTTCTGTAACATAAATAGTTTCTATAATCCCATTTACAGTGGCAACAGCTTGATATTGGTTTTTGCTTTTAACAATACCTGAAGCATAAATAGATTCAGAAATGGATTCGGTAGTTGGTTTTATTTTTTCAACTTTACTTTTACAAGAAAAGATAAAAAACAAAAACATGACATAAGTTATTGTTTTTAACATGGTCTAAATTTACTAAGAATTCTATGTATATAAAAGTAACTTTTATCACTTAAAAACATGACAAATGTTGGATTTTTTAAATAAACATAACTTTGTGTTATTTTTAATAATTATTCAAGTCGTTTAGAAATAAGTTTTGAGATATTCCCAAAAACTTGTCCTGGAGAAAATTTACGCCATTCAAAATCATTTAATTCGCCCCCAGTATTAAAATAATAATCGAGCCCGGCAGCTTTAAATTCTTTTAAAACATGATCTCTAAAATTTAGAAATACAATCCAGCCATCTTCTACATCTTCAAACCACTCTTCATAATAAGAATCATCAGAGGCATGATAATTTAAAACGTTTTCACCAATGATGATGAATTTATTTATTTTATGAAATATTAAATCGTCAATGATATCGCGTTTCAAAAGCATGATATCATTATTAATGGCATCATTCCATTCGCCAATTAATTCTATAAAAGCAAAGCCTTCCTCGTAATCAACAAATAATATTTTTAAATAAAGTGTTTCACTTCCCATATCATCCCATTGTGGATGTATGTAGTAATTGTAAACGGTATTACTAAATGTAAATTCGCTGTATTCCGTTCCATAAAAAGGAGAGTCTTCGTCTTCGGAAGCAATGTATAAATGTTGCCAATTATAAAAAGGTTCTATATCGTGCATATAGGGTTCTTTCGCTTAAAATTAAAGACAACTTGGAAAGTTACTTTCTTATTTATAAACTGTTTAATAAAGATGTTAAACTTGCGTCAGTTGTTGCCGTCATTGTAACGTCAATTGGTGTATTTGCAGTAATCGTTAAATTTTGATTAAAGCTAAATAATTGTCCGCCAGCATTTAAACCAATCGCTACAATTTTAATGTTAGAGCCATTTGGAATTTGTCCTGAAGTTAAACTTGAAACTTGCATGACTGTTTTTTTACCAGATACATAAACAAAAATGGCCACATTAGTTAAATCGTCAACAGTTGAAGAGAAGGTTAAATTACTGGTAGATGAACTACCTGCATTAATTCCGCAATTAATCCATCCTAATTTTGCTATATAATTTAAATAGCCATATGAAGTTGCAGTAAATACTGGATTTAAACTTGATGTAATTCCTAAGGTGGCAGGATTGTCTGTCCAATCAGCAGTACTAAAACCATAATGCACTCGCATATAACTTTTTGGAGCTGCATTAGGCATTTCAATTTGTACGCCGCAAGCGCCTGGTTTAATTACTAATTCTGTTGTTCCTTTAAACGCTCTTAGTCTAATTTCTCCATCCGTTTCTAAAATATTTCCACCCGCAACAGTTGGCATTCTGTAATAAATCATATCTTTTGGAGTATATAATTCCACCAATTTTATTTTAAAGGGCCATATCACGCTATCACCAGTTGGTAACATTAAACATTGTTTTCCAGTCCAAATTTTTGTGCCTTGATTTCCAATGATAGGTCCAGATCCACTTGAGTCAATTGTAAACTCCTGTTCAGTTTGTTGTTTTGAATCTAAATAAGAATTTGGAGAATTATAGCTATTAAGTGGCGGGCTTGAAATTCTTTCTTTAGAACAACTTATTATTATTGTGATAAAAATAGTAGCAAGCAAAAGTGCTTTAATAACGTTTGAATTTTTCATATTGAATTATTTAAAGGTTGGACATTTATCATTTACATATCGATTGTTCCTACAACCAAAGATATATAAAAAACCTAAATTTAGGTGTGTTTCTTTGAATTTAACATTATAGCGATATTCTAAAAATGGCCTTAAGCAAGTATTTGTTGTAATGCCAATACCACCTTCAAAATTCCAATTTACGGGTTGTGCATTTTTTAATCCCGATTCTTGGTAGCTAATCCATTTATTGTAACCGCCATGTATTAGCGCATACATGATTAGTTTTTCTCGCTTAATGAATTTGCCTTCTAAACCTAAACCAATAGTATATTCTTTAACTTTTGGCCCAAAAAAATATGAAAATTGTGGAACAACACTCAATCTTTTATTAGGAAAAATACTTCCTCTAACGCCTGCTCCAAAACTTTCTGATTGAAAATTATAAATGCCAGAAGCGCCTACGCCAATTGTTTGACTTTTAGCATTTGTATAAAATATGCTTAAAATAAAAATTAGTAAATAAGATTTGATTGTATTCATCATCATTTTGTTATTTCATACTCAATCTAATTTGAGTAATTATTTTTTTTGTGTATAAAGGAAAATCGCCATTCATCATCCAACTATAATAACCAGGTTCTTTTTCAAATACTTCCTTTACTGTTTTTCCTTTATGTTTTCCAAAATTAAAAATCTCTTCATCTTTATCATTAAATACAATTCGTGCTGACAAATCAGCCTGTTTAAAACGTGTAGTTAATTCGCTTAATACATTCATATCGTTCATTACAGGAGTATGAACATTTCCTTTATCATCCGTAATTTGTGTGTTTTCGTAATGTTTTAATTGCGCTTTAAAAATCTCGAATGTAGCAACTGTATCTGCTTCAGCCGAATGGGCATTTTCTAAAGGTTTGCCACAATAAAATTTATAGGCCGCTGTTAAAGTGCGTGGCTCCATGATGTGAAAAATATTTTGAACATCAATTAATTTTCTATTTTTTAAATCAAAATCAACTTCAGCTCTTAAAAATTCTTCTGCCAAAAGAGGAACATCAAACTTATTGGAATTAAATCCAGCTAAATCACAATTGGCAATAAATTGAAATAATTGACTTGCTAAATCTTTGAATGTTGGACAATCTATGACGTCCTTATCATAAATGCCATGTATTTTTGATGTGGCTATTGGAATTGGAATTGTAGGATTTATTTTTTTTGTTAAAATATCGGTTGAATTATCAATATTAACGCGTACGATAGATATTTCAACAATTCTATCTGTTCCTATATTGATTCCAGTTGTTTCTAAATCAAAAAATGCTAAGGGTTTGGTTAAGTTTAAGTTCATGTAAATGCTGTTTGTGAAAAGTAAGAATAAGGTATTTATAGTTTAGGATTAAGATTTTTGAAAACATCTTCAACAGAAATTAAATCTGTATAAAAGCTATTTATTTTAGTAATGACTCCTTCAATAATTGAATCAGGACATGAAGCACCACTCGTAATTATTATGTTTACAGGTGTTTTAGTTGGTAAGAAATTTGTAGTTACTAAATGTTGTTTATTCGGGTAATCAAAATGTTGAATTGTATGAGCATCAATAATTTCTTTTTCGGATGAAATGAAAAATGTTTTAAATTTTCGTTCGCATAATTCTACTAAATGAGACGTATTGCTGCTATTATAACCACCAATCACAATTGCTAAATCTGCTTCAACGTTTAGTAAGCCATACGTTGCATCTTGATTTTCGTTGGTAGCATAACATAACGTATCTCTCGTATCAGCAAAATGTTGTGAAATAGATGCTTCGCCATATTTTTGAATCATAATCGTTTTAAAAAAATCAGCAATTTCCTGCGTTTCACTAGCTAACATGGTAGTTTGATTGATTACGCCAATTTTTTCAAAATCTGTTTGAATATTTAATTTTTTTGAATATTTGTCTTTAAAATCAATAGCAAATTGTTCATTAGCCTTATTACCTAAAATATATTCTGCTAATAATTTTGCGTCATCCAAATCCCTCACAACAATTGCTCTGCTGTGAACGTCACTTCTTGAAAAAGTAGCACGTGTTTCTTCATGGCTATGTTTGCCGTGAATAATAATGGTGTAATTATCTTTACCAATTGATTCTGATTTTTTCCAAACACGTTCAACAAAAGGACAAGTTGTATTATAAGATTCTGTTTTTATGTTTTTAGATTCTAGAATGGCAATAATATCTAAAGGTGCTCCAAATGCTGGAATAATAACAATATCATCACTCGTTAAATCCTCAAAACTAATTAATTGTTTTCCGTTCGTGTCTTGCAAAAACTTTACACCTCTTTCAATTAAATCATTGTTTACATCAGGATTGTGTATCATTTGACTTAATAAAAAAATACGTTTGCCTTCGTTTTCTTCAATTGCTTTATAAGAAATTTCAATGGCATTTTCCACACCATAACAAAAGCCAAAATGCCTAGCTATTAAATAATTTATTTTTCCAAAATTTAAAGCAGTAGGCGAGTTGTCTCTTTTACGAGGGTCTTGTATTTTTCGGTATTGCTTTACTTTGGTTATTATCGGACTACGATAAAAATCAGGCACGTTAAATGTTTTCATTTTTTATTTCAATACAAGTTCTTTAATCAATCTACTACCAACAAATTTATTTACTTTATTTATGATATCTTCTTTTGCATAAGCCATTTCGTTTCTTACAATTGAAGAATCGATGGATACATATAAATGGCCATTTGTAAAATTAATTTGGGTGGTGTGCTTCGAAATCATAGCACCAACAATTTTCTCCCAATCGTTTCTAATTGCAAAAATGCTGTATTTTTCATCTAACTTTTCTTCTTTAAAAAGTTGAGAAATGGCATCACCCAGTTTTATTAAATTACTTTGTTTAGCCATGTTGTGTTACAGTTCCATTATCTACTAAAAAAATAGAATGCTCTGTGTTTGTTTTTATAAATAATTGGTTCATGCGCTCTGGATGAGTATCAGTAATAAATACTTGCCCAAAATTTTCGCTACTTACCAATTCAATTAATTTTGTAAATCTTTGCTCATCTAATTTATCATAAATATCGTCAAGAAGCAATAAGGGTTTGGTATTTGTTTTATCTTTTATAAACTCAAACTGCGCCAATTTAAGTGCTAATAAATAGGATTTTTGTTGACCTTGTGAGGCAAATTTCTTTAAACTGGTGTTAAATAATTTAAATTCTAAATCATCTTTATGTGGACCAGAAGTAGTGTGATGTACTATTTTATCGCGCTCTAAATTTGCGGCTAACACATCTTTAAATGGAATGTTTTTAGTAGAAGGTTGGTAATGAATGCTTGCCAACTCATTGCTGCCACTAATATATTCGTAATTTTTATCGAATAAAGGTTTAAAATCTTCTAAAAATTGAGCTCTTTTACTAATAATAGTTTCTCCAAATTGAGCTAATTTATCGTCCCAAACTTCTAAACTTAAAGCGTCAAAATTTCTGTTTTCATAAAAATATTTAAGTAACGCATTTCTTTGTTGCAAGGCATGATTGTATGAAATTAACGTTTCTAAATAATGCTTATCGTATTGAGAAATGATACTATCTATAAATTTTCGTCTCACTTCTCCACCGTCTAAAATGAGCTCGCTATCTGATGGCGAAATCATTACTAAGGGATAAAAACCAATATGTTCAGAAAGCCTTTCGTATTCTTTTTTATTTCGTTTAAATTGTTTTTTTTGCCCTCGTTTTATCGCACAATAAATTTCATCTATAACATCGTTTTTATTAACCCAAGCTTGTATGGCAAAAAAAGGCAAATCATGTTGAATATTCTGACTGTCTATTGTATTGAAATAACTCTTGCAAAAGGATATGTAATGAATTGCATCTAGTATGTTAGTTTTACCAACTCCATTATTGCCAACAAAGCAATTAAATTTTTGACAAAAAGACAATTGAGCTTCAGTGTAATTTTTAAAATTAAGGAGTGATAATTTTTCTAATATCATAAAACATAAAGATACAAAGGATATTAGATTTTTTTAATGATAGTTATTAAATGTTTTCTAATGTTTCTGTTACATTTATTAAAAAAAAAGAGGTTAACCTTGGTTAACTTCTTTTTTTTAAATTATGATTTCTTTGATTTGGCGTCCTCTTCTAATTTTAGCTCTTGTTCAATTTCTTTTTTACGACGGTCTTCTTCAATTTTGGCGTTTTTTTCACGTTTTTTTCTTTCAAATTCTTCTTGCTGATAAGTTTGTCTGATGAGTTTATTTCTGATCCCACTAAAATAATCTTTCGTTGTAACTACAAT
>JBBQKU010000029.1:0-51797 GCA_038327195.1 Bacteroidota bacterium | reverse complement strand
ACCATTAACCTACGATAAAACAGTTACCATTGATAGAAAAGAATTATCTGGTGGAAAATATGATGATGTAACTGGTATTTTAAAATGGCGCACAAGCATACAAGCAAAAGACAGTAAAAAATTAACGATTGTTTATCAGGTAAAAGCTCCTAAAACAATGCCTGTAGCAATAAATTAATAATTATTTTTTTATACTAATTTGTTTTATTTAAATGATGTTTCTGAATTTCAGAAACATCATTTTATTTTAGCTGAATTTGTTGCTAAGCCACATTACTGGCTTTATTCATCTGCAACAAATTATCAAGCGTTAGATTCATTATTACCTGTAGAAGTTTTGCCACAACCATTAATAACATTATAAAAAAAGCCGCAGGATTAGCTCCGCACATGCTTACACACAAAATCCAGCGGAGCGGGGTTAGATTCATTGTTACCAGTAGAAGTTTTGCCACAACCATTAATAACAGTATAAAAAAAAGCCGCAGGATTAGCCCCGCATTTGCTTTGCTCAAAATCCAGTGGAGCGGGAAAAAGCAAAATATAAAAACAGATAAGGCTTATTTTTTAACTCTAACCGTAGTGAATTGGGTAGATGTTTTTACAAGAAAAAATCATCGAGATGCTATTATTGAATCATTAAAATATTGCCAACAAACAAAGGGTTTAGTCGTTTTTGCGTATTACATTATGAGTAATCATATTCATATGATTGCTAATACAAATAAGCCGTATTTGTTGAAAGACACAATTAGAGATTTCAAAAAATTTACTTCACGTAAAATAATTTCTTTAATACAAACTGAACCCGAAAGCAGAAAAGAATGGATGTTGAAACTATTTGCGGACGAAGCTGAAGCACATACAAAAAATAAAAATTATAAATTTTGGCAAGACGGTAATCATGCCATTGAATTGTATTCCGAAAAATTTGTATGGGATAAAATTAATTACATACACAATAATCCTATAGAAGCTGGGCTTGTTGTTAAGCCACATTATTGGCTGTATTCATCTGCAACAAATTATCAAGAGTTACATTCATTGTTACCCGTAGAAGTTTTACCCCAACCATTAATAACAGTATAAAAAAAGCCGCAGGATTATCCTCGCATTAGCTTAGGCACAAAATCCAGCGGAGCGGGGTTTTACCCCAGCCATTAATAACAGTATAAAGAAAGCCGCAGGATTAGCCCCGCATTAGCTTAGGCACAAAATCCAGCGGAGCGGATTTCCTCTTCAATCCCTAACGCAAACCTGTTTAACAAATAAACTATTTTATAAAACAATTTTCGCTGTGATAACCTAAATATTCTCTGTGACGATTTTCAAGATTAATCAACTTTAATTCAGGATTGATATTTAGTATTTTTTGGTCATTCTGATTAAGATATTTTGAAATTCTAATTTTTCCGTTCTCATCAAAATTGATATATCCTTTGTCAAAAAGTTTATCATAATTTGGCAACAAAAGTAATCCATTATAAACATCTAATCTTTCAAAATTATTGCTTTCACGCCATGGTTTGATATGAGATGCGATTAATAAATTAACTTTTTCTAATTGAGAAATAGAACATCCAGACCAATAATCGATAAGTTCATTCCTGAATTTTCCTTGACCAATTCTTGATAAAGTCAAATTCAATTTTTCAGTAATAGGAATTTCTGTACTATTTTTTATTTCACTTACTTTGTCCTCAATTTCGACATAAATATTAGTACTGAAATCAGTTTTAATATATTTTAAGTATTTGTTTAGTGCGGATTTAAAGTTACTAATGTCTTTTTCTTTAGAGTAATAATTACGTTCATTTTTGGCAATATTTTCATTTTCAATTATTTTAGAAATCGAAAATTCAGAAATTTTATCATCAATCAAATGGTATTGACATAAGAATCTCAACCAAGAAATATAATTAGTTCTTGTGTTTTTTGTGATGTTTTCAACTTCGGTTAAAAATTTGAAAAATTCAGGTTCAGAATTAATGTAATCCATAAATTTAATCTTCTTTTAAATTAAAAATTTCATTCAACTTATTGTGAATAATATCTTGAAATGCGAATTCAGTATCATCATTTGTATCTGTATTATCATCAATTAAATTTTCTTCTACAAAAGCATCCACAATATTCATTGCAATTTCTCTAACATCATCATTTGTTAGATTATGAGTAATTTTTATTCTCGACATTAGTTTATTCATAATAATACTTTTTTAAGCTATTAATTTGTAATTTGTAAAAGAAAAATTTTTGTAATCAAAAGTTAATTCGGGCAAATCGCCTCTTTTAAGAATTTCGTAATGAAAATTATTGTCCTTTATGTAAAACCAACAATTGAAGTCACTAACTAATGCGTAATCTATAATGATTGGTAACATTTCGTCAATATGATTTAAGCAAAATTCTTTGAAGTTATTTCTTGAGATTTCTTCTGTTGATAAATGCCCAAAGAAATGATTGAAAGTTTCATCTCCAGCTTGTCCAACCACTTTTGGAGCAAACATTTTTCCGCTTCCTTGAAATGTTCTTACCGAAAAAGTTTCGTCATTAGCAAGCAAAAAATTATGTGGACATTTTGTTGCAAATTCAGAAGTGAAATCTTTCGAATCTGTTAAGTATTTTATTGGTTTTCTTCCTTTAAATATCTTTTCGAGTATTTTAGATTTTAATATTTTATTTAATATTTTTTTGTCAATTCTTTTTAATGAAATTTTATTATCAAGTTTATATTTTACACAAACTGCATATTGTAAAGTTATTCCGAAAGTTTCATTATTCATTTTGTTGTCTTTTAATCTTCCAAAAGTACAGATTTTCTAGCTAATTTTCGGTTCCTCAATAATTGCATCTAACTTACTTATATCCGATACATTATAACGGTTATACAACATCCATTTGTTCTATAACCGCTACTTTTTAGCGGTTATTTTTATTCAAATATAAACTATTTAAATAGGCAATCAGCTTGCGATATTATTTTCACTATCTATTTTACCTCAAAACTAAATAGTTCTGTTCCATTTAAACTTCCTTGTAGTTTATCTCCAATTTTAACTGGGCCAACACCTTCGGGAGTGCCTGTATAAATTAAATCGCCTACTTTAAGGGTAACAAATTGCGAAACGTAAGCTATAATTTTATCAAACGAAAAAAGTAAATCGCTTGTATTTCCTTTTTGTTTCGATTCATTATTTATTTTTAGCTCAAAGTTTAAATTTTGCAAATCGCCTAATTCGGTTTTATTCAAAAATTTACCAATAGGAGCAGAGCTATCAAACGATTTTGCTTTTTCCCAAGGTAAACCTTTTGCTTTGCATTGTGCTTGTAAATCGCGCGCTGTAAAGTCGATGCCTAAACTTATTTCATCATAATATTTATGTGCAAATTCTTCGGCAATGTGTTTGCCAACTTTCGATATTTTTAAAACCACTTCAATTTCATGGTGCAAATCTTTCGTAAAATCAGGAAAATAAAAAGGCTCATTCACTTTTAGTAAAGCCGTATCCGGTTTCATAAAAAATACGGGTTCTGTAGGAACTTCACTTTTCATTTCTTTGGCGTGTTCGGCGTAATTTCTGCCTATGCAAATTATTTTCATGTTTAGTTATTTATTGTTTTTAATTGTTACATGGAATACGCCTATTTTCATGAGTGTTTGTTTGCAACAAACTTGATTAAGTGGCTATTTCATTTGTTATAAATTGGTATATTTAACGCAAAATTACAATCCTTTTTAAATGAGCAATATAAATTTTGATATAATTGTTGTTGGAGGTGGAATTGTTGGTTTAGCAACAGCTTACAAACTCAATCAACATCACCCAAATTTAACAATTCTGGTTTTAGAAAAAGAAAAAGAAGTAGCAGCACATCAAACTGGGCATAACTCAGGCGTTATCCATTCGGGCATTTATTACAAGCCAGGCTCTTACAAGGCTATTAAATGCGTGGAGGGACGAAGAGAATTAATGGCTTTTGTTAAAGAACACAATATACCACATGATTTGTGTGGGAAAATTATTGTAGCTACCGAAGAAAGCGAGTTAGCGCACATGAACAAAGTATTTAGTAATGGCGTAGCAAATGGTGTTGAAGGTATTGAAATGATTGATGCTAAACGCATTAAAGAAATTGAACCACATTGTACTGGTATTGCTGGTATTTGGGTGCCATGTACTGGTATTATTGATTATGCCGACGTTGCCCGAAAATACGTAGAACTAATTCACGCTAAAAATAATGGTAGCAAAGTTTTAACAGAACACAAGGTTATTGATTTTATAAAAACAGGAGATACAACGGATGTTGTAACCGAAAAAGGAACGTTTAACGCAAAGTATGTGATTTCTTGCGCTGGTTTACAAGCTGATAGAATAACTAAGAAAGATCATGTAAAAACAGATTCTGCCATTGTTGGTTTTAGAGGTGATTATTATGATTTAACAGAAAAAGGAAGACAAAAGGTAAAGAATTTAATTTATCCAGTTCCAAATCCTGAATTCCCATTTTTAGGCGTGCATTTTACACGAATGATAAAAGGTGGCGTAGAGTGCGGACCAAATGCGGTGTTTGTATTTGACCGAGAAGGTTATAGTAAAACAGCCTTTAGTTTAAAAGATACCTTAGAAGCTTTTGGATTTATGGGAACTTGGAAGTTCTTTAAAAAACATTGGCGTTTTGGTATTGATGAATACCGAGGTGCATTTAGTAAAACGTATTTTTTAAATCGTTTACGTAAATTGATTCCTGATTTGCAAATGGATGATATTGTTCCTGCCGATAGATGTGGTATTAGAGCCATGGCTTTAAATGGTGAAGGAAATATGTTGGATGATTTTAAAATTGAATTTAAAGGAAATTCGATGCATGTTATTAATTCGCCATCACCAGCAGCTACAGCATCTTTGGCTTATGGAAACGAAATAGCTATGCAAGCGCAAAAGAATTTTAATTTGTAAATTAAATGAGGTTTGTTAAAGTAAAATGTTATTATTTATTAGTTTTTTTTTCAATTTTGATTTCTAATTGTTTAGTTGCTAATGATACAATTAAAAAGAAGTCTTATGTTGAAATTAGTTTTTCAACAAAGCAAATGTTTTTAGGGATAAAAAAGCATGACTACTATTCCAATAATCAAAAAAATAATTATTTATATAATGGCTACCGATATAATGAAACTTATTATATAACTGGACTCTATTCCCTAAATTTTAATTATAATTATTGTATAACAAATCTAAATAAAAGACGTAAAAATTTATTTTATCTTGGTTTAAATTTAAATGCATCTAAATTTGAAATTTATCACAAATTAGAAGATTTTTATTCATCATCTCATTTTAAAAGAGAATCCTATGAATATAATAAACACGATTTTAATTATAATGTAAATAATTTAAATTTAGGGGTATCCGTATCGTATTTTATTAATTTAAAAAAAATAACACTTATTCAAAAATTGGGAGTAAATTATTCTGTTTTGTTTTATAAAAGTCAAACATATACAGAAGATTATTATTTTTATTCCAATGATCCTCTCGCTTATCCTCCTGTAGTTTCAGTAATTCAAACTACCACGGTATTAACTGATAAAATCCCTCAATCAAATGATTTTAATCCAAATTATTGTATTGGTTTAGCGTATAATTTAAATAATATTGCCCCATTTATAAATTTTGAATTTACACATTTCGGAAATTATTTTAATAAAGTTTATGCCAAAGTATCACTAGGTGTAATTATTAAATTATAGTATTTTTAATTAATCATTAGTATATTCACAATAATTGTAAAATCGAATCGTTTTAAACAAGTGCTACAAAAAAACATCTATACACTTTTATTTATTTTATGTTCAATCATTGGGCTTAGCCAAACGGCTACAATTATGGGCACAGTAAAAGATTCGGATGGTGAACCTGTACAAGATGTTCAAATTGCAGTTTTAGAAGATGGTTCAAAAATTACCACGTCAGATAAAAAGGGTAATTATACCTTAGTAATTCCTGCTGGTAAAGAAATTACAATTTCAATTTATAATATGAGTTATAAGCAACTCAATAAAAAAATAACCGCTAAGCCTAACGAAACAATTATGCTTAATGCTGCACTCGATTCTAAAGAGTTTCAAGTAGTTGAAATTGTAGGCGAAAATCGAACAACAGAATCTGTTCATATTGATCCTAAAAACTTTTTTTACATTCCAAATGTTGGTGGTGGAATTGAAGGTTTAATAAAAACACAAATAGGCGTGAGTAGTAATAACGAATTAACAAGTGGTTATTCGGTAAGAGGAGGGAATTTTGATGAGAATTTAGTTTATGTAAATGACATTGAAGTGTATCGCCCGTTTTTAGCGCGTAGTGGGCAACAAGAGGGTTTGAGTTTTGCAAACCCCGACATGGTTAGTAATATTAATTTTTCGGCAGGCGGTTTTGAAGCAAAGTATGGTGATAAAATGTCGTCGGTTTTAGATATCACTTATAAAAAACCATTAAAATTTGGAGGATCGGTGAGTGGTAGTTTTTTAGGAGGAGCCATGCATTTAGAAGGAGTTTCCAAAAAAAGAATTGTAGCATGGAGTTTAGGTTCGCGTTACAAATCAAATTCATATTTATTAAAAGGATTAGATACTAAAGGAGAATACCGCCCTCGTTTTTATGATGTGCAAACGTTTATCACATTTACATTAAACGAAAAATGGAGCGTAGAATTTTTAGGAAATATAGCCAGTAATAAATACACAGTAATTCCCGAAACTCGAGAAACTACTTTTGGAACAGTTAATAATGCCGTGAGTTTAAAAATTTATTTTGATGGTAAAGAGGAAACGAGTTACAATACCATGATGGGTGCTGTATCTACTACTTATAAACCGAATTCTAGAACTAAATTAAAACTAATTACATCAGCCTATAATGCACAAGAGGAAGAAAAGTTTACGGTGCAAGGTCAATACTATATCGACCAATTAGAAGCTGATTTTGGAAAAGATAATTTTGGACAAGTTGCCTTTAGTCGTGGTGTAGGTACATTTTTAAACAATGGTAGAAATAGAATTGACGCAACTGTTATAAATGCAGAACATAAGGGAACCCGTTATATTTCAAAAAATAGTGAGTTTATTTGGGGCTTACGTTTTCAGCACGAAATTATACATGATAAGTTAAGCGAATGGCACACCATTGATTCTTCAGGTTATGTAAGTCCGTATAATCCAAATGAAATTAATTTAATAGATGTTGTAAAAACTAAAATTAATTTAGAAACAAACAGAGTACAAGGTTATATGCAATACTCTAAAAGTGTATTGTTGAATGATTCTTCAACCCTTTCGTTAACAGCAGGTATAAGAGCAAATTATTGGGATTTTAATAAACAAACGGTTACTTCGCCACGTGTAACGTTATCTTATAAGCCAAATTGGAAAAAAGATATTTTATTTAGAGCATCTTGGGGTTATTATTATCAACCACCGTTTTACAGAGAGATGCGCGGTTTTGATGGACAAATAAATAATCAAATTAAAGCACAACAATCAGTTCATTATTTACTTTCAGGAGATTATAATTTTAGAATGTGGCGAAGACCTTTTAAATTAATCGTTGCCGGATATTATAAAGAAATGAAAAATTTAATTCCATACGAAGTTGATAACACACGCATTCGTTATTTTGCAAAAAATAATTCGGTGGGTTATACAACTGGTGCAGATGTGCGAATTAATGGAGAGTTTGTAAAAGGAATTGAATCGTGGGCAACGATTGGTTTTTTGAAAACAATGGAAAATATTACTGATGATAGAAAGGTAACTTATTTTAATGCAGCAGGCGATACAATTATAAAAGGCTACACGTTTGATACAAAAGCAACAGATAGTACTGTCGTTCATCCAGGATATATTCCTCGCCCAACAGATCAACGCATTACGTTTGGTATGTTTTTTCAAGATTATTTGCCAATGTTACCTGCTTGTAAAATGTATTTGAATATGCAATTTGGAACTGGTTTGCCTTTTGGCCCACCAGACCATGAGCGATGGAAACAAGTTTTTAGAATGCCGCCTTACCGAAGAGTTGATATTGGCTTTGCTTATCAAATTATTAAAGAAGGACATTCCATTCCTAAAAAGAACCCATTTCATTATTTAAAGGAAATGTTTATCAGTATTGAAGTTTTTAATTTATTGCAAGTAAATAATACTGTTTCTTATACCTGGGTTACCGATGTTACTAACAGACAGTATGCAGTGCCTAACTATTTAACAAAAAGACAACTTAATTTAAAACTTCAAATGAAGTTTTAGCAGTTGATTTTTTTGATTGTTAGTAAACAGTTTCGGTTTAGATTATTATCCGACTTTTTTATCATCTCAAAAATGAGTATACTTGTAGGATGTTTTATAATTGGAAAATAGCCTTATCGGAAAAACATTTTAGAAATAGATTCATCATTACGATGTCTATTTTATTAGTTGTTTTAACTGGATTTGCTTCATTATTAGCCTATATAGAAACAAGACAAGGGCATTCGGTTTATGATCCTATTTTAAATTTCATTAAACCAAGAGATGTATCAGATTATATATTTTTTGTAACTTATTTAACCGCTTTGGTAGCGATTATATATGCATTTTTATCGCCTTATAAATTTTTACATTTAATGCAAATGTATGGTACACTTACTTTATTTAGAGTTTTGACCTTATTTTTTGTGCCATTAGATTCGCCAGCAGCAATTATTCCTTTGCATGATGAAATATTAACACATACCTTTTATGCAGGAGGTGAAAATTTAAAAGATTTATTTTTTAGTGGACATGCAGCAACCTTATTTTTGTTTTATTTTTTCACAGTCAACAAGGTTTTAAAATACTTGTTTTTGGCAGCAGCCATTAGTGTATCAATTGGTGTAGTCGTACAGCATGTTCATTATAGCTATGATGTGATAGTTGCACCTATTTTTGCTTATTTAGCTTATAAATTAGTCACAAAATTTTCAAAGCATTATTATGCTGAAGTAAAATTGTAAAGGTTGAAAGTAAAGTATATTAAAAATATTTTTTAATATACGCTTCAAATTTTTCTATATCTAGAATTGTAATATTGCTTCCTTTAATTTCAATTAAATTTTCGTGTTTAAAATCGCTTAAAGTTCTTATTAAAGATTCGGTAGCAGTACCAACAATATTAGCTAAATCCTCACGAGAAATGGAAATATTAAAAGCATCTTTAGTTGTTTGCTGATATTGTTTTTGAAGTTTTAATAAAGCCTCAGCAACGCGTTTTTTCACACTGCTATAAGCCATTTTTAAAAGTTGTTCTTCTTTTTCTTGAATTTCGTTTGATAATAATTTAACAAAACGTTTCATGACGCCATGGTTGTTATTTAACAAGGCATAAAAATCTTCTTTTGGAATTAATACAACACTCGAATCTTCCAAAGCTTCTGCACTTTCGTTATAGGGCGTTTCGTCTAACAATACAGTATATCCAAAAAAGTCACCTTCTTTTAATAGAGAAATGATAAGCTCCTTACCGTATTCATGAGCTCTAAAAGTTTTTATTTTCCCTTTCTGAAGTAGGTATAAATAATTTGGGTTATTACCTTCCGTATATATTAATTCTTTCTTTTTGTAATTTTTTACTTTTGCTGAATCACTTAAATTTTTTAATTCTTGAACTGACTTAGCCTCATCTAAAAATGTATTTATTCCATTTTCATCTCTTGTATAATCACTTTTTAATACTTCTGATTTTTTTAATCTACTTTCAACCGCTTTTAATAATTCGATATCATCAAATGGTTTTGTAATATAATCATCAGCACCCATTTCCATTCCTTTTCTAAAATCACCCCTTTCTGATTTAGCAGTTAAAAATATAAATGGTATTGATGCTGTTTTGGGATTATTACTCAATAAATGAATAACGCCATAGCCATCTAAAACGGGCATCATGATGTCGCAAATAATTAAATCAAAATGATGGGAATTTGCAAGTTCTACGCCAATTTTGCCATTTTCGGCTTGAAAGACTTTAAAATTTGCTAATTCTAAAATTTCAGCTGTATTTTCTCTAACCTCTGTATTATCTTCAATTAATAATATTGACTTCATGTTGTTTTGGTAATGTTATGTAAAATGTAGTTCCTTTGTTTAATTCGCTTTCAAAAGTTATTGTTCCATTTAAGATTTCAATATATTTTGCAACAATGTTTAAACCCAATCCAGTTCCTTGAATATTTAATGCATTTTTGGCTCTAAAAAAACGTTCAAATAAGTTTTTTTGTTCATCAACAGGAATTCCCATGCCATTATCTTTTACAGTAATAAACAATTCCGAATTTTTATTAATGGTGATTATATCGATTGATTTATTTTCTGGCGAAAATTTACTTGAGTTCGAAACTAGATTGATTATTAAATTTTTCAGAAATTGTTTATCACTAACAAAGTCTTCGTCACCTTCGTGTTTATAATTAACGGTTTGCCCACTCTTTAAAAAGTTGCTAAGTTCAGATAAACTTTCATTGATATAATTGGGAATATTGAAAGAAACAAGATTTGTTGATATTTTTCCTTCTTCTAATTTCCCAGCTGATAAAAAATCATTTAAAATCAAAGTCATGTTAGAAACAGCAGATTTAATGCGAGTAACATGTTTAGATCGTTTATCTTCTTCTTCGCTAATTTTATATTTACTAATCAAGGATGCAGAAGATAAGATTGTACTTAAAGGCGTTCTAAATTCATGCGAAGCCATGGTCACAAATCGAGATTTCATATCATTCAACTCTTTTTCTTTTTCAAGAGCAATGCTAAGCTCTTCTTTCGAGGCCTCAAGCTGATACATTGTTTCTTTTAAAATTTTTGTGCGTTCTTCTACTTTTAATTCAAGTTCGGCATTGATGCGTTTTATTTTTTCTTCAGATTCCTTCCTTTCAGTTCTATCAATAATAAAAGCAATTACAAACAATTCATCGCCAGTTTTATAATGGCTTAAACTTATTTCAATTGGCAGTTCTTTACCACTTTTTGTTTTACCAAATAAATCCAATCCTTTACCCATCGATCGTGAGTGAGGGTTTTTATTGAAGCCCTCTCTGTTTTTTTCATGAGAATTAGAAAAACGATTTGGAACTAAAACCTCAATTTTTTTATTTAGTAATTCATCTTTTTCATACCCAAAAAGTTTTTCACAACTTGGATTTACTCTTATTATTTCCCCAGCTTGGTTAGCTATTAAAATACCCTCAGTAGTATATTCAAATAAAGCGTTTAAGCTTTCCATTTTTATCGAACTATTTTTATCTAAGGTACCCATTTATTGTAAAATAACTATCGAAGATATTTACCTGTTTTCAAAAAATAATGATATTTATCAACAATTTATATGAGATTTATCATGTAAATATTAAACACTGTGCTTCAATAAATTAAACAATTGATTTTCAGTATGATGTAATTATTTTGCACACTTATTTAGAAACTAATAAACTTAAATTCACATTCGTATTAATATAAAATTAGAATGTTTTTTTTAAAAATAAGAATTTACGATAAATTGAAGCTTTCATGCTTATTAGGAATAACAATGTCTAGATAACCTTCTTTATCTAATTTTTCTTTAAATGAAATTTTAGCATCGTCATCACCATGTATTAAAAATATTTTTTTAACTTTTGTTTTGTCTTGGCAAGATAAGAAACGAATCAATTCATTATAATCGGCATGTGCGCTATAAGAATCAATAATTTCAACATCCGCATTTAATTCATGTTCTACGCCGAAAATTTTTACAACTTTTTGTTTTTCTCTAATTTTCGCACCCAATGAATTTGGAGAACAATAACCTACAACTAAAACCGTATTTTTAGGGTCAGAAATATTATTGGCTAAGTGATGTTTAATCCTTCCTGCATCCATCATACCTGAAGCCGAAATAATAATACAAGGTTCTTTACGACTGTTAAGTGCAATTGATTCTTCTTTTTCTCTGATATAAATTAAATTATTAAATCCAAAAGGATCAGCATCTGTTTTAATATATTCCTGTAATTTTTCATTAAAACAATTCACATTCTCCCTCATTATATCAGTTACATTGGTCGATAAAGGACTGTCGACATACACTTTAATATTAGGTAATAAATCTTTATTTTTTAATTTATTTAAAACATAAACGATTTCCTGCGTTCTTCCTAAACTAAATGCTGGAATAATTAATTTACCCTTTTTTTCTACACAGGTGTTTTTTACAACATTTAAAAAATGAAATTCAGCATCTTTTTCAACTTCATGTAATCTATCACCATATGTTGATTCACAAATAATATAATCGGCTTGAGGGAAAACTTCTGGATCTTTAAGTAGCATATCATTATATTTTCCAACATCCCCAGTAAATGTAAGATGAATTGCTTTTTCAGATTTTTCTTTTACTATTAAATTTACAGCGGCACTGCCTAAAATATGACCAGCGTCTGTAAAAATAAAAGATGATTCTTCATTTAATTGAAATTCAGCATGGTAAGGAACAGTTTTAAAATGTTTCATACAATGGTCTACATCTGTTGTTGTATATAAAGGTACTATGGGTTCTTCTCCGCGTTGTTCTCTTTTTTTGTTTACATACTTAATGTCGTATTCATGAATTTTTGCGCTATCATAAAGTAAAACTTCCACCACTTCTAAGGTTTGTGGCGTACAATAAATAGAACCTAAAAAGCCTTTTTGTATTAATAATGGCAAATTTCCTGAATGGTCGATATGTGCATGTGATAAAATAACGACATCAATTTCTGAAGGGTTTAAATCCAAATTTCGATTTAATGAATCTGTTTCTTTCCCCATCCCTTGGTATAAGCCACAATCTAATAAAATGGTAAATCCTTTTTCAGTTGTAATTAAATGTTTACTTCCTGTTACTGTTTCTGTTGCTCCTAAAAATTTTATCTTCATAAGTCAAATGTAAACTATAAAAATACTGATTAAGTGATAAAAATCATAAATAAAACTGACAAACAACCACCTAAATAAATATTGTATCATTTATTTTTGGTTAAAATTATAATTATGAATACTATATTAGTTCCTGTTGATTTTTCTGAGACTTCAGATAATGCACTTAATTATGCTGTTGGTTTGGCTAATTATTTATCCGCTAAAATTATTTTGTTGCATGTAGATTCTATTCCATTAGTCAATAATGAGTTTCAGGATTTATCTTATGTTATAAATAAAAGCAAAGAAGAGTATGTAGCAATGCTAAAAGCAAAAGCGGAGTTAATCAAAAAAGATAATTTTTTGATAGGTGAAGTTGATTATTATGCCGAATCTGGAGAATTAAAATCAACAATTAGTATTTATATTTCTGAAAAAAATATTGATTTTATTGTTATGGGAGTAAGCGGTCATAATACGAATTTTGGAAAAGTTGTATTAGGTAGTAACGCTGTTTCTGTTTCACGAGAAAGTAATATCCCTGTTTTTATTGTTCCGAAAAACTGCAAGTTTAAAAAAATTACAAATATTGCTTATGCAAGCGAATATGATACTAATATAGTTGAGCATAACGGTTTAATTCAAATCAAATATATAAATGCCATTTTTGGTTCTCTATTATATGTATTACATATTATTCCTGATAATCATTTAATAAATGAAACAGAATCACAAATAGACAGTTTTGTAGAACAAACATTAGATCATACAAATCATCGTACTTTTATTTTAACTGATAATAATGTCAGTAATGCTATTTTGAATTTTATTAGTGCACATAATATTGATTTGGTTGTACTTGAACAAAAAGAACATTCTTTTTTATACAAACTATTTCATGCAAGTGCTACAAAGGAACTGGCATTCAGCAGTCCGGTTCCATTATTAACGATTCACAGTTGATTATTGTAAAATAGTTTTGACCTAAATCATTTAAAAAACTGACAATTGTCAGTTTTTTAAATTTTAATGGTTTTAAGTTTGCACTGTGAAAGTAAAAGAAAAAACTAGCGTAAAGTCAACGTGTTACCATTGCGGTGAAGACGTTGAAAATACAAGCTTTCACATCGAAGAGAAAGAATTTTGTTGTAGAGGTTGTCAAACTGTTTTTGAAATAATTAATAAGAGTGATTTATGTTCTTATTATGATATCGAAAGCAGGCCTGGAATTAATCAAAAACAAGAAATCAGGAAAGGGAAATATGATTTTTTAGATGATGAAAAAATCATTAAAAAGTTGACACATTTTCAAGATGATACCCATCAACATGTTATTTTTTATTTACCACAAATGCATTGTGCTTCTTGCATTTGGATTTTGGAACATTTGAATAAAATTGATTCTGGAATTATAAAATCACAAGTTAATTTTATTAAAAAAGAAGTTACAATTATTTATAATTATAAAACAACGTCGTTAAAAAAAGTTGCTGAAGCCTTAACCATCATTGGTTATGAGCCACATATTAGTTTGAACGATATTAATTCGAGTAAAATAAAAAAATACGATACAACCAGAATTGTTAAACTTGGAATTGCAGGTTTTTGCTTTGGTAATATCATGATGTTGAGTTTTCCTGAGTATTTTTCGTTAGGTCAAACTGATGATGCTAACTTAAAATTTTGGTTTAATTATTTAAATTTATTTTTATCATTACCTGTTTTTTTCTATTGCGCATCGGAGTTTTTTATTTCTGGTTATAAAGGACTTCGTCAGCATTTTTTAAATATAGATGCTCCCATTGCTTTAGCGGTTCTTATCGCATTTGTTAGAAGTATATATGAGATAGTTTCAAATACGGGTTCTGGATATTTAGATTCTATGTCTGGTATTGTATTTTTTATGTTAGTTGGGAGATATTTTCAAAATAAATCATATCAAAGTATTTCTTTTGAGCGTGATTTTACCTCTTATTTTCCTTTGGGTGTAAGTGTAATTAATATAGATGGTTCTGAAAAACAAATATCAGTTTCTGAATTAAAAGTTGGCGACCGAATCAAAATTCATAATGATGAGATTGTTCCTGCAGATTCAATGTTGTTTTTAGGAAAGGCAACAATTGATTACAGCTTTGTTACTGGCGAGTCAATCCCTGTTGAAAAAAGCATCAGTGAAATTATTTATGCTGGAGGAAAACAAACATCAGGTGCAATTGAGCTAGAAGTAATCAAAGAAGTTTCTCAAAGTTACTTAACACAATTATGGAATAATGAAACATTTACTGAAAACAAAAAAGAAGTTAAAGTTTCGTTTATACATCAAGTAAGTAGATATTTTACGTACATATTATTTTCCATTGCTTTATTAGCAGCAATATATTGGATGTTTAATGATCCGTCAAAAGTGTGGAATGCAGTAACTTCAATTTTAATTGTTGCTTGTCCATGTGCCTTGTTACTTAGCGCAACTTTCACAAATGGTAACATGATACGTATACTTAATAAATATAAATTATATGTTAAGAATGCTTCAGTAATTGAACACATGAGTAATATTGATACGATTGTTTTTGATAAAACAGGAACAATTACTGAGCAAGGAAATTCGGAAATTATTTTTAGTGGAGTAAATTTAACAACAGAACAGTCTCAATTAATTCGCTCATTAGCCAATCAATCTAATCACCCATTAAGTAAAAGTGTTATTAAATACTTACCATTTAGTAAAATTCAAAGCGTAAAAAATTACCAAGAATTTAAAGGATTAGGAACGTCAGCATTAATTAACGAACACACAATAAAAATGGGTTCTTCAGAATTTGTTTTAGGTAAAAATGTTGTCGAATTAAATACAGGAAGTAAAGTTTATATCAGTATCGATGATGAGCCTTTAGGGAATTTTTTAGTTAAAAATACATATCGAAAAGGTTTAGCTGATATTATTTCTTCATTAGGGTCTCATTTTGATTTAAAAATATTATCAGGTGATAATTCCTCAGAAGAAACTTATTTAAAAACGTTATTTGGAAACAAAACAGATATGCTATTTAACCAAAAGCCTGAAGATAAATTAAACTTCATTAAGCAATTGCAGCAAAACAACAAAAAAGTATTAATGATTGGCGACGGTTTAAATGATGCCGGTGCTTTAAAACAAAGTGATGTAGGAATAGCGATTAGTGATAATACGAATAATTTTTCGCCAGCTTGTGATGCCGTTTTATCTGGTCAGAATTTCCAACTTTTAAAAGAACTAATAAATTACTGCAGAAAAGAAAAAGTAATAATTTATGCTAGTTTTGTATTATCGATACTTTACAATTTTGTGGGAATATTTTTTGCAGTTCAAGGGGATTTGGAACCTGTTATTGCGGCTATATTAATGCCAATTAGTTCAATTAGCATTGTATTATTAACCACCGGAATGAGCACTTTTTACGAATTAAAACTTAAAAATAAAAACTGATAAAAGTCATTTGTATCACTGATAATTATCAATAATATGAAAAATTAACATCTTAAATTTACACCCTTATGAGCGCAATTTATATCATGGTAGGAGCAAGTTTATTGCTGGCAATTGGATTTTTAATAGCCTTTATTTGGTCAGTTAGAAACAATCAATACGAAGATGATTATACGCCTTCTGTAAGAATGCTCTTTGATAACACTACCATTCAAGAAAAAAATAATCAAGAATCAAATAATAAAACAGAAAAAACAAAATAATATGGAACTACAAAAATTTCAGTACGACAATAAAACAGTAAAGATGTTTGCTTATGCAACTATTCTTTGGGGCTTAGTAGGTATGATTGTTGGTTTATGGGCAGCAATAGAACTTTACCTTCCTTCTGCAAATTTAAACATCCCATATACTACGTTTGGTCGTTTACGCCCATTACATACAAATGCAGTAATTTTTGCTTTTGTTGGAAATGGTATTTTTATGGGGGTATATTATTCACTACAACGCCTTTTAAAAGCTCGTATGTTTAGTGATTTATTAAGTAAAATTCACTTTTGGGGTTGGCAGTTAATTATTGTTTTGGCTGCAATTACCTTAGTTTTAGGAAAAACAAGTGGTAAAGAATATGCCGAATTAGAGTGGCCAATTGATATTTTAATAACATTAGTTTGGGTTGTTTTTGGATGGAATATGTTCGGAACAATTATTCGTCGTCGTGAGCGTCATTTGTATGTTGCTATTTGGTTTTATATTGCAACGTTTGTAACCGTTGCCATGTTGCACATTGTTAACTCTATTGAAATTCCTGTTTCTTTCTGGAAATCTTATCCTGTTTATGCTGGAGTACAAGATGCTTTAGTGCAATGGTGGTATGGACATAATGCCGTTGCATTTTTCTTAACTACACCATATTTAGGCTTAATGTATTATTTCTTACCTAAAATGGCTCAACGTCCAGTTTATTCTTATCGTTTATCTATTATTCACTTTTGGGCTTTAATATTCTTATATATTTGGGCAGGTCCACATCATTTATTATATACTTCTGTTCCTGATTGGGCTCAATCTTTAGGTGTTGTATTTTCTGTTATGTTAATTGCTCCATCATGGGGTGGAATGATTAATGGGTTATTAACGCTTCGTGGTGCTTGGGATAGAGTTCGTGATAATGTTGGTTTAAAATTTTTAGTTGTTGCGGTAACAGCTTATGGTATGGCAACGTTTGAAGGACCATTGTTGTCTTTAAAAAGTGTAAGTGCTATTGCACATTATACAGATTGGATTGTTGCTCACGTTCACGTAGGTGCATTAGGTTGGAATGGATTTATGACATTCGGTATTTTATATTGGTTAATACCTAGATTATTTCAAACTAAATTGTATTCTGAAAAATTGGCAAATATGCATTTCTGGATTGGAACATTAGGAATTGTGTTATACGCTGTTCCTATGTATTGGGCAGGTTTCATGCAAAGTTCAATGTGGAAAGATTTTACTCCTGAAGGCCAATTAAAATGGCAATTTATGGATACAGTAACTAAAATGATTCCATTTTATATTGCTCGTTCTATTGGTGGTACTTTGTTTTTAACTGGAGCAATTATGATGACTTATAACTTAATTAAAACAATTAAAGTTGGAACGTTTTTAGAAATTGAGGAAGATGAAGCTCCTGCATTAAAAGGCGAATATGTGTCTCACTCTAAAGATCACTGGCACCGTTGGATTGAACGTAAACCAATTCAAATGTTAATTCTTAGTTTGGTAGTTGTTGCTATTGGTGGTATAATTGAATTTGTTCCTGTGTTTTTAGTAAAATCAAATATTCCAACCATTGCAAGTGTTAAGCCATATACACCTCTTGAATTGCAAGGAAGAGATATTTATATTAGAGAAGGTTGTTACACATGTCACTCTCAAATGATTCGTCCTTTTAGAAGTGAAACCGCTCGTTATGGTGAATATTCTAAAGCTGGTGAGTTTGTATATGATCATCCATTTCAATGGGGTAGTAAACGTACGGGTCCGGATTTAGCGAGAGAAGGTGGTAAATATCCTGATAGTTGGCATTATAATCATATGTTAGATCCAACATCAATGTCGCCAGGTTCTATTATGCCACAATATCCTTGGTTATTAGAAGACCAATTAGATGCAAATTCTACAATGGCTAAGATAAAAGCAATGATTCGTTTGGGAGTTCCTTATCCTGCTGGTTATGAAAATATCGCAATAAAAGATATGGAAAAACAAGCCTTAGCAATTACTGAAAGTTTAAAAAAAGATGGTATTGAAACTCTTCCTGATAGAGAGATTGTTGCATTAATTTCTTACTTACAACGTTTAGGGAAAGATATTAAATCAGAAGGATTAAAATCACAAAAATAATAATTATCAATTAAAAAATAGTAAATATGAAATTTATAAATTATTTGGAAAGTATTACAGGAATAGGAGTTTATCCTTTATTATCCTTAATCATATTCGTTGGTTTTTTTGCCCTAGTTACAATTTATGTTTTAAAAGGCAATAAAGATCATTTCGAGAAACTTAGAAACCTTCCTATTAACGATAAATAAACACTCTAATCTTATGAATAATTTTAATAAAATTAAATCACTAGCACTTGCTTTATTAATTCCTGCAGTTGGTTTTTGTCAAGAAGAAGCTGTTAAAGAAACAACATCCTATTTCTCAAATATGTTGTTTGTTGCGATGCTGGTTTTAATAATTGTTTTAGCAATTGTTATTATTGCTTTTAGTAGTGCATTTAAAAACATTGCTGATAGTGATTATTTGCAAAATAAATATGCTAATAAGAATGATTACAATTCATCTTCGGTTAAAAACATGATGTCAATAGTGCTATTGTTGTCATCAGTTTCAATGCTTGCTCAAGAAAAAGTTGTTGCTGTAATTAAAATGGACGATGGACGTATTGGAGGTGTAGATAAATTTACCTTTTACTTTATGTTGATTTTTGTTTTAATTGAATTGGTAGTTCTTGCTTTAATGTTTTACCAATTCAATTTTTTAATCAAAACGCATTTAACTGTTAAGAAAGAAAAAACTAAAAAAGTAGAATCTAAAATTATATTAAGTTTAACTGACGCCGTTGCAGTTGAAGACGAGGATAGTATTCTATTAGATCACGATTATGATGGAATTAGAGAATTAGATAATAATTTGCCACCTTGGTGGAAATATGGTTTTTATCTAACAATATTAGTGGCTTTTGTTTATATGATTAATTTTCATGTTCTCAAAACTGGGGATTTACAAGGAGTTGAATATGAAAAATCAATAGCTCAGGCAAAAATAGAAGTTGATGAATACATGAAAACTTCAGCAAATAATGTGGATGAAAATACCGTTGTATTATTAAAAGAGGCTTCAGATGTAACTTTAGGTCAAGATATTTTTAAGTCTAATTGCGCAGCATGTCATGGGCAATTAGGCGAAGGAACCGTGGGACCAAATTTTACGGATGATTTTTGGATACATGGAGGAAGTATACAGGATATTTTCAAATCAATCAAATATGGTTGGGTTGAAAAAGGAATGAAATCATGGAAAGAAGATTTATCGCCAATGCAAATAGCTCAGGTAACTTCTTATATCAAAACATTAAAAGGAACTAATCCTCCAAATGGTAAAGCCGCTCAAGGAGATTTATTTAAAGAAGACGGTGCTGCTCCAATTAAGGATTCTACTGCATTAAAAGTTGATACTTTAGGTACTATAAAATAATAATGGAAAGCCCTACAAATAAAAAAGAAGAAATACATGATGAGTCTTTTAGAGATAGTATTGGAACTATTAATAAAGATGGCGAAAGGGCTTGGGTATATCCTACTAAACCAAAAGGAAAATATTATGATTACAGAACCTATTTTACTTGGGTTTATTTAGTTGTACTTTTTGGAATTCCATTTATTAAATATAATGATGAGCCTCTTTTTTTATTCAATATAGCTGAACAAAAATTCATTTTGTTTGGTGCTATTTTTTGGCCACAAGATTTTTTCATCTTTGGACTTGGAATGCTTATATTTATTGTATTCATCGCCTTATTTACGGTAGTGTTTGGACGATTGTTTTGTGGTTGGGCTTGTCCGCAAACCATTTTTATGGAAATGATTTTTCGTAAAATTGAGTATTGGATTGAAGGTGATGCTACTTATCAAAAAGCATTGAAAAATGCACCTTGGACAGCAGATAAAATTAGAAAGAGAGTCATAAAATTTATTTTATTTTATAGTATTTCATTTATCACAGCCAATACTTTATTAAGTTATTTAATCAGTGTTGATAAGGTATTTGCAATATTAGGAAATATAGGAGAGCATACTGGAGCTTTTGTCGGCATTTTGATTTTTACAACTGTTTTCTTTTTCATTTTTTGGTGGTTGAGAGAACAAGTTTGTTTAATTGTTTGCCCGTACGGTCGTATGCAAGGCGTTTTATTAGATGCTGATTCGGTAGTTGTTGCTTACGATTATGTAAGGGGTGAAGATAGACATCATTTCAAAAAAAATGAAGTTAGAGTAGGTGGTGATTGTATTGATTGCAATTTATGCGTAAAGGTTTGTCCAACGGGTATTGATATTAGAAATGGAACACAATTAGAATGTGTAA
Organism: Bacteroidota bacterium; assembly: GCA_038327195.1. GTDB lineage: Bacteria > Bacteroidota > Bacteroidia > B-17B0 > Aurantibacillaceae > UBA4416. The sequence goes on along the minus strand of JBBQKU010000029.1, from coordinate 30,741 downwards.
GTTGTACGGCTTGTATTGATGCTTGTGACCACATGATGGAGAGTGTTGGTTTAGATAAAGGATTGATTCGTTATGCTTCTGAAAATGGAATTAAGAACAAAGTAAAACTTGCTTTTACAACACGAATGAAAGCTTATACCGCAGTGCTATTAGTGTTAATTAGTGTGGAAGTATTTTTAATTGTAACTCGCTCAGATTTTGATGCCACTGTTTTGAGGGCAAAAGGAATGCTATATCAAGAGCAACCAAATAATCAATTGAGTAATTTATTTACCATTAAATTAGTTAATAAAACGCGCGATAGAATGCCGGTGGAATTGAAAATTGAAAATTTTAAGGATTCTAAAATACAGCTAATTGGAAAAGAAATTGTTGTAAAAGAAGAAGGAATTACGGAAGGAGAATTTTTTGTTTATTTAAATAAAGCAGATTTAACGGATAGGAAAATGAAATTAGAAATAGGCGTTTATTCAAATGGTGTAAAAATCAAAACAGTAAAAACGAATTTTTTAGGCCCCATAAAATTTAAACATTAACAACTAAAAATAAATTTATATGAATTTTGGAGGTAAAATAGTATTGTTATATCTAAGTTTTGTTGCACTCATACTAACATTAGTCTTTATGTGTTTTGGGCAAAAAGTAGAATTAGTTAGTAAAGATTATTACGCTCAGGAAATTGCTTTTCAAGATAAAATTAATGCTGTTAATAATGAAAAGAATTTAAATGGTAGTATCAATCATTCCGTAAATGGAAATGAAATTGTTTTAACTATTGATTCAGCTTTGTTAAGCAATGATTTTAAAGGAACAGTTGTTTTTTTTAGACCCTCAGATTCAAGCAAAGATGTTAAACTAAAAATGAATTTTAATAATTATACTCAAATTATAAATGGGAGTTCACTAATCCATGGTGCTTATAAATTACAATTAACATGGGAAACTAATCATACCAAATATTTTAAAGAGGACGTAATTTTTATAAATTAAAAATGCAATTAATATTGGCTGCCATATCTCTAGGACTTTTAGGAAGTTTTCATTGTATAGGTATGTGTGGTCCAATTGCATTAGCACTTCCAGTTCATCACTATTCAAATTTTAAAAAATATATTGGTATATTTTTATACAATTTAGGTAGAGTTACAACTTACACTTTATTAGGTTTATTATTTGGTTTACTAGGGCAATCATTTTTTTTAGGAGGCTTTCAACAAGCCTTATCTATTAGCATTGGTGTATTATTATTACTCTCAGTTATTTTTACAAATACGAATTGGTTTAATTCAAAACATTTAAGTTTTATTTATTCTTTTATTAATTCAGTTAAAATTCAGTTAGGAAATCTATTTAATAAAAAAGGATTACATTTTTTGTTTTTTATAGGTATTCTAAATGGATTATTACCATGTGGTTTAGTTTATTTAGGAATTGCAGGAGCTATAGCAACTGGCCATTATATGGAAGGTGCAGAGTTTATGTTTTATTTCGGAATCGGTACAGTTCCAATTATGTATGCAGTCGCTTTTTTTGGACAATTTATTACTTTAAAATATCGTAATCATATTCGTAAAGCAATGCCAGTTGTTGTTACTGTAATGGCAATTATGCTAATTGTACGAGGTTTAAATTTGGGTATTCCATACCTAAGTCCAGCTTTTGAAAAAGAAAGCCATGAAGTTACTTGCTGCGAAAAACCTCATTCTAATAAAGCAGAGATTGAATGTTCTCCAAATACAAATCATTAAAATTATTAAAAATTATGTTCTGGGAAAAATATCCATACTCGCATATTAAAAGTAAAGTTTTTGAGTCGTTAAGCAAAAACACAAATTATAGAACTGAAAATATTTTGGGAATTCCTGGAACTTTTTTGGATACTGATATTTTTTATGATGATGCCCCATTTTTAAAAGACGCGCCTTTTTTGTCAACTTTAATTGCTAATCCAAATCACATTGGCGTTCACACGTTAGGGGATGAACACGAAGATTTTTTTTCTGGAACACATGAAATTGAAAAAGATTTAATAAAAATTTGCGCTGAAGAAATATTTGGCGCAGAACCATTGTCATACGATGGTTATGTTGCAAGTGGCGGTACTGAAGCTAATATTGAAGCACTATGGATTTATAGAAATTTTTATATGCAAGAGTATAAAGCCGATGTTAGCGATATAGCCGTAGTTTACTCTTCAGATACACATTATTCAATTCCGAAAGGAATTAATTTACTTAACTTAAGTGGTATTGAGTTACCGGTAAATCAAATTTCAAGAGAAATTATTCTTAAAGAATTTGAAGGAAAAATCCAATCTGCTATTACAAAAGGCATTAAATATTTTATAATAAATATTAATATGTCAACAACTATGTTTGGTTCTGTTGATGATATTGAAAAAATAACTTCATTTTTAAATTTACTGCATGTTAATTATAAGCTGCATGTCGACGGTGCTTATGGTGGATTTATTTTACCATTTACTGCTAAAATAAATCCTTTTAGTTTTAAAAATAAAAATATTTCGTCTTTTTCTATTGACGGACACAAAATGTTACAAGCTCCTTATGGTACAGGTATTTTTTTAGTGAGAAAAGAATTTATTAAATACGTTTGTACGAATGAGGCTGGCTACGTAAAAGGAAAAGATTATACCTTATGTGGAAGTAGATCGGGTGCAAACGCAGTTTGTGTTTGGATGATTTTAAGAGTTCATGGTTCAGTTGGTTGGACTGTAAAAATGCACCAATTGTTAGATAGAACTACTTCTATTTGTGAAAAATTGGATGAATTAAAAGTAAAGTATTATAGACATCCTGATATAAATATCGTAACAATTGACGCTAATTTTATTAGTAATGAATTGGCGATGAAGTACCATTTAGTTCCTGATAATCATGATGTGAATCCAAATTGGTATAAAATTGTAGTAATGCCACACGTTAAGAATGGCATTATTGATAATTTTTTGACTGAATTGAAAAATGAAAAACATTAAAAGTATTGCATGAATTTCTTTATAAAATCTAAAACTATTTCAATTTTCTAACACAATTTCTAAATTTCAAAACATGGCTATCTTAATTTTCTTTATTGCGCATTGGTATTTATCTTTATTCGCTCAAACATTTTTTTTACACAGGTATGCAGCTCATCAAATGTTTACTATGAATAAATTTTGGGAAAAAGTATTTTATGTTTTAACTTGGATTTTTCAAGGCTCTTCATTTTTAAGTCCAAAAGCTTATGGAATAATGCATCGTTTACATCATGCATATGCTGATACAGAAAATGATCCTCATTCACCTTCATATTCAAAAAATTTATTTGACATGATGAAAAAAACATTAATTGTTTATTTAGCCGTATTAAATGATACAAAAGAAATGGAAGACAAATTTAAAAAAGGTGTTCCATATTGGCCTTCATTTGAGAAAATTGCTGGAAGTTGGATTGTGAGAATAGGATGGGGTGTATTATATTTTTTATTTTACTACCAATATGCTACTCATTGGTGGATGTACTTATTATTGCCAATTCATTTTTTAATGGGACCAATTCATGGAGCAATTATTAATTGGTATGCTCATAAATACGGTTATGTTAGTTTTAAAGTTGGAGATACAGCCAAAAATTTATTACCAATTGATGTATTAATGATGGGTGAAAGTTATCATAACAATCATCATAAATTTGGTGGTAGAGCAAATTTCGGAATAAAATGGCATGAAATTGATCCAACATTTCCAGTTATTTATTTACTAAATTTGGTTGGAATTATTCATCTCAAAAAAGATAATGATTTAAAATACATGTAAAATTATGGACTTAGTTTCTAAATATAATATCCAAGCACCTCGTTACACAAGTTACCCAACTGTTCCTTATTGGGATAATAACTTGAATGAAACAAAATGGATTGAGCACATTAAAAATGCTTTTATTAAATATAATGCGGATGGTATCAGTTTATACATTCACCTTCCTTACTGTGAAAGTCTTTGCACGTATTGTGCTTGCAATACACGTATTACAGTAAATCATAAAGTTGAACTTCCCTACATTGAAAGTTTAATAAAAGAATGGCAATTATATTTAAAGCAATTTGAGGGTAAACCATTAATAAAAGAAATACATTTAGGTGGTGGAACTCCAACTTTTTTTTCGCCAGAAAATTTAACTTACTTATTAAAAACAATTTTAGATACAGTAAATATTGCTTCTGATTATGATTTTAGTTTTGAAGGTCACCCGAGCAATACAACTAAAGAACATTTACAAGCATTATATAATTTAGGTTTTAAACGTGTTAGTTTTGGTATTCAAGATTTTGATGATAAAGTGCAAGATACGATTAATCGTTATCAAACCTTTGAAGAGGTAAAACAGGTTATGGATGATGCCAGAGAAGTTGGTTACACATCTATTAATGTTGATTTAGTTTATGGCTTACCTTACCAAACAATAGAAACTATAAACGATACGATTACAAAAATCATCACTTTAAATCCTGAACGAATTGCATTTTATAGCTATGCACATGTGCCGTGGTTAAGACCTGGACAAAGAAAATATTCTGATAAAGATTTACCTTTAGATAGTTATAAAAGAAGTTTATATGAAGAAGGAAAACGTTTATTTGTGGAAGCAAATTATTCTGATATAGGAATGGATCATTTTGCTTTGCCTAACGATAGTTTGTTTGAAGCTTTTGGTAACGGAACCTTACATCGTAATTTTATGGGCTACACAACAAATACTACCAAGCTATTAGTTGCCTTAGGTTGTTCTTCAATTAGCGACACGTGGGATGCTTTTGCTCAAAATATTAAGACTGTTGAAGAGTATCAAAAAGTTGTGAATGAAGGTCATTTTCCAATTTTTAAAGGACATTCATTAACTCAGGAAGATTTAATAATTCGTCAGCATATTTTGGATTTAATGTGTAAGCATCAAACGTCAATTGATTCTTATTTTGAAGAAGCAAAAAGTAAGTTTATGGAATTTGTAAAAGATGATTTGATAGAATTAAAAGATGATAAAATTATAATTAAAGAAAATGGAAAATTATTTTTAAGAAATATATGTTTATCATACGACAAAAGATATTGGAAAAAAGTGCCAGATGGAAATGTGTTTAGTACAACTGCTTAAGCCGAAAAGTTAAAATTCCCATTTCAAATTAATAATTAAGAATAGTTTATTTAATAAAAATAACCATGAAAAAAGATATTGAAAATATTGAAGATGTAAAATTAATGGTTAATACATTTTATGAGCGGATTCAAAAAGATGCGGTTCTGGGACCAATTTTCGAAGAACGTATTTCAGACAAATGGCCCGAACATTTAGATAAAATGTATCGTTTTTGGCAAAGCATTTTATTAGGAGAAACTACATATAACGGAGCACCATTTCCACCGCATGCAAAAATGCCTATTGATGAAAGTCATTTTAAGATTTGGGTAAGTACATTTTCAAAAACAGTGGATGATTTATTTTATGGGACTATCGCTGATGAAGCAAAAAGAAGAGGTGCTTTAATGGCTGCATTATTTAATTCTAAATTAGAGTTTTTTAAAAAGCATGATTTGTAATTAACTAGATATTTACGATTGAATTTATTTATAAACTCGTTCCTTAGAATTAATATAAATATTAAAAATTTGACTCCTTTTTGTAAATCAAGAAGGAGTTTTTATTTTATTTTATTTTATTTTTTGTAAATTAGTTTAAACTTTAAAAAATATGGAATTAAAAGATGATCAATGGGAACATTTATATGTTTTTGCTAAAACATTAGATGATAAACATGTTAGTTTCAGTGAAATTGAAAAACAATTATCCAGTAAAACTGATGATACCATTTTAATAGCAGAAATAATGAAACAAATTAAAAAAGTGCATTATGCTGTTAAACGCAAACAAGGTTTTGTTAAACTTGGTTTTGGCGCTATTTTTTTATTAGCAGGTTTCTTTATTACTTGTTTTAATTTTCACTCAAATCAATCTTTTACTATCGTTATGTATAGTTCAAGTTCAGTTGGTTTAATGTTGATTTTCTGGGGATTATACGAGATTATCGGTTAGGCTTTTTCTGATTTTAATCATATTACATTAATGATGTTTATCATGTAGATATAATGTTTGCTATAATATATTTATACCAAAATTATTTCTATGCACAACGAACATTCTGATACTCATTTTCAATTGAGAATTGATAATGGTGAACACATCGAGGCTAAAGATTACATGCCTGAAAAATATCGTAAACATTTAATCCGACAAATGTCTCAGCACGCACATTCTGAAGTAATTGGAATGCAGCCTGAAGGTAATTGGATTACTCGCGCACCAAGTTTAAGAGCTAAACAAATTTTGTTAGCTAAAATTCAAGATGAAGGTGGACATGGTTTATATTTGTACAGCGCAGCAGAAACGCTTGGCGTTTCTAGAGCTGAATTAATTGAACAATTACAATCAGGGAAAGCAAAGTATTCAAGTATTTTTAATTATCCGGCTTTAAATTGGGCTGATATAGGTGCAATTGGTTGGTTAGTTGATGGTGCTGCAATTGTAAATCAAGTTTCATTGCAACGTACTTCCTATGGACCTTACAGTAGAGGAATGGTTCGTATTTGTAAAGAAGAAAGTTTTCATCAGCGTCAAGGTTACGAAATTATGGCTAAAATGATGGCTGGTACAAAAGACCAACAAGCTATGGCGCAGGATGCGATGAATAGATGGTGGTGGCCTTCTTTAATGATGTTTGGACCACATGATACAAATTCTCCTCATAGTAGCGATGCAGTAAAATGGAAAATAAAAAGAGAAACTAATGATGAGTTACGTCAAAAGTTTATTGATAAAACAATTCCTCAAGCTGAATTAATTGGCTTAACAATTCCTGACAAAAATTTTAAATTGGATGAAAAAACAGGACATTATATAATTAGTGAAATTAATTGGGATGAATTTAATCATGTTATTGCTGGTAACGGACCGTGCAATAAACAACGCCTTGATCATCATATTAAATATCATAACGAAGGCGAATGGGTTAGAGAAGCCGCAATTGCTTATAAAGAGAAACATGCAAAAAAAGTATTAGAAACAGTTTAAAAATAAAATTATGAGCACAGATACACAATTAGACTTATGGGAAGTTTTTATTCAAAGTAAATCAGGTCTTCCTTATATTCACGCAGGTAGCGTTCATGCTTCCGATAATAAAATGGCTCTTCAAAATGCCAGAGATATTTATACACGAAGAGGTGAAGGAACAAGTATATGGGTAATGCCATCAAAATATATCGTTGCATCAAATCCTGATGATAATGATATGTTGTTTGATCCAGCAAATGATAAAATTTATCGTCACCCAACTTTTTATGTAATGCCAGAAGGCGCAAAAAACATTTAATATTATAATTATGAATATTCAAGAAGCTACTTACACATACACTGTTCGTTTAGGAGATAACGCACTAATTTTAGGACATCGTTTATCTGAATTGTGCAGCAAAGGCCCCATATTAGAAGAAGATTTAGCTTTAACTAATATATCGTTAGATATGATTGGCAGAACGCAAGCTTTATTAAAATATGCTGCAGATATAGAAATGTTAGGAAAAACAGAAGATGATTTAGCGTACCGTCGTCCTGAAAATCACTACCATAATTTTTTAATGACTGAACAACCTAATGGTGATTTTGCGCACACAATTGCTCGTCAACTTTATATTTCAGTTTTTGAATTTTTATTTTATTCTGAATTGGAAAAAAGTAAAGATGCTACTTTAGCTGCTATTGCCTCAAAAACTATTAAAGAAATAAAATACCATATGCAACATGCTGTTGATTGGACATTACGTTTGGGAGATGGAACGCCAGAAAGTCATAAGCGTATGCAAAAAGCAGTAAATGATTTATGGATGTATACTGGTGAATTTTTTGAAATGGATAATTTAGATACGTTTTTATTACACCAACATATTTCAGTTGATGTTGTTCCTTTAAAAGCAGAATGGAATAAATATATAAAAACTGCATTAAACGATGCTACGTTAAATATGCCCGAAGATACGTTTATGCAAACAGGCAGTAAAAAAGGAATTCATACAGAAAATCTTGGGCATATTTTATCAGAAATGCAATATTTACAAAGAGCTTATCCTGATGCTAAATGGTAATTGAAAATCAAAATATTGAAAAAGTTTATAATTTAATTTCAGGAATACCTGATCCTGAAATTCCTGTTATCACAATTCAAGATTTAGGAATATTAAGAGATGTGAAATTTTTAAATGGTGAGTATGTTGTAACTATTACACCTACTTACACAGCTTGCCCTGCAATGGGAATGATTGAAGATCAAATCAAAGAAATTTTATTTTCTAACGGAATTAAAAATGTAAAAGTTGAATTAACTTATTCTCCAACTTGGACAACTGATTGGATATCTCAAGAAGCTAAAGTTAAATTAAAAAATTACGGAATAGCACCACCTAATCATTCATCTTGTAATAAGCTTTTTAACTCCGTTGAAATGGTTGTTTGTCCTCGTTGTAATTCAAAGCACACTGAGCTAATTAGTCGTTTTGGTTCTACAGCTTGTAAAGCTTTATATAAATGCAATGATTGCAAAGAAACGTTCGATTTATTTAAATGTCATTAATATTTGAATAATCTCTTGATTAGTTTTTATCGAAAAAAATAAATGCTTTGCAAATTTGTTGCAGAGCATTTTTCATGTAATTAAAAAATAAAAATTAAACCATTTATAAATGCAAAGCTTTGTATTTATAAATTTTCTTAAAATCTGTTATTTATGTAACAAATATCACATTGTTTTTCTTTTATGTGACTTACCTTTATATCGTAAAAAAGTAAAAAAAAAATTGTTATGCTAATTTTAAATATACTCTATTCAATGTTCTTTAATAAATGTTCAAGATGTCATCAAGGTGATGTGTTTATATCTAAGAACCCTTATAAATTATCAATGATGTTTAAATTACATAAAGAATGTAATCATTGTCATTTAGAATATGAAAGTGAACCTAGTTTTTTCTATGGTGCTCTTTATGTATCTTATGCAATATCTTCTGGTTGGTTTATGATATGGTATTTTTTAGAATACAAACTATTAAATTGGGATACAATTACTTTTGCCATTTTTGTAATGGTTTTTATTGTGCTAGTAGCTCCGCTTACATTAAGATGGTCAAGGTTAATATGGCTGAATTTTTTTTATAAATTTAAAAAGGAATATAAATATCAAAAACAATTACAAACTTTAAAAAAATAAAATCATGATAAATACAATTAAAAATATATTAGGCTTAGGCCCTAAAGTAGATTACAAAGAATTACTTAAAAAAGGAGCGCAAATTATTGATGTTCGTTCTCGTGGCGAATATGCTTCAGGTCATGTAAAAGGAAGCATTAACTTGCCTTTAAATGAATTAACGTCTAGTGCTAATAAAATAAAAAAAAATGTGCCACTTATTACATGTTGCGCTAGTGGCATGAGAAGTGCTTCAGGAAAATCTACGTTAATTTCTATGGGTTATACCGAAGTGCATAATGGAGGCGGTTGGATGAGTTTAAATGGAAAAGTTTAATTTAATGAAAGAACGCTTATTAACAAATTGGTCACTGTGGCGTATAACTCGCCTTATACTATCATTAATATTTATTGTTAATGGTTTGTTTAGAGTTGATTATATTTTGATTGCTGGTGGAGTGTTTTTATTAGGACATGCTTTAGTAAACTCTTGTGCAGCCTGCGCAAGTGGAAATTGTGAAATACCTCAAAATAAATAAAATGGAAAAATTTAATCAAATAATAAATTCAGACAAGCCAGTTTTGGTTGATTTTTTTGCTGAATGGTGCGGGCCTTGTAAAACAATGGCTCCTATCTTAACTGATGTGAAATCAAAAATGGGTGACAAAGCAACCATTATTAAAGTGGATGTAGATAAAAATCAAGATGCTGCTCAGGCATATCAAGTAAGAAGTGTTCCTACTCTTATTATTTTCAAAAATGGAAAACCTGTTTGGAAACAATCTGGTGTTGTTCAAGCAAATGAATTAGTTCGATTAATAAACCAATATCAATAATATAAATATATGTCACATCAATACAATGTTAATTTAAAATGGAAAGAAGGAAGAGTAGGGGAAATATCTTCTCCAGAGCTTAATTCTAAAATAGAAATTGCTACTCCACCTCAATTTCCAAAAGGTATAGAAGGAATTTGGTCACCCGAACATTTGTTTACAGCTGCAGTAAATTCTTGTTTCATGACAACCTTTTTATCTATTGCTGAGAATTCGCGTTTAGAGTTTATAGATTTTTCTTGTAATGCTGTTGGTGTTTTGGATCAAGTAGATTCTAAATTTTTAATGACTGAAATTTTATTAACTCCCACTTTAAAAATTACCAATGAAGCAGATAAGGATAAAGCATTAAGAGTTTTAGAGAAATCTGAAAAAGCATGTTTAATTTCCAATTCAATAACTTCAAAAGTTATTTTGAATCCAACAGTTATATTCTAAGAATTTAATAGCATTTAAATTACTAAAATTTTAAGAATAAAAAAACGGACTAATATCTATTAGTCCGTTTTATATTGTATAAAAACTAAATTATTACATCCACTTTGCTGCAAAAGTTTTAAATTCAGCACGCAATTCATTAAAGTTCTTTTCGAATGCATCAACTGCGTTTTTTTCTGCAGAATGCGATGGCATTTCTCTATGATCAATTGCTACTGGATTTTTTTCTACTTCTTTTTGGATAGTATCTTCATCTATTTTAATAGAATGAGAAATTTCATCAATATTGTTTTTTTGAATGATCAATTGATTTTGGAAATGTTCAACTTGAGCTAAAACATCTTTTTGATTGTTTTTTGCTGCAATTTCTCCTAAACGATTTTTTAAGATATTAATTTCATCTTTGTAAAAATTCATTTTGCTTAACCATTCTGTATGATCTGCATGTTGCGTGTAAATTTTTTCTCCTGTTTTCATAGTTTAATTATTTTATTCAAAGTTAGACCTATAAAAAATTTTAATTAATGACTTTAATCATACTGCCAAATGAGAAAAATCAGTTGAGTTATTAATGTTTTTTTACTTCTTTGGGAAAAATTGAATTATGTCAATATATCAAAAACATGGGAAAATACCCAACAAACGCCATGTTGTATTTCGCCAACCAAATGGTGAATTATATCATGAAGAATTATTTGGTACTGAAGGTTTTTCAAGTACTTCATCTTTAGTTTATCATTTGTATCCACCAACAATGGTGAAAGAAATTGGGAAAGCTCATTGGGCACGTCCAGAAATAGCATTAGAAGACAACTTAAAATGTTTAAGTTTTATGGGTTATGATGTTGAACCTGATGCAGATTATTTGTCAAGCCGTAAAGTTTTTCTAATGAATGACGATATGCAAATTGGTATGATGTGTCCATCCAAATCAATGGATGATTATTTTTTTAAAAATTCGGATGCAGATGAAATGTTGTTTATTCATAAAGGAAGTGGGCGTTGCAAAACAATGTATGGTACCGTTGATTTTGAATATGGTGACTATGTTATAATTCCGAGAGGAACAATATATAAAATGGAATTTGATACAGATGTAAATAAAATTTTATTTGTGGAATCTAATAGTGCTATTCGTACGCCAAAACGTTATCGGAATGAATTTGGACAATTATTAGAACATTCTCCTTTTTGTGAACGTGATTTTAAATTGCCTCATAGTTTCGAAACACATGATGAACATGGTGATTTTAAAATTATGATAAAAAAGAAAGGTTTAATTTATCCTTACGTATATGATACACATCCTTTCGATTTAATAGGTTGGGATGGTTATGTATATCCATATGCATTTTCAATTTTTAATTTTGAACCAATAACTGGTCGTATTCATATGCCACCTCCAATTCATCAGCAATTTGAAGGTCGTAATTTTGTGATTTGTTCTTTTGTTCCACGCATGTATGATTATCATCCTGATGCAATTCCTGCTCCATATCATCATAACAATATTGATGCCGATGAAATTTTATATTATGTTGATGGAGATTTTATGAGCCGTAATAATATTAAGCAAGGTCAATTTACATTACATCCAGCAGGCGTTGCTCACGGTCCACATCCTGGGGCTATTGAAAGAAGTATTGGTAAAAAGGAAACAAAAGAATTAGCTGTTATGATTGATCCTTTTAACCCTTTGAAAATTACAACAGAAGCTTTGAAATACGAAGTAAAAGATTATTATAAATCATGGATGATTTAATTAAAAATATAATTAAAAAATAACTATTATGGAAACAAAAGATTTAACTAACGTAAAAAACTTTGATTATTCAGGAGAAAAATTATTTGATACTGCACAAGATTTTTTGCCAATTAACGGAACGGATTATGTAGAATTATATGTTGGTAATGCAAAGCAAGCAGCACATTATTATAAAACAGCATTTGGTTTTCAAGAACTTGCTTATGCAGGATTAGAAACTGGAGTAAGAGATAGAGTGTCTTATGTTTTAGTTCAAGATAAAATCCGTTTAATATTAACCACACCGTTTGATCCTGAAAGTGAAATTTCAAATCATATTCGTAAACATGGTGATGGTGTTAAAGTTATTGCGTTATGGGTTGATGATGCTAGAAAAGCATTTGATGAAACAACTAAGCGTGGTGCTAAACCATACATGCAACCATCTGTTATTAAAGATGAGTTTGGCGAAATTGTGCAATCTGGTATTCATACCTATGGTGAAACTGTTCACGTATTTGTGGAACGAAAAAATTATAAAGGTGTTTTTATGCCTGGTTACGTAAAATTAGAAACAGAATACCATCCAACATCAACTGGTTTAAAATATATTGATCACATGGTTGGTAATGTTGAATTAGGCGCTATGAATAAATGGGCAAAATTTTATGGTGACGTGTTGGGTTTCGCAAATTTAATAACCTTTGATGATAAAGATATTTCTACTGAATTTACTGCATTAATGAGTAAAGTAATGTCTAACGGAAATGGTAGAATTAAATTTCCAATTAACGAACCTGCACATGGAAAAAAGAAATCTCAAATTGAAGAATATTTAGATTTTTACCGTGGCCCAGGTTGTCAACACATTGCAGTTGCTACCGATGATATTGTGTTTACAATTTCGGAAATGCGAAAACGTGGCGTTGAATTTTTATATGTTCCAGGCTCGTATTATGATACTGTAAAAAATCGTGTCGGAATTATTGAAGAAGATTTAGAAGTATTAAAAAAATGGGGAATTATGGTTGATAGAGATGAAGATGGATATTTACTTCAAATTTTTACAAAACCTGTAGAAGATAGGCCAACTTTATTTTTCGAGATTATTCAACGTAAAGGTGCTAAATCTTTTGGAAAAGGGAACTTCCAAGCTTTGTTCGAATCAATTGAAGCAGAGCAGGCTAGAAGAGGTACTTTATAGATTTTATTATTTTTTTGTCACATCGAGCGAAGTCGAGATGCGTTAACTTAATATACTTCATTAGTTCTCGACTACGCTCGAACTGACATTTTAAGAAGTTGTATTTAAATATTATTTTATGAGCATAATCCCTCCGTTTAATTTAAAAAAGTGGATTGATGAAAATCGCCATTTACTTAAACCTCCTGTTGGAAATCAGGTGGTTTATAAAGACTCAGATTTTATTGTAATGATTGTTGGTGGACCCAACGCTCGAAAAGAATTTCATTACAATGAAGGAGAAGAATTTTTTTATCAGTTAGAAGGTGATATGCAATTACCAATTCGTGAAAATGGTAAAACGCGTATCATTGATATTAAAGAAGGAGATATTTTTTTATTACCACCAAAAGTGGAACATTCTCCGCAACGCTTTCCAAACACAGTTGGTTTGGTTATTGAACGTCAAAGAAAATCTAATGAATTAGATGCCTGCACTTGGTATTGCGAAAAATGTGACCATGAATTATACAGAGCAAAATTTCAATTGGGTGATATTGTAGAACAGTTACCTAAATTATTACAATCGTATTATGACAATAATGATTTACGAACCTGTAAACAATGTGGCACTGTTATGGAGATTCCAAAATTAAAAGAAGCAAAATAAAATAATCGTCGATTTCAAACACTCCGATATAAAATTATAATAATATGAAACAAGCAACAATTATAGGTTCAGGTTTAGTAGGTTCTCTTTGGGCAATATATCTCTCTAAAGCTGGATATGAGGTTAATATATTTGAACGTCGTTCTGATATGCGTAAAGAAAAAATGTCGGCTGGTAAATCTATTAATTTAGCCACATCCTATCGTGGCTGGAAAGCATTGGATGAAATGGAAATAGGTGATGAAATAAGAAAAATTGCAATACCAATGTTTGGACGTACGATGCATGATTTAAGTGGAAATACAAGCTATCAACCATATGGAATAAACAATCAAGCTATTTTCTCTGTTTCTCGTGGTGAAATTAATTGTAAGCTGATGGACATTGCTGAACAAAAAGGAAATACTAAAATTCATTTTAATGAAGATTGTATTGGTGCTGATTTGAAGAATGGAATTGTAAATCTAAAAAATTCGGAAACTGGAAAAATAACTGAAGTTAAATCAGATGTAGTGTTTGCCACAGATGGAGCGTTTTCTGCTGTTCGTTATCACGCTATGCAAAAATTAGATCGCTTTAGTTTTAGTCAAAATTATATAGAAGATGGATATCGTGAAATTTTATTACCTGCAAATTCTGATGGAAGTTACAAGTTAGAAAAACAAACATTACACATTTGGCCTCGTGGAAGATTTATGCTTATCGCCCTTCCAAATTTTGATGGTTCATTTACTTGCACTTTATTTATGCCTTTTGATGGTCATGAATATTGTTTTAATAATTTAACCTCGAAACTTAAAGTAGAATCTTTTTTTAAAGAAGTGTTTCCTGATTTTTTTGAAATGATGCCAAATATTGCAGATGAATGGGAAAATCATCCATTATCCTCTTTAGCAATTATTAGATGTTTTCCATGGACTCATGGTAAAACGGCATTAATGGGAGATGCTGCACATGCTACAGTTCCGTTTTTCGGACAAGGAATGAATGCTGGTTTCGAAGATTGTTCAGTTATGTATTCATTAATGAAAAAACACAATGAAGATTGGGATAAAGTTTTTGATGAATATGAAATTGTTAGAAAACCAAATGGAGATGCTGTGCAGGATTTATCATTGTATAATTATTTAGTAATGCGTGATAAAGTTTCAGACCCTTCATTTCAACTTCAACAAAAAATTGAACGACGCATAGCTGAATTACATCCTGGTAAATATTTTCCTATGTATTCTATGGTTTCATTTAGTGATATTGAATATCAAGTAGCTCTAAAACAGGGGAAAGAACAAGATGAAATTATTCAAAATTTAATTTTCAGAAATAAAATAACAAACAAAACAAGTTCCGCTGAAATTGATTTAATTATAAATGATTTTTTTTAATTAATAACTAAGATTGGATTTTGCTAATTCTATGACTATTGTCATATTTAATTTTATATTTCTTTAGTTTCTTTGCCAAGATTTAAAAGTGATTAAATCAAATTAAATGTACTAATATGAATACTGTTAAATTTACTGGGCATAACAAATCTGATAAACAATTTGTTGCTACGTTAAGAAAAAATGTGAATGATTATTTTAAACTAAATCATATTTCTACTCGAGCAAACGCTGCCATGGTTATTAAAACAATTGCAATGGTTAGTATGTACATCGTGCCTTTTGTAATTATTTTAGTTGTTCCTATGAATGCTTTTATTGCATTAGCACTATGTGTATTAATGGGAATTGGTATTGCTGGAGTTGGAATGGGAGTAATGCATGATGCTTGCCATGGTTCATATTCCAAAAAACAATGGGTTAATACCATGTTAGGTGGAAGTTTATATTTATTAGGAAGTAATGTTTTGAATTGGAAAATACAACATAATGTTTTGCATCATACCTATACTAATATTTCTGGTCTTGATGAAGACATTAACTCAAAAGGACCAATTCGATTAGCCGAATTTAAACCGTTAAAAAAACATCACCGTTACCAATATATTTATGCTTTCTTTTTTTATGGTTTGATGACGATTGCTAAATTAATAAATGACTTTACAAATTTATTTTATTATAATAATAAGGGATTAGTGAAAAGTCAAAATAAAACATTAAGAAATGAATTTATAAAAATGGCTATCCGAAAAACTATATACTTAGTTGTCATTTTTGGTTTACCAATTTGGTTAACCGATTTTAAATGGTACCAACTTTTAATTGGTTTTTTTATAATGCATTGGGTTGCTAGTATTATTTTAAGTTTTGTGTTTCAATTGGCTCACGTAGTTGAAGGTGCTGAACAGCCAGAACCACTTGATAATATTGAAACAGAGTGGCATGTACATCAACTTAGGACTACTGCCGACTTTGCAAGAAATAATAAAATACTTGGTTGGTATGTTGGTGGTTTAAATTTTCAAATTGAACATCATTTATTTCCAAATATTTGCCATGTTCATTATAGCAAATTAGCGCCAATTGTCGAAAAAACAGCGAAGGAATTTGGCATACCTTATAATTTACAAGAAAGTTTTTGGAGTGCTTTTGCATCACATATTCAGCGCTTGAAAGAGTTAGGAAGAGAACCAATCTTAAATTAATTATTAATTGTAAAAATCAATAAACATGACAGAAAATCAGCAATCAATTGTAACCCGTATCGAAGAAAAATACAAAGCAATAGATCAAAATCCTGATACGCATTTAGAAGGTTTGGTTCATGCAAAAACTATGAATTATTGGGATTATATTATGCCCGATGCATTATTAGCTCTACAGGTACAACGCACTACAGAACCAGATGAAATGGTATTTGTAATGTATCATCAAATTAATGAACTGTTATTTAAAATGATTTTATGGGAAATCAATCAAGTAAGTAATTGTGATGATGTTACTGCACCTTTTTTTACAGAAAAATTAAGACGCATAAGTCGTTATTTTGATATGCTATCTTCTTCATTTGATATCATGGGTGATGGAATGGAGAAAGAGCAATATATGAAATTTAGAAATACCTTAACTCCTGCTAGTGGTTTTCAAAGTGCACAATATCGTACAATTGAATTCTCCTCTACTGAATTAATAAACTTAATTGATTATCGTTTTAGAGCTACAATTGATAGAAATACGCCTTACAGCCATGCTTATGATCATTTGTATTGGCAAGCTGCTGGTAAAGATCACACTACTGGTAAAAGAAATACAATGATTACTTTATTTGATGAACGCTATAAAGCAGAGTTTTTAATAAAGATGGAAAAGTATAATACCACAAATATGTGGACTAAATTTAAACAGCTTCCTGATAGTGTTAAAAATGATAGTGAATTAATAAAAGCAATGCGTCATTATGATTACACCGTAAATGTAAAATGGGTAATGGCACATTACGATGCTGCTGGAAAATATTTGGGTAATTCAGAAGCAACAGGTGGAAGTGATTGGAGAAAATATATGCATCCAAAATACCAACGACGTATTTTCTTTCCAGAATTATGGAGTAAAGATGAATTAGAAAACTGGGGTAATAACGTTTAGTTAATTTAAAAATGGTTAATTGCTCCATATTCGATATTAGAAGACAATTTGATGATATTGATAAAAGTATTCTTATTCTTTTAGCTACAAGAGCTCAACTTTCGAAAGAAATGGCTTTGCAGAAAAAAAGTAATAATATGGATGTTTTTCAACCAGAAACTTGGAAACAACAATTAAATAATAGATTAAAAGAAAACGAAAAACTAAAAGTTGATGCTGATTTTATTGATCAAATTTTTAGCGCTATTCACGAGGAATCAATCCGGATTCAGAATCAAGAGTTAGAGAAATTAAAATGAAACGTTCTATCGAATTAATGTCGCCTGCAGGTTCTTACGAAGCTTTAATGGCAGCAATACAAGC
This sequence comes from Bacteroidota bacterium, assembly GCA_038327195.1. Lineage (GTDB taxonomy): Bacteria > Bacteroidota > Bacteroidia > B-17B0 > Aurantibacillaceae > UBA4416. The sequence continues at coordinate 12,687 of JBBQKU010000029.1, read as the reverse complement.
TGGTTGTAATTCTGTTTACTTTGGAGTTGAACAATTAAATATGCGGGCTCGTTCCAGTAATAATTTTACCATCGAGGATTTAAAAAAAATTGCAGAAATTGGAAAAGAAAATAATGTAAAAACGTATTTAACTTTAAATACCATTTTATACGACCACGATATCACTTTGATGAAAAGTATTGTGAATGCAGCAAAAGAAAATGGTGTGTCTGCAATCATTGCTTCTGATCACGCTGTAATGAATTATGCCAAAAAAATTGGTATGGAAATTCATATTTCAACACAAGCTAATGTTTCTAATATTGATACCGTTGAGTTTTATGCAAACTTTGCTGATGTGGTTGTTTTAGCTCGAGAATTAAGTTTAATGCAAGTGGCAGATATTAGTCGTGAAATTAAAAGACGAAACATTACTGGTCCTTCAGGTAAATTAATTGAATTAGAAATATTTGCTCATGGAGCACTTTGTATGGCTGTTTCAGGTAAATGTTATTTGAGTTTGCATTCACATTTTGCTTCTGCTAATAGAGGAGCTTGTATTCAAAATTGTAGAAGAAGTTATGTGGTTACAGATAAAGAAGATGGAATGGAATTTGAAATCGATAATGAATTTATCATGTCGGCCAAAGATTTATGTACTATTGATTTTATCGATAAAATTTTAGATGCAGGAGTAAGTGTTCTTAAATTAGAAGGACGAGGCCGTTCGGTTGATTATGTACATACTGTTACAAAATGTTATAACGAAGCTATTGATGCTTATTTAGATGGAACATATACACAAGAGAAAGTAAAAGATTGGAAAGAAAAACTGGCAACTGTTTTTAATCGTGGGTTTTGGGATGGATATTATTTAGGTCGCAAAATGGGAGAGTGGTGTGATGAAAATGGATCCAAATCTTCCAAGAAAAAAATATATTTAGCAAAAGGTATCAAATATTTTGAGCAAGCTAAAGTTGGTGAATTTCAATGCGAATCTCACAGTCTTTCAGTTGGTGATGAAATTATGATTACTGGGCCAACAACTGGTTACATTGAAATGAAAATTGAGGAATTAAGACTCGACGGAAAACCAACCGATAAAGTAATTAAAGGTGATATATTCACAATTACAAGTCACGAAAAAATTAGACCTTCTGATAAATTATATAAATTAGTTTCTGAAAATTAATGTATCGTATTATTCAACAAAGGGCAAAATGTATAGGTTGCAATGCTTGCGTAGAAGCTGCCGATTACCGTTGGCGTATTTCTACAAAAGATGGGAAATGCACTTTAGTTGGTGGAATTGAAAAGAGTGGGTTTTATTCTAAAATTGTGGATGATCATGAGCTTGAAGATAACTTATTAGCTTTAAAAAATTGTCCAGTTAATATTATCAAAATTATTAAATTATAAAAAATGTCGTTTGTAAATAATCAAAATATAAGAGTTACCAAAAAATTTACCTTTGATATGGCGCATGCCTTATATGGTTATGATGGCCCGTGTAAAAATATTCACGGACATACTTATAAGTTAAGCGTAACCTTAATTGGAAAAGTAATGACAGATAATACCAATCCTAAAAACGGAATGGTGATTGATTTTACTGATTTTAAAAAAGTAGTAAAGGAAAATGTTATTGATGTTTTTGACCATTCATTGGTTTTAAATGCAAATTCGCCACACGCTCATTTAAGTGATTTGAATAATAATTTTGAAAAAATAAATTATGTTTCTTATCAACCAAGTTGTGAAAATTTAATCATTGATTTTTTAGAAAAAATAAAATTAAAGTTACCTGATTGTGTTAAAGTTAAAAGCATGAAATTGGAAGAAACTCCAACTTCTTTTGCTGAATGGTTTTTAGAAGATAATAAATAAGATAATTTAATATGGAAACAGTTGATGTATTAGTAATTGGTGCTGGCCCAGCAGGCTGTATTGCCGCTTCACTTCTTAATAAGCAAGGCTTTAAAGTTAAAATGGTTGAGAAAGAAAAATTTCCTCGATTTGTAATTGGCGAAAGTTTATTGCCAAGAGTGATGGATCATTTAGAGGAAGCTGGTTTATTAGATGCCGTTAAAGCTGCTGGTTTTCAAGAAAAATTCGGGGCTAAATTTGTAAGAGGTAATGAAGTTTGTGATTTTAATTTTGGTGAGCAATTTCATGATGGTTGGAAATGGACATGGCAAGTGCCTAGAGGACAATTTGATAAAATACTAGCAGACACAGTTAAATCAATGGGTGTTGATTTAAATTTTGAAACTACAGTGATGGATATAAAATTTAATGGAAGCGATTCTATTACTACCACCACTGATAATAATGGTAATCAAAAACAAATCTCTGCAAAGTTTATAGTTGATGCAAGTGGATACGGAAGAGTTATTCCTAGAATGTTTAATTTAGATGAACCATCTTCTTTAGGAAAAAGAAAAACTCATTTCACTCATTTCAAAGATTTAAAACGTCCAGAAGGTATTGATGGAAATCGAATCACAGTTGTTGTTCACGAGCAAAAAGTATGGATTTGGATTATTCCCTTTTCAAATGGAATTACATCTGTAGGCTATGTTGCAGCTCCTGAATTTTTTGAAAATATGCCAGAAGATGCAACTGAACGAATGAATTTTTTAATGCAATCAGATCCAAATACAAAAGAACGATTTGGAAATTCAGAAATGATGTTTGAACCAAAAACTATTGAAGGATACTCAATTTCTACAAAGCAATTATTTGGCGATGGTTATATTTTAGTTGGAAATGCAACTGAATTTTTAGATCCCGTATTCTCTTCTGGCGTAACATTAGCAATGGAATCTGGAAACAAGGCTAGTAAATTAGTTGGGAAATTTTTAAGAAATGAAGAAGTTGATTTTCAAAATGAATATACAGATTATATGATGCTTGGAATTAATACCTTTAGAACCTATGTATCAACTTGGTATACTGGCGAATTACATGAAATTTTCTTTTCAAAAAATCAAGACGTTGAAATTAAAAAACAAATTTGTTCTGTATTAGCTGGTTATGTTTGGGATTTGGATAATCCTTTTGTTCGTAAGCACGAAAAAGCGGTAAATGCCTTATATAAGGTGATAGAGTTAAATAAAACTATTAAAGTTTAATTCGATTTATTATTGCTTAATTTTTTCACAAATAAAAAAGCCCTTACATTTCTGTAAGGGCTTTTTAGATATAATTCTAATGTTTAAATTAGAAATGTAAGTTTAAACGTAAAGATGCAGATGGAGCTAAAATAGAACCAGTTGTAGTATTGTTTAAATCAGTATCTAATACTAAGTGACCTCCGTTTTTAACTGTTTGAGTAACTGAAGTATTTGCAGGTGTAGCACCTCCTATTGATTCAACAATTGTAGTAGTTTTTCCACCAGTCATATAACCAACTCCCCATCCAAATTCTCCACCAATAGAAATTTTAGGTAAAATGAAGTATTCAGCACCGATAAATGCACGTAAACCAAATCCTAAACCATTACCAACTTTTTTACTTGTAACACGACCACTAGTTTGTCCAGTTACGCCGATAATAGCACCTGCACCTACGTTAGCACCTGCATTAAATGAAGATGTATTCGCACCAGTTACCGCAGTTAAACCCGCAGCTTGACCGTCAACTTTTTGAGCATAATCATATTTATCTTTAGTTGTAGAACCAAAAATCATGAAATCAGCACCATAAAAACCTTGTAAACGAGTTTTTCCTTTACGTTTTTCGATACCAACTGTTAAACCAATTGCAGATTGACCATGTTTCCAAGAATCTTCTTTTTGAGTAGGAAGAGTTGGGTAAACTAATCCAGTTTCAGTTACATCATTTAAATTGTTTTTTGTTGTTTTGTTGTCCATTCCAATACGAATACCAACACGGTAAGCAGTTGTTGCGTCAACAAAATACTTTCCAATAATCATTTTGTTACCATTCATGAAATTGAAAGTTGGAGCTGTATTAGCTGCCGTTTTTCCAAAAAAGTTACCTAAATAATTTAAGAATGGATTTGCATCTATTCCGATCATATAATCACCAGCTTCTGGCAAAAATGGTTCACCTTTTTTAGATGTTAAATCTTGAGCAAAAGCAGAGGTTACACCAAATGCTAATGCTACTAGAGCGATTGATTTTTTCATAGTTGTTTTGTTTTTGTTTGTTTGTTGTTTAAATTATTAAAAATAATTGTTACGCAAATTTAATCATTTATGTATATGTGAATATATAGTACTAATACAGGAGTTGTAAACATATAATTGTTAACATATTACAATGTATGATTTTAATCATCTACCTGATTTATTCTGTAGCATAGGCACAAATTTAAATTTTCCGAATGTGTGCTTTTCAAACTCCGTGCCAGACTTTTTTAGTATCAAATTCATAACTTGTTCTTCCCCTTCTCCAAGTGGAATTATTAATAAGCCGCCAATAGTTAACTGAGCTAGTAAATCTTCTGGAATATAAGGTGCGGCAGCTGTTACTATTATTTTATTGAAAGGAGCATGTTGGGGTAGTCCTTTATATCCATCACCATATACAAGTTTTGCTCCTTTATACCCAATTTCAGGAAGAAATACTTTAGTTTTATCATAAAGTTCTTTTTGACGTTCAATGGAAAAAACTTTAGCACCCATTTCTAATAATACGGCCGTTTGATAGCCACAACCTGTTCCAATTTCAAGTATTTTATCTCCTTTAATAATATTTAATTTTTCAGTTTGAAAAGCTACCGTAAAAGGATGTGAAATAGTTTGACCTGCTCCAATTTTCAGAGCCTTATCTGAATAGGCATGGTCTAAAAGTGCTGGTCTGTCAGTTGTATTATCAAAAAATTTATGACGTGGAATTTTAAGCATTGCATTCAATACTTCAGTACTAGTAATACCTTTTTCTTTTAATTGCTCTACTAATCTCTTGCGTTTTCCTTGAAAAAGATATTCGTTTTCTTGATTAAATAACATGTGATGAAATTATGGAAATAATCAAATAGTTTTTTTATGTTAAAAAATGATTCTTAACAATAAGTTTTTAATTAATAAAATTGGTCAGTACTGAAAAAATGTGAGTATTTATTATGCTGATACAATAACTAGCTTTATCTTTACGTTTTATCATCAATATGATTAGATTTTTACTTTGTACTATCGGTTTTTTAGTTTTAAGTTCTTGCAATAAAGCTAAATTACAATCTCCAGCAGCAGCATTTATTGTTGTTAATAACCCAACAGTGTATACTAATCCAACTACTCAAGGATCCAATAGTCACAAAATAACGGATATTTGGTACTATGTGGATGATAATTTTAAAGGTGTTTTTCCTATTGGTTCCATTATGCCAGTGTTAGGCTCGGGAAACTCCAAAATAACATTATTTGCCGGAATAAAAAATAATGGAATTTCAGCTACTCGTTTGCCTTATGAATTTTATCAGGGAACCATTATCAATCAAATATTCGAAATTGGTAAAACTTATACCTTTAGCCCTGTTTTTGAATATTTAACCGGTGCTGTTTTTCCTCCTCAGGGAAACGAGGATTTTGAAAGTCCAGGGGTAAAATATCAATCTGTTGGTGATTCTTCTTATGTGATTATTTCAGATGTAAATAAAGTTTTTGGAGGAGCAGGGCATTCTGTTTTTATGAGTATGAGCGATTTAAAGCCTACTTCCCAAATGAAAACCAGTTCACCAATGTCATTACCCGTTGGAGGCACTCCAATTTATTTAGAATTAAATTATAAATGTAATCAGCCATTTGAAGTAGGTGTAATTGCTGGAACTTCTGAAGTTAGGCCTGCATTAACCGTAAATCCAAGTAGCGAATGGAATAAGATTTATATTCAGCTTTCACAAGCTGTTAGCACTCAACCAACTTATGTTTATTATGATATTTATATAAAGGCAACAAAACAAGCAGATGTTGCAACACCTGAAATTTATATAGATAATATAAAATTAGTTACTAAATAGGAGTGAATAAAAATTTACAAGTTATAAAATATATTCTTTCTGATTATTTATCAGCAGTGCTTGCTTGGAGTTTATTTTACTTATATCGGAAATTTTTTATTGAACCTGATAAATTTGGCATTTTACCTGATCAAATTTTTGATAGACAATTTGTTTTTGGAATAATAATTTTGCCGTTAAGTTGGTTATTAGTTTATTATTTAACTGGTTTTTATAAAAACATTTATCGGAAATCAAGAATCAATGAATTAGTTCAAACCTTTGCTACCTCATTAATAGGAGTTACATTTATTTTCTTTTTTATCTTATTAGATGATTTTGTATCGAGTTATAAGTCATATTATAAAGTATATATTGTTCTTTTTTCGTTGCATTTTTTTATTACAGCAACATTACGATTTATCCTTTCCTCTATTACTAATTTTAAAATTAAGAAAGGTATTATTGGATTTAACACCGTTATTATTGGTAGTAATCAACAAGCATTTAAAATATTTAATGAAATCACATCAAAAACTAATTCTTCGGGAAATAAATTTATTGGGTTCATTCATTTAGATGAAAAAAATGGTTTTTCTGACCAATTAAAAAATAAACTCCCCCATTTAGGCGAATATAATGACTTAAAGAAAATTGTTTTCGAAAATAATGTAGAGGAAATTATTATTGCAATTGAATCATGGGAGCACGAATATTTAGAGAAAATAATTAATGAATTAAATGATTTCGGCGTTATTATTAAAATTATTCCAGATATGTATGATATTTTATCGGGCCAGGTAAAAATGAATTCAATTTCGGAAGAGGCCTTAATGATAATTAACAAGCAAGTAATGCCCGATTGGGAGCAAGCTGTAAAACGTTTTATTGATGTTGTAACTTCCCTTTTTGTTTTAATAATATTTAGTTGGGTTTATGTGTTATTAATGATTCTGGTAAAAATGGATTCTAAAGGCCCCGTATTTTTTAAACAGGAAAGAATTGGAAAAAATGGAACACCTTTTTTTATTTATAAATTTAGAACCATGTTTATGGATGCTGAAAAATTTGGGCCTTTACTTTCTAGCACAAACGATCCACGAATTACAAAAATTGGAAAATTTTTAAGAAAAGTGAGGCTTGATGAAATACCGCAATTTTATAATGTTATTATTGGTGATATGAGTTTAGTAGGACCTCGCCCTGAACGTAAATTTTTTATTGATCAAATTGTTTTACAAGCCCCACATTATGTACATTTACATAAAGTAAGACCTGGTATTACTGGATATGGGCAAGTAAAATATGGCTATGCCGAAAATATTGCTCAAATGGTTGAACGAATAAAATTTGATTTGTTATATATTGAAAATATGAGTTTAATAATTGATTTTAAAATATTAATTCATACCGTATTAGTGGTAATAAAAGGAAGAGGAAAATAAAATTTATAAATTGAATAAAAAATGAAAATACTAATTACAGGCGGTGCAGGGTTTATTGGTTCACATGTTGTGAGATTAATGGTAAATAAATACCCAAATTATTCTATTGTTAACCTTGATAAATTAACCTATGCAGGCAATTTAGCTAATTTAACAGATGTTGAATCTAAACCTAATTACACTTTCATAAAAGGTGATATTGTGGATGCAGATTTCATAAATAAATTATTTGCCGAGCATAAATTTAACGCAGTTATTCACTTAGCTGCCGAAAGCCACGTTGATAGAAGTATTACAAATCCATTAGAATTTGTTTATACAAACGTAATTGGTACAGTAAACCTATTAAACGCTGCAAAAGAGTTATATAAAGCTGATAATAATTCGTTTACTAAGTTTTATCATATTAGTACAGATGAAGTATATGGTTCTTTAGGCGATACGGGCTTATTTACAGAAGCTACAGCTTACGATCCTCATAGTCCTTATTCAGCATCTAAAGCAAGTTCTGATCACTTTGTACGCGCTTATTTTGATACTTATAAATTGCCTTGCGTAATTTCTAACTGTTCAAATAATTACGGGCCTTTTCATTTTCCTGAAAAATTAATACCGCTTTGTATTAACAATATTAAAAATAATAAATCCTTACCAATTTATGGTAAAGGCGAAAATGTTCGCGATTGGTTATTTGTAGAGGATCACGCAAAAGCCATTGATGTTATTTTTCATAAAGCAGCTTTAGGCACAACCTACAATATTGGCGGGCATAACGAATGGACTAACATTGATGTTATTAAATTATTATGTGACATGATGGATGAAAAATTAGGTCGTGAAAAAGGAACTAATCAAAAATTAATAACTTATGTAACCGATAGAGCAGGGCATGATTTGCGTTACGCCATTGATTCTACTAAATTACAAAACGAATTAGGTTGGAAACCTTCTTTACAATTTGAAGAAGGCTTATCAAAAACTGTTGATTGGTATTTGCAAAACGAAGAGTGGTTAACTAACGTCACTTCGGGCGCTTATGCAAATTACTATGAAAAACAGTATAAGTAGAAACTTGTTAAAAATAAAAATCCTTATAAATCAAGTGATTCTTTATTTTAATACAAATAGATGTAAGAAAATATACATTAACACCTCAAACCTTTACATATAAATAAACTCATACGTTAGTAATTGTGCGGCTGTTTTGACGAAAAGGTGTAGGGCAAAGCGTAATAAGCTTTGAGCCAGCAGGTGTGTTAGTCGATTTTTTAGGCGGCGTTGCGAAGGCTTTTTTGAGCGATAAAAGAATTGGAGTTGGCTTTTCGTCTTGAATTTTTGTTTCTTTTTTTTTAAGAAAAAAGAAAATACAAATAAATTATTTTTTGAGCGAGTCCTAAATAGATTTAACTTCTTAATTTCTTAAAAGGATAATACGTTATGCCAATCATATTCCATGGCAATCGGTATTCATATGCTAAATTGTATGAATAATAAATACCGAATTTGTGGTTTTTAATAGCGAATTCATAGCATATTCTAGGGCAAAAAGAAACTGTAGCTCCAATTTGATCTTTATCTGCTTTGGTATTATCATAATGAGTTGTTTCAACAATTGGAGGAATATTTGATTGATAATAATCACTATAAGTTTTTTTTGTACTAGTTCCAGTTACTTTGATATTGCTGTATAATATAGAGTTTAAAGCAATACAAGGTTCTAAATGGAAATTTTTAGCAATTGTAAAACGAATTCCTGTAACAATATTTATAAAATCAACCGTCGAATTATAATGAAGTTGGTCTGAAAAGCTTGTTTGACCTCCTTGATAGTATTCATAATCAAATTCACCTTTTGAACGTAAATAATTAACGCCTATAATATGTTTAATATAAGGGCTTTTGCCTAAAACAAAATTAAATCCTAAATTAATATTGACATTATTTTTTTTAGAATACCCATAATAACCTTCAGATGAAGTTTGACCTAAAGGAAAATCATCTCTTCGTGGTTTATTACAATAAGAATTATTAATAACAATGCCAGCTTGTAAATTAAAAATTACAAAATCACTTAATTTCACGTCTGCTTTTTTTCTACCTTTTGTTGAAATGGCATTTATAGAGGTGTATGATTCTATTTTATTTAAGTTTTTAGGAACATTAATTACTTCTTTTATTCCATTTTGGTATATAATAAAAGCTACTTCCGTTTTGTCAATAATATAATCTGGGCCGTTTAAATTTGAGAAATTTTTATATTTTAAAGAATTTGGGTTTACTTCTAGCAGCTTAACCGTTAATTTTGTACTATCTATTTTAACTAATAAATCCTGACTATAATACGTTTTAAAGCAAAGTAGAAAAAGAGTAATTAATAGCAATTGATTTCTCATATAACTCTAAGTTATATAAAAAAATGACATGACTCAATAAAAAAGTAAAAGGCGGTGTGTTTGAAATTATAACAACATCTAATCTGTAATTAGTCAAAACGTACTTAATAATTTACCAAATCTGCTCGCATTTTGACAAGCCACGCTCTATTACAATTAATGTTTTCATTTACTTTATCAAAGTAATATACCCATTTAATTTTTTATGTTCATTAAGAACATTGCTATACTCTAAGGTATAAAAATAAACACCTGCTGTACATGGCTCGCCTGCTGTGGTGTAGCCATCCCATTTAATAAAACTTTGGGTTTGTATTTGGGAACTTTTTATTTCTAAACCCCACCTATTATAAATATGTAAACTTTTAAGGTTATTACCTAAGCCTAATGTAAATTGCCAGGCATCATTGGTGTTATCTCCATTTGGGGTAAAAACATTAGGTATTATAAATTCATCTAAGTAATTAATGTAGGGGCAAGTGTTTGTAACAAAAACAGTAACAGTGCTGGTGGTAGTTACCTCGCATTGTTGTTTTGTAACGGTGTAAGTAGTTGTAATGGTTGGGTGAGCAATTGGCATTGGAACTTGTGCATTTACTAAACCTGTGCTTGGCACCCAAGTATAGCTTGCTGCCCAAGCACTATCCAAACCTAAACGCACACTATCTCCACAAGCTATAGTTTGGTTTGCACCTGCATCGGCATTTAAAACTTCTTCTACTGATACGTCATCAATATAAATATAAGGTGGCATGTATGTCCTAATACTTGCTGGTATTGGCAGGGATAGAGTATCTAATAAACTTTGAGGTCCAAAAGAACCCAATGTCATGTATTTTTCGCCACCCATGGCAATAAAACTCCCTTCAATTTTCATCCAATTTACAGTGTCTTTTATATAATTACCTAGCGTGTTTTTAACTTGAGGCGTAAGGTTAAGATATTTTGGTAATGTGATGCTAGGTTCTAAAATTTTAGTATAAGTAAATGCAGCACCATGTTGACTAATAATATATTCAGCTTTATCCGCACAATTAACAAAGTATTTTACGCAGTAACTTACATTGGGCTTTAAGCTATCTTTTAAAGTACATTGTATATATTCTATATTTGCTGGATTATTTAGAGGGTGCATAAATCCTCCTAAATAAGCTTCACCACTACGTGGTAATTGATAGCCTTTCCAATTATTATAACCATATGGAAAACCAGAACATCCATTATAATAATCCGGAGTTGAATTATATGTCATGGCGCAATACCAATCTTTTACGCTATTAATTGTGGTTGAAGGAAAAAAACAAGAAAAATTTGAGGAATTTGGACAAGCATTATATTCCTCAAAACTCCAATTAGGTACTAAGTTTTTTTGAGCACAAACACTACTAGCAATACATATTAAAATTATAAAAATAATTATTTTAAAATGAGACTTAAACATGTGTAAATGTAATAAAAAATTGATTTTCAATTTACATATAAACCTATCCTCGCTCATTCGCGAGGATAGGTTTTGTTATTTATTTAGTTAATACTAACTTACTTGTTTGCAGGGTTAAACCCTCTTGTTTAATAAAATAGATATAAATGCCCGAACTTAAATCACTTAAACTCAAGGTTGTTTTGTTTTCGTTTAAGGTTTGGGTTAAAATTAATTCGCCTACCATGTTATAAACTTCAAATACTGCTACTTCAGCGTCATCGCCTTTAGTGTAGGTAACGGTAATATCTTTATTGGTAGGATTAGGGTAAACAGAGACCCCTCCCGACCTCCCCATAGGGGAGGAGTCTGTATCTGTAATATTGCTTAAACGACTACCGCTAGGTTGTATGTTTTGCGCATCGCAAATACTATTGTAGCTTTTTCCAAAATAATACATTAATAGGCTACGCGCTTGGTAAACGGCCTGCCCATCATATTGCGGACATTTAATAGCCAACTGCTCCAACATTAATAATATTGTGCTATCAGGTTCGGCTGTTTGCGTATCAATGTATATTGCATTTAACCATTTTTGGTTTTGCTCCAATAAATTTGGGGTACTAATGCTTGTATTTAATAATTTTGCCTGGCTAATAGTGCTTACGCTACCCGTGCTAATACCCAAATTTAATAAACTATCTACACTGTAAAACTGCCCTACACTGGTTGTATAAGTTGCATTTACAAAGTTTTTGTACATGGCATTGGTTGGTAAGCTTAAATTAATGCCTTCTGCCTTTATATTTTTAACTAACATACGATTACTTACATGTAATAAGTTAGACGTGTTTGCTCCATAACTTAAATTACTCAAAGCTATATTAGCTGATCTAAACATGAGTGGGGTTGGTATACCTGGAGGGCAGGGTATAAAAAGTGGTGAATAACCAACACCTCTAAGTAATTTATTTGAAATAAAATTATCTAAAGCAAATAAATTATTTAAATAATAAGTACCACTAGCTGATGTAAATATCCTTGAAGCACCTGGAATTCCACTAGCAATAGTTTGATTACTAAAATTACTAGCATAGGTTTGAGATCCAAGTGGAGGCGGAGGTGTTAGCCATTGGTTCATACTCGCATTATAAGAGCCTATTAAAAAGGAAAAATACTGATCTCCAATTTCTGCATTTTGGTCGAGCCAAATAGCATGATTATAATTACTAAAAGAGTTAAAGGTTAAACCGTTACCTGGCGCTACATAGTTTAGCATTTGAAATTTAACGCTTGCATAAAAATTATTAATGCTATTACATTTAATGGCAGGTATGGTGTTACCATCTAAAAATATACCATATTGCCACCAAGCGCTATTATCAGCTGTTGGTTTATCTACACTATTATTTTTGATATTAATTTTATTGGTGCCCTCCACACGTATACCCATTTGAAAATTGCCAGGCGTATTGTCGGCTCTA
>JBBQKU010000028.1:0-53724 GCA_038327195.1 Bacteroidota bacterium | reverse complement strand
TACAGCTGAAGTTTGTGTGGGCTTTGGATTAAACATAAAAATTACAGAACAATTAGTGTTGTCAAATTATATTGGTTTTGGAGCCTATTACCATATGAATTATAATAAACCAATGTATACAGAAAAAGCTGCGCCAATGTTAGTTTTAGGAACGGCCTTAAGATTAAATTATTTTAAGAATTAATTATTCTAGAATTACTTTTCTTTAAGGCATTTAAAAAAAGTATTGGAGCAAATGAGGAAACAATGTGTTTAATAGTATGTCCACTAATAATATCTGTCGAATTAAAAATAATAATATCTGAAGTTTCAAAAATTTTTGCAAATACATAAGCTAGTAACATAAGCCAGTAATATGGCTTTATCTCGAGTAATGATTTATGCATTAATAAAATGAACGGTATAAGAATAACGGGTAAGTATTGAACTAATACATATAGCCGCAAATCACAATAACCTAAATAATCGGTTATTTGCCAATACACAATAGATAAAACGCCAATAAACAGAAATGGAAAAAGTGTTTTTTTGCCAGCGTTTATGTTTATACAATCCCCAATAATAATAGAAAAAAATGCCATAAACGAAATAGTCATTGGTAGCCTGTCCCACAACAACCTAGCGTTCGTTGGTTGGAAGTGATAATACCACGAACCTATTCCGGTTAAAAATATCCCCAGAAAAAAAACAAAACAATTCCAAAAAAGTGAGAAATTAGTTTTCTTTAGCGTAAACAACATCCCAAAAACGCCAATCATAATAAACGGAACATTTGAAACAACATTCCAAAAATTAGTAAGCCCAAATAATGTTCGATTGTCTGAAAAATTGTGATAACAAGCATCTTGTGGAATTGGCCCTATAAAAAACAAGATGCCAATTCCAACTAAAGATAGCGTTAGTAGTAAATAATTTTTTGCTTGCACAACTTTATTCAATTATATAGAAGAGGTTTCTTCTAAGTTTTTATCTGTATGTACTTTTATGCTGTTACTATCTCGAATGTTTTTTTGAATAGCAACAGAAGCAAATAAACTCAACACAAACGACATTCCGTAAAACCCTTTTTCGCTTCTTAATAACTCTGCATTCCATAATCCAATTATTAAGAGCAGGATAGAAAGAATAGTTGAAAACCAACTAATTCCAAAATAAATCGTTGTTACTGGAATTCCCTCTAAGTCATCTCGAACAGCTTTTTGTAAGGACACCGCAGAAAAGAGCCCATACATCAGTACTGCAAAATAATATCCTTTTTCGTTGAGTTGCATTTCGGCATTCCATAAGCCAATGTTATAGGAAACAATTCCGCATATTAAAGCAACCCATGATGCTCCTATAAAAGCATTGGAAGGTTTTTGAAAAGATTGATTCATAGTTTTAAGTTTTAAATTATGAGATCAAAATTATGACGAGAAAATAATATTGTTTTTGACAATTATCAAAAAACGAAAGCATTAACACTTTTTTACATTTCGGCTCTTATACGGCTTAGCGTTTCTTGCGTAATGCCTAAGTAAGAAGCAATTTGGCCTAAAGACGCTCTTTGCAACAAGTCTGACTTAGTAATAGAAAATTTTTCGTAACGCTCCTTTGCTGTTTTAAATTGCAAATTCAAAATACGTTCTTCTAATTTAATGTAATAGTTTTCAGTTAATATTCTTCCTATGCGTTCTGTTTCTGGAAAAACAGTATATAAATTTTGTAAAGTTGAATGCGAAATTTCAATTAACTCACAATTCTCTATAGCTTGTATGTTTTCAAACGAAGGTTTGTTTGCAATAAAGGAATAAAAGCAAGTTGCAAATTCATTTTCTTGAGCAAACCAATTTGTTATTTCTTTTTCTTCATCAAAATAAAAACCACGCATCAACCCACTTTTTATAAAATAAATAGAATTGCAGCGCTCGCCAATAGTTATTATTTGCTCTCCTTTAGCCAATGTAATTTGTTTTGAAATACGAATTAATTCTGTTTCTAATGCTTTAGAAATAGTAATAATCGAGGATAAATGTTTTAATAATGGCATTTTTAAAATTACAAAAATTATAATAGTAAAGCACGCATCCATGTTTTTAAAACCTCACAGGTTTCTGAAATATTCTAAACGTGCATTTTTTTATTTCTTTTTAGGAGCCTTTAAAGCTTTTTTATTTTCGGCGTCTAGTTTTCGTTGAATTTTTTTAACATCTTCTGCAATTGGTAAATTTTCAGGACGAATGCTTCTTTCTACTAACATTTTTCTAACTGCCGAACTATTATCAACATGTTCTTTTTCAATAGAAGAATAACCCTTCATGTTCTTATTTTGAACATTAAGACTTGTCATTTCGGCTGCTAAATCTTTTGCTTTAATACTTATGGTTGGCAAAAAATCGGCAACAGGCCGATTATCTGGAATTCCCATTCTTTGTTTTAATTGAAAGGTTGATAAGTTAAATAAGGCTTGATCTCCTTTTGAACGAATCATCGCAAAGCCATTATGATCAACACCACGTTCGTATAATATACTTGACAATTGTTTTTCTGTTTGGCTTAATTTTTCACGAGCTTTCAATCGTTCAAATTCTAACATGCGTTGTTCAATAATTTCTGCTCTGCGAGTTTGCACAGCAAAGTAGTTTTGCGCAAAAGCAATTTCAGATTTTTTACTATCCCCATTTTGTGCAATTAGGTAACATGCGTATCGAGTTAAAGCTATATCGCTTAATTCTCTTTCGGTTTTAGAGCCTATTTCGACCATTTTCCTAATGTCAGGAAAATGGTCGGATATTTCTTCCCCAGCTTGTTTACAAGCTTCTTTGGCTTTATTAATTACCTTTTCAAAGTTTTCCCATTTACTATATCCTAGTAAGGCTTGTAATTCTCTTGCACTCCAGCATTCTATGCCTTCAATGTTTATTGAAATAGATTCAAATTGGATAAATAGTTTTTGTATTTCTTCGGCCTTCATATTATCTAAATTATATTTAAAGTTAAGAGATATGTTAACAAGAAGTTGCTATAAATTGTAGCATGTGCAATAATTATCATTTTTCCGACATCCGGAAAACGATACTATTATTTCTTTCTGGATTTTTTTATTGGAGCCACTTTTTTTGTGGCTGATGCTTTCGATACTGGTAAGTGTTCTTCTATGCGCTCAACCGCTTTTGAAATTTTAAGAATGGCGTGTGCCAAATCAGCTAGTTCTGATTTTGTGGCATAGCCATAATCCGCTTTGTTTTCTTTAACAACGCTGGCTTGTTCGTAGTAACTAAAAAAATCATGATTTAAAACTTCACTAATTTTTTTAAGTAGACCAGTGTCTATGGTTTCTCTTTTAAAAATATCATAAACAACAGTTCGGCTAATATTAATCATATCAGCAAACTCTGTTTTTTTGTAACGAGTTTGCTTCAAAACATCTTGAATTTTCTTACCAATATGTATGTCTTTGGCCATATGCACAAAGTTGTGTTTTATAACTTTTGTACTTAATTATAAAACGTCTATTTATTAATACATTATGTATCAATTTTTGCTACATTTGGAATTCACAAAACAGTATGCCCTCATTACATTGGATAGGAAAAGATAAGGTGATTAACCATCACCTGGATGTGCCCTACCGTGTATTAGAACATAAATATACTTTTGACTCTCCGACGGCTGAGGCACTCGAAGCCAAAGGAGAGACAGGAAACAAAATTATCCATGGTGATAATCTAGAAGCCTTAAAATCTTTATTACCCGAATACGAAGGAAAAATAAAATGCATTTACATTGATCCTCCTTACAATACGGGTAATGAAGGCTGGGTATACAATGACAATGTAAACGACCCAAAAATTAAAAAATGGTTAGGGCAAGTTGTTGGTAAAGAAGCCGAAGATTTAACACGCCACGATAAATGGTTGTGTATGATGTATCCACGTTTGAAATTGTTGCATAAACTCTTGGCTGAAGACGGCGCTATTTTTATATCCATTGATGATAATGAACAAGCTAGTTTAAAGCTGTTAATGGATGAAATTTTTGGTGAAGGGAATTTTGTAGGTTCTTTTATAATAAATTCAACCCCTAACGCACGAGATTATGGACATATAGGTAAAATGCATGAATTCTGTTTATTCTATGCAAAACGATACTCAAGTTTAATTACGAATCAACTACCAGATATTGAAAAGTCATTTAAATATAATGATAGTATTGGTGGGTATAACATTCATCCTCTTTACAATAGTAATGTAGCATTTACACCAGATAATCGACCAAACTTATATTATCCATTTTATTTAAATCCAAATAAAAAATTAGAGAGTGGTTTTTACGAAATTAGTTTAGAAAAGAAAGAAGGATTATTTGAGATTTATCCACCTAAATCAGTAAAAGATAATGTCCAATTTGTTTGGCGTTGGGGTAAACCAAAATCGGAAGAAAATTTAAATATAGAAATAATTGGATATCAAACAGGAGAGGGAGAATATAGGATAGTGCAAAAAATGAGAACTACTCATAAAGTTATTCGATCATTATTTATTGAAAATACAAATACTAGTAGAAGAGGTACAGCAGAAGTTGAAGATATATTTGGAACAAAAACTTTTTCATTTCCTAAACCAATAAAACTATTAGAAGATTTAATATTTGCCGCCACACATGAAGATTCAATCATCCTCGATTCCTTTGCTGGCTCTGGAACAACAGCTCATGCCGTTTTAAATTTAAATAAACAAGATGGCGGTAACCGTAAATTTATTTGTATAGAAATGGAAGAGTATGCTGAAACTATTACAGCAGAAAGAGTAAAACGTGTCATAAATGGATATGGTTCGACAGGCTCACCAACCGCCCAAGGAACAGGCGGTAGTTTCGATTATTACGAATTAGGCCCAGCACTATTTAATGATGACAATGAAATAAATGAATTAGTTGGCGTTGAAAAATTACGGCAGTATATGTATTACACCGAAACAAAAAGTCCCCTGTCCTCCTCTGGAGGAGGTGTCCGCAGGACGGAGGAGGATAATGAATATCTCCTAAACAAACACAACGATACAGCTTATTATTTTTATTACGAGCAAGATTTTGTTACCACTTTAAATCACGAATTTTTAAGTACCATTAAAATTAAAGCAGAGCAATATGTGATTTATGCAGATAACTGTTTGCTGACAAAAGAGTATATGATAAAGCATAAAATCATATTCAAAAAAATCCCACGCGATATTACCAAATTTTAAACCATGGAGCTTAAGCCCTATCAACAAGAAGTCATTAATGATTTAGCACTTTTTTTAGAAACCATACAAGTTACTAAAAACGTTGGCGATGCTTTTTATGATTTTTGGAGCACGCATCCTAAAACACCTTTGCAGCCCTTTGTTGGCATGGCCATTGAGCCCTACAAAAACAATATTCCAGCAGTACCACATGTGTGTATTAAAGTGCCAACAGCAGGAGGTAAAACGTTTATTGCCTGCAATGCCATCAAAACTATTTTTGATGCGTTTCATTACGATAGAAAAAAAGCGGTGGTTTGGTTAGTTCCATCCATTACTATTTTAGATCAAACGATTAAGAATTTAAAAAATTCAGAACATCCTTATCGTCAAAAAATAAATTCACATTTTGGCAATAAGGTAGAAGTGTATGATAAACAAGCGTTGTTACAAGGCAGTAGCTTCAATGCTACTAGTGTGCAAGAACAGTTGAGTATTTTTGTTTTAAGTTTTGATAGTTTAAGAGCAAAAAATAAAGAAGACAGAAAAGTATATCAAGAAAACGGTAACCTGCAATCGTTTGGCGCTATGCTTGGTAATGATGAGGATATTTCTTTGATGCGCGTTATACAAGCGTTAAATCCAATATTAATTGTAGATGAAAGCCATAATGCCGAAAGTGATTTAAGCGTAGAAATGTTGAAGAATTTGAATCCGTGTTTTATTTTAGACTTAACGGCAACACCTCGCAAAAACAGTAATATCATTAGTTTTGTGGATGCTATGGCATTGAAAAAAGAAAACATGGTAAAACTGCCTGTTATTGTTTACAATCATCAAGATAAAACAGAAGTGATTAATTCGGCCTTGCAGTTACAACGTAAATTAGAATTACAAGCCAAGGAAGAAGAAAAAAATGGAGGAAAATACATTCGCCCTATTGTATTATTTCAGGCACAACCAAAAAATGCAAGCGATAATACAACCTTTGAAAAGCTAAAAGAAAAGCTGATTGAATTAAAAATTCCGGCAGATCAAATTAAAATTAAAACAGCTAACATCAACGAAATTAAAGATGTTGATTTAACTTCTAAAGAGTGCGCTGTAAGATATATAATAACGGTTAATGCTTTAAAAGAAGGTTGGGATTGCCCCTTTGCATATATTTTAGCATCATTGGCAGATAAATCATCGGCAGTTGATGTAGAACAAATTTTGGGACGTGTGTTACGCCAGCCTTATGTTACTAAACATAATTCAGCCTTATTAAATTTATGTTATGTGTTAACAGCTTCAGCAAAGTTTTTAGATACACTAGATAATATCGTCAAAGGATTAAACAAAGCAGGATTTAGTAGCAGAGATTTTAAAGTAGCGGAAGCTATTATTGAATCAACGCAACCAACAAGCGACCCTTTAAATGAATTAACAGCAACTCCTCAATTAGTATTTGAAACAGAAACAGCATTTGTAGATGATATTGATGTCACTCGTATTTCAGATTTACAATCAGAAATAAAAGAAGAAGCTATTGTTTCAGGCATTGAACAAACGGCTTTGCAACAAGAACGAGAATATGAAGAAACGATTCTTCAATTAGAATCTACACAAAGTATTTCATTACCATCCGAATTACAATCGCTAGTGAAAACATATAAAATGAAAGAAGTGTTTGCAGAGCAGGCTTTGCAAATACAATTACCACAGTTTTTTATTAAAAAACCATCTGGTCAAATTTTTAGTGAAGACGAACATTTATTAAGTGAAGAAGATTTATTGGAAGGGTTTCAATTAAGTAAATGCGATTCGAACATTGCTTTTGATAGTGTTACTTCCGAATTATATAAAGTAGATTTAGATGAAACTAAAAGTGATTATACGCCAAGTTTTGTAAAATTAGATGGAGGCGTCAAAGAAACATTAATGACTTACATCCTTGACCCGTCAAGAAAAGAAAGTAGAGTTAAAAATTTAACCGCACAGATTTTAGATGTTATTGGAAATATGTATCCAATTACAGAACAGGAAATAAAAAAGTACATTCATAAATTAGTTGAAGATTTTACGGAAGAACAATTTCAGGATTACTTAAACCACCATTATAGTTACACCTCTAAAATCAAAGAAAAAATAAAACAATTATCAGCTGTTTATGCTGAGCAAAAATTTAGAGATTTTTTAGACACGGATAAAATTTTTATTAAACCTAATTACAGCTTTCAAAAAGAAATTGCGCCAGGCAATACTAGTAAAGATATTACCAAATCGCTTTACGAAAAAGAATCTGATATGAATGGCTTTGAAGAAAAGGTGATGAACGAAATAGCTAATTTACCTAACATTGCTTTTTGGACACGAAATATGTCTAAAAAACAATTTAAAATTAATGCCTTTCAAAATCACTACCCCGATTTTATTATTTATACTAAAAGCAACAAAACAATTGTATTAGAAAGTAAAGGCGATGATAGAGACAACTCAGATAGCGAAGCAAAAATCCGATTAGGTAAAGCTTGGGAGAGAAAGGCTGGAAATAACTTTAAATATTTTATGGTGTTTGATAAAAAAGAAGTTACGGATGCCCACAAGTTAGATGATTTTTTAAAGTTAATAAAGGAGATGTAGTAAAATGCACCTGTCAGGTTTTAAAAACACGAGTGTACGAAACATCAGATAGGTGTTTTGCTTTTTAATAAATTAGGGTCTCCATTACAAGCAATGATGATTTCCTTCATTAACTCTTGATCTAGTTCATTAATAAATTTTATTTTCGCTATTTTATATCCTGTAACTTCATTAACTTGTTTATATACTAGTAATAACATTGCTGTTATTAATGTCATATAAAGCATTACTAATATTCCATTGTGACTTCTCGATACTAAGTGGCTAAAATTTAGTTCCTGTTTTAAAAATCGAAAAAACACTTCAATATCCCAACGCATTTTGTAAATTTCTGTTATATCCTCTTTAGTTAAGTCCTCTATGTTTGATATAAAATACATAATCTCATCTGTTTCTTTATTTCTTGCTATTATTAATCTTAATTGATTTTTTATTATTGTTTTCTTAGCGTCTTTTAAACATACAAGTAAATCTTTTTCGATTTTTAAGGTGTCCGTTTCTGAAAGTTTATCTGATAATATTTGGAGTACTTTATAATTTTAATACACGGCCATCCTTTTCAATCTTAAAAAATTTGCTATGAAGGATAAGTTTTTCAATAACGGCATATAGTTGGAAGTAAACGTGAAACGATAAACTTATTTCAATTAATAATGCGGTAATTTTATTAATTATGTAGTCTTAACTTGATTAAAATCATGATAATTTATATAATATATCATATTTAAAAATTATTTCGTCATATATCTTTGATGAAAAAGAAAGTATGAATACAAAAATCAAAATTTTATCAGTTTCCTTATTAGCAATTTTATTAATTATAGGATGTAAGAAAAAAACAGTAACTGGTCCCGCTGGTCCCCAAGGTGTTCAGGGGATTAACGGAAACGCCAATGTTACAAATACAACATTTACAGTTACGAATTGGACTGCTACTGGATATGCTTACGCAAGTGACAATCTTTACGTGCCAAGTTTAGATTTAGCTATTTTAACAAGTGGTTTAATTTTAGTTTATTATCAAACCCCCTCAAATATCTATAATTTACCATTTAATAATGGAACTTATATGATAGCTCCAGAGTTTGGATTGAACTCTTTGAGAATATATAGTTATAGAAATGATCATGCAATTTTTCCAGATCCTAGCGGCGGCTCTGCAATGATTTTTAGAATAGTTACCATACCATCTTCAATAAAAAAAGCAAATCCCGAAATCAACTATAATAATTATAAAGCAGTTGCAGAAGCATTTAATTTAAAAGACTAAAAAGTATTGAAAGTTAAATAAAAAGAGGCTGTCTCTATTTAGACTGCTCCATAAAGTTAGACACTTAATGGGGGTATTTTTATGTTTAAAAGAAACAAGTATAATTATAAGTTTAAACATAGCTGCTTAGAAGCAGTTTTAAAAGAAAATCACTCGGTTACCTCGGGAATAAAAGAAAATGGGTTCAGGTTCAAATGAAAATCCCCTTGTAAGTATAACGTTACAAGGGGATGGTTCGAGGTCCCGTCCAGGTTCGAACTGGAGTAGCAGCTTTTGCAGAGCTGAGCCTAACCACTCGGCCACAGGACCATCTTATTCTTACGAATATTTTATAAGAACGGGTAGCAAAAATAAGATATTTTTAGCAACTTGCCCTATATAATTTTAAAAAAATGCAAATTCATTCAAAATTGCCAAACATTGGCACCACAATTTTTACTGTAATGGGTGGTTTAGCTAAAGAATACAACGCTATTAACCTTTCACAAGGGTTTCCTGATTTTGAATGTGAAACTAAATTAAAAGAATTGTGTAACAAATACGTAAACGAAGGCTTTAATCAATACGCACCTATGCAGGGAGCTTTGCCTTTACGAGAGCAAATAGGTGTATTGTTGCAAAACTGTTATGGTGCAAGCTATAATATAGAAACAGAAATTACAGTTACTGCAGGCGCCACCCAAGCCATTTTTACAAGCATTTCGGCTTTAGTAAATAATGGTGATGAAGTTATTGTTTTCGAGCCCGCTTACGATTGCTATATTCCTGCAATTGAAGTAATGGGCGGAATTGTAAAGCCAATTGAACTGAGTTATCCAAACTTTACAATTGATTGGCAAGTTGTAAAAAATACGATTAGCGATAAAACAAAACTGATAATAATTAATACTCCTCATAACCCAAGCGGTACAACTTTGAATGAGGCTGATATGTTAGAGCTACAAAATATAATAAGTGGCACTAATATTATTGTGATTAGCGATGAGGTTTATGAGCACATGGTGTTTGATGGAAAGGAACACCAAAGCGTTGCGCGCTATAAAGCTTTAGCCCAACAATCTATTATTGTTTCTTCTTTCGGAAAAACCATACACGCAACGGGTTGGAAAATTGGTTACGTTGCCGCTCCAAAAGAATTAATGATTGAATTTAGAAAAGTGCACCAGTTTTTAGTGTTCTGCGTAAACCATCCTTTTCAATTGGCTTTAGCGGAGTTCTTAAAAGATAAAAGTGTTTATGAAAACTTACATGGTTTTTATGAAAGCAAACGAAACTATTTTAAAAAATTAATTTCTGGCTCTCGATTTATTTTAGAGCCTTGTCAAGGAACCTATTTTCAATTAGTAAATTATAAAAACATCACTAACGAAACTGACTCTGATTTTGCAATTCGTTTAATTAAGGAAAAGGGATTGGCATCAATACCATTATCGGGATTTTATTCTCATCCAAAGCAGCAACAATTATTGCGTTTTTGTTTTGCAAAAAAAGAAGAAACGTTGGAAAAAGCAGCGGAAATAATTTGTAAATTGTAGTTTTTTAAAATGAACAAAACCTGTTTTATATTTCTTTTTTGTTTTATTAATTTTATTTCTTTTTCGCAAGACACGATTGTTTTAAAAACCAACGAAAGTTTATTTGTGAGGGTTTTAGAGATTTCAGCAACCGAAGTGAGGTATAAAAATTTTTTTAATCCAGATGGTGTTATTCGCGTTTTGATGTACGGTGAAATTGAAAGTATAACATATGAAAGTGGAAAAAAAGAAGCTCGTTTTTTGAAATCAAATAAA
Source organism: Bacteroidota bacterium (assembly GCA_038327195.1). GTDB lineage: Bacteria > Bacteroidota > Bacteroidia > B-17B0 > Aurantibacillaceae > UBA4416. Next base: position 42,835 of record JBBQKU010000028.1, on the reverse strand, counting down.
ATACAAGCCTCAATAGAGCCCTATTTCATTATTGAAAACAAACATATTAGTTTGCGAAATAAAGATTTAACACACAAAGAAGCATTTAAAATTATGCTTAAAAAAGACCCTCAAACAAATTCAGAAGAGTTAAACGGGTTTTTAATAACTGCAGAAAGTAAAAAAAACGGACAAATTGGATTTACTGTTTTGTCTCCAGTTTTTATTGTTGGAGGTTTTTATATTGCCAAACGACAATATTATGGGCCAAAAGATTTACCAAAATTTAAAACAATTTTGCTTTCTGGTTTAGGTTTAGGAGCATGCTCCTTTATTGTTGCTCAAATTTATAAAAGTGTAAAAAACAAAAACATTAGAAAAGCTGCCGAAGCATATAACCAAGATTTTTTTTCAAATTAAAATCCATATCTTTATTTAATGAATAAAATTATTTTAATATTAGTTGCTTTTTTTAGTACAGTTGTTTCGGCACAAGACACCTTGTATAAAAGAAATACTTCGGAAATTATTGTTGCTAAGGTTATTGAAATAAACACGACAGAAATAAAATATAAACGTTTCGATATGCTTGATGGTCCAACATTTATTGTTGACAAAAATCATATTGAAAAAATAAAATATGCTGTAGGCTCTGTAGAGATTTTTAACGTATCTGTTCCAAAGCCAATTGTAAATAACAGCCCTATATCTACTAATAATTCCGAAATAATTGAACCTTATGGAAATAGAGGTATTTATCTTTATAAAGCAAAAAAAACAAGTATAAGAAATGTGTTTGATATAATTGAGTATAGAAATAACACTTGGAAAAATCGCGAAATTTCAACACTAATTTATGAATCAAAAAAACAAAAGAGAAATCAGCTTCTTTTTGGTTTTTCAACTATAGGGGTTGGCGTTGCAACTTTGGTTGGTATATCGGCGGTTAGTACAAATTCATATAATTATCAAAATTCTGTTTCAAATTCTCTTGGTGTTTTTGCGCTTGGTGCATTAGGTGTTATTGCAACTCAGGTAATTTCATATAATTGCAAACTAAGTCACTTAAAGTTTGCAAATAAAGCTGTTGACGTTTACAATAAAAATATTTTAAATCCTTAGTTGTGTTATCGGTTACAATTATTCAAAGTAATTTGTTTTGGGAAGATGTTGATCAAAACTTAAAACATTTTGAAATAAAAATAAATTTGATTTCAAAAAAAACAGATGTAATTGTTTTGCCAGAAATGTTTACTACGGGGTTTTCAATGAATCCAATACAACACGCTGAAACACACGAAGGCAAGGGCTTGCGCTGGATGCAAGAAACTGCAAAAAACAAAAAATGTGCACTAGTTGGAAGTGTGTCTGTAAAAGAAAACAATAATTATTACAATCGTTTATATTGGGTTTTTCCTGATGGTACATTTCAGTTTTATAATAAGCGTCATTTGTTTTCAATGGGAAATGAGCCAAAACATTATGTTGCAGGAAATGAAAAAAAAATAATTGATTACAAGGGTTGGAAAATTTGTCCTTTAGTTTGTTATGATTTACGTTTTCCTGTTTGGAGCAGAAATTTAAAAAATAATCCCTACGACATTTTAATATTTGTTGCTAATTGGCCGGCCGCAAGAGCTTATCCTTGGAAGCAATTATTAATTGCCAGAGCAATTGAAAACCAATGTTTTGTAATTGGTGTAAATAGAGTAGGGGAAGACGGCAGTAAAATAGCACATTCAGGCGATTCTTTAGTTGTTAATGCTCGTGGCGAAATTATAAATGCAACAAATTCAAATGAAGAAATTACGGAAACAGTAGATTTAAATAAACAGGAATTATTAGAATTTAGAAAAGCATTTCCGGTTTTAAATGACGCAGATGATTTTGATATCCTTTAAATAGGTAATTGATTTAGATCATATAAATATTTTACTTTATAAATTGTTGCCACACTTATTGCATCTGTAATTTCACCATTCAATACCATTTGAAACGCATCATTTAAATGAATTTTTTTAAGTTTTAAATCTTCAGATTCTTCTGGCTCTGCCTCTTCAAATGTTAAACCTGTTGCTAAAAAAACATGAGCATGTTCATCGGTTGCAGAATTACTTAAATCTAATTGCAGTATTTCTTTAAAATTTGACGCTACAATTCCGGTTTCTTCTTTTAATTCTCTTATAGCTGTATCTATTGGTAATTCTCCAAGCGGGCCACCACCTTCAGGAATTTCCCAACTGTAAGCATTTAACGGATAACGCCATTGGCCAACTAACCACGTACAGCCTTCCTCGCTTAATGGAAATATTCCAATGGCTAAGTTTTTAAAATTAACTACGCTGTAAATAGCTGGGTTTCCTGCCGGATTAATCGTTTGGTGTTTATTTACAGCAATCCAAGCAGATTCATAAACTAATTCTGAGCTAATTGTTTCCCAAGTATTTAATGGATTTTGTTTCATGGTTTTGGTTGTTTAATCAAGCAAATATAGGTTTCCAACAGTAATAATGTTAATAACGGCATTATTTTTGTATTTTTAGCAACCTAAACTAGTTTAAATTCGTAAAGGTTAAAAATTGTTATGATGAAAAAACTGTTACTCATTTTTTGTATATTCTTTTCTGTCTTTTTAAAAGCTCAAACGCTTTATTGGGTAGGTGGTTCTGGATATTGGAATGATGGCAATCATTGGTCTAACACAAGTGGAGGTTTGTCTATTCATGCAGTTCCTTCTAATCTTTCAGATATTGTTTTCGATAATAACTCATCTGCTTCTGGAAGTTTCACAATTCATGCAACCAATTCCTTCAGCGTTAAATCACTTACAGCTGATAATAATAATTTTAACATAGATATCATTAGTTCTCCAACAGTTGATATGACTTTTTTGGGAAAAGTTGACTTAAATGAATATTTTTATTTTAAAACAAATGGGAATATCTATTTAAAACCTAACACAGATGTGGTTTACCAGTTTTCGCATAATAAATTAAACAATGATGTATATGTCACATCATCTCATGATGTTCAGTTTGGTAATGTTTCAGTTCTAAAAACGTTATTTTTAAAGGGTAACTTAACATTAAAAAACTCAGTTGTTTTAACAGAAAACATTACCGTTTCCGATGCTAATTTAGAATTAAATAATAATACCATTCAAGCTAAAAGTTTAGTTGAAATTACTAATTCAAATATTTCAAATAGTTCAACTCAAAAAACAAAACTAATTTGTAAGCAAGCTGAACTAAGCGTTTCGGAAAGAGCAGAATTAAATTCTGTTAGTTACCTTGCAATTAGTCCTTTATCTCCTACTTCTGGAAGCGTTTCAATTATTGGAGTCCCAACCAACCCTACCTGTTCAGGATTATGTAATGGAACAGTTAATTTTGATCTTTCTACATTTTCTAACCCTCCTTATATTATTCAATGGATTAATGGAGATCCTAGCCCCCCGTGCCAAGTATTACCACCAGCTGAATTCGGTTATGTGAGCTCTACCTATTCTGTAAACACATTATGTGGTTGTGGAACACAATATTCTGTTTTGTTTGAAAATTCAATCGGTGAGATTATAGTTATTCAAGTTGGAATTATTAATCCAAGCGCAACATTGTTGCTTTTTTCTCAAACACAACCTACTTGTAATAGTTTATGTAATGGGCAAATTAGAATTAATATTTTTAGTGGTGTTCCAACTTTTAGTGTAACATGGAATCCGCCAGGAGTTACTCACACAAGTATTACCTCTAGGGATACGCTTAAAAACGTTTGTGCTGGAACTTATACATTAACGATAACAAATAATAATGGTTGTGTAAATACATTTACAACAACATTAAATCAACCAGCTGTTTTGGTTCCAAACGGCTCTAGTTCAAGCATTACGTGTAATAGTTTTTGTAATGGTTCTGCTACTGTTTCTCCAACAGGAGGAACAGGTCCATATACTTACGTGTGGGTTCCAGCAGCGGCAAGCCCAACTTCCAATATTAATTCTGGACTCTGTCCTGGCGTTGCTTCTGTTACCGTAACTGATAGTAAAGCTTGTACAGCAACTTATTCTACAACTATAACACAGCCACCAGCAATTACCCTAACTGTAACTAAAACTGACTTAACGTGTGGTGCCGTCTGCAATGGAACTGGCTCAATTACAGCAACAGGCGGAAGTGGTGTAGGCTACACTTATACTTGGACGCCTGCCGTTGCCGTTGGATCTAGTACAACTGGTTTATGTGCTGGAGTTTATACGGTTACAGTTGCTGATAATTTATTATGTACTAAAACGATAACATTTGCTATTTTATCTCCTCCAACACTTACGGCTACTCCAACACAAACGAATATAAACTGTAATGCTGCGTGTACTGGTGCCATTAATTTAAATCCAAGTGGCGGTACTCCCGGCTATAGTTTTACATGGTCTCCGGTGTTACCAGCAATTTCAACGGCTTCTGCTTTATGTAGTGGTGTCTATTCATACACAATTACTGATTTATTGCTGTGCAAATATTCAAATTCAGTAACAATTACTCAACCACCTGCAATTCTTTTAACAATTACGAGTACTAGCATTAATTGTTTTGGAGCTTGTAACGGTGTTGCCGCATCCACACTGTCAGGAGGGACAGCGCCATACACTTACTCTTGGTCTCCTGGAATACCTTTAGGGCAAGGGACAGGAACAATTAGTAGTTTGTGTCCGTCAACTTATACTTTAAATGTTACGGATAATTTAGGTTGTGTAAAACAAGCAACAACTTCAATCTCACAACCGTTAGTTATTAGCTTAAATACAACATCTGTATCTCCAACGTGTAATGGTGTTTGTAATGGCAGTATTAATTCTGCTCCATCTGGAGGAACTGGTCCTTATACGTTTACTCTTCAACCTTCTGTAGGGGCACCAATTATTGCAGCAGCGCCTTTTAATGGTCTTTGTGCTGGCCTTTATACATTAACGGTTAGCGATGCCGTTGGTTGTGTAAAAACACAAACTATTAATTTAATACAACCAAATTTATTAACCCTAGCTTTAAACACAACATCTATTACTTGTGCTGGATTATGCAATGCATCTATATCTACTGTTGTAAATGGTGGGTCGCCGGGTTATACTTTTTTATGGAGTAACGGAGCAACAACTTCATTCTTAGCTGGTCAATGTGCAGGTGTTTATACTGCAACGGTAACAGATGTTTTTGGATGCAAATCGTCCACAACAACTACAGTATTAGCCCCAACAGCTATCACAATCTCAATAGTGCCAACTAACCCTAATTGTAATGCGCAATGCACGGGTATTGCTACAGCAGCCGTTCTGGGAGGTACGCCAACGTATACGATTAATTGGACTAACGGAGACGTTGGAAATATTTCTACAAATTTATGTCAAGGAACTTATACAGCTACTGTTACTGATTTACAGGGTTGTGTGGCAAGTCAAACGGTTCCAATTACAACTCCTCCAGCTCTTGTTCTAACTTCAACCAACGGAACGGTAAGTTGTGCCGCCGCTTGTGATGGAACTGTTTCTGTTAGCCCATCTGGTGGAACTCCAGGTTATTTTATTAATTGGAATTCGTTACCAGCACAAACAACTTTAACGGCAACAACATTATGTCCTGGAGGTTATGTTGCCTCTGTTACTGATGCTAATGGCTGTTTAGCTTCAATAGCAGCAACGGTTTCTCAACCCGCAGCATTAACAGCAACGGTTGGTGGAGTGATTCCTACTTGTAATATTTGTATTGGTTCGGCAACTGCGGGTGGCGTAGGGGGAACGGGCCCATTCACTTATTCTTGGTCTCCAAGTGGACAAACTACTGCTACGGCCATAAACCTATGTGTTGGGGTTCAAACCGTAGTTGTAACTGACTCAAAGGGTTGTACTGCAACTCAAACAGTAAACATTAACCAAACCGTAATCGTGTTAGTAACTTCTAATGGCTCTACATTAACCTGTAATGGTGGTTGTACAGGAATTGCTACAGCAAATGCCGTTGGTGGTTTATTGCCATATTCGTATACTTGGACACCAACAGGTCAATCTGCCGCAACTGCAACCGCACTTTGTGCGGGAACATATACTGTTCTAGTTGTCGATGCAAATGGGTGTTCAAATTCTGATCAAACAACTTTTGTAAATCCACCGGCAATTACACTTACTGTAAATCAAACAAGCGTTACTTGTAGTGGATTGTGTAATGGAAGTGCTACAGCAACAGCAGTAGGAGGAACAGCGCCAATGAGTTATTTATGGCAACCTGGTGGATTAACCACTCAAAGCATAGGAGGTTTGTGTCCAGGAGCATATACGGTTACAGCTACGGATGGAAACGGTTGTTCTCAGATTCAAATTATCAATATTACACCTACGAGTTCGGTTACTGCTACATTTACAAATGTCAATCCTTCGGCATGTTTGGCCTCAAATGGATCTATTACTCATACTCTTACTGGCGGAGCAGCTCCTGTAACATTTACTTGGGTGCCTGGAGGCTCAGTTAATCCATTAATAAATTTACCTGCTGGTACTTATATTTTAAACACAACAGACGGAAACGGTTGTACCCAATCTTACACAACAACATTAAGCGATCCTTTAGGATCAACGGTTACAGCTACTTCTAATTCCGTAATGTGTTTTGGTTTATGCACAGGAAGTGCCTCGCTATCAATTGTTGGAACTGGACCCTTTACTATCAATTGGCCAACAATACCATCTACAAATTCGGTTGTTGCTTCTTTATGTGCAGGGGTTTATGCGGTTCAAGTAACAGATGGAGTAGGATGTGTTACAAGTCAAACTGTTAACATTGCTCAACCTACACAGATCACTTCTTCCGGAATTATAACCGATGTGTTATGTAATGGTGCTTGTACGGGTTCAATTAATTTAACTCCACTAGGAGGAACACCAGCATATACTTACAGTTGGATTCCCGCAGGAGGTATTGGTCAAGACCCAACTGGATTGTGTTTAGGAAATTACACAGTTAATATTACCGATGCAAATTTATGTGTTCAATCTAATACCTTTAGTATCACTCAACCATCTTCGGTAACATTAACATTTAACAAAACAGACGTGTTGTGTTTCGGTGGATATACTGGAACAGCAAGTGTTAGTGTTGTTGGCGGCACAGCTCCCTTCACGTATTCATGGACTCCATTAGGAGGTTTTCCTGGTTCTGTTTTAAATAATGTTGTCGGATTATGCACAGGAACATATTCTGTATCAGTTCAAGATGCTAATGGATGTGTTTTTACAGGTACTGTTAGTATTGGCCAACCGTCAGCACTTACTTCTACGTTGGTGTCAACAAATAATTTATGTAATGGAACCTGTAATGGATCTGCAACATTAACTGCAAGCGGTGGAACTGGACCATATTCTTTCTCCTATAATTCCCTGCCTGTTGCTTTAACTTCTACGGTTGGCTCTTTATGTTCTGGTTCTTATACAGGTACAGTTGTTGATTTTAATGGTTGTATAAGTACAAATCCATTTATTATAACACAACCTCTGCCAATTGTAGTAACAACAACAGTTTCAAATCCAAAATGTAATGCCGTTTGTAATGGTAGCATTGCAACTACGGTATCAGGCGGAACACCATTATATACATATGTGTGGATTGCAAGTGGCGGTCCTGTTCCCAATCCAATGGGTATGTGTGCGGGAAATTATACTGTTATTGTTACAGATGCAAATTTATGTACAGGACAAGCATTAGCAACATTAATTAATCCTCCTTCGCTTTTAGCAAATGCTTCTTTTACTAATGCAACTTGTGGCGGTCTTTGTAATGGAATTGTTACTTCAAATCCAATTGGAGGAACGGGCGCAATAACCTATTCTTGGACGGCTCCAACTAACACAACACAAACGGTTTCTGGTTTATGTTCTGGAAATTATACCGTAACGGTTACTGATGCAAATTTATGTCAGGATACTCAAACGCTTACATTAACAGCACCACCTTCAATATTTTTAAACCCAGCTATTACTCCAGCAACTTGTGGATTTAGTAATGGAGTTATTGTTGCAGTTCCTAGCACAACTGTTAGTAACCCTTATACCTATAGTTGGTTGCCACCATTGGCATCAGTTAGTGCAACGGTTTCGGGCTTAGCGGCTGGGGTTTATACCGTTGTTGTAACTAATCAAGCTCTTTGTACGGCAACAATCGCAATTGCATTAAGTAACTCGAACGGCCCAACAGGTGCAACAATTGCATCGACTAATGTTGCTTGTAATGGGCAATGTAATGGCGCATTAGCAATTTCTAATCCAGTGGGCGGAACACCATCCTATACATTAAGTTGGATTTCTCCAGCTTCAACAAACTCTTTAATTGCTGGTTTATGTGCAGGTAGTTATACCGCTCAAATCCTTGATGCTAGTGGGTGTTTGTTTTTTCCAAACGCAACAATTATTGAACCTCTCGCAATTTCAGATAATGATATTTTAAGCAGTGCTACTTGTTTTGGAAACTGTAATGGTAGTATTGTGCTCGGCCCTACAGGTGGAAATGGTGGATTTACATATTTATGGAACACAGCCGCAACCACATCTTCTATAACAGGCTTGTGTCCTGGATCATATTCCGTTACAATTACCGATGCATTAGGTTGTAATTTAATTGGCTTATATAATTTACCTAGTCTTGTTAGCATTACAAGTAATACCTTTTCAGTTGATAATAATTGTTATAATTCATGTAATGGAACGCTTTTAGCGACTAATATTGCTGGCGGTTTACCGCCATATGGAATTAATTGGTCTGATCCACTTGGACAATCAACAGCTTTAGCAACTGGGCTTTGCAACGGATCTTATTCAGTAACGATAACTGATGCTAATGGTTGTTTTAATGTTTTCCCTGGGGTTATTACTTCTCCATCACAAGTTACTTTTACACCTACCATTTCGCAACCAAGCTGTGATTTATGTAATGGCTCAGCAACAGTTAATCCTGTTGGCGGAACTCCAACATATTCATTAGTTTGGAGTAATACTCAAACAGGAATCACTTCCACTTCATTATGCGCAGGTGTTTATGCAGTTCAAATCACTGATGGTAATGGTTGTGTTTCAACATCAAGTGTAGTAATTAACAGTTCTTCTGGAATTACAGGTGAAACAATCACAAAGGTTGATGTATCTTGTTCTGGTGTTTGCGATGGAACTGTAACTGTTGTTGCGGTAGGAGGCATTGCTCCAATTACTTATAATTGGTTGCATAATGGGTCTTCAGCACCAACTCAAATAGGATTGTGTGCTGGCGTTTATTTTTGTAATATGACTGATGTCAATGGATGTTCTCGAACAGCCAGTGTTGTAATTGGAAGCACAACAGCAATGACTATTACTCCTATGATTACACAATCATCTTGTTCGATAAATACAGGCTCTATAGTCGTAAATGTTATTGGCGGTTCAGGAGTATACACATATGCTTGGTTGCCTGCAGTAGGCGCAACATCTGTAGTTACTGGCTTATCACCAGGAAGTTATACCTTGGTTGTAAGTGACGGAGTATGTTCGAAAACACAAGTATTTTCGATAGGTTCAATAAATGGACCTGTTATAGGAATCACTAAATTTGATATCAATTGCTCAGCTGTATGTAGTGGATCTGCAACAATTGTAATTGCTGGGGGCACGCCTGCGTTTACAACTCTATGGAGTAATGGCGCAACAACAAACACAGTCTCTGGGCTTTGTGCAGGAAGTTATTCAGTTTTAGTAACTGATATATTAGGTTGTAAAGCGGTACAAAACTTTTCAATCTCATCTAATAGTCCTATTGTTTTTAGTTCGCCAGATATTGATAGTCCAAAATGTAAAGATGATTGTAATGGTTCTTTAACAGCAATTCCAAGTGGTGGAACACTTCCTTTTGTTTATAGTTGGACACCAACGGTTTCTGCATCACCATCTATCTCTTCGTTATGTGCTGGTATATATTCAATCACAATAACTGACGCTAAAGGATGTTCAGCTACTCAGTCTTATACGATAGTAAATCCATCAACGATGACCTTAACTGCATTAGGACTTAATGCTAGTTGTAACACAATTGCAGATGGTTCAATAACTGTAACAAATGGCGGCGGAGTGCCAGCATATTCTTATTCTTGGATGCCAGGTGGAGCAATAACACAAAACTTAACAAACGTCTTGTCTGGAACTTATAGTTTATCTATTACTGATTTAGGGGGTTGTAAAAAAGACACGATAATCACATTAGTTGCAACTGTTGTTGTAAATGCAATTGCTGGCAATGACACTTCTTTCTGTCAAAACGGAACACTGTTGCTTAATGGATCTCCTTCAAATGGCGGGATTACATATCAATGGTTTGAACTACCATTATTAGTGGCCTTTTCAAACACAACAATTGTTGCTGTAACGCCAGCAACCGGAACAACAACCTATGTATTAGTTGCCACAAATGGTTTATGTGTTGATCAAGATACGATTGTTGTAAACTCTAATCCACTACCGATTGTTGATGCAGGCCCATTTGTTAGCATTCCAATATATGCAACCGCAACCATTGGTGGTGGCCCAACAGGTCCGGCAGGAAGCTTGTTTAGTTGGTTACCAATAACTGATTTAACTAGTAATACAGCATCAAACCCAACAACTAGCACAACCATTACTACAACATATACTGTAAGTGTAATAGATGTAAATGGTTGTAAAAATTCGGATACAGTTACTGTTTATATTTACCCAGAAATTAAAATTCCAAATGGATTTACTCCAAATGGTGATGGTAAAAATGATTACTGGCAATTAGATTTTATCACACTATTCCCTGATTGCGAAGTGGAAGTTTATAATCGTTGGGGAGAGCAATTATATTATTCGAAGGGATATGCAGTTCCGTTTAACGGTCAGTACAAAGGGAAAGATTTGCCTGTAGGAACTTATTACTATGTCATAAACATTAACCATTATGCCTATCCAAAACCGTTTACTGGGCCATTAACCATATTTAGATAACACATGAAAAAATCGATATACCTATTATTTTTTATGGTGTTTGCCGAATTGCTTTTAGCTCAGCAATTACCTCAATACACGCAGTATATGCTAAATGAAATGGCAATAAACCCTGCGGTTGCCGGTAAAGACAAATATGCAGATGTTCGATCAAACAACCGCTATCAATGGGTTGGAATAACAGATGCTCCTCGAACGTATATGTTGACTTTACATGCGCCTTTTAAGAACAGGCATCATGGTTTAGGAACACATATTTATACAGACATTGTTGGACCAACTCGTCGTGTTGGTATTAGTCTCGCTTATGCATATCACATTAAGATTGCCGCTAAAACAAAACTATCTTTAGGAATAAGCGCTGGAATTCAGCAATGGGGGATTGACGGACATAAAATTACATTGCACGATAATGGGGATGAAAATTTATTAATTGGCTATCAAACAAAAACGCTACCTGATTTTGGAGCGGGAATTTATGTTCATAATGATAAATGGTATTTTGGAATTAGCGCTCCTCAATTATATCAAAGCCCAATTTTGTTATATAATAATGGTGACGGAAAAGGAAAATTAGTTACACACTTGTTGGTAAATGGTGCTTATAAATTTAACATTAACGAAGACTTTAAAATTGAACCATCGTTTTTAGTAAAATATGCGTCGCCTGCGCCAGCAAAAATAGACGTAGGTTTAAGAGTTTTATATAAAGAACAAATATGGTTAGGTGGTGGTTATAGGCACAACGACGCCTTTACGGCATTAGTTGGCTTTATGTACAAAAATTATTTAATGATTGGGTACTCTTATGATTTTACAACCACGCGATTAAAAAAATATTCAACTGCAACTCATGAATTAATGCTTGGTTTACGTTTTTCAAAACAACAAACTAAACATTGGGAAGATGATATTGAGCCAAAGTAAAATCTTTTGAGGTTTGTTTAACAACACCTATTTTACCACTTCTACTTTAGTTACATAATACCTGGTATCACCTTGCCAAACAAAGGTTTTAACAACCTCTTGATAATACAAACGAACATCTTTTCCTTGTGTTCTAGTAATTTTATTGAACACAGAGGTGTCGTTTTTTTGAATTGAAAAGTCCCATATTTTTGTTGGCATAATTATTCCATCACCAGAAGAAATACTACCTAAATTTAACGTTCCTTCATAGGTTTTAAAAAGGTAGCCTTTTTTTGAAACTTTAACTACAACTCCAGTTCTTGAACCTTCGCTATAAGTTATGCCAGACATCCAAACATAGCCAGTAAACGATGCTATTATAATTAGGAAAAGGAAAAAAATACGTTTTGGCCATTTCGATTTTTTAATTTGTTGCCCTTGATTATTTTTTGCATTATCCATAGAGTAAAGCTATGAAAATAATTTTAGAAAACAGCCCTTTTTAGTTATTAGAAATCCCATAATATTGAGTAAAGGATTAAAAACACAAATACATATTTCGTACCTTTGGTTTCTAAATTGTTAACAAATGAACCGTCTTATATTAATTTTATTAATAGCACTTTCTTTTAAATCTTATTCTTCTCATATAGCAGGTGGTGAAATCACTTATAAATGCCTTGGTGGTAGCTTATATGAAGTTAAGTTAAGTTATTATTGGGATTGTGCAGGCGGATTTAATCCAGGACCGTCTCAAGTAATTAGCGTGAATGGATGCGGAAATGCATTAAGCGTAACGGTTAATCAAAGTACGTTAACCCCTGGGCCAGGAGTTAGTGTTACTGGTTTGTGTGCTGGGTCAACCTTATCGTGTAAAAATAGAATTGATTATGTAGGAACCATAACATTACCAATGGCTTGTAATAGCTGGACATTTTCATTAGGAAGTTGTTGCCGAGGAGGTAGTATTACAAATCTTACAGGCGGAACCAGTGCTAGTTATTACCAATTTGCAACTTTAGATAATTTAACAGCACCATGTAATAATTCTCCTTATTTCACCGCGCCCCCTTTACCTTATTTTTGTTTAGGCCAACCAGCTTGTTTTAATTTAGGGGTTGTTGAAACTGATGGAAATACGCTTAGTTATGCTTTAGTTAGTGCTTATCAAACAGGAACAACATTTGTAACTTATGCAGGAGGATATTCTGGTTCGGCGCCAATTACTGGAATGACAATTAATGCTGTAACAGGTCAAGTGAACTTTACACCAACTGCTGTTGGAGATTTTGTTGTTGTAGTTCAGGTCACCGAAAAAGATGCTCTAGGAAACATTATTGGCACTGTCATGCGGGATATTCAAGTTGTAGTTATTAGTTGTTCAAACCTAACTACGGGCTGTGGTGGTGGAGGAGTTTCAAATCCAACTGCCGGAACCACGAGTACTCTTTCGCCATATAGTTTACAAATATGCGAAGGCGTTCCTTTTTGTTTTGATATCGATTTTACAGATCCAAACCCTGGAGATTCTATTAAGTTTTCTTCTCCTAATATTTTCACAGCACTGCCTGGTGCAACTTACTCGGTAACCTACTCTACTATTAATTCAATGACGGTTCATATCTGTTGGACACCAAGTGTTGGTTCAGCTTACACGAATTCAAATTTCAACGTTTTGATTAAGGATAATGCATGCCCAGTTCCAGGAGTTGAATTTTATACATACCAAATTGATGTTTTGCCAGCCGCAAATGCTGGTCCAGACATTATAATTTGTGGCGCGCAAACAGCCACTATAAACAGTTCGGGGCCTGGTGTTTTATTTACTTGGAAAGATTTGTCTGGTGCTCTTATTCCCGTTGGCCCTGCTTTTAGTTGTAATCCTTGTCAGTTTCCTGTAGTTTCTCCTGCAACCACACAAACGTATGTATTACATACTAATGGAGCAATAAATTGTGTGAATTCTGACACGATGATCGTAAAAGTTGTTCCCGATTTTACATTAACTTCAAATGCTAGTGTTGGTAATGCGTGTTTAAACAGTACGGTTCAGTTTACGTCCACCGTTTCTCCTTTACTAGCCGGATATACTTATACTTGGGCTCCTTCAACAGCCTTGAGTTCAACATCAACAGCTGCGCCAACCGGAACATATAATACGCCGGGCACATTTGTATATACGCTTCAAGCTACTAGCCCATTAGGTTGCAAGAAACAATCTGCACCAGTATCTGTAACTATTTTACCAATAGCAGCGGCTAATTTTAGTGCAACACCATTAAATGATACTGTTTTGTGTGGTGGAGGCAATGTACAATTAAATGTAAATTTTTTAAACGGAAATCCAACTATGTGTGCTTTAGCCACCACTGGTTGTTCCTCTCCAACCATTGTTCAAGTTGGAACTGGCTCTGTTTTAAATGGATCTTCGTCGTGGCCCGCACCTTATGGAAATTATTATAAAAATGCACGCCATCAATTTTTGTATTTAGCCTCTGATTTATTAGCGGCAGGTGTAGTTCCAGGTAAAATTTCGAGCGCTGCATTTTTTGTTTCAACAATAAACGGAACAACAAATTATCCAAACTATACATTAAGCATGAAATGTACTACTTTAACTGCCCATTCGAGCACTCAGGCTTTCGAAACAGGTTTAGTACAAGTATATACTACGCCAATGTATAACGTTGTAGCGGGTTGGAACACTCATAACTTTACTCAAGCTTACGAATGGGATGGGGTTTCAAATATTATTTTGGAAACGTGTTATTCTTTAACTACAGCATGGACAGGCAATTGTTCTTCTCCATCAACTACTAAATCATACAGTGCATCAAAAACATTTTATAGTGATGTTACAGTAGCTTGTGGACCGACAACCCCTGGAACTTCAATTTGGAATTATAGTAACAACCTACCAAATACTAAATTTGGAAATTGTACAAGCACACAAAACCCACTTAATTTTACTTATTTATGGGCTCCAGCAACAAATTTAAGTAGTACAACTATTCAAAATCCCATTGCTACTGGTGTTACATCGAGCATTCAATACACAGTAACAGTTTCTCCAATAGGAACTGGTGCTTGTCCAAAAACGGATACTGTTCGGATAACCGTAACCCCTGCATTTACAACAACCATAACTTCAGGCTCACCATTTTGTGATAATTTTGCAGCATCTACTTTAGGAGTAGCTTATACCGGAACAACTGGTGTTGTAACAAACACTTGGACTGGTTCTGGAATTACAAACTCTGTTACGGGTGTATTTACACCTAGTGTTTCGGGAATAGGTGCTATAAAAGTATATCTTACTGCCGCAAGTAATGGTTGTATTAAAAAAGATTCGATTACCATGAATGTGGAACAATATATATCTTCTACATTAACAGGATCAATTATACCACAATGTATAACAAATCCTAGCATCAGTTTAAGTCCAATACCAACAAGTTCATTGGGTGTTTGGGCAGGACCTGGAGTTAGTGGAACTGTTTTTAATCCCTCTGCCTCAGGTGCAGGAACTTTTACGCTCACCTATTCAACTAACTCAATGCCTACAGTCACTTTGTGCCCTTCAACCTCCAGTTTAGTAGTTTCAGTTAGTTCAGTAGTGCAACCAACGATAACACCCGCAGGCCCTTACTGTGATAATTTTGCCGCGCAAACAATGACTGCAAGTCCAATTGGAGGTGTTTGGAGCTCAACTACAATTGCAACATCAATATCTGGTACTGGATCGTTTCTTCCTAGTGCAAGTATGTTAGGGAATAATCAAATCATTTATACATTAACAAATGGACCATGTGTCAAAAAGGATTCTGCTCTTATTAATGTAGTTCATTTTATGCCCGCTACTTTAATTGGTGCTCTTGGCCCGTATTGTATTTATAATTCAACAAGTAACTTGCAAGCGATTGCACAATATACGGGAGGAGTTTGGTCTGGTGCAGGCGTAACTGGTAGCACGTTTGACCCTTCGCTTGCTGGTGCAGGAACACATATTATCACGTATTCAACAGATCCGTTACCACTTGGATTATGTCCTGATACAAAAACAACTAGTATTTCGATTAATGCAAAACCAGAAGCTAATGTGAAATCCGATGAAACCGAAGGTTGTAATTATCCATTGCTTATTAACTTTTTTACTACGACTGTTGTTACAGGTAATGGTTCGTGGACCTTTGGTGATGGCAGTGCACCCGTGTTTGGTTTAAACGTTGCACATACTTATTCAGTTCCAGGAACCTATATTGCCGTATTAACTTATACCGATAATATTGGCTGTACAGATACTACAACTGCACCAATGGCAATAACAGTATTCTCGGTTCCCGTATCTGCTTTTGAGGCAAGTCCCGAAGTAACAACTATTGTAGACGGCCAAGTAAATTTTACAAATCAGTCTACTATTTTAACTGCCAACACGTATTTATGGGACATTGCAGGACTTAAAAGTTCTACGCAAGTTAATACTGATTATTTATTTACAAATACTGGTAAATATGTAATTTCATTAATAGCAACAAATAGTAAAGGTTGCATAGATACATCTGCTAAAATTGTAACAGTTAATCCTGATATCGCATTATATGTTCCAAACACATTTACGCCAGGTAATGGTGACGGCTTAAATGATTTATTTCAAATTTACCTTGCCGATTCAGGAGTAGATTACTCTACATTTAGTATTATCATTTTTGACAGATGGGGTGCAGAAATTTTCAAATCAAATGATATTAATAAATCATGGAATGGTGCAAAAAATAATACAGGCCCATTATTAAAAACAGATACTTACGTATATAAAATAAACTTTAGTGATGTGAATCGAAAAGATTATGAAAAGGTAGGACACGTTACTTTATTAAGTAAATAAATGTTACCAAATTGTTTAAAAGCTCTGCTAAGTTAATAGCAGAGCTTTTTTATTTTTATTAAAAAATACAACATGCCAGATCTTGCAAAATTTATACAAACTATAAACGACGGTTACACAACAAAAAGTGATTTTATTTTGATGGGAGCTGCTATGCTTGAAGGCATTCCTCAAAAAGAAGCGCAAGTTAAAATCCCATTAAAAACATTAAACAGGCACGGCTTAATTGCTGGCGCAACAGGAACTGGAAAAACAGTTACGTTGCAAGTTATAGCAGAAAATATGTGTGCTAAAGGTATTCCTGTTTTATTGATGGATTTAAAAGGAGATCTAAGTGGTATAGCAAAGCCAGGTGATACAAATCCGAAAATAGAAGAACGCCATTCAGCTATTGGAATTCCATTTATTCCTAATGGTTCAAGCGTTGAATTTTTAACTTTATCAAAGGAAAATGGTGCGAAGTTAAGAGCAACTGTAAGTGAATTTGGACCAGTTTTATTTTCAAAAATATTGGATTTAAACGAAACACAAAGTGGCATCGTTGCTATTATTTTTAAGTATGCTGACGATAAAAAATTACCCTTGGTTGATTTAAAAGATTTTAAAGCCTTATTAAATTTTGTTGGCGGAGAAGGAAAAGAAGAAATCATGAAGAATTATGGAAACGTTTCTTCTGCTTCTATTTCAACTATCTTGAGAGGAATTATAGAACTAGAAACGCAAGGAGCAGAAGCTTTTTTTGGAGAACGTTCTTTTGAAGTTTCTGATTTAACACGTGTTGATTCTTACGGAAGAGGAATGGCATCTATAATAAGATTAGTTGATATACAAGATAAACCAAAATTATTTTCGACATTTATTTTGTGTTTGCTGGCCGAGGTTTATCATACGTTTCCTGAAGCTGGTGATATTGAAAAACCAAAACTGTGTATTTTTATTGACGAAGCTCATTTAATTTTTAAAGAAGCATCGCAAGCCTTATTAGATCAAATTGAATCGATTATAAAATTAATTAGAAGTAAAGGAGTTGGTATTTATTTTTGTACTCAAAACCCATACGATGTGCCAGATGCGGTATTGTCTCAATTAGGATTAAAAGTACAACATGCGTTAAGGGCGTTTACAGAGAAAGATAGAAAAGCAATAAAAAAAACAGCAGAGAATTATCCCATTTCTGAATTTTATAAAACGGATGAATTATTAACGAGTTTAGGAATTGGACAATGTTTAATCTCTGCCCTAAACGAAAAAGGAATCCCTACACCGCTTGCAGCAACACATTTAAGAGCGCCGATGAGTAGGATTGGAATACTAACGTCAGAAGAAATTCAACAAGCTGTAGCGTCGAGTTTAATAGCGTCAAAATACAATGAAGTAATTGACAGAGAAAGTGCTTTTGAAATTTTAAATAAAAAATTACAAGAAGCTGCTGAGGTTGAAGACGATGAAAAACCTGAAAAGAAATTGAAGAAGGAAGAAAAATCGACGATAGAAAAAATTAGCGAAAACACGATGGTGAGGCAAGTTGGACGGACTGTTTTTAAAGAAGTGGCTCGTGGATTACTTGGCGTACTTGGTTTAGGTGGAAAAGGCAAAAAAGGTTGGTTTTAGAATTTTTAATAGTTTATCCATATCACGTCTCAATGAAAAACAATTTATACGAATTAAGAAACTAATTTTTTTTCTTTTTTCCTAAAATCCAAAACAGTAGCACTGGTAATAAAAAGAAATCGGCAATCACAGCAATAACGATGGTGATGCAAATTAAAAAGCCAAAGTAAAACGTACTTTGAAAATCACTTATCATTAAACTGATAAAGCCTCCCATTAAAATGAAGGTGGTTAAAATAATTGGTTTCCCTGTTTCAAAGTAGGTTCGTTTAAAAGCATAGATTAAAGATTTCCCATAACCTAATTCTATTTTTAAACGTGAAATAAAATGGATAGTATCATCGGTGGCTACTCCAAACGCAATACTAAAAACTAACGAAGTTGCTGCTTTTAATTCAATACCAGCAAAGCCCATAATACCAGCAATAATTAATAAAGGAATAAAGTTTGGTAAAATAAAAACTAAAACCATTCGCCAACTTCGGTGTAATAAATAGGTTAGTAAGGCAATGACAATTATTGAAAACAAAAAGCCTTGTGTCATGTTTGAAACCATGTATTCATTATTGCGATCAACAAGGTGAGCTGCACCTGTAATCTTTATTTCAATATCGTTTGTGTTAATGTTTGATTTTATAAATTCTTGAAACTTTTTATTGTGTTCGTTTACAGCAATACTTCCAATGTCATTTATTTTAGCGCTAATACGAGCATGTTTACCATCAATGGAAATAACTCGCTTAATGTCTTTATTTTTTTTATTCTCAAAAATTTGTTTTTTAATATCAGTATAATCTTCTTTGTTTGGAAACGGCAATACTCCTAAACTTTCATCGTTTAATGATTTATTGATTCCATTACAAATCATTGCTGGCGAATAAACAAAACCAGCCTTGTATTCTTTTTTTATAAAGTCATCAACGGCATTAAGCTGTTGCATGATATCATAATCCCAAACCGTTTTATTTTTATTTTTTATTTCAATGGCTAATTCTAAAGGCCTTACACCACTATAGTGTTTGTCGAAAAACATAAAATCTTGTTTAATTTTTACACGGTCAGATAAATCTTCGAGTAAAATATTATTGACTTTAATTTTGTAAACACCAACAATAGATAAAGCAATCAGCACACAAGTGGTTACTATAATTGTTTTTTGGTTTCTGAAAATCCAAAATAATATGGTGCGCATTACATTGTATGTTTTGTTGTTATGGCTATGAACAACCACTAATTTTTTTGGTGTAAATAAAAACAACAAGGCTGGTAGCAATGTATAGGTTAAAACAAAAGCAATAATAATTCCAACAGAAGTAAAAATTCCAAAATCACGAATAGGAATGATACTCGAAAACAGTAAAGATAAAAATCCAACAACGGTTGTAATCAGAGTCAAAAATGTAGGAAAACCAACCTCCTTTATAATTAATGGAAATATTTTTGACTTTTCTGTTCCTTTAGAAAGTTCTTCAAAATATTTTGAGAAAAAATGAACCACGTCGCTCATACCAGCAATAAAAATCATAGTTGGCAACATAACCGTCATTATATCTAATGATTGTCCTAAGAGTGCCATGATTCCCAACGTCCAAAAAATTGAGATAATCACAACGGTAATAGGAACAATAATTCCGTAAAGCGATTTAAAGGAAAACCATAAAAACACAACCACTAAAAAAAACGAAATACTTAAAAAGTATTTGAATTCATTCTCTAAATTTTTTAAATACACATCTTGTGCTACAATTCTTCCAACAAAATGAACTTCATCAAATTTGTATTTAGAAAAAGCGGCTTCAATGTTTTTGGCTAAACTATCGCTCTTTTTTTTACTTAATCCTTCTTTTGTTTTTATGAATATAGAAATAGACTTAGCATCGTAGGGAAAAAAAGAACCAATTAATTCGGGCGTACTATAGATGTTTACGCTATCATCTTTGTAGAGCGCTTCATCATCAACATGAATTAATCTTTTTTCTACTGGCGCTAATCCGCCAAAAGAAACGTTTTTGATGTTAGTTGGCGAAACAATACGATCAATATCATTTATTTCTTTTAAATCGTTCGATAAATCTTCGATCTTGCTAAGAAAGTCTTTTTTAAATATTCCTTTTTTATTTTCAATCCCTAATAATACAAACTCATTATCCCATTCAAAACGGTCTCGATGTTTATTATAGGTTTCAAGTTCATTGTCTTCGTTAGGAAAAAAGGCTTCGAAGTCGTAATTAAAATTTAAACTTTTAATTTTGAACGCGAATAATATACTAATCCCAATAACTAAAACTAATACAAGGTAACTAAGTTTTTTTTGAGAAAATTTCATTCGTGTTTTTTAAACGTTGGTTTACCAGCCCTTTGTGTCTATTAAATATATTAAACTTCCAATAACTCCTGCGCTTAAAGATAGCTCACGTTTATTTATTTTGTCAAATGTATCATCTGAAGTGTGGTGATAATCAAAATATTTTTGTCCATCTGGTTGAAATCCAATTAACGGTACACCTAATTTTTTAAGAGGAGCAATATCTGCGCCACCGCCACCCTGCGTAATGTATTGAACAAAATAGGGGTTTAATAAATTTTTCCAACCAAAAGTTTTTGTAAATGCTCCCATCGTTGTATCAACACTGATGGCACGCGGAGAAAAACCACCAGCATCACTTTCAAGTGCAGCAATGTGTTTTAAATTATTTTTTTGAGTGTCTTCAAAATATGCCTTTCCTCCAGCCCCGCCATTTTCTTCATTCATAAATGCAACTGCTCTTATAGTGTGTTGAGGTTTTATGTTTAGTTTTTTAAACATAGCTAAAACCTCTATTCCTTGAACAACACCAGCTCCATCATCATGCGCACCTTGTCCATTATCCCAAGCATCTAAATGACCACCAGCTAAAATAATTTCATTTG
Organism: Bacteroidota bacterium; assembly: GCA_038327195.1. Taxonomy (GTDB): domain Bacteria; phylum Bacteroidota; class Bacteroidia; order B-17B0; family Aurantibacillaceae; genus UBA4416. Next base: position 21,518 of record JBBQKU010000028.1, on the reverse strand, counting down.
CTTTTGTACTTCCTTTTATTTCTCCAACTACATTATAAGATAGTTCATCAGGAAGCATTTTGCAACTTAGGTTAATTGTTAATTTAAGATCTTTATTGGTTTTTAATTCTTCTAATAATTTATCGGCACCAGTAAAGCTTATTGCACAAGCTGGTATTTTTGTTTTACACAATATGGTATCGTAGCCCATAACCCCTGTGTGCGGAAAATCATTACTAATTGAACTCATGCTTCTTACTATAGTACCAACAGCGCCGTATTTAGCAGCCTTACTTGGAGCTGAATATCTATAAGTAACCGTTTCGCCATAACACGCCCCAGTTGTTAAATGAGTATGATCAAAGTACACGTTAAAAAAAACGATTTTTCCTTTTATTTCTTTCTCACCTAAAGAGTCTAATTCCTTAAAGCTTTTTACTTCAATAACAGGAGCAGTTAGTCCATTGGCTATTGTTGCAATTGAATTTCCAAGCGCGCAAATATTAAAGTTGATTGTTTTGTTTTGTTTATTTATTAATGAACAGCTTTCTTTTTTTCCTCTTATCCAGTGCGGTACCATACACGGTTGTAAATATACAGTGTCGGCACCGGCCTCATACATTGCTTGTTTAGCCCAAGTTACAGCTTTTGCAGCGCCTGGCGAACCACTTAATCGACTCTCGATTTTAGTAGAAAGAAATTCTAAATTTGAGTAGCATTTACTTTTTATTAAATAATAATCAAAAATTTTGCGCAACATTAAGCTATCAGAATTTTGAGACAAAGAAATTAATGAAGTAGAAATGAAAAATAGAGCAAACAAAAATCGAATCATCTTATTATTATTTATTTTTTAAATACAAATCTTCTGCTTTATTCCAATTTATAATATTCCACCAATTTGAAATATAATCTGCTCGTTTGTTTTGATATTTTAAATAATAAGCATGTTCCCAAACATCAAGAGCTAATACTACATGATTGTCTGAATCATCAGTCATGTGTGTTTTCATAAAAGGGTTATCTTGATTTGGAGAAGTTACGATTAATAATTTTCCTTTTTGAAGAATTAACCAACACCAACCACTACCAAAATGTTTTGTAGCAGCTTCGGAAAATAATTTTTTAAATTCATCAAATGATTTAAATTCTTTATTAATTGCTTCTGATAAATTTGTTTTAGGAAAATTTGGTTCCGATTTAGGGTTTGGTTTTAATAGCTCCCAAAATAAACAATGGTTTACGTGCCCGCCTAAATTATTTCGTAATGCGAGATTGCCCATTGGCGAAGGCTCTAATTGTCTGCATTTTGTAATATCATCAACTTGATAATCAATATTAGTTGATTTTAAAGCATTTAATTTATCTACATAACCTTGATGATGTTTGGTATGGTGAATAATCATTGTTTGTTCATCTATAAACGGTTCTAAGGCATTATACGCGTACTGTAGTTTTGGCAAAGTAAACGCCTCGTTTGGCAGCGCGTGGCTTGCGATACTATCAAGTGTTTCTAACTTAGTATTGCTACTAAGTTTTGCTGCAATAGTTGATAATCCTAATACGCCAATTTTTTTAAAGAAATCTCTTCTATCACTCATTTTAGAAATGTATTAATATTTGGTTTTTTTCTACTGCTATTCCCGTTTTTACGGCAATTTTCTTTATGGTACCATCAGTTGGAGACTTTAAAACGTTTTCCATCTTCATAGCTTCTAATATGATTAAAGGATCTCCTTTTTTTATTTCTTGACCTTCTTCTACTAAAATTTTAAAAACCATTCCAGGCATTGGTGCTTTGATATCGTTTACTTTTTTTGTTGCTAAAGTGTCAAGACCTAAATTGTGCAAAAGTTCATCATATTTATCCTTAATGCTTAAGTTGTAGGATGTGTTGTTAATTTTTACAGTTAGCTTTTTTTCTTCAGGAACCTGCTTTACAATTTCAACAGTATAGCATTTAAAATCTTTTATGATTTGAAATACACCATCACGTACTTTTATTATTTCGGAGCTAAAAAGTAAGTTGTTAATAGTGCCTTCAATTAAACCATTTGTTGATTTTTGTAAATCAATCTTGTGTTCGGTTGCTTCATTTATTTTTATAGTATACATAGAATAAAATATAACGTAAAAATAGCTTAAAATACTAAATTAACAAGGCTGATTACATAATAAAAACGCCCCGAATATTCGAGGCGTTTTTTTATTTTTATATGAAAAGAAAGCTTTTATTATTTTTTAATAAACTCTCCCATTTTATTGTCGTAATTTAAAAAATAACCGCCTTTTGCTAAGTTAGAAGCGTCGATTGTTGCTCCAAAACCTCTTTTAACAACGTTTCCGTATTGGTCATAAATTTCATACATTGTTTCTACTGGCTTATCAGCAGCAACAAAATTAATGTCTTTAGATACTTTAACAGGTGCAAAAGTAATATCAGCTGCATCAGACATAAAATCTACTGGCTTAGATAATCTTGGTTGTCCACTATAATCTGTTTGACGAACGCGGATTTGATTTTTGCCAGAATGCGGAGTAATTTTAAAAGCGTAGTTATTTGTACTTGGAGTACCAATACCATCAACTTCGCCAACTTTTACCCATTTGTTCCATCTAAATTGTTCAACAGCAAATGATAATTTACCTGTTTCTGATTTAGTTGACCATTTTACTGTACCATCTTTATCAACAGTCATAGCAATAACTTCAAACGTACTCTTTGGTTTTAAAACTTCTGGATTTAAAACTTTAGGCTTGCAATCTTCTTTATGTTTAATTTTAATTTCAACTTTTTCTCCAATAGCTAATTTATGTGGTTTGAAATCAATTTCAAAAGCACTTGAGTTAATCTCATCAGTTGTAATGTTTCCGTTAACCAAAACTTCAGTTACGCAAAAACCAACACCTCCACTACCAAATGGATTTTGAATATATAAATTCTTACCTTGGTAATTACCTTCCAAAATAATAACACCACCTTGAGAAAACCCTTTAGTGGAAAGGATTACAGATAAAAGTATAAATAAAAAAGTTTGCTTCATAGTATTTTAGTTTTAAGCTTAGGCCAAAAGTCATGCAATATTAATAGGATATTTGGAAAAAACAAAATAAAATGAAGTTTTTTTTAATCAAAACTTTCAAATAAACAGTTAATTTAATTAGGTTATCGATAAATTTGTATATTTAAACTGTTTTAAACTTAAGAAACATTATATGAATTTGAGCAACCTTTTCTCTTTTTTAACGATTACCACTCTGCTTTTTTCTTGTAAAGATAATGCGTCCCATTCAAACAAAAAACTATCAGAAAGAAATGGTGGTACCTTTGCAATGGCTGAATATACTGAGATTGGAAACGTTTTTCCATTATTAATTACTATGCAACATGAGGCCATAATTGTTTCACAAATACATGAAGGTTTAGTGCGACTAAATCCTGTTACATTGGAAGAAATTCCTGGTATTGCTAAAAAATGGGAAACGTCGGCAGACGGTAAAACCATCACGTTTCATCTAAATGGTGATGCCTATTTTCAGGACGATAAGTGCTTTCCTGAAGGAAAAGGAGCAAAAATTACCTCAAAAGATATTAAATTTAGTTTTGAATTACTTGCTACACAATCTGAATCTAACTACCATTTTGGAACTATTTTAAAGGATAGACTTTTAGGAGCAACCGATTTTTATAATAAAAAATCAAAAATGTTAACTGGTCTAAAAGTGATTGATGATTCAACTTTTTCTATGACGTTGGAACAACCTAACAGTAGTTTTATGCACTTGCTAGCTAACCCTGCAGCATCTATTATTAGTGAAGTTGCTTACAAAGCATATGGTACAAATTTAAAAATTGGTGCAGGGCCGTTTAGATATGATTCTACTAGCACCAACCAAAATATTATTTTAGTTAGAAATCCAAATTATTATGGTAAAGATAGCGCTGGATGTTCATTGCCATATTTGGATACGGTTATCGTAAAAATATTTCCATCTATTGAGGAAGGATTGGCAAATTTTGAAAATGGATCAATTGACCTAATAAATACATTGCCATCGTTAAGAGTTAAAGATATTGTAGAAAAAAATATTCAAGAATTTGTTTCAAGTCCTCCTAAATCATTACTGCAACACGAACCAGAGATGGTTAGCCAATACTATTCTTTTAATATGACACGCGCGCCTTATAATAATGTTAAGGTTCGTCAGGCAATTAATTATGCAATTGATAGAGAAAAAATAGTTGATAATATTCTTCAAGGGCAAGCTATTTCTTCTGCTACAAATGGAATAACTCCAAATACATTTAAAGGATATAATATTCAAAGCATTAAAGGTTATTCGCTTAACATCGCAAAAGCCAAAAAATTACTTTCTGAAGCTGGTTTTCCTGGTGGCGTTGGCTTTCCAGAAGTACAGGTTTTAGTTAATTCTGGAAATTCAAGAAACAGTTCTGTTGCCGTTGAAATACAAAAGCAACTGAAAGAAAATTTGAACATTAATATTAGTTTTGAATCTTTACCAAATGCTCAAAAATATCAATTAGAATTGCACGGTAAAGGAGATATCTATAGAGATGCTTGGGTTGCAGATTATGCAAGTCCTGAATCTTTTTTAAACTTGTTTATCAGCGAAGGAGTTCCTGCAGACTCTTCAGCTGCAAGTTTTCCAAATTCTTCAAGGTATGTTAACAAAACATATGACAGTTATTTCTTAAAAGGAAGAAATGCAAACAACAGAGATACGGCTTATGCTTATTTTATGAAAGCTGAACAACTATTAATTAATGATGCGCCTATTATTCCGTTATGGTATGAAGGATCTTATAGATTATTAACTAATAAAGTTAAAAATTTGAACCTGAACGCAATGCGTTATTATGATTTAACAAACACGTTTAAAGTAAAATAATTTCATAGAAGTAATTTTCAAAAATTTAAGATTGTTTTTTTGATGCCACGCGGTATTTACTGAGTTTATAGATGACTGATTATTACGGAATACTAGGATTACAGAAAGATGCATCTATAATTGAAATTAAATCTGCCTTTCGAAAATTAGCAAAAATTTATCATCCAGATAAAAATCCAAATAAACAAAACGCTAAAGTTTTATTTGAAAACATTTTACTTGCATATACGGTTTTATCTAATCCAGCAAAAAAAAGGAGGTATGATTATTTATTAGCAAATTCATCTAACCCTTCTCAGATAAGGCATGCGTCACACAGTAATAAAACTCAAAAAAACTGGGATGTTTCACCAGAAGAATTAAAGCAAAGACAGTATTATCAAAACTATTACAAAGCAAAACAAAAAGCATCAAATTTAAAATCACCAAGTAAAACATATACAGATTATAAGTATGTTTTATTTGCAACGCCTTTAGCTGTTGGTTTATTATTATTAATAGTTTCTATGTTTTCTCCATCCCCAAAAACAGAAAGATCAATTATTAAGCAAGAAGTTATCGAAGAAAATACAAAAAAAGTTATTGTAAATGGAGATAAACCATATGCAGGTTTTTTTGGGGAAGCGCAAAGTTTTAATTCAAATAATATTTTAAAAATTAATAATTCAAGTAGTTTCGATGCGGTTGTTGTTTTGTATGGAGTTGCAAAAAACAATTATATTCAGCATGCTTATTTACAAAAAGGCTATTTAGTTGAGTTTAATTTTTTACCAAAGGAAGGTGTTTATTGGAAATGCTTAATTGGAAAAAATTGGAATGAAAACAAAAGGATGTTAAACAAAACTGTTGTAGGATGTTTTGACTCCATTGTGCAATTTCAAAACTGGGAAAAACAACCTGTTTTTTTTAATAAAGAACAAGGAGAAGTAATAGAGTTTTTTGATGTAATAAATTCAAAATCGAAAAATAAAAATTACATTAGTAACGAATTTGAATTTTTTGAGAATTAGCCCATGCAAAAAACTATACTTTTTAAAAATGGAAAAGTAAATTTTTCTGATACTGGAAAAGGAAGAACGGTTGTTCTTTTACATGGATTTTTGGGCTCACATAAAATTTGGGAAAATACAATTTCGAATTTATCAAAATCATATAGAGTTATAGCAATTGATTTACCCGGTCACGGTAACACAGAGTGTTTTGGATATGTTCATTCCATGGAATTAATGGCAAAAAGTGTTAAGGCTGTTATGGATAACTTACGATTAAAAAAATACGTTATTATTGGGCACAGTATGGGTGGTTATATTGGACTTGCGTTTGTCGAATTGTTTCCTGATAATTTGAAGGGATTATGTTTATTTCATTCAAGCGCCTATTCAGATACTGATGAAAAGAAAAGAGACAGAACCCGTTCAATTAAAGTTGTAAAAGCTAATCATAAAATTTATACAACAGAAGTAATTAAAAATTTATTCGCAACACAAAATTCAAAATATTTAAAAAAAGAAATTGCCTTTGCTCAAAAAATTGCTAGTAACGTCTCTAAGCAATCCATTATCGCTTCTTTAGAAGGAATGAAAGATCGGCCAAATAGAGATATTATATTAGGTTTAGCATCTTATCCAGTTATGATGATTATTGGTGAATTGGATAACGTGTTGCCATATCAACAATTACTTGAACAATCTGAACTAATAAAACAAAAGCATCTCCTATATTTAGAATATGATGGCCATATGGGTTTTTTAGAAAATCCAAATATGTGTAATAAACAAATTCGTAAATTTTTGAGAGCTTGTTTTAAATAAATTATTTTTTATGACCATAAAATTTGAACATGCAAAGCAACAGGATTTAGTAAACATAGTTTCTACTTATAATTCGACGATTGCATCTCGACTTGTTACCGCAGATTTAGAAACGGTTTTGGTTGAAAGTAAACAGGATTGGTTTAACGCTCACACTTCAAATATAAGGCCGTTATGGATTGTTTTAGTTAATAATAAATATGCTGGTTGGATGAGTTTTAATTCTTTTTATGGAAGACCAGCTTATGATGGTACTGTAGAGGTAAGTATTTATTTAGAAGAATCTGCAAGAGGAAATGGATTAGGTAAAGCTTGTTTGCAAAAAGCTTTTGATGTGTGTGCTGAACTTAGCATCAAAACTTTGTTAGGTTTTATTTTTGATCATAACGAGCCTAGCTTACAATTGTTTTATAAAATGGGTTTCGAAAAATGGGCACATTTACCCAAAATTGCCAATATGATTGATGCTGAAAGAGGGTTGATTATACTCGGAAAAAGAGTAGGCTAAGATATAAATAGTTTTTATTTACATTATTTGTAACTTTTTAAAGGTTCGATGCGTCCTATGTATAAAATCTGCAAAAAATTAAACCAAAAATTCATTTTATGAAACATATCATTTACACAACCCTACTTGTTGCTCTTTGTATTTTCTCAAAAGCACAAACAACTCAAATAAGAGAGGTAAAACCATTTAATAAAATTGAAGTTGGAGGCGCAGCTACACTTTATTTTACACAATCAGATACCATTTCTATAAAAGTTGTTGCAAGTGAAAACGAAATAAACAATGTTTACACTACCATTACTGATAATGTGTTAATTATTAAAGCAAAAGGGATGTTTAAACAGGATTATAAAATTTATGTAAATGCAAATAATATAATCGGATTAACAGCAAGCGGTGCTTCAAAGATTGTAAATTCTAACACGATTAAATCAGACAGCTTAGCTTTAGATGCCTCGGGAGCAAGTGATATGGAACTATTAGTTAATGTTAAAAAATTAGACTTGGTTTTGAGTGGTGCCTCACAAATTAATATTTCGGGTAATACACAATCACTACAAAGTAATTTAAATGGTGCTTCTTCTTTAAAAGCTTACAAGCTTAATTCAACAAACACAAGCGTTACCGCCTCTGGCGCTTCGAGTGCAAAAGTGTTTGCCTCCGAAAAAATAAATGCAAATGCGACTGGCTCAAGTACAATAAAATTTAAAGGAGATCCAAAAGAGGTAAGCGCTGAAGCATCAAGCTCATCTTCTATATCTAAAGTAGTTGGTGATGATGTTTCTAAAAGTGCTAGTAAAAAAGACTCAACTACTATTAATTTTAGAAAAAAGAAGTTTGTAATTATTAATAAGGATTCTGATTCGGATTCTAATATTAGTTTAAATCGAGAAGATAAATTTCATCATTGGGGTGGATTTGCAATGGGTGTGAATGGCTTTTTATCTAATGGCAGCACAACAATGCCAAAGAGTCAAGAGTATATGAGTTTAAATTATGGTAAGTCTCTCAACTTTCAATTAAATCCGTTTGAAAAAGACATTCATATTTATAAAGATTATATTAACCTGGTTATTGGTTTAGGTTTTGAATGGAACCAATATGAGTTTAGTAATAAAACAAAATTAAATGCTGATTCAAGTTATACTTATGGTAAAATAGATTCGTCAAATACCTATAGTTATAAGAAAAATAGATTTAAGTCTACTTTTGTGAATGTGCCCATATTGTTAGAATTTAATACTAATAAAAATCCAGATAAAGCTTTTCATATTGCTTTTGGTGTAATTGCAGGTTATAAACTAGGTTCAAGAACTCGCCAAATTTTAGAAAACGAAGGAATGGATTATCGTTTTATTCGTAAGGATGATTATAATTTGAATCCATTCCGAATTAATGCACACGCAAGCGTTGGGTATAAAAACTTTACAGTTTTTGGTAATTATGCACTAACACCTTTGTTTGTAAGCGGTAGAGGCCCCGAATTATATCCATTTACTATCGGTTTGAAAATAGTAACGTTTTAATAAGACACTGTTTTTTTAAGTAAAGAGGCTGTATCAAAATTCTAAAACGTCATGCTGAATTTATTTCAGCATCCCTAAAATGGTTAATTTTACTATTTGTGAGATTCTGAAACGAGTTCAGAATGACTATAAAACTGACATTTAAGCATTCTCTTTATTTTATATTAAACTTTTCATTTAGTATTTTCGTTCTATAGTCAAAAATATGGGCAATACGTTTTTTTAAAAATAGGATATGAGCAATTTCCCCAAAGATGCCAAACGGTAACACATAATTTACAACATCTGTCATTTCAACTCCAGCTTCAGTTTTAATAAAAGAATGTTTGTGATGCCATAATTTGTATGGCCCAAAGCGTTGCTCATCCACAAAATATTCTTTATCTTTTACATGAGATATTTCTGTCATCCACTTTACAGGAATATTAAATAATGGTTTTAAAATGTAGCTAATAATTTGTCCGGCATACATGTTTTCTGCATCTTTTTTATCCGAAGTAATGACAAACCCCATTTCGGGCGGTGTTATTTTTGGTAAATTATAAGGTGAAGAAAAAAAGCTCCAAGCTTCTTCTAAAGTTATTGGTAAATGTTGTGTGCTTTTTATAGAATGAAAGTACATAATGCTATATATTTGTTTTACTGTAAACAGATTATCAATACAAATGTTTCAAAAATTTATAAATACTTTAACTATAGAACTAAATAAGCCTTTGGAAGGGAAGAAAGCGCATTTAGAAATGGCACATGCCGCAAGAGTATTTCCTAAGAAAGAAGAAGTTATAAATTATAGGTCGAGTGCAGTTATTGTTTTATTATATCCCAATTCAAATAATGAAATATGTATTTTGTTAATTGAACGGTCAACCTATGATGGACACCATAGCGGCCAAATTGCTTTACCTGGTGGCAAACAAGAGCCTGAAGACATTGACTTACAAGCTACGGCATTACGCGAATTTTTTGAAGAAACAGGTTCAAGCGAAACACCATACGTTATTGGAAAATTATCAGAAGTGTATATTCCTGTTAGTAAATTTATTGTTCAGCCCTTTGTTGCTTATCTTGAATCAAGACCTGATTTTTACATAAATAATCAAGAAGTTTATAAACTCATTGAATACAAATTAAATGAATTGTTAAACCAAAACGCTAACCAAACAACAACAATTAACATTGGTGAAACTAATATTATAACCCCTTATTTTAATGTTGAAGAAAAAACACTTTGGGGCGCCACAGCCATGATCATTAATGAATTAAAGCATATTATAAAAGAAAGGATTTACTTATGATGTTCATTCAAATAAGCAAAACTCATACAAATACAGGTTTCCCTCAATACATTAATAGCTCAAAATCTTTGTATAGAAACTGGCTCATACGTTAGTATTGGTGCGGTAGACGTGCACGAACGGTGTGAAATACTAATATTTCTGGCGGCGAAGCGAAGGTCTTTGTGTGAAGAAATTTGGATTTGGCGTTCGTGCTTGACTTTTTTGGTTCTTTTTTCGTCAAGGAAAAAAGAACGTAAAATTAATTGTACTTTTTGATCGTACCTTAAATAAACCTAACCAAATTTTATTACTTAGATTTTGGTTTAGCTTTCGGCTTTATGGTGTGAGTTGGAGTAGCCATTACTTCTCCCATTTTGTAGTTTTCATTTTCATTTTTAACTGGTTGTTTTACTGGCGCGGCAACTTTTCCCATAATCATATTTTTTTCAGGAGGAGGCTTTACACATTTTTTAGTTGTGTCTTTTTTTTCAGGCACATAAGCCACATCTCCTTTTATGTGTTCAACCGGTTGTGTTTGTGCAAAAACACTACTATTTCCAAACAACCAAGTGCCAAACGTAAAGCAGATAATAAATGCAATTCGTTTTGAAAAATGAAAGCCGTTAAATTTAGAGTAAAAATTATCGAAACTTAAATTGCTTAATTGTTCAGTTTCAAAACGACCGCACACTTTTTGTTCTTCGGTATTATTAAAAAATTCTTTGATTTCACTAATTGATTTAGTGCTAAAATCAACAACTGTTTTTACACATTTTCCGCAAAATGCACCATGTTGGTTTGGAGTCATTTCTGCCCAATTTTCGTGGCATGGAGTTTTAATTGATATGTTCATGTTTTCTGTTTTTTACTTTAGATGCAGAAAAATTAAAATTCCATAAACTATTAATATAAATCTTTCAAAAGTTGAACAATGTTTCTTAAATCCGCCTCATTAATGTTTTCAGTTGGATTTATTTTGTAAATTTTAATTTGTTTTCTGCCTTCGCTTACCAAATTTGGATAATCAATTTTGTAGCCTTTAACAAATCCAATGTAAGTGTCGTCTTTCTTTTTATTATAACTCAAATAACAAAACTATTTGTTTTTATAATAATAAAAAGGAGTGTTAAATTTCCACGCTTCTGTTAGCCCCATTTCATTAATAAAAAATTGACGAAGGTACAATAAGGCCGATTGGCTTGGTTCTGGAACAGTTAAAAAATAATTATCCGTAATACTCTGCAAAATTAAAAGTCGCGATAAAAATTATGAATACTTGTTTTGATTCCAAAATAAATATACGGTGATTGCATTTCGTAATTAAAATCATCCTTTATACTTCGTTGTATGTAACCAAGTTCTGCTCTTAAATTTAATTGAGGAATTAAATAATAAGTAAAACGAATATCACTTTGCATTAATTGAACCTTATTGCCTTGTGTTGTTTTATGTCCATATTCGTAAGGGCGAGTGGTATAACTTAAAAAAATATTTTGTCCTAAATTAGAACCCATTGTATCGGTACCAATGGTTGCCGTTAATCCTTGTATGCTAAACATCCATCGATTAGCTCTGTAACTTATAAAACCTAAATATTCTTTAAAATTGGCACCAAATGGGTGAGCTAATGGTTGGTTGTAATGCGCATAATTTTGTTGTACACTTCCATGAGAGTAGGTGTATGGACGCACTTCGTTATATTCTGCTTGAAGGGTTAATCCTTTTACTTTAAATGCATTGACGTACTTTGTGCCAAACTGCCAACCTTGTTTGTTTGCCCACCAGCCAGTGCGGGCTCTAATTTGCTTCAAATAAAATTCATCAGCAACGCCTTGAGCGTAAATCTTAAGGCATCCAAATAATTTCCCAGAAATATTTAAACCCATCATTGAATTATCTGGTGAACCAACCGAATATTCTTGGGGGCGATAAAATACAATGGGATTTAAATAATTAACATCAAATGATCTAACACGATTAGTATCTGTACCCTGCCAAACAACATTTTCGAAAAAAGAAACACTTAGCTCTTTGAAAGGATTAAAGCTTAAATAATGAAAGGTTCCGAATTTGTTTTGAAGAGATTTTTGCTGACCATTATATCTCGAAAAATCCTGCATCCAACTATACCACACATTATACTGTATTTTCCAAATGTTAGCGTTAATGCCAAAATAGGGATTGTTGTTAGATAAATCTGACAATAACAATGAGCGGTAACCATCGCCAATAAAGTGTTTATCTTTCCCTAGTTGAAGATTAAAAACAGAATTTGGACTGTAAGAAATATATCCTGTAAGGTTTGAAAAATTATACGAACCATCTGCATTTTTGTAAGCCCTTCCTAAACCTGAAATTACACCTGTAGATTTTACAGTTGTGTCGTTAAATTGTGGAAACGAAACCCGCCCTCCAATTGCCGTTAAAGCAAATGTAAAATCGTTATTGATGTTTAGTTTAACATGAGCACCTCCATAAGTTTCCGAAACTATTTTTGAGTTGAGCATATCGTACCCTAATTGTAAATGAAGTAAAGGTAAGGATTGAAAATTAAATTGGTTGCGCTTGCTTGGACCTTCATTAAATGTTTTACTTAAAAATTTATTTTTAATTGGGAAATGATAATACGAAACAACTGTATCCGAAAACTCATTGAGTGTGGATGATAAATAAGGCTTAAATGAGGAATGAAAGTCAGTGTTAGGTTTTGTTACATTCCAGTTGTCAATTGTTTGTTGCGCATCGTCATTTATAAAAATATTTTGTGCTTGTGGATTATCTTGAGCAAAAGAAAATGCAGAAACTCCAATAAAGAGTAATAGGAGTAAAAATGGTATAGATGAAAGACTACGCATTATTTTTTCTTTCTTCTTTTTTTAACGCTGATTTATAAGCTAAGTGAACAATTAAAATAAATAATACACAGCACCCAAGCACTGCAAATAGCGAAAGACTTGGGCTTAAATAATAACTTAGTAATGATGCGCCAATTGCAAATAGGCTGAAAAGATAAATGATGATAACTGTTTTAACATGAGAAAAACCACAATCTAATAATCGGTGATGTAAGTGATTTCTATCTGCATTAAATGGTGATTGTCCTTTTATAGCTCTCATTATAAAAATACGTAATGTATCCGTTAAAGGATAAGATAAAGCGGCAATTACAATTACTGGGTTTGATATGCGAACCCAAAATCCATCTAATCGTGATAAAGGATATTCTATAAGTTTAATACTTAATACACAGAGAAACATTCCAATGATGAGAGAGCCACTATCTCCCATAAATATTTTTGCAGGAGAAAAATTAAAAATTAAAAAACCAAGTAAGGCACCCGACAATGAAAATGACAAAGAGGCTAAGGTATATTCATTAGCAAATACAAACCATGTTCCAAAAGCAGTAGCTGCTATAAAACCAACACCAGCTGCTAAACCATCCACACCGTCAATTAAATTCATTGCATTTACTACAACAATATACGTGAACAAAGATAAAAATACACTTCCCCAATGCGGAATTTCGTTTACTCCAAATACACCATGTAATCCCGTAATTCTAATATCTCCCATTAATACTAAAATTAAACCTACTAAAATATTTGCAAATAATTTTTTTACAGGTGAGGTTCCAATGATATCATCTTTAACACCAACAAAAAATAATACTAAACTGGTTGCTACTAATATTTTAAATTCTTTAACCGATTCATAAATTTGATTATAATCATGAAGGTCATCAATATTATACCAAAGAGAAAATGAGAATAACGTTGCCGCATAGATAATAATACCTCCAATGGTAGGAACGGCTCTTTTGTGTATTTTACGATCTTCGGTTGGCAAATCAATTAAGCGTTTTAAAACCGCCACTTTAATTAAAGCTGGAGTTGAATATAAAACCACTGCAAACGCGGTTAGAAAAACTAAAATTAATACTGCCATTGTTTATGTTTTAAAAATCGTAATAGGTATTATATAAATTTGATTTAACGCTAAGTGTGTAAAACGTCGTGTTATTATTTGAGGCTTTAAAATCTGTAAATAGTTGTTGACGGTAATTATAACTTAAAGATACATTAAAATTATAGGCTGGGTTAATTGTATAGCCGAGCGAAAGTTTTGAAATAGTGTTATTGTAGAATTCATATTTATTTAATGTTAACCATTGCATATTTAATTTTGCATTTAAGAAAAAGCGTTTGTATTTATAATCTAGTAATGCCACAGCTTCTTTCCCATAGCCAGGCGTAAACGCCAAGGTTTGATTATAGTGAGAATAACTTTGATTGCTTGTAGTTCCAAAAGGACTGTTATAAGACCCTTCAGCCACATTATTATATTCAATTTGAAGAAATAGATTATTAACCGAAAATGCATCAAAATATTTTATTCCTATTTGGTATCCAATTGCGTTTCCAAGTTTAGTAATATTGCTTAAATCATCAACCATAAATTGGGAATATGTGCTAAGTTTTTGAGTTAATTTTATATTTAAATCAGCACCTATTAAAATATTATTTTTATTATTTAAACCATATGATGCTAGGTTTGTATAGATAACAGGATTGAAATATTGCCAACCAATATGCTGCCTATTCATACTGTCTGCTGAACTCCAAATCATATTTTGAAACAAACCAATATTGATGCGCTTATTTAAATTAAAACTTAAATACTGAATTGACATCGCTTTTTTTTGGAATAGAGGCTCAGTATTTGGTGGTGTTTTTGCCCCACCAGTTTCTAAATTCATTAAAACGGCATAAATATTTGAGTATTGAATTTTCCCTTTAAACCATTGAGTTGTAACTCGCAGATATGGATAATTAAAAGCATTGTCACTTAACAACAGCGAACGATAGCCGTTTCCTATTTTTTGTTTTCCATGGCCTATCTGAATATTTATTTTTTTTGTTGTTTGATATGAAATAAAGCCTGATGAAAATGCATAATCATATCCAGTAGATTTAAATGTTTTATATCTTCCTTGACCAGGAATTATTTTTGTTTGGTTACTTAAATTTGAAACATAGTATGGAAAGAAGCTTTGGTTTTCAGAAAACATAGTTTCAAAATAAAAATCTTTCCCAATTATACCACTAGCAATAAAGCCACGTGTATTTGTTGATGTATTTAAATAATTGGTTGTGTCAGAATAAGCCCTACCTAATTCAATATTTAATAGAGGATCGACTTTAAACTCATATTTGTTTTCTTTCGATTTAATATGAATTAAGTGATGGAAAAAAACTTTATCAATTGCAATATCTTCGGTAATGAATTTGAATATTTTAAACGAATCAGAAACAAATTCATACCGACTATTAAAAAAGGGGATGTAGGGTTGTATCCCCGCATGAATTTGAACAGAGTCTATTTTAGAAAGATTTTTTTGAGTAAGTATATTAAAAAAATAGTCGTTTGGAAGGTTGTAAAATTGTGACTTAACAGACTGTGAAATTAAAACCAAAGAGAAAAGCATCAATTGGCAATTTAATTTATATACAGATTTTAGTATTGCCACAAATTTATTTTTGTAATAGTTTTTTTGTTACCAAGCTTTGATGCCTTCTTTTTTCTTAAAGTCTTCATATACTAGGGAGATTCCGACTTCTAATTCTATTTTATGTTTCCATCCAAGTGAATGCAAATAAGAAACATCCATTAGTTTGCGTGGAGTTCCATCAGGTTTAGATAAATCATGTTTAATTTCGCCGGTATAGCCAACTATTTTTTGAACGAGTAATGCTAAATCTTTAATCGTTAAATCGGTACCAGAGCCAATATTTACAAATTTTTCACCATCATAATTATTCATAAGATAAACACAAGCATCTCCTAAATCATCGGCATGTAAAAATTCACGCATTGGTGTTCCTGTTCCCCACATTTCAACAAATGGTAAATTATTTTCTTTGGCATCATGAAATTTTCTGATTAATGCAGGAAGAACATGCGAGTTGTTGAGGTTATAATTATCATTTGGACCATACATATTTGTTGGCATGACGGAAATAAAATTGCATCCGTATTGTCTTTTATAGGATTCGCACATTTTGATACCTGCGATTTTTGCAATGGCATAAGGCTCATTCGTTTCCTCTAACAAACCCGTTAATAGCGATTCTTCTTTTAATGGCTGAGGAGCCATTTTTGGATAAATGCATGAGCTACCCAAGAACATTAGTTTTTTTACGCCACTCAAATACGAATTATGAATCACGTTATTTTGAATCATTAGATTTTCATAAATAAAATCAGCACGATACAAATTATTTGCTTGTATGCCTCCAACTTTAGCGGCTGCTAAAAAAACATAGTCTGGTTTTTCGGATTTAAAAAATACATTTACATCTTGTGAGTTTCGTAAATCTAATTCAGCAGATGTTCTTACTATTATGTTTGAAAATCCTTTTTGTTTAAGATTACGAATTATTGCAGAACCAACCATGCCTCGATGACCAGCAACATATATTTTAGAATTTAATTCCACAAATTATTCTTTATAATTTAAAACTTTATGACCCCCTTCGATTAGGTATTTATCTCTCTTAAATAATTCAACATCAGCAGCAACCATTTCTTTACAAAGGGTAGCAACCGTATAAGTTGGTGTCCATCCCATTTTTACTTTTGCTTTTGTAGCATCACCAACTAATAAATCTACTTCTGCTGGTCTGTAATATTTTTCATCTATTTCAACTAAAACTTTATTTGTTGATGCATCAATTCCCTTTTCATTTTCTGCTTTACCTTCCCATTTCAATGTAATTCCAACTTCGGCAAATGACATATTAATAAACTCTCTTACCGAAATTTTTATGCCAGTTGCTAATACAAAATCTTCTGGCTCATCTTGTTGTAACATGCGCCACATGCCCTCTACATAATCTTTTGCATGACCCCAATCTCTTTCAGAGTCAATATTTCCCATAAATAATTTGTCTTGTAAGCCTAAACTAATTTTGGCTACAGCACGAGTGATTTTACGAGTCACAAAAGTTTCGCCACGCAAAGGACTTTCGTGATTAAACAGAATTCCGTTACAAGCAAACATGCCATAAGCTTCTCTATAATTTTTTGTAATCCAAAAGGCGTACAGTTTTGCTACACCATAAGGGCTACGCGGATAAAAAGGAGTGGTTTCTTTTTGAGGGATTTCTTGCACTAAACCATATAACTCAGAAGTAGAGGCTTGATAAAAACGTGTTTTCTTTTCTAAACCTAAAATACGAATAGCTTCTAAAATACGTAAGGTGCCAATTCCATCAGCGTTGGCAGTATATTCAGGAGTATCAAAACTCACTTTTACATGAGACATTGCTGCTAAATTATAAATTTCATCAGGCTGAACTTCCTGAACAATTCTAATTAAATTGGTACTATCCGTTAAATCACCATGATGTAATTTAAAATTAATATGTTTTTCGTGCTGATCTTGATATAAATGATCAATTCTATCCGTATTAAACAATGAGCTACGGCGCTTCACACCATGTACAATGTACCCTTTACTTAATAATAATTCGGACAAGTACGCTCCGTCTTGTCCGGTTACGCCTGTAATTAATGCTACTTTGCTCATAAATTTGTTATAGAATAGCAATATTACGAAAAATTAGGCAAAAAAAGGCTTAATTAGTTAATTTTTAGTGGATTGAAAGATTAAAATGCAGGAACTTATGGAAACATCTTAAATATGAATCTCCATATCGTAAACCTGATTAACTTTTAATTTAGAATAGGTATTAAATCATTTGTTCTAAGATAAAGCACAACCTACATATTTCTTCTGTACTGCCCACCTACTTCAAATAAACATTTAGTGACTTCACCTAAACTCATAAATTTTGCGGCATCCATTAATTCAGCAAAAATATTTTTGTTATGAATGGCCGCTGTTTGTAAACGTTTCACCATTTCATCATGTTTATCTGCATGTGTTTTATGCAGCTCGCCTAACATCGTAATTTGATATTCTTTTTCTTCGGTTGTTGAACGTATTACTTCACGAGGTAAAACTGTTGGACTTCCTTTGCTTGATAAGAAAGTGTTTACACCGATAATTGGATATTCGCCTGTGTGTTTTAAGGTTTCGTAATACAAACTTTCTTCTTGTATTTGTCCACGTTGATACATCGTTTCCATAGCGCCTAATACACCACCACGTTCCGAAATTCTATCAAACTCCGTTAGTACCGCTTCTTCAACTAAGTCAGTTAATTCTTCAATAATGAAAGAACCTTGTAATGGATTTTCATTTTTCGCTAAACCTAATTCACGATTAATAATTAATTGAATAGCCATTGCTCTACGAACAGATTCTTCTGTTGGTGTTGTAATCGCTTCATCATAAGCATTGGTGTGCAACGAATTACAATTATCATAAATGGCATACAATGCTTGTAAGGTTGTACGAATGTCATTAAAATCAATTTCCTGCGCATGTAACGAACGTCCAGAAGTTTGAATATGGTATTTCAACATTTGACTTCTTTCATTACCGCCATAACGTAATTTCATTGCTTTAGCCCAAATACGGCGACTTACACGTCCAATCACACTGTATTCAGGATCTATACCGTTACTAAAAAAGAATGATAAGTTAGGCGCAAAATCATCAATGTTCATTCCGCGGCTTAAATAATATTCAACAAAGGTGAAACCGTTAGCCAGCGTAAATGCTAATTGCGAAATAGGATTTGCTCCTGCTTCTGCAATATGATAACCACTAATAGAAACAGAATAGAAGTTTCGCACTTTTTGATCAATGAAGTATTGTTGCACATCTCCCATCACACGTAAGCTAAACTCTGTGCTAAAAATACAAGTGTTTTGCGCTTGATCTTCTTTTAAAATATCTGCTTGCACGGTACCACGCACTTGTGATAAAGTAGTCGCTTTAATTTTTTCGTAAACATCTTTAGGCAAAACCATATCACCTGTTACGCCCAGTAACATTAAACCTAAGCCATTATTACCTTCTGGCAATTCGCCTTGGTATGTTGGGCGAACAGTTACTTTAGCTTTATAAATAGCAGCAATTTTTGCTTCTACTTCTTTTTCTAATTTATTTTCTTTGATGTATAATTCGCATTGTTGGTCAATAGCGGCATTCATAAAAAATGCTGCTATTGTTGGCGCTGGGCCATTAATAGTCATTGATACCGAGGTTTTAGGATCTGCTAAATTAAAACCAGAATATAATTTTTTAGCATCATCTAAACAACAAATACTTACACCACTATTTCCAACTTTACCATAAATATCCGGACGGTGATCTGGATCGTTACCGTATAAGGTTACGCTATCAAAGGCTGTGCTTAAACGAGCTGCAGGCAATCCTTTACTTACATAATGGAAACGCTTGTTCGTTCTTTCTGGTCCACCTTCACCAGCAAACATACGCGTTGGATCTTCGCCTTCACGCTTAAATGGATAAATACCAGCTGTGTAAGGAAAATCGCCAGGGAAATTTTCTTGCAACGTCCATTTTAAAATATCTCCCCAAGATGTATATTTTGGAGAAGCAATTTTTGGAATTTTTGAATGAGATAAAGATTCGTAATGCGTTTCAATTTTTAATACTTTATCACGAACTTTAAATTCATAAAACTCATTGCTGTATAATTTCTTTTTTGCTTCCCAACCTTCAATCACTAATAAATGATGAGGGTCTAAATCTAATTTTGTTTTTTCGAATGCCTCTTGTAATCCCTTTATCAAACGATCTTTATCCTCCATTTTGGATTCAGAAATCGTTTCAATCGTTTTTTGAATACCGTATAATTTTTGAGCAACTTCTGCTTGTGCATTAGCGCGTTTATCGTAATTACGATTGTTCTCAGAAATCTCAGATAAGTAACGTGTTTTTGAAGGAGGAATGATATAAATTTTTTCACTCATTTCTTCTGTAATATGAAATTGAGAAGCTAAAGCTTTATTACTAGTTTTCTCAACCATTTTATTCATCACCGCTTTATACAAACGATTCATGCCGGGGTCGTTAAACTGAGAAGCAATTGTTCCAAACACTGGGATATCTTCATCAGCAATTTCCCATAAGTTGTGGTTGCGTTTGTATTGTTTTTTTACGTCGCGTATTGCATCTAACGCACCACGTTTATCAAATTTATTTAACGCAATAATGTCAGCAAAATCAAGCATGTCAATTTTTTCTAATTGCGTTGCTGCTCCATATTCAGGCGTCATAACGTACAAGCTCATGTTAGAGTGCTCAATAATTTCCGTATCCGATTGTCCAATACCGGACGTTTCTAAAATTATTAAATCGAAGTTCGCCGCTTTACAAATGTTAACAGCATCTTGTACATATTTACTTAATGCTAAATTACTTTGACGAGTAGCTAATGAACGCATATAAACGCGATCATTATTAATAGCATTCATACGAATACGATCTCCTAATAAGGCACCACCTGTTTTACGTTTTGATGGATCAACCGAAATAATAGCAATTTGCTTGTCTTTAAAATCAATCAAAAAACGACGAACTAATTCATCCACCAAACTTGATTTTCCAGAACCGCCGGTACCAGTAATACCAAGCACAGGTGTTTCAGATTTTTCTGCTTTTGTTTTTAATTCGTTTAATAAACCAATATTTTCTTCATTAAAATTTTCGGCGGCAGAAATAATACGGGCTAGAGATTTATAATTTCTTTCGGCAATTTTATCTACATCATTTTTAATGTTTGTTCCAGTAGCGTAATCACACTGACGTAACAAATCATTAATCATTCCTTGCAATCCCATTGAACGGCCATCATCTGGCGCGTAAATACGAGTAATGCCATAATTATGTAATTCTGCAATTTCAGTAGGAAGGATTACACCACCACCACCACCAAATAATTTAATATGCTCGCAACCTTGCTCCTTCAATAAATCGTACATGTATTTAAAATACTCTACATGCCCGCCTTGGTAACTAGTTACTGCAATAGCATTGGCGTCTTCTTGAATGGCGCAGTTTACAACTTCCTGCGCACTGCGATCATGCCCAAGGTGAATAACTTCTGCACCGCTAGATTGAATAATACGACGCATGATATTGATAGCGGCATCGTGCCCGTCAAATAATGCAGCAGCAGTTACAATTCTAATTTTATGTTTTGTTTGGTAAGGAATAGTTTCAATCATGGTTCAAAAAATTTGAGCCATAAAGCTAGCATTTTTACGCTATTTCTTCAATTTTTTTAGCTAAAACTCTTTAATAAGAGGATAGTCTCAAGAAATTAGTGCTATTGAGGATTTGAGGCTTTTGTGATATACGATTTGTAATAAAAAATGGCGACAAATAAAAAGCCTAAAGCAAATGGAATAGAAGCGAAGTTTTTGTAATGATTATGGTTAAAAAATTCCATCATCATCCAAAAGCTATTTGCAGAAATCCAAAAAAACACAGCCGCATTAATAAAAACATCGTTAGAGTTTATGGTTTTAAAAATTAGGTAAAATGCTAAAATTAAAGTAGGAA
>JBBQKU010000027.1:0-54445 GCA_038327195.1 Bacteroidota bacterium | reverse complement strand
TTCCGGAAAATTTAATGGATAAAACCATTTATTCTTTGGATATGGGCGCATTGATTGCGGGTGCAAAATTTAAGGGTGAATTTGAAGAACGTCTAAAATCTGTCGTAAATGAAGTGATAAAATCAGATGGACAGATTATTTTATTTATTGATGAGATTCACACTTTGGTTGGAGCAGGTGGTGGTGAAGGTGCGATGGATGCTGCTAATATTTTAAAACCAGCATTGGCTCGAGGAGAGTTACGCGCAATAGGAGCAACAACATTAAACGAATATCAAAAATATTTTGAAAAAGATAAAGCACTTGAGCGTCGTTTTCAAAAAGTAATGGTAAATGAACCAAGTGAAGAAGATGCGATTTCTATTTTACGTGGTATTAAAGAAAAATATGAAGCACATCATAAAGTGCGAATAAAAGACGAAGCTATTATTGCAGCGGTAGAGCTTTCTCAGCGCTATATTAATGATCGTTTTTTGCCAGACAAAGCCATTGATTTAATGGATGAGGCTGCCTCTAAATTACGTATGCAGATTAACTCAATGCCCATTGAATTAGATGAATTGGAGCGTAAAATTATGCAACTCGAAATTGAACGTGAGGCGATGAAACGCGAAGAGGAAGATGCAAAGGTTGATATTTTAAATAAAGATTTAGCTGATTTAAATGATAAGCGTATCGCCTTAAAAGCAAAATGGCAAAGTGAAAAGGAGGCCATTGAAGGTGTGCAAAAAGTAAAAGCAGATATTGAAAATTATAAACATGAAGCAGCGAATTATGAGAAACAAGGAGACTTTGGTAAAGTAGCAGAAATACGTTATGGTAAAATTCAAGAAGCTGAAGCTTTATTAATTTCTTTAGAAGATAAATTAAGTGAAGCGAAAGCGAATGGTTCTCAATTATTAAAAGAAGAAGTTGATAGTGAAGATATTGCTGATGTAATTAGTGCATGGACAGGAATACCAGTTTCTAAAATGTTGCAAAGTGATAAACAAAAATTGTTGGCTTTGGAAGATGAATTACATAAACGAGTTGTTGGACAACACATTGCCATTGAAGCCATATCAGATGCTGTAAGAAGAAGTAGAGCAGGGTTGCAAGACAATAAAAAACCAATTGGTTCATTTATTTTTTTAGGAACTACAGGTGTTGGTAAAACAGAATTAGCAAAAGCATTGGCTGATTATTTATTTAATAATGAAAATGCAATGACGCGTATTGATATGAGTGAATATCAAGAGAGACATTCTGTGAGCCGTTTAATTGGTGCTCCTCCAGGATATGTTGGTTTTGATGAAGGTGGTCAATTAACAGAAGCAGTTCGTAGAAGACCATATAGCGTGGTGTTATTAGATGAAATTGAAAAAGCACATCCAGATGTTTTTAATATTTTATTACAAGTGTTAGATGATGGTAGATTAACTGATAATAAAGGCAGAACGGTTAATTTTAAAAATACGATTATCATTATGACTTCTAATATTGGCTCTCATATTATTCAGGAAAATTTTGAAAGATTGACTGAGTTTAATAAAGAAGAAGTTTTAGCAACAACTAAAAATGAAGTATTTGAGCTTTTGAAAAAATCAGTTCGTCCCGAATTTTTAAATAGAATTGATGAAGTAATTATGTTTGAACCATTAAATAGAAATGATGTTCACGATATTGTAAAAATACAGTTTAATGATATTGCAAAACGATTAGAAGAACAACATCTGAAAATATCTGCAACTGAAGAAGCCATAGATTGGTTGGCGCAATTGGGTTACGACCCTCAATACGGTGCGCGACCAGTTAAACGTGTATTGCAAAAACAAGTATTGAATGAATTATCGAAGCAAATTTTATCTGATAAGGTTGATCAAACTAAAGAAATTATTGTAGATGTAGTTGATAAGCAAATTGTATTTAGAAATTAAGTCTAATAATATTTTATAAAATAGTATAAGACCTAAATTTTTATAATTAAATTTGATAAGCCCGAAAATTTTCGGGCTTATCTTTTATATGAAAAAATATTATTTTTTAATCTCTTTCTTTTTATTCGGATTAATCATTTCTGCCATAAATCCGCACGATTATTTCACATGGATATTAGAAGTTTTTCCCGCAATGATTGGCTTTTTAGTTTTGCTAGCTACGTTTAAAAAATTTCAGTTTTCGTATTTGACCTATACGATGATTTTGTTTCATTGTATTGTATTATTTGTTGGTGGACATTATACATATGCTGAGGTTCCATTGTTTGATTGGATTAGAGAAGCATTTCATCAAAGCAGAAATAACTATGATAAGGTTGGCCATTTTACGCAAGGGTTTGTTCCTGCTATGATTACGAGAGAATTATTAGTAAGAAAAGACGTTGTGAAAAAAGGTGGTTGGCTGTCGTTTTTAACTGTTTGTGTTTGTTTAAGTATCAGTGCTTTTTATGAGTTTTTAGAATGGTTTGTTGCAATTGTTTCTGGGCAAGATTCCGAATCATTTTTAGGAACACAAGGTTATGTTTGGGATACACAATCTGATATGTTATATGCATTTTTGGGCGCTTTATGTATGATTGTTTTATTTTCGAAAATTCAAGATGGGCAAATCAAAAAAGTTACAAAATTAATAGCTTAGAATTATGAAAGAACTTGCACAAATAGCTTTAATATGTATTTATTCAATAACTATTTTGTTTCATATATTGGTTTTAATGAAAGTAATTCCTTACAAAATAGTTTGGGGTAGTAGATTAAAATCGGATTCTGATATGTATAAGTTGGAAACAGTTTCTGTGATTTTAAATATTTTTTTCTTGATAATAATTTTAATTATTTCAAATTACATTCCGTTTTCTATAAATGAGAGTGTAATAAGTGTTTTGCTTTGGGTAATGGCAGTTTTATTTTTATTTAATACGGTTGTGAATATGCTTTCTAAAAACAGGTTAGAGAGACTCATTTTTACTCCTATTACAATTATTTTAACAATACTAACTATCGTTTTAATTCTTGCTTAATTTGAATGATGGAAATGATTAAAACTTATTAAGATGATAGTTTATTCTAAATGACAATCTTTTAAATCAGAAGAATTTTCTTGGTGTTTTAAACAGGTTTTTGCATAACCTTTACTCCCAAGTTTTGTTGTTTTAATTGATTCTATTGGTATTCTCAAATTCTGAGAAATAGAAGTGCAAGTACACGTGTATGTTTTATCACAGGAACTCGTCAGAATTATAAAACTAATAATTATTGATGTAATTCTTATTTTTTTCATTTATCTTTTTTTTGTTTGCTATGAAGAATTTGTTTTTATAATGTAATTATTGCTTGGATATTGACTTTGGGGTGAAGAAATAATTAATTTAATTCTACACAATTTAAGTTGTTGTCATTAATCATTAATAAGTATTGCTTTCCATTTTTATATAAATCTATTACTAAGGGTTTGTGAGTTAAGTTTGCGTATTGTTTCTCCAATTTCCCATCAGTGTTTAGAATATCAATTTTATATTCAGCATTATCATACGCTACATATAAGTGTTTATTTGTCAATTTTACAGATTCTACATTTGTATACACTGCTTTGTCATTAAAATATTCAATTAATTTGTTTGAAAATATATCGTAGCCATATAATGCACCATTTCCATAACATAACAGGTCTTTTTGGCTATCATCATTTATAAATTGAAAAGATGTTTTAAATCCACTTAATTCATCCCCTAATTTTATTATTTCTTTTTTATCTGTTAGTGAAATCTTACTTAATAAATTATTTTTATCATCTACATAAACAAGTTTTGTATTCTCAATATTTGTACCATCTGAAATGTATAAATGATTTAAATTTTGAATGGTTTTATTTTTAAAATCAATACGACCTAATCCTTTTCTACTGAAAGCATATATTTTACCTGAAATATCTGCGGTTATTAAATAATCACTTAAACCAATTTTCACATACGAAATAGGAAGTTCAACAAGGTCTGCTGTTTTAAAAGGAACAAAACCTTCAGTTTTAATTCCGTATAAACTAAAATTGTATATTTTTTTATCTGAACATGCAATAAAAATTCGATAATCTTTATTCTTGTCATAATCCAGTAAAGTTATGTTTGAAGTAATAACAGAAGGAGTTTTTAATGGATAACCTTGTACATAGTTTCCATTTCTATCTATTAGATGAATATGATTTTTTGTATTAAATAATAACTGAAGTTTTCCATTTCTAAAAATATCTACGGTATAAATTTGTGATTCTATTTGTTCAGTTAATTTCTTTTTCCAAATTAAATTCCCTGTTGAGCTTATTAAATATAATGAATTACTATTATCCTGAAACGTGATTTCATTTTCTTGTGTTGTATGATTTGTAAATACATTTAAACTATTTTTTATTAATGAGTCTGCGCTAAATGCCCATAAATAGTTAGATGTATTGACATTGTCTATTTTATTATTTTCTTTAATTAAATTGATTCGTACTTGCATTACATTTTTTATATTATTTGCAATAAAAGACAAATGGGAATAGGGCGATTCTTTTAAATTTAATTTGTTAATGTTTATTATAGAATGTAGTTTATTTGCTTTTAACAACTCTATATTTTCGTAATACATGTAATTACAATCAATTAATAAATTATTGGAAGCATAATTCATAAAAATTGTGTTTTTAGAAAGTGTATGACTTGTGTTAATGCTATTCATATAATTATTTAGAGCGTCTGAGTTTGAGCTAATCACTATCGTGTTTTTATTAATGCTCACATAGCTATTTTTTAAAGTTTTATTTAACCAAGAAAAAATAGTGTTGTAATTTGTTTTTATTCTGTAAGTTGAAATCTCACTAGTTGTAAAAACGCTATCTGATATTAATTTAAAAAGTGATTTACTTTTTTCTGAATCATTTGTTTTTAATAAAGTAAGGCTTTGTATAGACTGATTTATTTGATAGTTTGAAGTTATGATGCCAGTTTCAATTGTATTTAAAAATTCAGTTTTAATATCATAAAGTGCACTATCATTCAGTTCTTTCCATTTCACATTATTCATTTCAAATTGTAAATTCGAATAAAATAAATTTGTTTCGCTTAATGCGATAGCTGAAAAAGAAATTGGGTTATCAGGTAATTCATCATAAAAATTAAGTGTTTGTGGTTTTTGTTTTTTTAGTGCGTTAAATAGCGTTGTACTATCTATTTGAGAATATCCACTCAATGAAATATGATTTAAATTGAAATCAGTTGTAAAAATAGATTGTGTATTTAATACATCTGTATTAAATATTGGCATTAATTTATTATTTATAAAAATTGCTGTTTTTTGTTTCCCATTTGTTTTTAATAAATTTAAGTAAGTTTGATTTTGAGCTATCGATTCTTCTATTTTTAGATTTACACTTCCTTCTAATATGCCAATATCATTGCTAATATAAACGATTCCATCTTTTAAAGAAATTAACCATTTTTGATTATTCATTTTTTTGAAATAAATAATGAACGATGAGGTTGAATTATCCTGAGTTAAATTGGTTTTTAAAAAAGATGTTAAATAGGTTTCATCACTGGCTTCTTTAATTTTAAATTGAATTAAATAATTTGTAGATGAATTTTGATTATAGCAACTTAAAAATAATTTATTATTCTCTAAAATAGTTTTAAGTTCAGCATGTTCCGAAACTAATGAATCAAAATAGGCAGAATTGTATTGTCCTTTTTTAAATTGAGAGTCATCCGTAAGACTATTCCATATTAAATTTTGCCTTACCAATTGATTTGTCAAATCAGAATAGCTATTTGTTTCTATTAGACAAAATGTTTTATTCGAAATATGCTCAAGTACGTTGGAATTTGGCTCTTTACTTTCTTTTAACTTAAAGTAACCCCAAATAGCACTTGCTAAAGAGAGAATTATAAATAAATAGAAACTGATTTTTTTCAATAATTGCACAATCTAAAGTAAGGTTTATTAAAATTGGTAAATTTCCTATCTTACTGAGTTATTAAGCCTTAATTGTGAATTATCTAAGTGTTTTTCAGATAAAAAGAGAGCGTTTATTAAGATAATTTGGGTTTTTTTCGTTTTTGTTTTTGCTAAATTTGTTAGCTAATTAGTAAAATAATGGATAACGAAAAAGAACTGAAAGATAATGCTCAATGGGAAACCATTGAGGCTCTAGAATCTATTGCTAATATGTGTATTTATAAAGGAAAAGATGTTTCTAAAGCTAGAGCTTTACTTAAATCTGTGTACCAAAAAGATTTGGAATATGATGATTCTGAAACCTGTGCAAAAGAGGATGCTTCTTAAAGTTCTAATTTCTTCAATTCAGATTGCTGTAGGTTTTTAGCTCCAAATTTATTTTTCCAATATTCAGCCAAATAAATCTGTTCGGGTTGTGATGGAGTAGGGATTAAAATTAATTTTTTTTTGTTGAGTAAATGTAAATCCATTAATGTACTATATCCACTTCGGCATATAATAGTATCAGCACTTGTAATCAATTGAGATAGCGTTTTAGAATTTGGCAAATCAAAAACAGTTATATTTTTTGAGATATTCGTTTCTAAATTCAAATTTGTTCCTCTCACCAAACAAACTGATTTAGTCGTTTTAAGTGCAATTTCAATTAATGTATTTTCAAATAAAGTTCGGTGTGGTTCTGGACCAGACACTAAAAATAAATAATCAAATTTTAGTTCATCCGAATCGTTTTTTTCTAATCGGGTTATTGGGCTAATATAGCTTGTGTTTTTAAAAGGACTAGGATGCGATAATTTTCCTGCCAAAGATTGTTGTTCATTTTCAAAATCTGGAATCCAAACATGCGTGTATTTTTTAATAAAATAATGATGTATTTTGTTTGCCAAATAGGAAAATGAACCTGCTTGTATATTTACTTGATGTGTGATATATACGGTTTCAATTTCTTTATTATAAAGTCCTAAACGATTGTCGCTAATTACAACATCTATTTTATGTGCTTTTACAATATCCTTTAATTGCTCGTTTTCCTTTTTTATAACTTTTTTTATTCTTGGAAAATCCAATAACAATTTAAGTGTTAAGGACTGATTTTGGGAATACGTAATATGATAAGGTTCTAAATCAATTTTCTTTAAGCCAGGAAATTCTTCATCAAATATCAATTTTGTTAATGGCGTTACGCCTAAAATCAGCGTATTATTTTTACTGAGTTTTTTGATTAAAGGCACACAGCGTGTTGCATGTCCTAATCCCCAATCTAAAGGAGCAATAAATATGATTTTATTTTTATACACCAATTGTCTTATTAATTTTCAAAGTATTAATTTGAGATGCCCTAAATTAATGATTAAATTTACATAATGATTGAGCATTTTTCGGATCACATAAATAGTATTTTAAAAACCTTGCCCGAATCGCCTGGCGTTTATCGCTATTATGATTTGGACAATAATTTATTATATGTTGGAAAAGCTAAAAACCTTAAAAAACGAGTAAGTTCTTATTTTACGAAAGAGCATGATACATTTAGGCTTCGATTAATGGTTAAAAAAATTGTGGACATCAAAACGGTTAAAGTTGATACCGAAATGGATGCTTTAATTTTGGAAAACAATTTAATTAAAAGCCTTACGCCTAAGTATAATATTCTATTACGTGATGATAAAACATACCCTTGGATTGTTATTAAAAATGAACCATTTCCTCGGGTGTTTCAAACACGGCAATTAAAAAAAGACGGCGA
Source organism: Bacteroidota bacterium (assembly GCA_038327195.1). Taxonomy (GTDB): domain Bacteria; phylum Bacteroidota; class Bacteroidia; order B-17B0; family Aurantibacillaceae; genus UBA4416. Next base: position 46,729 of record JBBQKU010000027.1, on the reverse strand, counting down.
CGAATATTTTGGCCCTTATCCTTCCGTAACAACCATGTATATTTTATTGGATTTAATAAAAAGCTTATATCCTTTACGCTCGTGTACTTTAGATTTATCGGAAGAAAATATAAATAAAAAAAAGTATACGGCTTGTTTAGAATTTCAAATTGGAAAATGTAAAGCGCCTTGTGTTAGTAAACAATCGTTTACCGAATATGATGATAGTATTAAGCATATTCGACAAATTATAAAAGGTGATATAAATTTTGCGATTAAAGATTTAAAAAACCAAATGCTTGAAAGTGCTGATAAATTAGAGTTTGAGGCTGCTGGTATTTTAAAAAAGAAAATCGAATTATTAGAAAAATACCAAAGTAAGTCAACCATTGTTCATCCTTCAATTACAGATACGGATGTGTTTTCAATTATTAGCGATGATAAAGTAGCCTATGTCAATTATTTTAAAGTAATGAATGGCACCATTATTCAAGCACAAACATTGGAGTTAAAAAAGAGGTTAGAAGAAAGTGATGAAGAAATGTTGGTGTTTGCCATCAATGAAATAAGGACACGTTATAATTCATTAAGTAAAGAAATATTTGTTCCATTTGAACCTGAATTTGGTTTTGATAATGCAAAATATGTGATTCCTAAAATTGGCGATAAAAAACACTTACTGGATTTGTGTTTTAAAAATGCGGAACTCTATAAAAAAGAACGTGAAAAGCAATTAGCAATCATTGATCCAGAGCGGCATACAGATAGAATTATGCAACAAATGATGAAAGATTTGCGCATGAAAGTAGAGCCTCGCCGAATTGAAGGATTTGATAACTCTAACATTCAGGGTGATTATGCAGTGAGTGCAATGCCTGTTTTTATTGATGGTAAGCCAGCTAAAAAAGAATACCGACATTATAATGTGAAAACAGTTGTTGGTCCAGATGATTTTGCTACAATGGAAGAAGTTATTTTTAGACGCTATTCACGAGTGATTGAAGAAAAATTACCCATGCCTCAATTGATTGTTATTGACGGTGGAAAAGGGCAGTTAGGTGCAGCGATAAATAGTTTACGGAAATTAGATTTAATGGGAAAGGTTACTGTTATTGGTATTGCAAAGCGGTTAGAAGAAATTTATTTTCCTGGCGATTCTGTTCCCATGTATTTAGATAAACGTTCTGAAACATTAAAAATTATTCAGCAAATTCGTGATGAAGCGCATCGTTTTGGAATTACACATCACCGTAATAAACGAAGTCGCGAAACCTTTAAAACTGAATTGTCGGAGATAAAAGGAATTAGTGATAAAACAGCTCAAAAATTATTGACTGAGTTAAAATCGGTTAAAGGTATAAAAGAAGCCACACTTGCCGATTTGGCTTTAATTATTGGTAATTCAAAGGCAAATTTAGTGTATGAGTTTTTTAAATCACAAGTTAGCTAATGTTTTTTTGGAGCTATTTCCTGCTTTCCGCTTCAATCTTTTTTATTTTGAAGAGAAAATAAAAAAGGATTTTCGCTACAATCAGGGCTATTAATAATATTTATAAAATAGTTTCACAATTCTAATTGTTTTTTCGTTTGGGTCACGAATAATGTAGGAAGTTGTTTTTTTGTTTTTATCTGTTACGTAACTTATTTCCTTTAACAACACATCATTTTTAAAATGTTTTTCTGTTAATAGGCAATTGGCTGAGTCGCATTCGTAAGTTTTAGTGGTTGTTTGTTGTCCGTTGCTATTGCTTGTATAAGATGCTTTTTTTAATTGGTTATCTTTATCGTACTCGAAGTTTGTTTTTTGACTGAGCCATGTTACAATATATTGTTCTGTAATGTTTACTATTTGATTAGAATCATTACAGTTGTAAATCATTTCTTTGTAAGGCCTGTTTTCATCATTCAAACACGTTTTTTTGTATTGATTTTTGCCAGTTGAATTATATGTAAAACTTTCCTCACTGATAGTTAATTGTGAGCCCAGTTTAAATTCATTTTTTATGGGAGACACATTGGTTTCTTTACAACGCCTTTCTTTAATGATTTTTCCTTCAGCATTATAATCGTAATAATAACTCTCATAAAAAACACCATCATTTGTGCGTTTTAGAATAAGTTGTTTCTTTTCATTATAAAAATAGACGGTTGAAACCGTATCAAATATATATTCATTTTTTGTATAAGAATATCCATTGCTTATTTTTTTTCGTTTTCTATAAACGGCATCATGATGAAATTCTTTCTGAATTATTTTACTAATTACAGTATAGTAAAAACGAGTTAATTGACCATCGGTATTGAATTCATAATAATTAATTAAATCTTTGTCTTCAGCAACTTGCATGTCTTTTTTGTCAATAATATCAAAAGTAATAGACTTTATTTTATTTTGTTTGATATAACTTTTATTGAATGGCAACTGCACTTCAAAGGCTGATTCTGAAGTTGGTAATAAAGGTTGAGCGAAGTTTGTAAAAGAATAGAAAAAAGAAAATAGCAAAAAGAGCGCGCTTTTTGTTATCATTTTCTTTTTATATAGGTTGTTCTCCAATTAATTTAAGTGCTTCGTTTATATTTTCTGTTGGCAATAAACAACTGTGATTTTTACAAACAAATACATTCGTTTTACCGTTTTCGTATCTATTTTTAAAAATCGATAAATCAGATGGTTTATCGCTTAAAGCAAATATCACATTTGGAGGCGTATGTTTATACAGTGCTAATAATTTTTCATTAACATTTTTACCAACAATTACAACTTCGGTTTGAGGCATCACTTTTTGGAGTAATAAAATTGCCCAGTTGCTATAACCAGCGCCGTATTGCTCTATTTCTTTAATAACAGATTTTAACAAATTTTCAGCTATTTCTTTATACTTAGTGTCATCAAAATAAATAGAAAGTGTATTTAAATTTATGGCCATTTGCGAACTTGAAGCTGGTATCACATTATCACTCCATTCTGCTTTCCTAACAATCAATTTTTCTTTTGTTTTATCCGTATAGTACATTGTTTTTGCCGTAACATCATAAAAGTTTGAAATAGCATAGTTTGTTAATTCTAGTGCAGTTTCAAGCCAACTAAAATCTGCAGTAATTAAATAAATGGAAATAAAAGCATCAGTTACAAAAGCATAATCATCTAAAAAGCCATTAATAGAAATGTTTTCATTAATTACACGGAGTAAGTTGCCACTACCTATGCAATAATTTTTAAGTAAATAATTAGCATTGTTTAAGGCTAATTCTTTTATAGATTCATCTTCAAATACTAAATAAGCTTCTGCTAAGGCTTTACAGGTTAAGCCATTCCACGAAGCTAAAATTTTATGGTCTAATCCAGGTCTTTTTCGTTTGCTTCTTTCTTTTAATAAAATAGTTTTACATTCCTCTATTATATTTTTTAATTCAGTTATAGTAATGGAATGTTTAGCAGCAATAATAGAATTATCTTCATTTCGCATTAATATATAATTTTCATCTTCCCAATATCCCAATTCATTTACATTATAATAATCTGCAAATACATCAAAATTAGCATTAAGTAAACCTTCTAATTCTTCTTTTTGCCAAACGTAATATTTACCTTCTACGCCTTCACTATCGGCATCTAGTGCAGAGTAAAACCCAAATTCGTCATTACACAATTCTCGTTTTATAAAAGCAATCGTTTCATAAACAATTTCTTTATAAAGTTCATTCGGTGTTTGTTTATAGGCTTGCGTATATAAACTAATGAGTTGGGCATTATCATACAACATTTTTTCAAAATGAGGGACTTTCCAAATTAAATCAGTGCTGTATCTTGCAAACCCTCCACCAATTTGATCATAAATACCACCATAAGCCATTTTGGTTAAAGTTGTATCAATGTGTTTTTTTATCAAGGAATTTGTTTCAAAATAATTGTATTGTAATAAAAATAAATAATTATTTGGTAGGGGAAATTTTGGCGCTCTATTTGGTCCGCCATTTTCTTCATCAAATAATTGTTTCCATTTATTAACTGATTTCCTTAAGGAATCCATTTCAAAGGTGGTTTCCTGATTTTCTTTTGGGTTTTCTAAATTTAATAATCCTTCCGTTAAATTTTCGGCATATTCATGCACTTTTTCTGGATTTGTCTTATAAAGCTCAGCAATATTTGTCAAAACATTTACCCATTGATTTTTTGGGAAATAGGTTCCACCGTAAACTGGCCTTCCATCAGGTAAAGCAAAACAGTTTAATGGCCAACCTCCTTGCCCTGTCATTAATTGCACAGCGCCCATATAAACCATATCAACATCTGGGCGTTCTTCTCTATCAACTTTTACATTTATAAAATGTTGATTCATGATGCTAGCTACTTCTTCATTTTCAAAACTTTCATGTTCCATTACATGGCACCAATGGCAAGCACTATAACCAATACTTACTAATATAATTTTATTTTCTTTTTTAGCGAGTTCAAGTGTTTCATTATTCCAAGCATACCAATTTACTGGGTTATGAGCATGTTGTAATAAATACGGACTACTTTCATTTATAAGGTTATTTGTATGTTTCATTGATTTTTTTAAATAAAGGGAACACAAAGGTAAACTATAATATTTTATTTTTAGAAATAAAAAATACCCCATACTTTTTAAGCACAGGGTATAAAACTGATTCAAAAATGTTGTTTAATAAACCAAGTTTTCAGAAAATTATCTTTCGTTTTGAAGAATGAACATTTGAATTTGTGTTAAATGATTTAATAAATTATAATTAGAAAACCCTAAAATTTTATCATCTGTCATTTTTACTAAACTATTTTCAATGGGTATTATTTTTGAAGGAATTTTAACCAATGTATTATATTGATTGATTTTATCTTTCAAATCAACAACCAAATTAAAACCTACCTCGCCAGGAATAAATTCGCGATCTAAACCACACTCTTCAAGCCACAAATTTTTACTTTCAAAATCATTTGGAATAATGGATTGTCCTAATTCTGAATTGATAATCATACCTTTAATTTTAACACATGCATTATTAATATCATTGGAAAGTTTTATTAATTCTTTAGTTTGAACAGTCGTATCTTTTTTCATTTGTTTCATTCTATTAATTAGTTCTTCATTTTGTAAGTAGTGATACGATTTTGAAATATAAACGTGTTTACTTGATTTTAAACTTGTTAATGCAAAAAAGAATCCAGCAACTATAATTAAAATGATTGTTGTTGCAATCGTATTCGTTTTATTTTCAGGCTTTTTAATTCCGCTAAAAAAGTAAAGAGGAATAAATATTAAGCCTAAAAGTCCGATTGTCATTAACCATAAAATATGTGAACCTGGCCAATGCATTATTTTGAATAAACTTGAAATGCAAAATAATATTCCGTTAAATGTTCCAACTGCAATTATTATTTTTTTTCCTTTTTCTTCTGTTTCTTTTGTTTTAAACAAAAAATACAGAGGTAAAAAAATCAAACTACTGCATATCATAGCAGTAAAAATAAAGAAACTTGCACCTTGCCAATGCATTATTTTAAAAATTGAACCTAATATAAAGGCTGTTGCAGAATATATTCCGCTTAATATCATTATTTTTTTCATGGCGTAATAGTTTTTATAGGTTAGTAATAGGAGTGTTTCTTCTTCAATTTCCCAGAGCTCATCTTTATAAAATGTCTTAATGGTTTTTTGATAGAAGCTCTCGAAATCTCCATTTTCTTCGAGATTTTGCTCTATGATACAACAAATATGATCGTGAAGGTTTAGCTGCAGGCTCTCCATCTCAACGCCACGTGCACTTATGTCTTTGAGAATATAATCTATTTGTTTTTCACTTAGGCAATACATTTATGTAGTTTTTGTTTTTATATCTAACAAAAATTTCATTGTTTCCATAAAGTCAGCTAACTCGCTTACTTTTTCTTTTGTTTTAGTTTTACCTGTTGGGCTTAAGCTATAATATTTTCGAACTCGTTTTCCAATAAATTCAGTTTCAGTTGTTACAAATCCATCTGCTTCTAACGAATGCAATGTTGGATATAATGCACCTTCCGTTATTTGAATTTTATCTAATGTTAATTCTTTAACGCGTTGTGTAATTTCGTATCCATACATTTTTTTGTTGTCGGCTAATAATTTTAAAACAATTGTTTTTAAAGTGCCTTTTAAAAGTTCCGATGAATAATTCATATAATTTTTTTATTTTATTTTTTATTTGATATACGTGAGACTTACGATTTTTTATTTTAAAATTTGAGCGACATTTAATGATATTATAATACTATACTTAAGACAAAGATACATAAGAAACCAATGTATTTGACTATTAGGTCTAAAATAATTATTAATTTACTGAAAATCAGTTTATTAAATTTTATTTTTTTTATAATTTGATATTAACTATTAATTATTTTGGCTTAAAAATTTCATAAATTTAATGACTATGACAGAAGAAATTATTTTAAATCAAGCCACCTTTAATCCAAAGGTTAAAACATACATATTTTTTGTTGTCCTATTTTTTTTAATAACGAGTGTTATTGGAATTATTGTTATTCCATTTTGGATATTTGGATTAGGACAATGGGTGAGCGGTAAATTTTTCAAAACTTTGTCATGTCAAATCACTAATAAAAATTTAAAATTTTCGAAGGGTATGATTATTCATATCGAAAAAACGATTCCTTTAGAAAACATACAAGATTTATCATTTATTGGCGGCCCTATATTAAGATATTTTGGTTTGACTTTGATAAAGATTGAAACTGCTGGTGGCGGTGGCGGAGCGCACAATCAAAATTTGATGAGCATGTTAGGTATTAATGATGCTGAAAATTTTAAATCTCATATTTTATCTGAAAGGGAAAAAGTTATTCGCAACAAAAATAATTTTAATCAAGTAGAAGTTAAACAATCAACTGCTATTGATAATACTCAAATTTTAATTGATATTAAAAATGAATTAGTTGAAATAAAAAAAGTACTGAGCAAAAACAATTCTTAATTCTACATTCTTAAATCTTAATTCTAAAAGATGTTCTTAATATTTGATACAGAAACTACTGGCTTGCCAAGGAGTTATAGTGCACCATTAACCGATTTTGATAATTGGCCACGAATGGTTCAAGTTGCATGGCAGTTGCATGATGCGCAAGGAAATTTAATAAGCAGTAATTCTATCATTGTAAAACCTGAAGGTTATACAATTCCATTTAATGCAGTTCAAATACATGGTATTACAAATGAAAGGGCTTTAGAAGAAGGTCAAGATTTAAATACTGTATTACAAGAATTTGTTAATGTTGTTAATCAAACAAAATATTTATGCGGTCATAATATTGAATTTGATAATAATATTATTGGAGCAGAATTATTACGTTGTGGATTAGAAAATGTTTTGGCTTCAATGCCATTTATTGATACAAAAAATGATCAAACAACTGAATTTTGTGCCATTCCAGGTGGACGTGGTGGTAAATTTAAATGGCCAACATTAACCGAACTTTATACTAAATTATTTAATCAATCGTTTGCTGAGGCTCACAATGCAGCGTTTGATGTAACAGCAACAGCTAAAGCTTTTTTCGAAATTATTAAACGAGGAATCACAAAAGTTCCTGAAATTAGTAAAGATGATTTGCAAACTATAAATTATCAAGCTCCAAATTTAGATGATTTATATAAACACGAACAAGATTGGAAAGAACGTAAAAATAAGAAAGCTGAATCTGCTGTCACTACGAGCGAAGTCGAGAAGTCTTCAGTTGATACTACAAATCTTAATTTTTCGCATTTACATAATCATACACAGTTCTCCGTATTACAAAGTACGAGCGATGTTGGTGACTTAGTAAAAAAAGCAGTTGAATATAATTTAAAAGGAGTTGCCCTAACCGATCATGGAAATATGTACGGCGCATTTTTATTTTGGCAAGCAATTGATAAACAAAATAAAGCTACAAAAGCAACTAACGAATTAATAGATAAAGGAGAAAAAGTAGGAGAAAAGAAAAATGAATTAAAATGTATTATAGGCTGCGAATTATTTGTTTGTAAAGATTATAAAGATAAAACAAAACAAGATAATGGCTACACGCAAGTTTTTATTGCAAAAAATAGAACTGGTTATCAAAATTTATCTAAGCTAAGCTCTGTTGGTTTAATTGATGGTTTTTATTACGTGCCACGTATAGATAAAGATTTATTACTTCAGTATAAAGAGGGTTTAATAGCAACAACAGGTTCATTAACTTCTGAAATTCCTTCCTTAATTTTAAATGTAGGTGAGGAACAAGCTGAAGAATCTTTTGTTTGGTATAAAGAACAATTTGGTGAAGATTTTTATATTGAGATTAATCGACATAATCTTCCAGAAGAAAATCATGTGAATACTGTTTTACTAAGATTCGCACAAAAATATAATGTAAAATATTTTGCAGCTAATAGTAATTATTATTTAAATAAAAATGGATTTGAAGCGCATGATATTTTATTGTGTGTAAAAGATAATGAGAAAAAAGCCACGCCAGTAGGCAAGGGCAGGGGTTTTAGAAATGGATTACAAAACAAAGAATTCTATTTTAAGTCGCCATCAGAAATGGTTGAATTGTTTGCTGATATGCCAGAAGCTATTGAAGCAACCAATGAAATAGTAGATAAGATTGAACAATTTAAATTAGGTAGAGATATTTTATTGCCAAAATTTGAAATTGAAAAAACTTTTATTGAATCAAACATGCCCGAGATTTTAGAATCTCAACAACGCATTATTGCTATTAAAGAAAAAGATTGGATTGCCAAAAACTTATCTCCTGAGGCAGTTGAAGTTCAAAAAGCAGAAATGCTCATTATAGCAGAACAGTTTATATACATGTCTCATTTAACTTGGGAAGGTGCGCATAAACGTTATCCCGATATGTCATCCGAAATAAAAGATCGAATTGCATTTGAATTAACCACGATAGAGCGAATGGGTTATCCTGGTTATTTTTTAATTGTTGCCGATTTTATTGCCGAAGCACGTAAAATGGGAGTTGCCGTTGGGCCAGGACGTGGTTCGGCAGCTGGTTCGGCTATTGCTTATTGTTTATGGATTACAAATGTTGATCCTATTAAATTTGATTTACTATTTGAGCGTTTCTTAAATCCGGATCGTGTAAGTATGCCCGATATTGATATTGATTTTGATGATGAAGGTCGTGGCTTAGTTATCGATTATGTAATAAATAAATATGGTGCTAATCAGGTTGCTCAAATTATTACTTACGGTACAATGGGAGGTAAGTCTGCAATTCGAGATACTGCTAGGGCTTTAGAGCTACCTTTACCAGATGCAGATCGTTTAGCAAAATCATTTCCTGATTCGCTAGATGCTAAATTGAAAAAATTATTAAAGCCTGGTGGTATTGACGAAAAATATTTAGAAGGCATAAAAGATAAACGTGAAGTTGTTGAACAGTCTCACAATTTTAGAAAATTAGCAGAAGAAAAAACACCCGAAGCAGATGTTTTAAAACAAGCTTATGAATTAGAAGGTTGTTTGCGAAACATTGGTATACATGCTTGTGGTGTGATTATTACACCTGATGACATGGTGAAATTTGTGCCTGTTACCAAAGCGAAAGATAGTGAAATGCTAGTTACGCAATTTGATAACTCGGTTGCAGAAAGTGCTGGCCTTTTAAAAATGGACTTCTTAGGCTTACGAACATTAACGATTATTAAAGATGCAGTTCGATATATTAAACAAAATTATAATGTTGATATTGATATTGATGCAATTCCGTTAGATGATAAACTAACGTATGAATTATTTCAACGTGGCGAAACTAATGGCGTATTTCAATATGAAAGTGCTGGTATGCAAAAATCATTGAAAGATTTGAAACCTGATAGTTTTAATGATTTAATTGCAATGAATGCTTTGTATCGTCCAGGACCAATTGCTTATATTCCAAATTACATTAATCGTAAGCATGGGAAAGAGCCAATTACCTTTGATTTGGAAGGTATGGATGAGTTTCTTGGAGAAACTTATGGCATTACGGTTTATCAAGAACAGGTAATGAGGCTGTCTCAAAAATTAGCAAGCTTTACAAAAGGTGATGCCGATACATTGCGTAAGGCGATGGGAAAAAAAGACCGTGCTACGCTTGATAAAATGAAAGGTAAGTTTATTGAGAATTGTAAAACTAACGGTCACGATGTTGTAGTTGCCGAAAAAGTTTGGAAAGATTGGGAAGCATTTGCGAGTTATGCATTTAATAAATCTCACTCAACATGTTATGCTTATGTTGCATTTCAAACGGCATATATTAAAGCGCATTATCCTTCTGAATTTATGTCGTCCGTTTTAAATCATGCGAGTAGTATTGATTCTATTTCATTTTTAATGGAAGAATGTAAACGCATGGGGTTAAAAGTTTTAGGGCCAGATATTAATGAAGGGTTTGCAAAGTTTAGTGTAATTGCAGGAGGAACTGATATTCGTTTTGGAATGGCTTCTATTAAAGGTGTAGGAGAAAATACCGTTCAAAATATTATTGATGAACGAAATGAAAATGGGAAATATACATCCTTATTTGATTTGGCAAAACGGTTGGATAATAAAAGCGTCAATAAAAAATCGTTAGAAGGATTAGCACTTGCTGGTGGTTTTGATAGTTTTGAAGGTGTGCATCGGGCAATGTTTTTCACTCCCGATATGGAGGGTTTAACGCTTACAGATAGAATGATTAAGTATAATAATCAAATGAGTTTGGGTAATGATACTTCGCAAGCTAGTTTATTTGGTGGTGATGACGAAATTGAAATTACAGAACCACAGCTACCTCAAAAAATTGAAACTTGGGGTCAGCTTGAGCAATTAGGGAGAGAAAGAGAAGTTGTAGGATTTTTCATTTCCGGACATCCTTTAGATCCATTTAAGTTAATTATTGAACATAAGTGTAACGCTACTTGCGCGCAATTAAAAGCTGGTTTAGAACCATTTAAGGGGAAAGAAGTGTCGTTTGGAGGAATGGTTACTGGTTTTGAAAACAGAACTAGTAAAACAGGAAATGCTTTTGGTAAAATAATTATTGAAGATTATCAAGGAGCTTTAGAAATTATGTTGTTTTCAAAAGATTATGTTGAGTTTAATAAATTTATGGTAAATAATTTATTTGTTCACGTAAAGGCTAGAATTCAAGAACGTTATGGGCAACCAGGTAGCTTAGAAATTAAAATCATTAAAATGGAATTGTTAGAAGGAATTAAAGAAACAATCTTCGCTAACATGAAATTAAAAATTGATGTAAATTCCTTAACAAACGATTTGATAAATGCTATTGATACTATTTTAATTGCTTCGCAAGGAAAATGTAATGTGGAGTTTTTTGTTGAAGATGCTACTGAAAATATGAGTGTAAAGTTGTATTCTAAATCTCGAAAAATTACAGTGAGCACTGAATTAACCAATGAGTTAGATAAACTGGGAAGTTTAAGTTATGAGTTAAATTAAGAACGATATGAGAATTATTTATTTATTGAAATACAAGTTTCTATTACTTGTTATTTGTTTGTTTTTAATGGCTTGCTCAAACACATTTGATGGAAAAAATGGTATTAAAACAGTTATGTTTCCTGGTACGGATAAAGTTTGCCAAACAATCGAATATAAAGACGGCAAAAAAAATGGAACACTTAAAGAATTTTTTGAAAGTGGAAAATTAAAAACTGTTCAGCACTTTAAGGATAATAAAAATATTGATACAGCTTTTTATTATCATACAAATGGTGTTATAGCAGTTATGCAAATTCATGATAATGGACAAAAAGTTGGATGTTGGAAAAAATATAACGAAGCAGGTAAACTTTATTCTGACATGTGTTTCGAAAATGATTTATTAAATGGAAACACATCAACTTATACTTATAAAACTTTGAAATTGATAGAAAAGTATAATTATAAAAATGGTTCAAAGGATGGTAAGCAAGAAGATTTTTACATCAGTGGTAAACCAAAAAGTGTTTCCTATTATAATAATAATGATGTGTGTTTTGGAGTTATAGAATGGCTAGAAAGCGGTGAAGTGGTTAATAATGATTTTTTAATAAATTTTATTGAAAAGAATAAAGTTAATCTTGAAAATAAATTATATTACATTGTTACCTTGGAAAATTCTATGCCAGATGATGAGGTGTATAGAATTTCCGATAAAGATACGGGGAATGTTATTACTCAAATGCAAAGATTGGATAAAAAGGGAAATGAATTTGTACTACAATTTTCTGTTTACGAAGGAGGATTTGTAATGGAAAAGGTAAAATTAGCAGCCTATCGAAAAACTCGTTTAGGAAATACGTTTATAAAAACTATTTCTTTCAATGCTTCAGCAAATCATTTTTAGTAATTTTAAAGTTGATTTAATCTGAGTTTTAATCCGAAGTTATCTGGAGAATATTGTAATCCTGTTTTTAGAAATTGTTTGGATTTATTAATATTACCTTTTTTGTAATATAACCCAGCAACAAATGAATATGCCTTTTCTATGTAATTGTCGTTTGCTCGCGTATCGGTTTTTAATAACATAAGTGATTCAAATTCTTTTAAATAATTTTCACCTTTATTTATATCATTTGTAGCAAAACTTTGATATGATAATTCTAAAATACAATTGGCTTTTATATCATTAAAGTTATTGTTATCATTCATAAAATCGAATGTTTTGGAATAACTATTTAATAATTTAATAATATCCTTTGGATTATTTATAAATTTCAATTGTCGTTCTGTGAAGCTAGAAGTGATTGATTGCAAATTTGCATTTTTAGGATTTATTAAATAGGCGGCTCTTAAATGAGGCATCTCATATAATGTATCTTTGTTATTTAAATAGCCTAACCGAGCTAATTCGTAATGAAAAATAAATGTTATTTCAGCTTTTAATGTAGAATCATTAATCTCTTTATCTATTGTATTATAGGATTCTGCATAAAAATTAAAATCTGAATTATTTATAAGTTGTGTCTCTGTTAGTCTTAAAAACTCATTTTTTAATTTCTCATTACTTAACTCGTCATCTTTTTCATCATTAAATCTTAATAATAGTGCTAATTCATCAACTTGTTCTTTTTTTTCATATTTATTATTTGCTATATGATAAATTAGTGTAGTTTTTAGTATTTGTTTATTGCGTTCATAATTATTAAAAAAATAAGCTTTTTTAATTTCTTTAATAGCTTCATCGTATTTTTTGTCATCAAGATAATAAATAGCATAATTACTATATTGTAATCCCACCATTTCTTTTAAAGTTAATCCCTTTGTATTAAAATAATATTTATCAAATAGCACATTTGCTGTATTGTTTTCAAATTCTGATTTAGATATTAGTTTTGAATTGTATAGACTTTTGATATATTGATTTACGAAATTGTCATTAAATTGGTAATATCCTTTTTCGGGGCTAGTTGTTTCAATAAGAATTTTAAAGGATTGAGGGTAGGCAACTAAATATACATGTTTCGGAGCTTCAATAATATTAAATGGAATATTTAGTTTTGTAAAAATAATGGCATAAAGAGCCGAGGCCGAAACACAATTATAGGCTCCTTCTGTAAAAATATCTGCAAAACTATTTTCAAGTTTATATACTTTTAAAAATAATTTATGGACATAATCATAAATATATTGTACTTTTTTTACTTCTGGTTTTGATGCTATTTTTAACTTTAAATCTTCAACACAATTGTTTATTTTTTTTTCAGCCTCAATACTGCTAAATGTATTTTCATTTTTATATGAAGTTAATAATAAACTGATTATATTATCTGGATTTAAATTTTCTGTTTTTTCAAATGCTAATTTTTCGGTATTGTTTTTAAATACCAAATCTGATTTTTTGATTAAAGAGTCTTTGTTTTGAGAAGAAATAAAATGATATGTGAGTATTAAAAACCCTGATAATAGTGTTTTGAGAATCATTTATTTTTGTATTATATGCATTATAAAATTAGCAATTAAATTGATTTATCAAGATTATCAGTTTTTTAATAATTTAAGTATTTTTCTGAGTCAGTTTATATGAATTTAAAAAAACAATTAGTTTGACTTTTCGTCTTAATTTTTGGTCCTTTTTCATTAAAGATAAAGAATGTGAAAAACCAAAACACTTTTTGAGTGAACCCTATTTATTTCCTTTTACTAAAAACCACCACAGAGCAACGTAAACAGTTTCTGCTTTTGCACCTTTAATGTCGTTAGTTACATCACTTAATTTTGCAAATGAACTATTACTCGAATTTCTGATATCATTACCATCCACTTTAAGTACACTTGAATTACTTGAATTACGAATTGTTTTGCCATCACTATCAACATGTCCAACTGCGGAGTTGCTTGAGTTACGAATTGTTTTACCATCGCTATCAATATGTCCAACTGCTGAGTTACTAGAATTTCTTAAAGTTTTGCCATCGCTATCCATATGATATTGTGCTGTTGCAATGTTTGAAATTAATGAAAATGCTAAAATTGCTAAAGTTGATTTAATTGTTTTTTTCATTTTAATATTTTTTAGTTTTGTTTGACATCAAATAATTTTATTTGATTAAGCTAAATATAAATAAATTATTTTCTAAAAACAATCCAATTACTTTGATATTTTGTTTCTGAAAGATTTTGTCCAATAATTGTAATTTCAGAATTTGATTTTCTTATCCAACCTTCGTCCCACGAACCCATATCCGTATATAAAAAATTGTAAACGTTCATTGAAACTAAATCTTTTGCGAAAACAGCTAACGTAATTGCTTCTTTGCTTTCAATGATTGCAGTTGATCCGTTTTTGAAAATGGCAATTCCTCTTCTTTGAAATATTTTTTTATCTATAAAGTTTGCAGACTTACCATTTTCAATCATTTGAATTTGTTGAAAGAAAGATCCTTTTTTTGCATTAATTAAATTCAATAAACTGTCATTTATAAGTTTTCCTTTATGGGTCGGAAATATTTCACACGTGTTATTAATGATTTTTATCGCCCCTCCTAATGTATGGTTAATCGCCCTTTGATTATAAGCCTTTCCATTTTTCGCATAAGTTCCATCAATTGTATAGTCTGTAAGCTTTGTAAATGCTGCCGCTATACATAAATATATTGTTGGATCTTTTTTATCTGGCCGTTTTGTTTCGAAATCAATTTTTAATTTGTCTTGATAAAATAATGAATAGTGTATACCCGAAGCACTTATTTTTTGTTCAGTTCTTAAAACTGGTGTCGAGTTACTCGTTTTTTTTAATTGTAAAAATAAAATTGAGGATAAAAATAGAATCGTAATTGCTAATGTTTTTTTCATGTTTTATTTAATTTTTATTCAATAATTATTTTTTGAGTAAATATGCCTGAATTGCCTTTTATTATTAAAAAATAGAGCCCACTTTTTAATTTTTGTAAATTTATTTCATGATGATTTTCAGCGTTTAACTGGCATTTATAAACACATTGTCCCTCTGTATCTATTATTTCGACAGAGTAGATATTGTTTGTGTTTTTTAAATCTATAATTAAATAGTCGCATATAGGATTTGGGTATATTTTATATTCATTAATGTTGCTATTTTCATTTAAACTGGTTGTATTAAAATAGCTTGAAAAGTCAAATTTATATAGTTGTTGTGGTATTATGCCAAAAGCAGAAACAATACGTTCGGATGAGAAATAACCTGTATTGTCATTTTTCATAACAATGCCTTCTGTTTGCCCTAAAGTTGATGCCACGCCAAGTTCTAATCTTCGTTTATCGGCTTTTAAAAAGTTGTGATTTGAATAATTGAATAATAACCACGCAAAGCAATTATAATTAAATCCAACTTTTTTGTATCCTAATAAAACTATATTTCCATTCGTCTGATTGATATCAGCACTTGTTATTAAACCATCCACATTAAAACTATCTGATAAAATTGCAGTATGATTTCCAATAGTTGATGGTAAAATGTAATGTTTTGTGTTTTGAGTAATCCAGCTTTTTGAAAATAAATGCAAAGAATCGTTCATGAAAATAAAAGCTTCACAATCGTAATTGTTTGCATTTAGAGTACTCGTAAATACAGTTTGATCTTGATAATAAAACTGAATAGTATCAGCTATTATACTATCGTTTAATAGGTTTAATAAATCAATTTTACTTACACGATAAATTGTCAGATTAGTTCTATTCCCATAATTATTTCCAAAGTTTCCAATAAATACATGAGTTGGACTTTGTGCTAAATCTTCCCAATCTATGTTGGTTGTGTTTTTAATATAAACAGTTCTTTTTACAAATCCTGTCAATGTGTCTATTTGATAAAGTTCTGGCTTTCCACCACTATCATTATGTGTCCATACAGTTTTATTAATATATATTAATCCAGATGATTCTATAGTAGTATCACTTAGGTTGCAAACAAAAGTTGGCGTGTAATTAATTACTTGCGAAAAACATAAGTTACTTAAAGAAATCAAAACTAATAGTAATTTTATTTTCATTTCAATGAGCTATAATGTATTTGTTTTTATTTCGAACTGAGTGTTATCACTATTACTTAAAAAACTGATATATGATTTATTACTCGTAAAATAGAGGTTTACTTGTTGGCCTTTGTTTGATTTAAGTATCACTTTATTTTCTAAACCTTTTTTACCCATATATACATAGTAAAATTGTTTTGTTGAGTTTGTAATATCTGTTTTTTTGTAAACGAAAAAAGTATTATTCACATCGTCTAATCCTGTTTTTATAACAACGGAATTTTTTGGATTTTTATATTTAAATTTATCATAATCACTTGGTACATCTAAATAATATTTACCATATGCATCGCCTTTATCATAACTTATAAAATTAGGTATTACACTTGTTCCGTTTATGAATTTAGAAGGTGTTATATCAAAATGAATATCTGTTGCAATCAAATCTAAATGCCATGAACTTACATAAGTTAAGTTTAAAGGCGAATTGCTTTCGTATAAGTCAGCCCAAAGATTATAATTATTGTCTTTTGTTTTTGTAAACTCTCTTATTTTTAAATGATAATTTGAACTTGGATTTAGTTTATTGGATTGCAAAGGTAATGGCAAACTTTTTTCAGTTCTTGCAATCACGTCACCTAAACTATCAATTTGAATTAAAAATAATTGATGTGTTTTCGCACTATTTTTGAAATCAGAGATTCCCTTTTTAAAATCGATTGTTTCATTTTGATAGATGCTTCCGATGATGTCAATCGTTTTTTGTTTTAAATCATACCTGTAATTCGACATCAAAAAATGTCGTGTATCTCCTTTTGTGTTTAATTTTGTACCTCTTATAAGTTCACCAGTTTTAGAACTTAACTTTAGTATCCATTGTCCTTTTTTTAAACCATCCGATACATTTACATATATTAAAACAAAATTTGTATCACTGTATATTACTGAGGTTCTATGAATAAATTGACGATCCAATGCAAATTGCCATTTAAAATCATATTCAAATGGTTCAGTTATTGATTTTAATTGATATTTTGAAATATAAAATTGCTTACCGTTTGTGCCAATATTAGTTCTAACTAGATACAAATCGTTATTTGAAATAAATTTTTCGTCATCAAACGCGATTAATGAATTAATGTGGTTAGCATCGTAGTTTTCGGTATAACAGATTTTACCTAATGTATCATTTAATCTAAATAAGCTAACAACGTTTTTTTGATTAGCTAATTGAAAATAGAAATTTAAAAAATTGTGTAATGTATCGGTTGTTAGTTCTAAAAACTGTTCAGGTGTATAGTTTCCTAAATCGACTTCATTACTATCTTTAAGTTGTAAGTTATTCGAAAATCGATAACATTTAAATTGTAATTGTTTTGGTTTTTGTTGATAACCAAATACGTATAGATGTTGTTTATAATATATAGAATTAGGATTTATTAAAGGCTTACTAATAGATTGACCATAAGACTTTGCAGAATTTAGTACAAAGAGTATTATTATGAATTTTAGATACATCTAAAGCAAATATAGTTAATAAAAAAAGAAGGTAAAAGAGTTTGCAAAACATGTTAATAAAGGGTAAACTTGTGCTGTAAAAATTATATAGAAATGAAAATACTTACAATTCTTCCTCTTACAGTCCTATTAATAAATAGTGAAATGCAAAGTCAAACTAATTCTAGTCCAAAAAAAATGTCTACAAATGTTTCAGCTGTATCTAAATCAAAGTCTATGTCTTTCGATTATGTTTCTGAACAATTTGCTGATTTAAGAATTTTGCGTTACGAGATACCTGGTTTTAATGAATTAACACTTCAGCAAAAAACGTTATTATTTTATTTGTCTGAGGCAGCTTTATGTGGCAGAGATATTATATGGGATCAAAATTATAAATATAATTTAATGGTTCGGAAAACCTTAGAGGCTGTAATTTCTGATTACAAAGGAGATGTTAATTTACCAGAATATAAAAAATTATTAGAATATACTAAGCGTGTTTGGTTTAGCAGAGGAATTCATCACCATTATAGTAGTGCAAAGTTTTTTCCTGAATGTTCTCAGAAGTTTCTTAGCCAGTTAATTATGTCTACTAATCCAAGTAAGTTGCCAATAAAAAGTGGTGAGACTCATGAAAATTTTAGCAGACATATCTTACCGATTATGTTTGATGCCACTATTGCACCTAAAAAAGTGTGTTTAGATGCTGATAAAGATTTAGTGTTGAATTCTTCTGTAAACTTTTATGAAGGAGTTAATCAACAAGAGGCAACAGATTTTTATGATAAATTAACCGATAAAACATCTAAAACGCCAGTAATGATTGGCTTAAATAGCAAGTTAATTAAAGAAAATGGTGTTATTGTAGAAAAAGTTTGGCGTGTTGGTGGAATGTACACAATGGCTATTGAAAAAATAGTTTTTTGGTTAGAAAAAGCAATTACAGTTTCAGAAAATGCAGACCAAAAATTAGCACTTGAAAAATTAGTTAAATTTTACCAAACTGGATCATTAAAAGATTTTGATGATTATAATATTGCTTGGGTTAAGGATACTGAAAGTGCTGTAGATGTGGTTAATGGGTTTATTGAAGTATACGAAGATCCATTAGGAAGAAAAGGTTCATTTGAATCTGTAGTATCAATAAAAGATTTTGAGGCATCAAAAAGAATTGCCACTATTGGTGCCAATGCACAATGGTTCGAAGATAATTCTACATTATTGCCTCAGCATAAAAAGAAAAATGTGAAAGGGATTTCAGCAAAAGTAATAAATGCTGTGATGGAAAGTGGCGATTCGTCTCCATCTACACCTATTGGAATTAATTTACCAAATAACGAATGGATTAGAGAAACACATGGTTCTAAATCTGTTAACTTAGGTAATATAGTTGAAGCTTATGAGCGCGCAGCAGGTGGCAGTGTTGTAAATGAATTTTATTACAATGCGGAAATTAAAAAAAATGTTTTAGATTTTGCTGGCTTAGCTGATAAATTACATACTGATATGCATGAAGTTATTGGCCATGCAAGCGGACAAATTGAACCGGGTGTTGGCCAACCGCATGAAACTTTAAAAAATTATGCTTCTTCGTTAGAAGAAGGTAGAGCAGATTTAGTTGCTTTATATTATTTAATGGATAAAAAATTAGTTGAATTAGGAGTAATGCCTTCATTGGAATATGGAAAAGCCTCTTATGATGAATATATTACTAAAGGTTTAATGATTCAATTATCTCGTTTAAAGTTAGGCGATAATATTGAGGAAGCTCACATGAGAAACCGCCAAATGGTTGCTAAATGGGCTTATGAAAAAGGGAAAGCTGACAATGTTATTGAGAAAAAAATTGTAAGTGGAAATACCTATTTTGTTATTAATGATTATTTAAAACTTCGTGTACTTTTTGGAGATTTATTAAAAGAAATTCAGCGCATTAAATCTCAAGGTGATTATCAAGCTGGTAAAGATTTAATTGAAAATTATGGTGTAAAAGTTGATTTGGCTTTACATAAGGAGGTTTTAGAAAGATTTAAAAAACTGCAAATGGCACCTTACCAAGGTTTTATTCAACCAAAACTAATTCCTGTTTATGGAGTAGGAGTCATAACAGATGTTAAAGTTGAGTATCCAAAAAGTTTTACCAATCAAATGTTGGAATACAGTAAAAATTACGGCTACTTACCATTTGAAAATTAGGAATAAAAAAGCCTGTTAGTTTTAAAACTAACAGGCTTTTTTTTAATGATTTATTTTTATTTTCTTCTAACGTAAATTTTATTTTTTGATAAGCCTAATTTATTAAAGAAATGATTAAATGAAACTCCTAATACACCCATCCCGTATTTAGCACTTCTTCTAAAGTTAATAGAACTTGCTTCTGGGAAATATTTTGTTGGACAAGTTATTTCTGCAATTTGAAATCCTGCATAAAAAATTTGAGAAATCATTTGGTTATCAAATACAAAATCATCAGAGTTTTCGTGATAACTGATTGTTTCTAAAATATCTCGGTTAAATGCTCTGTAGCCAGTGTGGTACTCACTTAACTTTTGATTAATTAAAATGTTTTGTGTTAATGTTAAACAACGGTTAAAAATGTACTTATACATTGGCATTCCACCTTTTAATGCGCCTTTACCTAATATACGTGAACCAAAAACAGAAGGATAAAGATCATTTGCTATTAAATAGCTCATGCTATGAATCAGTTTAGGCGTATATTGGTAATCGGGGTGTAACATAATTACAATATCTGCACCTAATTCTAGGGCTTTATCATAACATGTCTTTTGGTTTCCACCATATCCTTTGTTGGTTTCATGTCTAATAACATGTTTTATGCCTAACTGGCGCCCAACTTCAGAGGTATTATCCTTACTATGGTCATCAACCAATACTACATCATCAACAATATCAAACGGAATTTCGTCGTATGTTCTTTTAAGAGTTAGCGCCGCATTATATGCTGGCAACACAACTACTATTTTTTTACCATTAATCATAGTTTACAAAAATAGCAAAGTTTAGATATTTTGGCTAATCCTTTAAAAAATATACGCTATTTTTAGCATTATTTTGAAACTCAAGAAATTACATACTTTTTTACTAAAGGCTTACTTGCCACCATTTATTCTGACTTTATTTGTTGGGATGTTTGTCTTTTTTTTGATTCATGTGTTTACCTACATGGATGAAATAATTGGGAAAGGGATGGGTGTGTGGGTTCTTTCGCAGTTTTTCTTTTATTCCTTTCTTGCTACTTTGCCAGGCGCAATGCCATTAGCCGTTCTTCTTTCGTCAATCATGACCTTTGGAAACCTAGCAGAAAACTATGAATTAGCGGCAATGAAATCGTGTGGATTATCATTATTTAAAATAATAAGGCCAATTTTTGTATTTATTATCTTATTGGCTGGATTCACCTTTTTGTTTAATAATTACATTTTACCCCAAATCACTTTAAATTCTGCTAGCTTATTATATGATATCAGGCAGGCTAAGCCAACATTGAGCATCAAAGAAGGGGTTTTTTACAATCAGTTGGATGGTTATAGTATTAAAGTTGGAAATAAAAGTAAGGACGGAAACACTTTATATAATTTAAGTATTTATGATCATAAAGCTGGTTTAGGAAATAATATTCAATTGTATGCGGATAGTGGTACTATGAAAACCTCAGTTGATACCAATTATTTGCAAATTAGATTATACAATGGCACAAGGTATGAGGATATCATGAAAGAAGAAGAACATAAAACAACCCGACCTTTAATGCAGTTGATTTATGGCGAGTTAAATGTAAATATTGATATGAGTGATTTTAAAATGAAACGAACTCAAAAAGATTTATTTAGAGGTCATCACGAAATGATGAATATTTGGCAGATTAGCAGTGAAATTGATACGTTTAATATTGAAATTGCAAAAAAACATACTAATTTAAATAATCAATTTAAAAGCTATTTTTTAGTAAATACATTAAGAACGATGTCTTTATCAAAACCAAATAAAAATATTAAAACATTTTATGATTCATTAAACAAAGATGAATTTAAACGTAGTATAGAAAATGCACAAAATTTAGTTAGAAGTTCGAGTGGTTATATTGATTCTATAAACGATGAAATAAATAGTAAAGAAATGACAATTCTTGATTATAGAATAGGTTGGCATAAAAAAATAAATGTATCATTTGCTTGTATAGTATTGTTTTTTGTTGGAGCTTCATTAGGCGCCATTATCCGAAAAGGTGGAATGGGTTTGCCTGTTGTTGTGGCCGTTGTATTCTTTTTATTATACTATATCGTTTCTATTATTTATGAACGAATGGTAATTGAGGAAGTATATAATGTCGTATTTGGAAGTTGGTTTCCGTTGTTATTATTTTTACCCCTTGGTATATATTTAACTTATAAGGCAGCTAACGATTCTGCATTATTTGATATTGGTCAATATTTTGAGCCATTTAAAAAGATTTTTTCAAAAAAGAATAAAGCGTAATATGAAAGTTCTTCAATTATGTAATAAAGCTCCTTTTCCTGCTAATGATGGTAGTTCAATAGCAATAGCAAATTTAGCATTAGGTTTGGCTGATAATGAAATTGAATTACATTTACTTGCTATTAATACAAAAAAACATTTTAAGGCTGATGAGAAAATAAATGATTTAATTAAAGAAAAAACGCATTATAAATCGGTTTATAAAAACACTAACCCAACAGTAAACGGCGCTTTTTTTAATTTATTTTCAAAACAATCTTATTTTGTAAGTCGGTTTTATTTCAAAGAATTTGAACTTACATTAATTGATAAATTAAAATCTCAAACTTTTGATGTAATTCAGTTAGAGGGTGTTTTTATGGCTAGTTATATGCCAACCATTCGAAAACATTCAAAGGCAAAAATTGTAATAAGAGCTCATAATATTGAACATCAAATTTGGGAAAGATTGTTACTAGAAGAAAAAAATTGGG
The DNA here is from genome assembly GCA_038327195.1 of Bacteroidota bacterium. Lineage (GTDB taxonomy): Bacteria > Bacteroidota > Bacteroidia > B-17B0 > Aurantibacillaceae > UBA4416. The sequence goes on along the minus strand of JBBQKU010000027.1, from coordinate 23,796 downwards.
CGAAGAAAAAGTATGTTTCCCTACAAAATAAACGTTTAAAACAATTTGAATTAGCCGCTTTTAATACGTGTGATGCAATTGTACCGATTACTGATGTGGATAAAAAAAATATTCAAAAAATACTTCCTACTCAGCATATTGAGACTTGCTTAACAGGTTTGAATTTAGAAGAATATAAAAAAGTTTCTCAACCCTTAAAAATAAATACAGTTTTTCACTTTGCGTCGATGGATTGGATGCCAAATAGAGAAGCCGTTAATTGGCTTTTAGAAAAAGTTTGGAATGATGTTTTAAATGAATTGCCTGATGCCAAATTAGTTTTGGCCGGTAGAGGAATGCCAGAATCTATAAAACAAAAAACAGAAAATTCAATTACAATTATTGAAAATGTTGAAAGTTCTTCCGAATTTTATAATATGTTTGATATCATGTTAGTTCCGCTTTGGAGTGGCAGTGGTTTAAGAATAAAATTAGTTGAAGGTTTAGCTTACGGCAAAGCTATTATTACAACAAGTATTGGCGCTGAAGGAATTCCTTATGAAGCAAATAAACATTTAATAATTGCTGATACGCATACCGAATTTAAAAATGCGATTGTGACTTTAATTAAAAACCAAACAATTAAAAATGATTTGCAAAATGCTGCTCGCACTTTAGCTGAAGCAGAATTTAATTATAAAAAAATTGCCGAAAAATTAATTGGTTTTTATCAAAACTTACTCAAATCGTAAACATTCAATTGGGTCGAGTAGGGAAGCTCGCTTAGCGGGTAAATAACCACTAATTAAACCTACAATCATACAAACAATAAAGCCAGTAATTATCCAAAACCATGGCATAAAAAAACTGGAACCTAACATTAATGAAATTGTATTGGCAGCTATTATTCCCATTAAAATACCAAAAGCACCACCAAAGAGACAAATCACAATACTCTCAATTAAAAATTGAGTTTTAATGGTTTGCGAAGTTGCACCTAAAGCTTTGCGAACACCAATTTCTTTCGTACGTTCAGTTACCGAAACAAGCATAATATTCATTAATCCAATTGATGCACCAATTAAGGTAATGATACCAATAATAATTGCGCCCATGGATGCATTACTCATTAAACCAATTAATATGTTTGCTAAATTATCAGCTTTTGTAATTTCAAAATTATCTTCTTCTCCTAAAGGTACATTTCTAATTTTTCGAAAAGTACCAGTTGCTTCACCTAATGCAAAATTTAATAAAGTTGCGTTTTGTGCTAATATACTAATTGTAAAGCTCATATCTTTTGAACTAAAATACTGTCGCGCGTTGGTTAATGGAATAATTGAAACTTTATCTCCTCCAAAACCCATACTGTTTCCTTTACTCGCTAAAACGCCAATTACTTTATATTTGCCACTTCCAATGGTAATAATTTTATCTAAAGCTTTTTGTTTGCCTTTAAATAAATCAAACTCCACGTCTTTTCCAATAATTACAAGATGCGAACCATTTATAATTTCTTGAGGAGAAAAATTTCTACCTTTTTCTAATTCATAACCACTCGTTGCTAAATAATTTTCATCTCCACCAAAAACTTGAATATTTGGATTTGTTTTTTCGGATTCAAATTTTAGTCTCGAATTAAAAGATGCCATTGTTGAAACGGCAGTTGTAACAGGAAATGTAAATTCATTTTTGAATCGAATGGCTTGTTTATAATTAATGGCTCCAAATTTTTTAGCACGTTTGCCATGCTTTCCAATTTTTACAGCAACATCTTTATTTCGGATAGTGAACGAGTTGGCTCCCATACTTGTAAAATTGCTATTAATAGAGCCCTTCATAGCATCAATGGCAGATGATATACCAACTAAGGCAGTTATTCCAATAAAAATAATAAGCATGGTTAAAAACGCACGAAGCTTATTACTCTTGAGTGAATCAGTTGCAACTTTTATATTTTCAGAAAGCAATAAAGCCATACGCCAAATGTAATAAAATCATAGTTAACATTTGGATTTCTCCAATAATGGAAAAATAGATGTTTTAAGCGGAAAAATATCTGTTTAAGTTTTTGAGAAATTAATTTTTAAAACCTTATTGATGGTTTTAAAATCTGTTTAATTTTACTTTATAAAATATTTAATTATTAATTAGGTTATTTTAATACTTTCAACTCAATAAATTATATTTATGTCGTCTTAATTATTTAAGTATATCTTAGTTTTATTAAATTAACTATAGAAAATCCACTACATTTGTATCTAAAATTTTATAAATATGAAAAAAAACTACAATTTAATAACGACAGGACTATTATTAGCCTCTATAACATCAATACTAGCGCAATGTCCTGTACCTAGTTTGGTAACAGCTTCTCCTAGTGTAATTTGTGCAGGAGCAACAACATCTTTAAACGCAACAGCATTAGGGGCTTCAATTAATTGGTTTACTGTCCCAGTTGGAGGTGTTGCCGTAGGAACAAGTGCTAGTGCAGCTAATTTTACAACTAGTTCGATTAGTACAGCAACCTATTACGCTGAATCATTTGTTGCTTCTTCAGCTGGTTCACAGGTGTTTAGTTTTACTGGTTCAATGCAAACCTTTACCGTACCATTAGGTATAACAACACTTTCAATTGCTGCATCTGGTGCTCAAGGTGGAGTTGGTACAAATAGTGTAGTTTCTGGTAAAGGTGCTAGAACTGCAGCTACATTAACTGTTACTCCTGGCCAAATTTTAAATATTTATGTCGGAGGACAAGGTACTGTTGTTGCTGGCGGCTATAATGGTGGCGGAAATGGAGGAATAAATTCTGGTGCTACTGCTGTAGGTGGTGGCGGTGGTGGTGCTACTGATATACGTATTGGTGGTTCTGGACTTGCAAATCGAATTATGGTTGCTGCCGGTGGTGGTGGATCGGGTGGCGGTATATCTTATACTCCAATTGGAGGAGATGGAGGTGCTGGTTCATCATGCGTTTCACCAAATGGTGTAGGAGGTGGAGCTGCAAATGGATGTTCTTTAGGTAGTATTGGAACCTGTGCTGGAGGTCTTTCATCTTCTTATGGTCAAGGTGGTTCTGGAGCTGGTTTAACGAGTGGTGGCCAAGGTGGTGGTACTGGTTATGTAGGCACTGGTGCCCCAGGATGCCCCGGTATTTTAGGTGTTGGTGGTGTTGGAGGTGGTACGGTTGCAGTTTGTGGCGGAACAAATGACGGTGTAAGCGGTGCTGGCGGCGGCGGCGGCGGCTATTACGGTGGCGGCGGAGGAATGAGTGGAAGTGGTGGTTGTCATGGCGGTGGTGGTGGCGGTTCATCATATGTGGATAATTTTCTGTTTACATCAATTGTATTTACATCTGGTATACAAGTAGGTAATGGTCAAGTAAGTGTTTTATGGGGAGGACCAGGTTGTACATCTGCTTCACGTACACCAGTAATTGTAACAGTAAATGCTCTACCTACGGTATCAGTAACAAGCGGAGCAATTTGTTCAGGTAAATCGTATACAATAGTTGCAAGTGGTGCAAATACTTATACATATTCTAGTGGATCAGCAGTTGTATCACCAACAACTACAACTAATTATAGTGTAACAGGAACAAATACATTAGGTTGTGTAAGCTCAAATACAGCAGTAAGTACTGTAACTGTTAATGCTACTCCAGTTGTAATGGCAACAACATCAAACTCTTTAATATGTGCAGGAGAGATGGCAATTTTAACAGCATCAACATCGGCAATGAGTTACACTTGGAATACAGGAGCAACAACTATGTCAGTTTCAGTATCACCAACAGTAACATCAACCTATACTGTTAATGCAACAGCTACAAATGGTTGTGTTGGAATGTCAAATGTAATGGTAACTGTTAATGCTTGTACAAGCGTTCCAAATTTAACGGCAAACACAATAAGCTTTAATATTTATCCAAATCCAAATAATGGATTATTTGTTGTTGAATTAAATTCTGCTACTCAAGTTATTGTAACAAATAACTTAGGTCAAGTATTAGTTAATCAAACAATGAATATTGGTAAACAACACATTGATATCCAAAACCAAGCAAACGGAATTTATTTCGTTAAATTAATTCAAAATGGAAATCAACAAACTATCAAATTAATTAAAGAATAAGTTTTCAATAATTAATTTAAACTAAAAAGCTCCCGATTGAATTTCAATCGGGAGCTTTATGTTTTAATAATATCAAACAAATTTATGGAACTGTAGATGAAAGAGGATCTATTAAACTATTTGCACATGCATTATAATAGTCTGGCGAACCAAATCCATTATACCAATCAGTAACTTGTTGACCTAGCCCACATACACACATGCCATAATCGCAAGGATTTTGTATGTTTTCAAATGAATAATTGGGTACAAGGTTTATTTGGGCAAAGCCTCTCCCAGCCTCCCCATAGGGGAGGAGGTTGAGGTAATAGATAAATATTATTTTAAAATAATGTTTCAATTATTTAATTATAATTAATTTATTTGATTTTAATATTGAACCATTTTGTTTAATGGTGTATAGGTATATACCAGCACTAAGGTTAGATAAGTTAATGGTGGTTTTATCATCTATTAATATTTTAGATACGATTAATTCGCCTATTTGATTAAATACCATTAATTGTGCTGCTTCGCCATCATTACCCTTTATGTATTCAATAGTAATATCTTTAGTTACGCAATGAGCACCATCATAAACAGCATAGGCAGGTAAGAAGCTAGTATCGAACATTTGGCCAGCTACAAATAATTTATTATTTATTGTATCGGTTGTTATAGAATTTATTTGACCTAAAAATATATTTAAACCAGCGTTTACCCAATTTTGGGTAAACGCTGATTGTACTATTAAATAACTACATAGTATGATGATTATTTTTTTTAATCTCATTGTTTTATAAATTTAGTAGCAAAAAACTACTCCTTTATAATCTTTACAGTTTTTGTATTAACACCATCTTGCATAGTTAAGTAATACATACCTGCCGAAAGAGATGATATATCTATTTGTGGCATATAGTTAACAGAAAAAACAATTTGACCTAAAGTATTGGTAATAATAATTTTTGAGTTTTGAAAATCAAATTGATTGCTATGTATTTGTAATATTGATAACGTGGGATTTGGATAAATTGCAAAATCAGGTTCGTTAATTAAAAGAGGAGGAATAATACTATCACAATTATTAAAAACATTTGGATTTTTTAGTTTAGCGATGTAACGAATATTATTATCGCCATTACAATTTGTAAAACCACCAGCAATATAAATTGTATCATTAAAAATAGTGGCTGATAAAATATTATTGTCAAAAACTGAACATAAACCACTCCATTTTGTACCATCATAAATAGCAACCCTATCTGCCATTTTTCCACTTGCTTTAGTAAACCTACCAAACGCCCATAATTTATTTTTATACACCAACATTTTATCTATACCTATAAAATATTCAATTTGGTCTCCAAAACCTACATCGTGCCAATTTGTGCCATCCCATTTCATTATATGGTTCGCTATATTACCATCGGCTTGCGTAAAACTACCACTGGCATATAAGGTATCGTTATAAATTTCTAAATCACCTATTCCTCTCACTCCTCCATATAAACCAGTACCTGTGGTTGATACCCAATTAGTACCATCAAATTTAAATACATCAGCAGCATTAGTTAGTGAGCCTACAATAAATCCATAACCAGATACATATAATTCATTTTTATAAACTTTAATGGCCGTTAATGTTTGAAAACTTGAGCTTATAGGGAGAGTTATGGCTTTAAAATAAGAGCCATTCCAAGTTGCCAAGCCTGTTGCTTTTTGGCTTGCAATGGTATCAAAATTACCTGTAAGATATAATAAACTGTCTTTTTTGGCAAAATCATTTACAACTAATGATTTACCATATCTAAAAGCTCGTTTTGGCAAACTATCCCACTTAAGCCCATCCCAAAGTGCTAACCCCGTTGTATTTACCCAACCTATAGATGTGAAGTATCCTCCTACTAATAATTTACCATTTAAGGGGGTACATGTTAAAAGCATTCCGTTTGGGTGTTCTGGATTAAAGATTATGTCATGTGTATTAAAACCACCTGATAAAGAATCCCATTTAGTTCCATCCCACGATGATAAGCCTCGAGTATAAAGACTACCAGTACGAGCACTAAGTTTAGCACTTACTAAAAGTTTGTTATGAATTGAATCGACTAATACAGTGCTAGTATATTGGTTAAAAACACCGCCCTTAATGGAATCCCAGTTTTGGGATTCCATTGTTAAGGCAGAAAATAATGATATTATTATGCAACAAATGGTTTTAATCATTCTTAATAAATTTTGCTGAGTATTTTATGTCATTATTAGTAAGCTCAATAACATAAAAGCCCGTTGTTAAACTCGAAATATTAATTGAGTTTATTTCAGAAGATAATTGCCCTGAATTAACAACTTGCCCCATGGTATTATATATTTTATAACTTGCGTTTTCTGATTTTAACTTTAATTTCACAAACAACAAGTTGCTTGATGGGTTTGGATAAACAAGCAAGTTATTAGCAGTAAACTGATGTTCTTGCAAGCCTACTACTGTTACAGGAACTAAATCAAACCTTGTAATGGTTCCATCTGTTCCTCCATTTATTGATGGGAAGAAATAAGGAATGCCAGCACCATTATCTAAAGGAAAAGGGTTAGCCATAGTTTGGCTAGTAGATGTAACTCCACCTAAATATAATTTGCTATTGCCATCGTGGCAAATGGACTGATGGTAATCACTATCGGCACCACCACTGCCACCATAAAACTCATTACTAGTTCCTCCAAGGTAAGTTGCCCATAAAATAGAGGTATTATTATGTTTTAAAGCACAAATAAAATTATCTTCCCCACCATTATAGCTATGATTATAGGTGTTTATAGGATTACTAGTTGGAATAGGGAAATTTGAACTACTAGTTTGACCAGAAATATAAGCAACATGACCTACAAAATCATAAATTACATCCCATCCCCAATCTGAGTTCGAACCTCCAATATATGTAGAATGAGTTATGACATTAGAGTTACTGATTATTACAAAAAATGCATCCCTTACTCCACCATACCCTTGATAATAATCGAGTGTAGAATTAATTGATAAAAAATCAGTAGAACCAGCATTACCAGTTACATATATATATCCATCACCTACAGCTAAAGCATTTGGTTGGTCGTTACCAGTACCTCCAAAATAAGTTGACCAAACAATATTACCATTATTGGTAAATCTAGAAATTACACCTTCATCAAGGTCTCCTGAAGATGATGTTAAGTTAGATGAACCAACTGAAGATACATTAGGATAATTATTTCCACCAGAATATCCTGTAACAAAAATATCGGGTACAGTAGCACCATCACTAGGTTCCGCAATTACAATATCTTTTAAATAATCATTAGGTAACGAATAAGGAGTAGAACATGTTGTAGCTCCTATATAGGTAGCCCATGTTTTTGCAGATGATGAATTAAAACGAGCTATGATGCCTTTATATAAATTGGGTGCACCACCAACAGGCGTATTAGTTTGATGATATGCCCCACTCGAATAAACTACGGGTATGTCGGATGATTTAGAATAACCTGTAATAAAAAAATTATCGAAATTATCCATGGCACAAGCCCTTAAATGGTCTAAATTAGAACCACCATAATACCTTAACCAAACTGGAGTTAAACCATCTTGTTGTAATTGAAAAATAAACCCATCAGATTGCCAATTAGTTGGAGTAGTTGTTGGTCCATGAAACGTAGCATCATTTTCTGCCCCTGCTTTTGACCAAGTTATTATATCATTAGAATTTGTATTTCCAACACAATACAAATCTCCATTAGATTGAAAAGCAATATCTACTAAATTATCCTTATTACCGCCACCAACGTAAGTTGACCATTGTAAAACACCCAATGGATCAAATTTAGAAATAAAACCATCCATGGTTCCAGCTAATATAGCTCCGTAAACAGATGCTCCAGGAGCTTGAGGAATTAAATTTGAATATGTTTCCCCAACGCTAAACATATTTTTACTGGCATCTGTTTTTACCTTATTAATGGCATCATTATTAGCTTTGCCAAAATAAGTAGACCAATTTATGTTGTCTGTGGTGCTAGTGGTACTAGTTATGCTATTTCCTTGATCAACTTCAATAATTAAAGTTAATGATGTTGTATATGTGCCTGTATTAAATTTATATTTATTACTTGCTCCATTCAATTGCCAATCGGGAGTCCAGCCAGTAACTGCAATAGTGGTATTTGTGGCAGATAATTGATAAACAGTTGGTCTATCAAAATTTATTTCACCAATACTGCTTTTTATAGTTAAATCGTTAGTAATTGCATTTAAACTAAAAGATGTAGCACCTGTATATTCAAGTTGTATTGCCCTAGGGTCACCACCTGGTTTTATAATAAAATAATATTTAATACCATTTTGATTACTACTAGACATTAAATCTATATTAGGATATAAGTTAAGCGTAACTAAACGCTGATTTCCAAAAACACCTACTATACCTTTACTAGTTGTGTAATTTAAAAAATAATTTAAATACCCCTTTTGCTGTTGCTCCATAGCGTAGGTTTTTGAAGTAGCATTACATTGAAAAAAAGTTAAATCAATACGCTGAAGAGTGTCTTTTTTTAAGCCAGCAAGTGAATCAGCTTCATTTATTTTAGAAAAAACAAAAAACTGACTATTATCCTTAAAATAATAAGCTGGTAATGTAGAATTAGTATGAAATTTAACATCAGGCATTGCTGTTAAAGTTGTACTTAATAATTGCCCTTTATTAGGGAAATACATAAAGTTTTTATTAGGCGTTTCTCCATTAAAATCGGTAGGTGTAATAATATCCTTTTGCACATACTTAATTGTTAAGAAATTAAAATTAAGTGGAGAAAATTCACTTTGTCCAGTAACAATTACGTTGTTTAAAGAATCTAAAGCAATGTTTGTTGCATTATCATTTAACGCAGTTCCATCAGAAATAATATCCCATAACATAGTACCAGCGCTGTTATATTTAACAGTATAATAATCTGTTTTACCTAATAAATTTGTATTATATCCTGTTATATAAATATTATTTGAAGCATCAATTACTAAATCGGCAGCCTCATCATTACCATTGCTTGGGCTATTATATGTTTGAGTCCATTGATTTACGCCACTACTATTTAATTTCATGGTGGCAATGTTTCTGCCTTGGGTTGAACTTGTAGAATATCCTGTAATGTAAATATTACCAGAAGCATCTGCTTGAACACCTCTAATAACGTCATCTAAAGAACTTGCACCATTAAAAGTATATGTCCATACTGTTGCTAAAGCACTATTCAATTTTTGAACGTAGTAGTTTTTACCTTGCCCAGCAACATAAGTAGAACCAACAATAATAATGTTTCCCGAACCATCATTTGTAAAATCAGTAACCGCATCAACGCTTGTAGTAGTTGCTGCTGAACTAATATTAGTTGCTGTAATTGAGCCAGAAGATTGCGCTAAAGTTAATGTTGCAAACTTATAAGTACTCGGTGCGCTTGTTACGGCTCCCGAAACAGTTAAGTTCGATCCACTAATTGCAATTTTAATTGAAGCATCGTCAGCACCTAAATAATCGAAAGTGCTAACCCACTGCTGGGTTCCTGAAGCATCGTAGCGAATACTTACAAAATCTGTATTTAAACTTGCGTTGTAACTTGCACCTGTAATAAACACATTGCCAGATGCATCAACAACAATATGCTTCCCAACATCTAATGAACTGCCACTCCCGTTATAGGTTGAAGCCCATTGAAGAACTCCAGCGGCTGAATATTTCATGGTGATTACATCAGTTTCTGGCGTAGCAGTATTATTTGTTACTGCCCCAGTTAAGTAGGCGTAAGAATCTGTAACAGCTAAACCTGCTGCAAAATCAACACCGTTTCCTGCGCCAGCATATTGCTGAATCCATAATTGAACACCAGAGGAGTTATACTTGGCTAATAAAATATCAGTGTTTCCTAAAGCATTTAATGTTGCACCTGCAACGTAGATATTACCAAATTTATCAGTTTTAGTAACATTTTTATAAAAGAAATTTTGAGTTCCAGCAGTAGTCTTCCAATCCTCAAAAGCCATTGGCACACTTTGAGCATTGAGTAAGGTGCTAATTAAAGCAAATACAAGTAATAATAATTTTTGTTTCATAATTGTTATTTATTAAAGTTAGTTAATTTTAATTGAAAAAGTTTTTTTAAATGTGGAATATTACAATTTTACAAATTGTAATGCGGTAAAATAAATCGGGTGCGAACCCAATTACACAATCTTTAGGAACTCCTCAGTCCCTGCCGTCGAATAAAAAAGCCCACACCCTTGCGGATGTTTGATGCTTTTTTCGACGACAATGGTAAAATGAGGAGTTTTAAAGATTGTCGAATACAAACAAACTATATGTTTATGTTCACTAAGATTTTAGATATATATCTGTTTAGTTTTATTTATTTTAACAATATTTGAAAAAAAATCAATTGGTTTCACAGTTTTAAATATTAAATAAATGTTATTTACTTTTACGAAAGTTACATTCGGCATTTGATAAAAACAATACGTACTACTACCTATTTTTATACTAAGTATTAGTACTTAGTTTTGTGTAGGTATTAGTACTTAGTTTTTTAATCTAAAAAAATGCTATACAATGTATTACCCTATGTAATTGATGCAAAACGATGGAGATGGACACATTACATTAGGTGTTTTATTCAAAAACTTAGTGCGCAATACATTACTTAATGTTAATCATTTAAAAAAATGGAATGCAATACATTACCCCAGGTAATTGATTTAAAAACATGGTAATTGCTACAATACCTCAGTTGTTTTATTCAAAAACTTTGTGCTTGATAGATTACCTTAGGTTAATCATTTAAAAAAATGGTATACAAAGTATTACCTTATGTAATTGATTCAAAAACTTTGTGCTTGATAGATTACCTTAGGTAAATGATTTAGTAACATGGTACTCTATATATTCTTTATGCTTTTCAATTACTGTACATTCCTTATTATATGTTAATTAATATTAAAGCGTGTAATTTTATAATTGCTTGTGCTTTATTAAGTACAAACCAATATATTAAATATCTATGTTTTAATAATTTTAGAGTTGCTATAGTAAATAAAGAAGGTCAACAACCATATAGTGATCCGCATTTTGTATTGGTTATATAAACACGTTCTAGTAATCATTAAAAAGAGTTTCAGCAATTACTGAAACTCTTTTTTGTTGCAAGTAACTAATACCGAATGAACAAATGAATAAGCAAACTGTTTACTCCTCGGTATAATCCTTTTGAAATTTAATCCTCATGCCCTTTGGCGTTTTTTATTTTTTGTTGTAAGTATAATTCTTCTTCCTTTTGCATAGCAATTTTTAAGGAATCACTTATATCACTTTGCCCTAATTTATCTAAGTTTGGTTTGCCTGCATTAACCCATGCTGTATACCAAAGGCTTCCTACCATTATAATACTTTGTTTCATGCGGCGCTCAACTTGCCCTTTAATTAATAAATCATAACGGTTTGTATATTCAACTGAATATACTTTCATCATTAAATTACCTCTGTTTTCGTAAGCATATTTTTGATCTTGAGGAAAATCTTTGTTTAACATGGCTTCAAATTTTAATACACTATCAACTGCCATGTGGCTATCGTAAACCGTTTTCCATGCCATTTTTAATGGAGAATCTATGTATTTTGCTCTTCCAACAAAATAATCATAATCTTCGGCTTTTAATTCGGGTATTCTACTTTCCCAAAAACCATGGATTCCTCTTTGCCCAGTTAATTGCCCGTTGTAGTTTTCGGTTGTATGTAATGGCACATGAGAGTCGCCAACGTAATGACCTAAATCTGCACTATATTGTAAAATACGGTCAAGGTTTTCATCTTTAAATGCATTCAACAATTTATAATAATGCTTTTCAATTTGCCAAGGCACAATGCCATAAGCCATTAATGTATCTTCACTATATTTTGCAATAGCAGCTTTCCAAAATTTTGGCACACTATCAAATGCATGTTCACCATAATGATCAATATCAATATAATGTCTTGGCGCTTCTCCTTCCACACTGTATCTTCTTTTGTCGGGGTCAACAGCATGATTTGTAATAAATTCGATGTGTTTTTTGTAAAACGAAACCATTTCGGGAGGCAATGTAAAAACAGCCATTCTATTAATGCGTTTGTGTCCATAAAATCCCCATGATTGAGATTTTTCTTTTGGTATAAAAACCAAAATGAGTAAACTAAGAAGGGTTAATATTAAAATTCGTTTTATCATGATTATAAAAGATTATATTTTTATTCCAATTATTAAAACATCATCTACTTGCTCATTCGTATTTTTCCAAGTTGAAAAATTTTCGTCAATGGCTTTGTATTGATCATTTGAATTTAAGTTACAAATTGACATAAACAACAGTTTCAAATTTTTCGACATAAATTTTTTGCCTTCTACTCCTCCAAATTGATCAGCATATCCGTCAGTAAATAAATATAAGGAATCATTTTTTTCTAATTGAATATGAGTTGTTTTAAAAACTTGATTATCTTCTGTAAATCCTGCTATTGCAACTTTATCAGCTTTATATTCAGTTAAAGAATCATTACGTATTAAAAATAATGGCCGATTAGCAGCAGTAAATTCAACTTCGTTTGTTAAAGTATTAAATTTTAGTAATGCAATATCCATTCCATCTTTTTGTTTTGATTCATCAGAATGTTGTTTTAATACACGTTTGATTTCAATATTTAAATAAGAAAGAATTTCACTAGGTGCAGTAAATCTTTTTTCAAAAACCGCTTGTACAATTTTATCTATGCCTATGATACTCATTAATGCACCAGGAACACCATGTCCGGTGCAATCTGCAACGATACAATAAAAATCGTTATCAGATTTTGCAAACCAATAAAAATCGCCACTAACAATGTCTTTTGGTTTGTAATAAATAAAACTTTGATTGAATTGATTTTTTAAATCGTCAAAGTTTGGCAAAATAGCTTGTTGAATTCCTCTTGCGTATTGAATACTATTATCTATTTCTTGTTTCTTTTCGGCAATGATCGTATTTTGTTCTTTTAATTGAATATTAGTGAGTTGCTTTTGTTTATTTTGTCGAAATAATAAACCTGCTACGCCTAAAACTATTGCTGCAATTGCAATAAGTCCGATAATAAGATAAATATTTTTTTTATTTTTTAATTCTTGTATTTCATTGGCTTGTGTTAATTTTTCTACGTTCGCTTCCGACTTTTCTAGATTATATGAACCTTGTAAATTTGCTAAATTGTTGTCATACGTTTCTATGTAAATTTCTTCATTTAATTCGCTAAAAGAATAAAAGTAGTCATAAGCAATTTTGTATTTTTTTTCTTCATAGAGACATTTTGCTAAACCTAAATAAGAATTACATAATATTTCTTTTAAATCATGATTTTTAGAATATACTTCCACTTTATTAAAATGTTTTTTTGCTTCTTCTATATTTTTTAATTTTAAATAAGCATTACCTAAATTAATTTCACAATGCATCGCTGAGCCGCTATCACCAAGTTCTGAATGAAAAGTATAGCTAATATTGGAAAATGAAATAGATTTTTTTAAATCATTAACATTGAGAAATAGCTCACCAAGGTTCCCTGAATACACTCCCATTTTGCGTTTATTTTTTACGATTGACGCAATTTCTAAGCCTTGTGAAAAATAAAAGTATGATGAATCAAAATAACTTTGATTTTTTAGTTTTTTAAATTGTTTTTCATAAAAACTACCAAAGGCATTATTAACTCTCAAAATTCCTAAAGTGTCATTTAACTCTTTTGAAATTTGTAATGACTGACGTAGATATTTTAAATCTTTAACACTATTTTGTTGAATGCATAAAGTCCAACCTATATTATACAGGGCAAGAGCTATACCAGGTTTGTCATTAATTGAATCACAAAATTTATAAGATTTAAAATAAAAATTTTGAGCATTAATATAATCGGTATGAAACCAATAAGCATCTGCTAAAGCACAATATGAAGTATATATTCCTTTATTATAGTTTAGTTTTAGAGATAATTGTATGGCTTGTTTAGCAAATTTTACTGAGTTAACGAAATCACTGTTATTTAAGTCATAAGATAAATTTATTAAGGAATTAACTTTAGAAGTGTCGTCTTTTTGTTTTATTAATTCATTATAAGCTTTTTCTGCTTCAATTTTGCTTTGACTATAACAAAATGAGTTTAAAAAAAACGAAAAAATAATTAATATTTGATATCTAAACATATTAGTAATAAATGTACAGATAATTCATTAGTACACAATATGAATAAATGATTAATAATTCAAAAAAAAACCATTCCTGAAAAGAAATGGTTTTAATAAAAATAAAAAATTTATTATTTAAGCAGAAGCTTTAGCTTCTTGTGCTTTTTTAATAATTGATTTAATGTTTTCAGTTGTTGTAGAGTTAGGACGCTCAATAGCTGAACCAGTTGCTCTATCCCAAACTAAACTTGCTAATACACCTAAAGCACGAGAAACACCAAACAATACTGTATAGAAATCATATTCGTGCATACCATAATGTGATAATAAAGCTCCTGAATGAGCATCAACATTTGGCCATGGGTTTTTGATTTTACCAGTTGATTCTAAAATTGGAGGTGCAACTTCATAAACCATTTGCACGATTTCACAAATATCATCATGCTTAATATAAGTTCTGTAAAAATCTTGTTGTGCAGTAAAGCGAGGATCTGTCTTTCTTAAAACAGCATGACCATATCCTGGCACAACTTTTCCTTCAATTAATGTTTGTTTAATATATTCTGCAATTTGTTCTTTAGTTGGTAAACCTCCACCTAAATTTTCTTTCAATTCCATAATCCAGCCTAATACTTCTTGATTAGCTAAACCATGTAATGGGCCAGCTAAACCATTCATACCAGCTGCAAATGCTAAATAAGGATCGCTTAATGCAGAACCTACTAAATGAGTTGCATGTGCCGAAACGTTTCCACCTTCATGATCAACATGGATAGTTAAATATAAACGCATTAAACGTTTCATATCAAACTCTTCATATCCTAACATGTGTGCAAAATTTGCTGCCCAATCTAATTTATGATCTGGTTCAATATGAATACCACCTTTGTATTTACGGCGATAGATATAAGAAGCAATTCTTGGCAATCGTGCAATTAAATTCATTGAATCTTCGTACACATAATCCCAATAATCTTTTTTGTTAACGCCTTTTGCGTAAGCTTTTGCAAATACGCTTTCTGTTTGCATAGCCATAATACCAATCACAAATTGAGTCATTGGATGAGTATCGGTAGGTAATTTCTCAATAACATCAAAAACATGTTTTGGAACATTACTACGTTTTTGCCATTCTCCTGTAATAAAACTAACATCTTCTTGAGTTGGTAATTCTCCAACTAACATAAGGTAGAAAATGCCTTCTGGTAATGGCTCAGTACCGCCTGGAGCTTTTGGTAATTGAGCACGTAATTCAGGTATTGAATACCCTCTAAAACGAATGCCTTCTTCTGGATCTAATTTAGATGTTTCAGTAACCATACCAGTCATACCTTTCATTCCTTGGTATACTTGAGCTACAGTGATTTCTCCAATTTTTAAATCGCCATGATTTTTTATAATATCTTTTATTTCTGCAGCTAGAGGTACTGCCTTTTCACGAAATTTGTCTTTTAATCTATCCATTTTTTATGCTTTTAAAATAGCTTTGTAAATTTATACAGTGTATTGGTTTAAACAAATTTTATTTGCATTATTTTTAATATTTGTTTAAAATAAAAATAGCCAAAAATATCATTTTTGGCTATTTCTTAAAATCTGAGTTATTTCATTAATTAAATAGTAATTTCTTAACCGAATAATTACCCTCATGATTAGTTATTTTTATAAAATAAACTCCAGAGTTTAATGTGCTTTTATTAATTAAATAATAATTCAAGGTAGTTGTATTTGATAAAATTAATTTACCTGATAAATCATAAACATCAATTTTATAGGATGTATTTTGATTTTCAAATGAAATGGTCACGTCTGAATTTGAAGGGTTTGGAAAAATATCGAAAGGAACTATTCCATTAGTGTTTTCGTAAATACCAACTGCACAAGAAGGTACAATATTAGTTGTACAACCAGTGTAAGCTGTTAATGTCGCTGTGCCGGCAGGTGTGTTTTGCAAAAGTAACGGAGGGTTTGTACAGCCTAAACGAGAAATTAAATAATCTCTAACAAAATTAACGGTTGTATCCATATAGGGTATTGAAGAAGCGTATGGAACGTGATCTTGACCATACCAAGTATAAAATGGATTTGAAATTCCTAAAGCATTTGCTTGTGCTTTAAGCATTCTACTTCCATCTAAATAAATTAATGAAATAGCTTTTCCTCTACTATAATTTACTGTACCGTCAATAGTACCGTGCATTGAACAAAATGGCAAATCTCCAGCCTCTAACCAACCATAATTTCCAAGTCCGCCACATAAATTTATTACTCCTTTTACTTTTGAAGAATAGCATTGATTTCCACTATAACCATCAATTCCACCTAACGAAGCTAAGGTTGCTGGTGCAACGTAAGGATTTATCTCACAAGATTTATTTAAATAAACTGTGTGTAATGCCGTAAGTGCACCTGCTGAACTCCCCCCAATAAAAATATTATTAGTGTCAATTTTATAGGCATTTAGTGTTAATTTGTCTTTATAGAAAAAACGAATAGATGCTTTCATATCCTGAACAGCTCTTAAAACAGCTTTAACAGCATTTACTGAATCAAATGGAAAAAATCCTAAACGGTAATTTATCGAAACACAAACAAAACCTTTTTTTGCAAAACGTTGAGATAATGTTGTAACATCACCATCTGTACTAGAACCACCAATAAAGCTACCACCATGAGCCCAAATTATTAATGGACGGTTGGCAATGGTATCTCCTGCTGGTTGATATACATCCATCGTTAATACTTGAGTCCCTCCGCTAACAGTTGTATTAGAACCATAAGCTATCCCTGAATTTGTGGTAATACTGGTAAATGTATCAGCGGAGTAACGACCAGTTGCACAAGGTGATTGTGCTGTTAATGTCAGTACAGATGAAATAGCTGTAAAAGCCAATAAGTATATTTTTTTCATATTTTATTTTTAGATTTAGTTAAAAGTAATGATTTTTTTTAAAACAGTTTAGCTATTCATCATTTTATGGAAAAATTATTCCCGAATATTTTGTAGCTTCTATTTGAGGCAAAGTAGATCGATAAGTATTATTTATTGCTTTAATAAATTCATTTGCAAGTAAGGCATTTCCTCTTGGTGTAAGCGTTAATCCGTCAAGCGAAAATGCGCCACCAGAAACAAAACTGGCATTTATTGTTACACCATTATATACAAAGCCTGTTTTTAAAGTTGAGAAAAATGAATTAACATCCACAAATGCTAAATTTTTTGAATTGGCATATATTTTTAGAATAGTATTATAATATGAAATCGTATTTTCTATTAATTCTATTTCTGATAAGGTTAAAACAAATCTATTTGGAATAGGCACTAATGAACCCCATTTGTTGCATTTTACTGAATCTAAAGGGATGTTTAATAAAATTAATTCGCCATCAACGGATTGTCTGTATCCTAATGGCATTGATGCATCTTCAATTACAAAGCCGTTGTTACCTTCATGAAATGGAATTGTTGGATTTAATAATGCGTAAAATGAAGTTAATGATTTTGCTGTTGTATCGCTTAGTTTAAGGGCATTATAAGTAATTGTATTAAAATAGGGCAATGATTTAATACTTGGAATATTAGCAATCGCTCCTTTTGCATTATTAGAAGTTAATTTAGTAATAATGTTATTGATGCTTGCATCGAAACCTATTCCAATCGTACCATTTAAAGGGGTGATACTTTCTGAGGCTGCACCTTTTAATGCGAAATTTAACACGTCATTTAATCCTAACATCATCGTGAAAAATGTTGGATTTTTAGAAACGGCGTCGTTTAATAACGATGATGATGCGCTCGAAGACATTCGAACATAAAATGGATTTGTATAGCCATTTGTTGTCATATCAATTACCTTTACATCTGGAACTCCCATGTTATTAAATGGCCCATGAGCCGAATAAACATTTGAAGCGAATATTGTTAAATCACCTTGAGTAGCAATTTTTACTGGACCTAAAGAAATTATTCCTTGACAATCTGTTCTGTCGCCCAAAATAGAGGGAGCATTATTAGCGTTTCCAATTCCAATCGAGCTTGAAGATATGTATGGGATTTTAAAATCTCCACCACCTATTTGTTCAAATTGATCAGATAATAATTTTGCATAAGAAAAATTTTGACCATCATAAAACAATGCTCCATTCGAATATCCTGCAGTAATCGCATCTCCAATTGATACATAATTGGTTACATCAATATCTCCTTTGTCAACATTTGGAGTTTTAAAATTTGGTTTGCAAGCATTAGTGATAGAAAAAAATGCAGATAACACAAAACTATATAATAAGATTTTTTTCATAATTAGAATTTATAAATGATTGATAAGCCTGGAATAACAACGTTTGTTTTATAGGTACCGGATAAATTAGTTTCTAAGTTTGTTCCCTCTCTTTTAAAAGTTGTAAAAAGAAAAGAAGCATTAATTGCAAAATGTTTTTTGAAATTATAACCTAAACCAGCGGTATAATTTATTCTGTTAGCATCAGGAGTTTCAGGCGTTACGTATCCGTCTGGAACCGGAGTAAGCGCATACGCAAATCCTAATCGAGCTGTTAACATTGAAGTGATTTTATAATCGCCACCAATTCTGAATGCGAATGTGTTTTTGTAATTTCTTGCTGATTTAGTATCTATTAGTGATGCTGTATTATTCTCATAATCAAACGCTAAAGTATCATAAGCTTTCCAACCAGTATAGTTAATGTCAAGTACTATGGTTGTTTTTGTGTTTAATTTATAAGCAAATCCTAAACTTGTAACGCTAGGTAATGGTAAACTAGATGTAAATTTTCCGTCAGGAAAGTTACTAGATAATGATGATGGGACTGTAAATTTCGCATCACCATTTTTGACAGCCATATTTACTTGAGAACGATAAGTTAATCCAATAAATAATTTTGGAATTGGATTGTAATAGATGCCTAAATTATAACCATATCCATTTGCTTTACCTTCTAATTCGGCATGACCATAATTCCCATTCGCATCAATTACAGGGATATCTTTTTGCAAATTAACTTTACCTGTAGCGAAAATAAAACCAGCCCCTATCCCAATTTTTTTTGTTAGCTTATAGCTTACGGTTGGTTGAATATAAATTGCCAGTAATTGTAATTTAGTTATTGCAAAACGTCCTGTCCATCCATCTTGCCATTGAACCGTGCTGCCAAACGGAGTATAAATTGCTAACCCTAATTTTAATTTGCAACTATCTTTTAATTGAAATAAACCATAAGCTGCAAATGGAGTGGAGGTAGGAGATTTTGTTTCAGAAATAATATTAGTATTCTTATCTAAAAATTTACTGTTTGCAAAACCTGCGTTTGCATTAATATTAATTGAATTTCCTTTAACAAACGAACAGCTTCCAGGATTAAAAAACAAAGATGCTGCATCTTGCGCATAAGCAATGCCAGCACCGCCCATGCCTTGTTGTGCTTGGCCTTGTAAATTTACCTGAAAGCCTTGCGCATTTATTGAAAAAGAAATTATGATAATTGAAAAAGAGAGAAGATATTTGAATCGAAACATTTGAAAATTACTTTTAGTTATATTTTATAAATATTGTAATTTTTTTTTAATTTCTAATAAGCAGTTTTCAACTAATCTTAATTTTTTAATAATTCCAAAGGTCATGCTCCCATTTAAATAATTGATTTTTTATGTTTTCTGATTCAACAAGGGCATCAATTCCTTTTTGGTATTCGTTAATTTGTCGATCATAGACATTGCTTTCCTTTATAATTGTACTTGCAAATTGTCGCTTCCAAAAAATGTCATCAATACTTCTTCGTTCCGAATCATTTTTAAAATTATACACATCATTTACTGCAAAGTACGCTCTGCATGATGGGAAATAAACCCAAAATAATTCACGAAAAGCTTCTTTGTCCTCATCAAATTCATAAGCGGCAATTCCAATGATACGGCATTCAAAACTCGATTTTTGTTTATCGAAAAACCAATCCTCTTTTAATCTGAACTTCAATATACGGCGGTAAATGCTTGTTGAGTCAATAGTTGGAATCCAAACTTCACTTTCATAGCCTTGCGGGTCATAAATAAATTGTTTTATTGAATCTTCTTTTACTAATTTTTTTCGAATATCTGATAATTCATATGGTATCATAAATTCCTCATCGGCAAATGCCGTAACATTTCCATTAAGTACATTTTTAGTAATCGCTTGAAATAATGAAGTTCTGCAAGGATTAAATTCAACAGGAAAGTAAAGTGGTAGGTTTTGTTTTTCTCTCATATCTATTTCTCTCCAAACTCTTTTTTGCCACATCACATCCCCTTCTCTTAAATAGGTGTAAGCGATTGGTTTTCTTGTTTCAATATTTGTTTTATTATAAATATCACAAGGATATTTTGGAGGTGTTAAAATATTTCCACTTACTAGATGCTCATCTTGAGCAAAAATGGAGAATGGTATGATTAAATAAAACCAAAATAAAAAAGTTAGTGGCGATTTCATAATATGTTTGTTTTAGATTGTTATTCATCTATAACTTATATGTAAGGAAAAAGACACCAATTATTTATTAAAAAAAACTCCCGCTTGTTTTACAAGCAGGAGTTTTTAAAAGAAATATTAAATTAGAATTATTGTTTAACTAGTTTTCCTACTTTAACGATGTTAGTATTATTTAAAACTTTGTATAAATAAATACCGTTTTCGAAGTTAGATATGTTAATTGTATTTAATTCATTTGCTAAAACTTGTTTTATAACTAATTTACCTAAAGCGTCATAAACTTCTAAAGAAGAATTTTTTGACAATTCGTTAGTTAAAGTAATATTTAAAACACCATTATTTGGGTTAGGATAAACAGAAATTAAATTTGCAAGTGCTTCATTAATTCCAGTACAAACACTCACATTTTGAGTAATTGTCATTGAATTAGTACAAACACCTGTCATTCCAGTAACAGTATAGGTTGTTGTAACCGTAGGAGAAACAGCAATAACTGAACTAGTTGAAGCTGTATTCCAAGTATAACTTGTAGCACCAGTCGCTGTTAATGAAGCTGTTTCGCCAGTACAAATAATACTGTTACTTGTAGCTACAGAAAAAGTTGCTGGTTGAGTGATTGTAGTTGAAGGTGAAGTAGCTGAACAATTGTTTGCATCTTTCACAATACAAGAATAGGTATTAGCAGCTAAACCACTTGCAGTAGAAGCACTACCACCTGATGGCGACCATGTATAAGAATATGGAGCTGTACCACCAGTAGTTGTAAGAGTGATAGCACCATTAGTACCACCATAACAAGTAACATTTGTTTGGGAAGCAATTGTAGAAACAACTGCACTTGGTTGAGTAACTGTAAAAACACTAGAAGTAGTTCCAGAAACAGAACTTGAAACTGTACATGTATAAGAACCAGCACCTAAACCAGTAGCTGTAGAAGCAGTTCCTCCTGTTGGAGACCAAGAATAAGTGAAAGGGCCAGTACCACCACTAACAGATGCTGAAAGTGCCGCAGTTAATAAACCATTACAAGAAATAGTAGATGTTTGAGTAATAGAAACTCCGTAAAGAACTGAAATAATAACAGAACCATTTCCATTATTTATGCCTGCTAGGTTAACTTGATTACTCCCAACATTATAAGAGCCACCGCCTCCGCCAGCCCAAGTTGGGGGCGAATCATGCGTTCCACTGCCACCTCCAGAATAACCACCACCGCCACCGCCAGTGAATCCAGCTGCACCGCCACCGCCAAATCCTCCATTACGACCGCTACTTCCGCCAACACCACCAGCACCTCCATTTACAAATGCCATTCCTGGGCCATTTGTTGTTCCATATGAAATACTTCCATTAGAGGAAGCGCTACCATTCGTTAAAAGTCCGCCACCACCAGTTCCAGAATGCCAGCCAGTCCAAGGCCAAGTAATACCACCAGAACCACTAGTACCTCCAGCACCTCCATTTGTTCCACCTACTTGACCTGAAAGTGTAATTTGTCCAGAACCACCATTTTCAGGTAGTCCGCTTCTGCCCATGGATCCACCACCACCACCAGCAATAATCATAGGATTGTTTAAAATATCTGTGACAAATGAACCTCCTCCACCTGTTCCGCCTGCTTGTTCACCTTGATCTACACCTGCAACTCCTTGTCCACCAATTAGCACTTTTAATATTTGGCCAGGAGTAACTGTAAAATCTCCTGCCATGCTTGCGCCCATACCGCCAACAACACTCAACTGACCATCACCACCTTTTGCACCATTAGCTTGAATTCTAATTGAGTTAACTCCTACCGGAACAGTATAGTTTTGGATACTTCCTGTATAAACTAAAGTTAAAGTTTGAGAATTACCTTGAATGCTTGCTCCAATAAAAGAAGTGCATATGCCTGCAGTTATCCATGCTTGTTTAATCGTGTGTAAAGTTTTTTTCATTTTTTTCATTTTAATAGTTATTCAAATTTAGGAGGTTTTATGTAAAAAAAAAATTAAGAGGTGTTTTTTTTACATAATTAAATTGTTGGTATTTGATATCTTGATAAAGGAATTTGAAATACTGACATGATTATTGTTATTGCATTCCAAAAATGTGGTTAAACAAAAAACTCCCAACTGTATATCAAGATGGAAGTTTTTATAAAGGATTGTTAAATTTATTCTTTAATTAATTTAATTGTTTGTTGTTTATTATTTTGAATCATTTTCACAAAATAAATACCGTTGGCTTTATTTTGAATATCAAGTATTTGTTTACCAGCACTAAAAGTAGCGTTTAATAAAACATCACCTAAAATATTAGTCATAATAACTTGAGTTGTTGCATTTAATTCAATTGTAAATACACCATTGTTAGGGTTGGGGTAAATAGTAATGTTTAAATCACTATTCGTTAAATTTTGAACACCAACACAAGCACTCACATTTTGAGTAATTGTCATAGAATTTGTACAAGCGCCAATCACTCCTGTAATTGTATAAGTTGTAGTAACTGTAGGAGAAACGGCAATAACTGAACTTGTTGACGCTGTATTCCAAGTATAACTTGTAGCACCAGTAGCTGTTAATGAAGCTGTTTCGCCAGTACAAATAATACTGTTACTAGTAGCTACCGAAAAAGTTGCTGGTTGAGTAATTGTAGTTGAAGGTGAAGTAGCTGAACAATTGTTTGCATCTTTCACAATACAAGAATATGTATTAGCAGCTAAACCACTTGCTGTAGCAGCACTACCACCTGATGGTGACCATGTATAAGAATATGGAGCTGTACCACCAGTAGTTGTAAGAGTGATAACACCATTAGTACCACCATAACAAGTAACATTTGTTAGGGAAGCAATTGTAGAAACAACTGCACTTGGTTGAGTAACTGTAAAAACACTAGAAGTAGTTCCAGAAACAGAACTTGAAACTGTACATGTATAAGAACCAGCACCTAAACCAGTAGCTGTAGAAGC
>JBBQKU010000026.1:0-54466 GCA_038327195.1 Bacteroidota bacterium | reverse complement strand
GTATAAATACCATTATCTAAGTTTGACATAATAATTGAAATTAATTCGATCGCAAAAACTAGTTTAACAACTAAATAACCTAAGGCATCATAAACTTCTAATGTAGAATTTTTTGATAATTCAGCAGATAAGTTAATGTTTACAACACCATTATTTGGGTTAGGGTAAACAGAAATTAAACTTGCAACTGCTTCGTTAATTCCAACACAAGCATTAACGGTAACCATTACTGTTGATGAAGCAACACAAGCTGTAACGTTTGAAACATTAACCGTATAGGTAGAAGTAACGGTTGGAGAAACTGAAACAGACATAGTTGTAGCACCAGTATTCCAAGTATAAGAAGTTGCAGAAGTAGATGCTGTTAAAACAACACTTTCACCTGAACAAATCATTGAATTAGAAGTTGAAGCAGAAACTGAAGGATTTGCATTAACTGTAACCGAACTAACAGCAGTGTTAGAACCAACACAACCTAAAGTACTAGTTCCTGTAACACTGTAAGACATGTTTGCAGTTGGAGTAACCACTGCAGAACCGCCCGTATAAGTATAAGTACCAGCGCCACTAGCAACCATTGTGTAAGAATTACCAGCACAAATAGCACCACTAGTTACAGAAATTGTAGGAGTTGTACCAACATTAACAGCCACAACGGCAGTATTAGAAGCTGCGCATCCTAAAGAGTTAGTAGCCATTGCTGAATAGGTATTAGAAACAGTAGGCGAAAAAGCCGCACCATTAACAACACCACCAGTCCAAGTATAAGTAGAAGCACCACTAGCAGTTAAAATAGTAGTACCACTACCGCAAATAACTGAGTTAGATGCAGATGCAGTAATAGAGAATGTAGCAGGCTGTGTAATCGTTGCAGAAGGCGAAGTAGCAGAACAATTGTTTGCATCTTTCACGATACAAGAATAAGTATTAGCAGCTAAACCACTTGCAGTAGCAGCGCTACCACCTGATGGAGACCATGTATAAGAATATGGAGCAGTGCCACCTGTAGTTGTAAGCGTGATAACGCCATTAGTACCACCATAGCAAGTAACATTTGTTTGAGATGAAACTGCAGAAACAACTGCACTTGGTTGAGTAACAATAAAAACACTAGAAGTAGTTCCAGAAACAGCACTTGAAACTGTACATGTATAAGAACCAGCACCTAAACCAGTTGCCGTTGAAGCAGTTCCTCCAGAAGGAGACCAAGAATAAGTGAAGGGGCCAGTACCACCACTAACTGATGCTGAAAGTGCTGCAGTTAATAAACCATTACAAGCTATTGTTGATGTTTGTGAAATAGATAGTCCGTATAAAACAGTTATTATCGCAACACCATCACCAGCTTGGAAACCAGTAGTATTTAATTGGTTAGCTCCTGTATTCCAAGAACCACCTCCACCAGCAATCCATCCACCATCTCCTCCAGAATAACCGCCGCCACCGCCGCCGCCATTGCAACCGCCGCCGCTACCGCCACCGCCAAATCCACCATTGATACCCGATCCAGAACTACATGTTCCAAGACCGCCAACTCCACCATTTAAAAAACTAGCTCCACCTGTTCCATAAGTACCATCATTTGCACCATTTCCTCTGAAACCAGCTCCTGCTGAACCCCATGAAGCAGAACTCATAATACCACCAATTCCTAAACCGGTAGCTTTTATTACACCACCACCACTTGAGAGACTGCCTGAAGCATCTGTTCCAAAATTTGAAGTTACACCAGGATTACCATTTACTGTAGCTCCTGTTCTCATTCCACCGCCACCTCCGGCAATAACTAAAGGTGTTACTTTAATTCCCGAATATATACCAGTAGCAATAATATCTGCTGATAAAGGATCTATTTTAGCAATGGTAGTTGCGCCGCCTCCACCGCCATCTGATCCGCCAGAAGATAATATTCCTTGTCCACCAACCGCAATAAGTAGAACAGTTCCAGGAGTTACTGTAAAGTCGCCCGACATTTTTGCTCCTTGTCCACCAAGAAAACCAAGTTGTGCAGATTTTCCTTGTCCACCTCTTGCTTCAAGTTTAATAGAACTTACGCCTGCAGGTACTGTGTACGTTGTGTAAGCTCCCGAATAAACAACCGTAGTTGTTTGAGCATTTCCTTCAAAAGATAAAGCTGCAAACGCGGATAATAATCCTAATTTGGCTGTTGCATTTTTAACCGTTTGTAATGTTTTTTTCATTTATTAAATTGTTTTAAATTATTTTAGGTCGAATTTAATGATTTTATTTTAATAATAATGTTTAAAAATCATGAAAAATATCTTAGACTTATACAAAACAAAAAACTCCTGCTTTTAATTTAAAGCAGGAGTTTTTAAATGAAATATTAAATTTGAATTATTGTTTGATTAATTTTCCAATTTTAACTGTATTAGTATTATTTAATACTTTGAATGTATAAATACCATTATCTAAATTTGACATATTAATTGTATTTAATTCATTAACTAAAACTTGTTTAACAACTAATTTACCTAAAGCATCATAAACTTCTAAAGTAGCATTTTTTGCTAATTCAGCAGTTAAGTTAATGTTTACAACACCATTATTTGGGTTAGGATACACAGAAATTAAATTAGCAACTGCTTCGTTAATTCCAACACAAGCATTAACAGTAACCATTACCGTTGATGATGCAACACAAGCTGCAGCATTAGACACATTAACTGTATAAGTTGAAGTAACTGTTGGAGAAACAGAAACCGACATAGTTGTAGCGCCCGTATTCCAAGTATAAGAAGTTGCAGAAGTTGATGCTGTTAAAACAGCACTTTCACCTGAACAAATCATTGAATTAGAAGTTGAAGCAGAAACAGAAGGATTTGCATTAACTGTAACAGAACTAACAGCAGTGTTAGAACCAACACAACCTAACGTACTAGTTCCAGTAACACTGTAAGACGTATTTGCAGTTGGAGTAACCACAGCAGAACCGCCAGTATAAGTATAAGTACCAGCACCACTAGCAACCATTGTGTAGGAATTACCAGCACAAATAGCACCACTAGTTACTGAAATTGTAGGTAAAGCGTTTACTGTAACAGTGCTAATTGCAGAATTGGAACAAGTAGTAACTGAGTTAGTACCAGTTACCGTATATGTAGCATTGGCTGTTGGAGTAACAACTGCAGAACCCCCCGAAATAGTATAGGAAGTTGCGCTACCAGCTGGAGTAATTGTGAAAGCACTACCAGTACAAATAGCACCGCTGTTTACAGTAACTGTCGTAGCGTTAACTGTAATAGTTTTTGTAGTTGTTGATGTAAGTGTAGGACATCCAACCATTACTGCTGATAATGTATAAATAGCAGTGGCTGTAGGTGTAACTGCTGCTGTAGCAGTTGTGATACCAACTGGAGTCCAAGTGTAATTAACTGCACCACTACCTGTTAAAGTAACTGTTGAACCTGCACAAATTGTATTGCTTGATGCAGTAGCTGTAATTGTAGGGGCAACCGTGGGGCAAACTATGGTAACATTGTAATCTTCAACTTCACCATACGTAAAAGCCGCGCATGCTTCAGAATTTAGTATAGTTGTAGCATATTTACATCTAATTCTCATTTTTCTGTTAATACCAATTGACGAAGTTAAAGGTAAAACAAAAGAACCTGAATGTGATAATGAAGATGGTGTGTTACCAACCATTTCTGTAGGATCAAAAATCCCATTATTATCATAATCTATCCACATTGCAAAACCTTGTGACCAAGTTGGCCCGCAAGTTGCATTCCAGGTATAAGTGTTACCTGCTGTTAAAGTAAATACAGGAGCTGCAAACATTTGATAACCTCCAGCTGAGCAACCAGCATCAACTGCAGCTATACCATTAAGATTAAATGATTGAATTTGATCCCCAAAAGAACAGTCAGCAACTGGTATTGTTGACACTAAACATTGCGATTTTGCAGTTATACTAGCAAAGGCAACTAGGCTTAAAAGTAAAGTTTTTTTCATTTTTATTTTTTAAAATTTATATAACACAAATATGATAGTTTTTTTGAAAAGAAATACAAGTGTTGAAAAAAATTAGCTGAAGAGGCTACAATTGATGAAAAATGAAAAAACTCCCGCCTGTTTTACAAGCGGGAGTTTTTAAATAAAAGATTAACCTCTAATTATTGTTTGATTAATTTTCCAACTTTAACGATGTTAGAGTTATTTAAAACTTTAAATGTATAAATACCATTATCTAAATTTGACATATTAATTGTATTTAATTCATTAGCTACCACTAGAATACCCACTCATAGACCACTCGCATCAAACACTTCTAACGTAGCAATGTTTGCTAATTCAGCCGTTAAGTTAATGTTTACAACACCATTATTTGGGTTAGGATAAACAGAAATTAAATTAGCAACTGCTTCGTTAATTCCAACACAAGCATTAACAGTAACCATTACCGTTGATGAACCAACACAAGCTGCTGCGTTAGAAACATTAACTGTATACGTTGAAGTAACGGTTGGAGAAACTGAAACCGACATAGTTGTAGCACCCGTATTCCAAGTATAAGAAGTTGCAGAAGTTGATGCTGTTAAAACAGCGCTTTCACCTGAACAAATCACAGAATTAGAAGTTGAAGCAGAAACAGAAGGATTTGAATTAACTGTAACAGAACTAACAGCAGTGTTAGAACCAACACAACCTAACGTACTAGTTCCAGTAACACTGTAAGACGTATTTGCAGTTGGAGTAACAACTGCTGAACCGCCACTATAAGTATAAGTACCCGCACCACTAGCAACCATTGTGTAAGAATTACCAGCACAAATCGCACCGCTAGTTACTGAAATTGTAGGCAGTGAATTGACTGTAACATTACTTATAGCTGTATTAGATGCTGCACAACCTAAAGCACTAGTTCCTGTAACACTGTAGGTCATATTAGCAGTTGGAGTAACTACCGCAGAACCACTAGAATAAGTATAAGTACCGGCACCGCTAGCAACCATTGTGTAAGAACTACCAGTACAAATAGCGCCACTAGTTACAGAAACAGTAGGAATTGGATTAACGGTAACAGTGCTAATAACTGCGTTTGAACAAGTAGTAACTGAGTTAGTGCCAATTACAGTATATGATGATGTAGCTGTAGGAGTCACAACAGCTGTACCACTTGAAAAAGTATAAGAAGTTGCACCGCCAGGAGTCATCGTAAATGAATTACCAGGACAAACAGCCCCACTATTAACAGTAAGAGATGGAAGCGCTAATACTGTAACTGAAGATGTTAATGTAGCTGTACAGCCTCCAACGGCAGTCGCAGTTAAAGTATATAATGCACTTACTGTAGGTGTAAAAGGAACACTATTTGTTATTCCACCACTCCATGTATAGGTTGAGGCTCCATTACCTGTTAATGTTGTTAAACCACCTAAACATGTAATTGAATTAGTTGATGTTATATAAATATTAAATCCTTGAGTAATAATAATTTGGCCATTTCCACTTTGAAAGCCTGCAGTATGTGTTACAGTAGAAGCTGTACCAACAGCATAATTACTTCCACCACCGCCAGCACCCCAAGCGCCGCCGCCACCGCCATAATATCCGCCGCCGCCGCCGCCGCTACCTGCAGGACTGCATCCAGCACCACCATTACCTAATGTTCCTGGAGCGGCAGTACACCAACCTGAATATGTACCAGCTGTACCTCCAGCAACTTGACTTCCGCCTGAACCATTACTTCCAGCTAAACAATTACCACCATTACCTCCAATTAATCCACCACCAGAACCACCACTAAGAGCACCGCCACCACACATGGAGGCTCCACCACCGCCGCCAGCAACTATAATTCTATTTGCTAAAGCGGTTCCAAGTTGTCTAATATCTGATGCGCCTCCACCGCCAGCACCGCCTTGAGGTGTTGACTGGAATCCACCAAAATTTCCACCGTTAAAACCACCAAGGCCACCAGCAGTTCCAGTTCCGTTTAGGCCAAAGCCACCAACATTTATTTGAAGTACTTCTCCAGGTGTTACTGAAATAACAGCTTGGGTTCTTCCGCCCAAACCACCTATACTGTATGTTACACCAGTGTAGTATGAACCTCCACCAGCAGCACCCTTTACGTCAACAGTTAGTGTGTTAACGCAGGGAGGAACTGTAAAAGATTGAGAACTTCCAGTATAGTTAAAGGTAGTTGTTTGTGCTAAAATAGAAGTGAATCCACTAGCTAAAAGAACAAAAATTGATAATTTTTTTTTCATATGATGTATATTATATTTCAGTAAAAATATATAAATTATTTATAAATAACATTATTTAGTGTATGAATTGAATGATTTAGTTCATGAATGGGATTTTTTTTAATTAATTATAGAAAATAAAAAAACTCCCACTTGAATTTCAAGTGGGAGTTTTTTAAATAAAAGGTTAAACAGAAATTATTGTTTAATTAGTTTTCCAATTTTTACTGTGTTAGTATTATTTAAAACTTTAAATACGTAAATGCCATTCTCTAAATTAGAAATGTTTATAGTATTTAATTCATTTGCTAATACCTGTTTAACAACTAATTTACCTAATGCATCATAAACTTCTAAAGAAGAATTTTTAGTTAAATCACTCGTTAAGTTAATATTTACAATACCATTATTTGGGTTAGGGTAAACTGAAATTGAATTAGCAGATGCTTCGTTAATTCCTGTACAAGTATTAACGTTAACAATTACAACAGCAGAAGCAGTACATGAAGCCGCACTAGATACATTAACTGTATAAGTAGTAGTAACAGTTGGAGAAACTGAAGTTGTCATTGTTATTGCGCCAGTATTCCATGTATATGATGTGGCTGAAGTAGAAGCCGTTAAAACAACACTAGAACCAGTACAAATTAATGTGTTAGATGACATTGCGTTTACAACTGGATTAGCATTAACTGTAATAGATGGGCTAATAACTGATACTGTACAGCCAATCGGACTAGTTCCAATTGTTGTATAAGTTAAACTGGCTGTAGGAGTTGGAGAAATGCTCATTGTTGTAGCTCCTGTATTCCATGTATAAGAAGTTACAGTTCCTGCAGCAGTTAAATCTACAGATTGACCAGCACAAATTGTCGTTGTTGAAGCACTAACTGTCATTGTAGGAACGTTTAACGAACAAGGTGCGGTAATTGATAAATCATCAAATGTTAAATACCATGGAGTACTATTTCCAATTGCTTTTATAGCAACATAATAAATACCAGTTGAAGCTGGAGTAAATGTGTTTGATAATTGAGCATAAACGGTGTTTGTAATAGCTCCAGTCATTGAAGCAATACCTAATAATCCAACTGTTGATTGAGTTGTGCCATATAACATCGAATATTCAGACCATCCCGCAACACCATCAGAAATATAAAAAGATGAAGCAGAATAGGTTACTCCAGCTGTTAATTGTATCCCATTTGAGTAAAAATAATCTCCAGCAGTATTTGTTCCCCATCTAAAAGATCCAAATTTTGTTCCAGAATTAGCAATTCTATTATAAGATCCTGGCGCAACTGTGTAAGTTAAACAAATTGTTGGATTACTTTTTACCCAAGAACAGTTAGGTAATTGATTATTTAAAACAATTCCTTCAAATCCTTCAAAATACGGAGCAGTGTTTGTTGTTGTAGAAGCAATAATAACATTAACAGGAACCGATGCAGCAGTTGAAGCCCCACAAGCTAATACACATTGGTAATAAACGTTACCAGTAACTGATTGTGTTGTTGTTGCTAAAGTTGATGTTGGTATTGTAGTATAAGTAATTCCATTTGTTGAAGATTGCCATAAATAAGTTAAACCACTTCCAACAGAAGCTCCAGTTAAACTAAAGTTTACGTTTTGTGAGGCACATAATGCTGTACTTGTATTGATTGCAGTTGTTCCAGCACTTGGAGTTCCAGAACAATTTGTAGTAAAAGTAGTTAATACCCAAGTACTTTGAGTTGCTCCGCAATTAACTCTAACATAGGCAGCATAAGCAGTAGAAGATAATAAACTAGTTGCAGTAAAAGAATTTGCTGTAGTTGTAGCTGTAGGAATAGTAGTTCCAGTTGGAGCAACTAATGGAGCTGGTCCATAATATACATCATAATTTCCTGCAGGTGCAGTCCATGTAAATGTTCCTGAAGTGGCACCAGCGGTTGTAGTTGACAATGCCGTTACCGGATTACATGCATTTAAACATGAATATGCTAAGGTGTGACAAGCTGATTCAGTTCCACATAACGCATTAATTGAAACATGTAATCTATACACACCTAGTGTTGTAATAGTGTAATTTAATGGAGAAAAACCTGAAGCTTTAACCACATTTAAACCATCAGTCAATGTTAAATAATTACCAGCACCGCCAGTTCCCGTAAATTGATATGGACCGGTTACACTAAATGTTACTGTAGAGTATTCTCCACCATAAGCACATGTTGTAATATTAATTGAAGGCGCGCATGATGAAACTGTTGCAGATCCAAAAGCTGCTGGGCTAATACATTGAGCCCAACTAATTGATGATATTAATAATATCCCAAAAGTTAAAAATTTGTAGATTGATTTCATAGTTTTTTTTTACAAATATCGGTAAACTTATTACTATCTTTTTGTTAAATTTTGTATTAATCGATAGAGAGGATGATATGACTGATGAATTGAGTTTATCATAATTTAAAATTATTTACATGAAAAAGACTTATTTTTTTTAAAAAAAAAATAAAAAATAAATTAGATTTTGGTAAACAATTTTAGCAGTGTAAATGTTATACTATGTTTTTTTGAATTGTAAATAGCCTTAACTAACGTAATATCCTAGATTGTTTGACACTAGTATTTATATGAATAATTAAACATATTGAAAACTCTGAAAGAAAAACATCATTTACTTTATTACTAAAGATTGCTTACCTACTAACTAATATTAATAAGTAAACAATAAAAATTTATAAATGCATTTTTTTAGCTGAATGATTTATTAATTTATATTTTTAAAGAATGAAGAAAATAATTATGCAATAATTATTTTTCAAATTTCAATTGTATTTATATTATTTAGAACTTTAAATAATATAAATACAAATATCAAAATTATTTCTTTCTAAAGTAAAAGGAAACTGAAACGCCAGTAAAATTATAATGCTCTCTAAATTTATTTTCTAAAAAACGTTTGTAAGCTTCAGCCAAATATTGAGGTGAATTACAAAAGAAAATAAAAGCACTGGTATCTGTAATTTGAGTTACATATTTAATTTTAACTACTCGGCCTTTAATTGCTGGTGGTGGATATTTTTCAATTAGAGGTAAAAAGAATTCATTTAATTTACTAGTAGGAATTTTAGTTTTCTTATTTTGATAAACTTCCATAGCAACTTCTATGACTCTCATAATACGCTGCTTTTCAGTTACTGATGTGAAAATAATTGGAACATCTCTAAATGGAGCCAATTTAGCTTTAATAGCTTCTTCAAAATGCTTAGTGGTCATGGTTTCTTTTTCAACCAAATCCCACTTATTTACTACAATTACTAAGCCTTTATGGTTTGTGCCTACTAAATGTATAATATTTAAATCTTGAGATTCGATACCTTGCGTTGCATCAATCATTAAAACACAAACATCCGAAGTCTCTATTGCTCTTATGGTACGCATCACACTATAAAATTCTAAGTCTTCGTGTACCTTAGCTTTTTTACGCATTCCTGCGGTATCAATCAATAAAAAATCGTAGCCAAATTTATTATAACGACTATGAATTGTATC
Source organism: Bacteroidota bacterium (assembly GCA_038327195.1). Taxonomy (GTDB): domain Bacteria; phylum Bacteroidota; class Bacteroidia; order B-17B0; family Aurantibacillaceae; genus UBA4416. The sequence continues at coordinate 44,708 of JBBQKU010000026.1, read as the reverse complement.
TCTTGTAGTACCAGCAATTGCAGTTACAATATTTCGTTCTTCTCCTAATAAAGCGTTTGTTAAAGATGATTTTCCAACATTTGGACGACCAACAATAGCAATTTTAGGTAAATGATCACCTGGTATTGCTCCAGTATCTTCTGGAAATGATTTAACTAAAGCATCAAGCATGTCGCCAGTTCCACTCCCACTATTTGATGAAATACAATATGGTTCACCTAATCCCAATGCGTAAAATTCAGCGGCATAAGCGTTTCTGTCGGCATTATCAACTTTATTTACAACAACCATTACTGGTTTTTTACTTTTTCTAACAACTTTAGCTACTTCTTTATCAAATTCTGTTATACCTTCTGCAACGTCAACTAAAAATAATAAGGAAGTACATTCGTCAACAGCAATTTGTACTTGTTTACGAATTTCTCCTTCAAACTCATCTTCACTACCTTGTATGTAACCACCAGTATCAACAACAGAGAATTCAACTCCATTCCATAAGGCTTTTCCGTAATGTCTATCACGAGTAACTCCAGCTATTTCATCAACAATGGCTTCACGTGTTTCTGTTAATCTATTAAATAAAGTCGATTTCCCTACATTTGGACGACCTACAATGGCTACTATATTTGGCATAATCTCGCAAAAGTACTAAAAATTACTGATATAATTTTTCTATTCATTTATCAAAGCATTTTTCAATTTGAAAAATATTTTAACAGAAAATATTTCAGTTTTAATTAAAAGATACTATATTTATCGAAACCAATTAAAAATAAAAAACATGGGAAAACTAAGAGGAAAAGTTGTTAAATCAGGTGATAATGGTATGATTTCATACAAAAACGCCGATGGAGTAAAAACAGAGATTCCATATGACCAACCATTATCAGCAGAATTAGGAATTGCAATGGGAACAAGAGTTTCATTTGATGTTGTTTTAGTAAATAATTCAAATATGGCAGTAGCTGTTGCTCCTATTAATAACGGTACGGTAGGAAAATTAGATCCCATTAAAGGAATTGGTTCTGTTTTAGAAACTGAATCTCAAATAGAATATCCTTTTCAACAAAATTATACTGCCGAATCGTTAATAGTTGTTGGTAGTAATGTAAAATACACTCTGGTTTGGTCAAACAACGTTTTAAGCGCTGCAGCCTTATCATTAATTCCTTAATTTATTAATAGGCTGTGAATTTTCACAGCCTATTAATTTTAAAATTAGTTCTATTGTTTCGATTTTTTATAATAACTCTATTATGTTTTTTTAGTTTGGTAAATTTTTGCCAAACTGATAGTGTCATGTTATTAGTTAATAAAGAAAAAAATAATGGAAAAAAAATAGATATTTTATTAAAATCTTCAAATCACTATTCTTTAAGCCCAATTTCACTTGAATTATCAAAGACGGCTTATCAACTTGCCAATAAAATAGAAAACAATGATTTAATTGCTCAAAGCGCAAATCAATTAAGCATTGCATTTTATAATTCAAAAAATAATGATTCAACTAAAGTCTATCAAGAAATTGCTATAAATAAATACAAAAAAGCTGGGAATAAAAGAGGCTTATTTGAAGCGCTTTTGATGAAATTTAGGTTTTTAAAAAGTCTAAGTAAGCAAGAGGAAGCTTTTGAATTATATAAGGAATTAGATAAAATTGCTGATGAGTTAAACGACCCTGTTATAACAGCAAATTTAACTTTCAACATGGGAAGCTTATTTGGAAGCATAAAAGATACTGAAAAAGCGATTTCTTATTTTAATAAAGCACTTAAATTGTATTCCAAAATTAATAATTGGGAGGGAGTTTTAAACTGTTATATAAAATTAGGGGATCAAAATTATAAAAAAGAATTTTATGATTTGGCAATTGAGTATTATGAAAGAGGAATTTTAATTGACTCAAAGCATAATAAGAATAACAAGCACGTAGAGTTATTACTTGGTATTGGTAATGTTTATTATGATCTTTCAAATTTTGAAAAATCATTATTCTATTACAGGGAGGCTTTATTATTAACAGGTCAAAAGAATGATAAATTCACATTAGATTTAAAAAACAACATTGGTGTTTCTTTATTAGAACTTCAACGTTTTAAAGAAGCTAAACCTTATTTAATTGAAGTGTATTTTTCCCCTTGTAAAGCTCAAGATAAAGTGAATTATGCTAGTAATTTAGCTGCCCTTTATCAACAATTAGGCGATTATGAATCTGCAATGAATTACATGGAGGTTTATACAAGAATGAATGATTCTTTAAATAGCGCCCTTTATTCTAAAAATTTATCAGAAACTGAAGCAAAATATAATAACGAAAAACAAGAGGAACAAAATATATTATTAAATGAACGCATTAAGAATAAATCAATTCAATTTTATTTCGCTTTAGTTGGTATTTTACTTTTATCGGGGTTAGCATTTTTTATTTTTAGAGGTTTAAAACAAAAAAACAAAGCAAATCTAATCCTTGAAGGAAAAAACAAAATTATTGAAGAGAAAAGTATAATTGTTGAAGAACAACATAAAGATATAACAGATAGTATTAAATACGCTGAAAGAATACAAAAAGCCATCTTGCCTCCAGATAAATTATGGCAAACTATTTTACCACATTCTTTTATATTTTACCAACCAAAAGATATTTTGAGCGGTGATTTTTACTGGATTGAAGAAACAGAAAATCATATTTTTGTAGCAGCAGCAGATTGCACTGGTCATGGCGTGCCAGGTGCATTAATGAGCATTGTAAATTATAATTTATTAAATAAAGCGGTATTAGAAAAAGGCTTGACAACAGCTGGTGATATTTTAGATGGGGTAAATGCTTGGTTAACTGAATCACTGCATCAATCATTTCAAGAATCTACTGTGAGAGATGGAATGGATTTAAGTTTATGTGTGATTAATAAAAAGACCAAACAATTAAATTTTGCTGGCGCTTTTAATTCAATTTATATTATACATAATAATGAGATTGAAGAATTAATTCCAGATAAACAACCAGTTGGAGCATTTATTGAAGATAATATTAAACCATTCACAAATTCGTTTTACAATTTAACTGAAAACGATGTAGTTTATATGTTTACTGATGGTTATGCAGATCAATTTGGTGGGCCAAAAGGCAAGAAATTCAAATATAAAAATTTAAAAAATTTATTATTAAATATGCATCAGCAGCCTTTTTGTGATCAAAAAAATTGTGCAAAAGAAACTATCAATGACTGGAAAGGTTATTTAGAACAGGTTGATGACATCTTATTAATTGGGTTTAAAGTTATCTAACTTAAATTGCCTATTATTAACTATGCCTATTAACAAACATTAGTAAACAATTATTTATTTTTTATTTAATACAGAAATAATTGGTGTTAAATTTGAATTATAAATCGTTTAAAATACATGAGTATGTTTGTTAAAATCCTTTTCATATTAATTCCAATTTTATTTATTTCTTTTAACTCATTTTCTCAAGATGAAGAAGAAGGAACAAAAAAGTTTTGTCAAGACATTGACAATAAAGATGCTTTGAAATTATATGAAAAAGCAACAGATAAAAAGAAATATAAAAAACCAGAGCGTTTAGAATTTTTAAGAAAGTGCTTAGCAAGCGAACCAGAATTTGCAGAAGCAAATTTAGCTATGGGAAATGAAATTGTTGTTACTTGTAAATTAAATAATAAGGCTTTTAGTCAAGCTATACCATATTTCTATAGAGTAATAGCAGTTTGTCCACAATTGCATTCAGAACCTTATTATTTTATTGGATTTAATTATTATGAAGAAGGAAAAAATGATTCGGCAATAAAATACCTTGAAAAATTTATAAAGTTTAAAGACGAAGACGATAAAAAATTTGCTAAAGATTATGAAGCGGAGATGTATCAATCAAGAGAAATGGTTAAATATGCTAAGAAAGAAGGAGAGTTAAAAAAGAAAATTGTTCCCTTTGATCCTAAAGTTGTATTAGGTGTTTCAACCATTAGAGATGAATACTTGGCCTATATTTCGCCAGATGACAAGTATTGTTTTTTTACTAGAAAAATCCCTGTTGAAAGTAAAAGCACAGTTTATGCTTCTGATAAAGAACAGGAAGTATTTATGATTGCGGAAAGAGATAAAACTGGAAAATTTAATTCTGGTGAATTAATGCCATATCCGTTTAATGAAACAAGTGATGGGCAAGGTGGTTGCACAATTTCTATTGATAATAAAAGATTGTATTTTTCAATGACACGAAATGAAGGAGGTGCCCAGCAAAATTGTGATATATATGTTTCTGAATATATGAACGACGAATGGAGACAAATTAAAAAATTAAGTGCAAATGTTAATCATCCCATTTATTGGGATTCTCAGCCCACCGTTAGTGCTGATGGAAATACCATTTATTTTGCTAGCGACAGGCCAGGAGGTTATGGTGGTATAGATATTTATTCTACCCAAAGAGATGTGAAAACTGGAGAATGGGGAGTTCCAAAAAACGCAGGGCCAAGAGTAAACACAAGTGGCGACGAAAAAACACCCTTCATTCATTCTGATAGCGAAACGTTATATTTCAGTAGTAATGGTCATTTTGGTTTTGGTGGATATGATATATTTTATATTCGAAAAAATGAAAAAAAGGAATGGCTTGAAGCAGAAAATATTGGAAGCCCTATTAATACAGAGGCTGACGATACTGGTTTTTTTGTAAGTCGAGATAGTCAAACTGGATATTTCTTTTCGTTTGATGAAGGAAAAATGCGCGGAAAAGGAGTAGGGAGATATGATTTATACTCCTTTAATTTATATAAAGAAGCTCGTCCAAAAGAGGTAACTTTTTTTAGTGGTGAAATAAAAGATAAAATCGGAAATGTAATAGAAGGAGGTAGAGTAGAAGTAACAAACACAGTTACTAAAGAAAAATCTCATGCATTACTAGATTCATCATCAGGAAAATTTATGGTTGCTGTTCAAGCTAAATCTACAGATGATTTATTAATTACAGTTAAAAAAAATGATTACGCCTTTAGTTCAAAAATTGTTTCTGTAAAAGAGATTTTAGCAGCCACCACAAAATCTAGTAATGAAGTTCCGAAACCAGTTAAAATGGAAATTAATGAGGCTACTGCAGGAAGCTCTTTTGTAATCAATAATATTTTTTATAATACAAATTCGGCTGACTTAAAAAAGGAATCCTTTGTGGTATTAGAATCCTTTATTGAGTTTTTAAAAGACAATCCAACTATTCAAATCGAAATTCAAGGACATACTGATAATGTAGGAGCAGTTGGTGCAAACCAAGCTCTGTCGGCAAATAGAGCCTACACGATTAAAGCCTATTTGGAAGAAAATGGAATTGCCGGAAAACGAATTTCTGCAAAAGGTTACGGTTCAAGTAAGCCAATATCAGAAAACCAAACTGAAGATGGTAGAGCGAAAAATAGAAGAACCGAATTTTTAATTACTCAAAAATAAGCTATATTTATAATATGAAAAAAATAATATTAATTAGTTTAGTTTTTACGATAGTAAAACTAAATGCACAAAAAAGTTTTGAAAAAAACACAAATGTAATTGCTTTTGGAGCTGATTTAGGAGTATATAATTATGTTTCAACTATCGCTTCAACAAATACTTCTAAATCAGATTATGCAGCTAATAAAATGTTGAGTTTACATTATGAAAGAGGTGTTTTAAATTGGTTAGGATTAGGAGCAAAAGTTCAATTATCAGATTATTTTACTTCAACAGATTCAGCAACAAAAACAAGACCATTAGTTAGGGCAATTGATGCTACATTTTTAGTAAATGCACATTTTGTGCGTTCGAAGCATGTTGATATGTTAGCAGGATTTAATATTGGATATTCAAAATTTAATTATGCTGTAAAAGATGTTTATGGTTCAAAAGCTACAGGAGGAGGATTAGTTTTTGACATACACGTTCAACCACGTTTTTATTTTGGTGACCATGTTGGTATGTTTATTAATTTGGCCTATGTTAATTATAATTATCAAAACATGGATGTTTCAAACTCAATAAATAGTTATACTGATGTTTTAAGTTTAAAAGGTGGTGGCGTTAACTTCGGAATTGGATTGCAAGGAAGATTTTAATAAAAAAAACAGGAATTAATAAAAAAAGAAAATACCTTTGTAACTCATTTATAAATTAAATTAAAAATTATATGTATCCAGAAGCTTTAGTATTACCAATGAAAGCAGAACTTGTAAGTGCAGGTTTTGAAGATATAACTACACCAACTCAAGTTGATGAAGTATTAAAAAATGAAGGAACTGTTTTAATGGTTTTAAATTCTGTTTGCGGTTGTGCGGCGGGAGCTTGTAGACCAGGTGTGAAAATGAGTTTAGATAATGCAAAGAAACCAACAAAATTAACAACAGTATTTGCAGGTTTTGATACTGATGCAGTGAATCAAGCTCGTCAGCATTTTGCGCCATATCCTCCTTCTTCACCTTGTATTGCTTTATTTAAAAACGGTGAATTAGTTCATTTTGTTGAGCGTCATAATATTGAAGGTAGAACTGCTGCAATGATTTCAGAACACTTAAAAATGGTTTATGACGAGTTTTGCTAAACTCTAATTACAAACATTTCACTTTTAAAAAGTATCCAAAACTAAAAGCCTTTTTATAAGGCTTTTTTTTATTTTTATAATATGGATTTCATTTCAAATTACTCTTTAAAATCTTTAAATACTTTTGGTATAGAAGCAACTTCTAAACTATTTGTGTCTGTAAATTCGGTTAACCAAATCAAAGAATTATTAGAGAGTACTGAATTTAAATCAAATTCCCATTTAATTTTAGGAGGCGGAAGTAATTTGTTACTCACACATAATTTTGATGGATTAGTTATCAAAAATGAATTACAAGGGATTGAAGTAATAAACGAAAATGATAGTATTGTATACGTGAAATGTGCTGCAGGCGTTGTTTGGCATGAATTTGTTATGTGGTGTATTAATAAAAATTATGGAGGAATAGAAAATTTAGCTTTAATTCCAGGTTGCACAGGAGCGAGCCCTATGCAAAATATAGGTGCTTATGGTGTTGAAATAAAAGACACATTTTATGAATTGGAAGCTATTGAATTAGCTACAGGAAGTTTAAAAAAATTTACAAAATCTGATTGTGAATTTGGTTATAGAGAAAGTGTTTTTAAAAGAAAGTTAAAAAATCAATTTATAATTACATCAGTTACGTTTGCACTTTCAAAAACGCCTACATTCCAAATGGAATACGGAGCGATTAAGCAAGAGTTAGATTTAATGCACATAAATGAAGTGAGTATTAAAGCAATTGCGCAAGCAATTATTAATATTAGAAGTAGTAAGTTGCCTAATCCAAAAGAAATAGGAAATGCGGGTAGTTTCTTCAAAAATCCTGAAGTTGATGAAGTAACTTATCTTCGATTAAAAAAAGAATATCAAAATATTGTTGCTTATCCTTTAGAAAATAAAAACTATAAACTAGCTGCTGGTTGGCTAATAGAGCAAAGTGGCTTAAAAGGATACAGAGATGGAGATGCTGGTGTACACAAACTGCAAGCTTTAGTATTAGTAAATTATGGAAATGCTACTGGAAATCAAATTTTTGATTTATCCTCACATGTTTTGCAAACTGTAAAAAATAAGTTTGGTGTAATCTTAGAGCGAGAAGTGAATATAATTTAGTTTAATTAGCTAAATAAAATTAATCTCCATTTAATTTTGGTACATTTGCCTTTCAAATTTTTAACCGGAGAGGTGTCAGAGTGGCCGAACGTGCAAGCTTGGAAAGTTTGTGTACCGCAAGGTACCGCGAGTTCGAATCTCGCCCTCTCCGCAAAAAATAGTTAGTTTGTATTATATATACAATAAATAGAATTTACAAATTAGTTTATCACTTAATTCTAAAAATCGAATAAAATAGGATTGATACTATTTTATTTTCTCATTGTTGTAAAATTAAATTCAAAAGCAGTTCCTTTTTTTCTATTTATTTTAACAGTAGAATCAATCTGTTCAGCTAGTATTTCTATTAATTGGAGTCCGAAATTTTTAGTGTAATTTTCTGGTATTCCAATTCCATTATCAGAAATAATTAATGCATTTTTTGCAATACAAACACAAATTTCACCAGTTTTTCCTTTAAATGCATATTTAAATGAATTACTTATAATTTCATTCAATAACAATCCAATTGGAATCATTTTGTCTATATCGTAATAAAAATCTGGTAAAACTTTTAATTTTAATTTCACAAAACTTTTATTGTATGTGATTTGCAACTTTTCAAAAAGTGATTTTGTATATAAACTAAAATTAATTTTACTTAGATCTGAGTTTGCATATAACATTTCATGAATCAAGGACATAGAAATAATACGGTTTTGACTTTCTATTACTAATTCTGAAAAATTTGAATCGTTTGATTTATCTGCCCTAAGCTTTAAAAGACTTGAAATAATTTGTAAATTATTTTTTACACGATGATGAATTTCCTTTAATAGTATTTCTTTTTCTTTTAATGCTGTTTTTATTGATTCTTCCGATTTTTTACGTTCAAAAAATAATGGAATGTCATATGTTTTAGTAGGTTTATTTTTTAGTTCTTCTTTGTTTAAATATTCACTTATTTTGTGAGGAGGCGCCATAATAAAAGTACACTGTTTATCGCCTTTTGCCTTACAAGTAATTTCTACTGAAGTTAATTCTATTCCATAACTTTGTTCACACCATCCTGATGAATATCCAGCATTCATTGAACATACAGTAAAATCAGTTTTCTCTTTTGATTTTATCCATGAGTCTGCTTCAAATGAAAATGGATGGTGATATTTTAAATAAAAATTTTCATTTGGACTTGGTCTACTTTCTGGCAAAATATCTACAAAAGCCCAGCCAGTGTAAGCAAAATGAATAGGCCCAGCAGAAAGTTTTGATACAGGATCTTTCAATTTCATTTTTCTATGAAAATTTTCAGCATCTTCTACCCCAATTAAGTGAGCAAAATCAAATAATAAATTTTTTCCAATTTTCACAGCTTCAACTGTCGGCCTATTTGAATATAGTTTCAATATATTTTTAAAAAAGTCATTTGCTAACGATTCTGCTCTCATTAATATATAACGTTCGCCATTCACTTCAATTTTTGATAAACTAGGATTTGCAGTAAATGTTTCAAAATATTTTTTTACAACTATTTCTGCTTGATCAAAAATAGGTTCAAGTTCTTTTGGTGTTTTTACAGTTTTTTTATTTGTAAAGAAAATTGAATTCTTTTTCTTAAGGACTAGATTTTCTTTTTCTAATTCCTTAATTCGTTTTTTTAACGATTCAATATTTTCTTTTTCCACCATTTTTATTGCTAATTAAATTTAGTGCATTTAATTCAAATAAAAAAAACCTCATTAACTTAATAATGAGGTTTTATATGAATTCTATTTATTTTTAATAATATATTGCTCTTCGAACTTCAGAAATATATTTTGAGAAACGAATAACTTGACGCGTATAGCCGTATTCGTTATCATACCATATATATAATACGATACTTTTTTTATCAGGAGAAATAATTGTTGCATTACTATCATAAACTGACGGACAAGGATTTCCAATGATATCTGAAGACACTAATTCGTTGCTAAATGCAAATTGAATTTGTTCTACCAAAGCCCCATTTAATGCATAATTACGAACTATTTCATTTACCTCTTCAAGAGTTACTTCTTTATTAATATTTAAATTTAAAATAGCTAAAGAAACATTTGGAGTTGGTACTCGAACCGAGTTTGCAGTAAATTTACCTGATAAATGTGGTAATACTTTTTTTAACGCACTTTCAGCACCTGTCTCTGTAATAACCATATTTAAGGCTGCCGAACGACCACGTCGTGCTTTTTTATGATAATTATCTAATAAGTTTTGGTCATTTGTATACGAGTGAACTGTTTCAATATGGCCTTTTTGAATTCCCAATTCTTTATCAATAATGTAAAGAATTGGCATAATAGCATTTGTTGTACATGAAGCTGCAGAAAATATTTTTTGAGTTTTTAAATCAACTTTTTCGTGGTTTACACCATGTACTACATTTGGAACATTGCCTGATGCAGGAGCAGTTAATAAAACTTTTTCAATTCCCTTTGCTTTTAAATGTCGGCTTAATTCTACATCATCTCTATATACACCAGTATTATCAATCAATAAAGCGTTTTCAATTCCAAACATTGTATAATCTACATCTTCAGGATTTTTTGCGTCAATCATATGAACTGTATGCCCATTAATAATTAATGCTTTATTTTCTAAATCTTCAATCACAGTTCCAGGAAAATTTCCATGAACTGAGTCAGTACGTAATAAATCGGCACGCTTAATAATTTCCACATCACTATTTCCACGTGTAACAATCGCACGTAATCGAAGTTGTTCTCCTTTACCAGCTTGCGAAATAATTTCACGCGCAGCTAAACGACCAATTCTACCAAAACCAAACAATACAACATCTTTAGGAGTATGTGTAGTAGTAACGTTTATTAAATTTTTTAATTTTTCGTTAATGAATTCATTAGCGGTTTTATAATTTGTTTTTTCTTGTTGATATTCAAAAGCCAATTTCCCAATATCAATTCGAGAAGGACAAACATTAGTACTTAAAATAATACTTGCTAATAAAGATGTGTCATTAACAGATATTGATTTTTTGACAATGTTTTTTGCATATTGATGCAAACTCATTATTTCACTTGCACTTCTATCAACTAATTGATTTCTAAATAATATTAATTCGATAGATTTCTCAAACCATAATTTACCTATAGTTCCTATCAAATCAATTGCGGCTTTCTCTTGATTAATCCAATCATTTAATTGGGTTTCATAAGCTTTATTTGCGTTTTCTTGAATGCTCATTTCTTTGTTTTTTATTTAGTGCTTATATCTTAATTCAAATTTTATTATTTTTTAATTATCATCACTTCCATAATCTTCGGGTATTTCAGCATCTTCATCATTATTGTCAGAATCAGAATCAAAATCATCCTCCTCACCAGATTCTGAATCTTCTCCTTCTTCTGCTTCTAAATGATTTAAATCTCCTTCATCAATTCCGTTGGTATCATTTTTAATTGCTTGATAAATTTCGCTTTCGTCTGCAATATCAGCATCAATTAAAAGAGAGGCAATAAGTTGGTCTTCTGTTAATTCTTCTTTAGCTATAATAGTCTGTTTGTATTGTTTTGGTGCTGTTCCAAGGGTTTTTACACAAATAGGATAAGTTACTTTTGAATTTTCTTCTAAAATTTTCATTAATTCTATACAAAAAGTCCATTTTACAGTTGGATCAAATACATACATAAATCGTTGACGAGGATTGTCAATGTATTTTGCAATTTTTGTAGTAGACATTAATCTTTTTGGAGAAACGTTCTTTTTAATTTCCTCAGCATCTAATTCAAGATCTTCTTTTCTAAGAGTAACCTCTTGATCTTTTCTCCAATAATCATCACTTACAAAGAAAGATGCAGCGTGCTTCTTATCAAATTTAAATGAATCTTGAATACAGTTGTGAAAATCTTCAAACGTTTGACCAGATAATATTTCGATCTCTCTATAAATATCTTCGTTGTCTTCAATAAATATTTTAAACTTATAAACTGCCATATTTTTTTTAAATTTATTTTATTCGGGTTACAATAGCATTGTTTAATTCAAAATCAACTTTCCAATCAGTATTGAAAATTTTAGGTAAATAACGTTTGTATAATTTTAAACGTGCATTTCCTTTAATTTTATTTCGAATTGAATTAAAAGAATGATTTTCTTCATCATCCCTATCAATAGCATTAAATTCATAAATATTTACTTTCAAGTGTTGTTGCATAAAATCTTTTACTATTTCTACAATAGTATTCATGACTTTGTAAACCTCACCTCTGTTTGTTGTTACGTATTCTTCACCTTCAAATTCTTCATTAATAACACCAAATACAATAGTGGAATGTAAAATATTATCTTGCCTTCTACCAAATCTAACTTCATACCTAAGTCCTGAAGTTGTATTAAAATAATACACTCCAGCACTTCTAATTGGCGGAAACTCAATAGTAAATATGGTATTTATTTCTTGCAAAAAATATTAGTTTAAAATAGTGTTTGTTTGTTTTTTAAATCTTTCAGCTAAAATTAAATCTTTGCTTCCAGTTGAGTAATCATAAAATCCTTTACCCGATTTAGCACCTAAATGCCCAGCTGTAACCATATTAACTAATAGCGGACAAGGTGCGTATTTTGGATTTCCAAAACCATCTTGCAATACTCTTAAAATATTTAAACATACATCTAAACCAATAAAATCAGCTAATTGCAATGGTCCCATTGGATGTGCCATTCCAAGTTTCATCACCGTGTCAATTTCTTCAACACCAGCAACTCCTTCATAAAGAGTGATGATTGCCTCATTAATCATAGGCATCAAAATTTTATTTGCTACAAAACCAGGGTAATCATTTACTTCAGTTGGAACTTTATTTAATTTTTTAGCCGTAGCCATAATTAAATCACAAACTTCATTACTTGTAGAATAACCTCTAATAACTTCAATTAATTTCATTACTGGAACTGGATTCATAAAATGCATTCCAATTACTTTCTCAGGTCGCTTTGTTACAGCTGCAATTTGTGTGATTGAAATGGAAGATGTATTACTCGCTAATATGGTGTGTTCTGGGCAAAGTTCGTCAAGCTGCTTAAAAATTGATAATTTTACATTTACATTTTCACTTGCTGCTTCTACTACTAAATCAGCGTTTTTAACACCTTCTTCTAATTTGGTAAACGTTTTAATATTATTTAATGTAGCTGTTTTGTCGGCTTCTGTTAAAGCTCCCTTTGTAACCTGTCTATCCAAATTCTTCGAGATAGTTGCAATTGCTTTTTGTAATGCTGACTCATTAATGTCAACTAAATTTACGTTATAGCCAAATTGAGCAAATACGTGAGCTATGCCATTTCCCATTGTACCACTTCCAATTACTGTTATATTTTGCATATGTTTATTTATTAGAACCGTAAAACTAGTTTCTATGTAGGAGAAATACAAATAGAGTTTTAAACGATTTTTTTTAAATTGTGCATATTATTATTATGATATTTTTACAAGGTTTTCTTTATTTTTAAGTTAAACCTTATATATTTGTGCAAAAATTTAATAATTATGAATTTCCCGTCAGATTTAAAATACACAAAAGACCATGAGTGGCTTCGTGTAGAAGGTAACGTTGCAACAATTGGTATTACTGATTTTGCTCAAAAAGAATTAGGTGATATCGTTTATGTTGATGTTACTACTGTTGGTGAAACAGTAGCTAAAGAAGATATTTTTGGTTCAGTTGAAGCTGTAAAAACAGTTTCTGATTTATTTATGCCTATTACTGGTAAAGTTTTAGAAATGAATAAAGACATTGATGCAGCACCAGAAGTTGTAAATACAGATGCTTATGGAAAAGGGTGGATGATAAAAGTGAGCATTGATAATGAGGCAGAATTGGCTGATTTATTGTCTGCTGATGCATATAAAACATTAATAGGAGCTTAATTAAAAGATAATTATATTAAACCTTCTGCATTCTTGTAGAAGGTTTTTTTGTTTTTATGATAAACTATTTAATTAAAAAATCACTTGTATTTTCAATTCTTTGGGCTTTTATAATTTTCGGATTATGCTGCACTCCAGGAAGGTTTATTCCAACTTCAAATTGGCTTGAATTATTAAGTTTCGATAAATTTGTTCATGCTTCCATTTTCTTTGTTTTAACTTCTCTTAGCTTTTTAACTCTAATTAATAAGCAAAAAACAGCTACCATTTATATTTTAATAATTATTGTGAGCTGTATCAGTTATGGTGGTTTATTAGAAATTATGCAAGCAACAATCTTTAGTCAGCGAAGTGGCGATTGGCTCGATTTTATAGCTAATTCATTTGGATGTATCATTGCATTATTAGTTTTTTACAAAAAAAAAATATTTCAATATAATATCAAGAATCATATTTTGTGAGTAAATTGTAAATAGCTTTTTGTAAATAATACTTACTTTCGTTTTTATAAAAAAATAAAAATTATGTCATCAACTATCGAACATATAAAATGCCTTATTATTGGCTCTGGACCGGCAGGGTATACCGCGGCTATATACGCAGCACGCGCTGATTTAAAACCTGTTGTTTATACAGGATTAACGCCTGGAGGACAATTAACAGAAACAACCGAAGTAGATAATTTTCCAGGATATCCAAAAGGAGTTACTGGACCTGAACTTATGGAAGATTTAAAAGCACAAGCAGAACGTTTTGGTACACAAGTTCGTTTTGGTTTGGCTACTAAAGCTGATTTAACAGTTAATCCGAAACGAATTTGGATTGATGAAACTACTGAAATAACTGCTGATACCGTTATTATTTCAACAGGAGCATCAGCAAAATGGTTAGGATTAGAAAATGAAACTAGATTACGATTAAATGCTGGTGGTGTTTCTGCTTGTGCAGTTTGCGACGGTTTTTTTTATAAAGGACAAGATGTGGTTATTGTTGGTGCAGGCGATACTGCCGCAGAAGAGGCAACTTACCTAGCTAAGCTTTGTAAAAAAGTTTATATGATTGTTCGAAAAGGTGAAATGCGTGCAAGTAAAGCAATGCAAAATCGTGTGATTGAAACTCCTAACATCGAATTAATTTATAACAGTGAAACTCTTGATATATTAGGAAAAGATGGTGTTGAAAGCGTTATAGTAAAGAATATCCTTACCAAAGAAGAAAGAACATTAACTGTTACTGGTTTTTTCGTTGCCATTGGACATAAACCAAATACAGATATTTTTGCTGGACAAATTGATATGGACGAATTGGGTTATATTGATGTGATTCCAGGTTCTACAAAAACAAAATTGAAAGGTGTTTTTGCAGTTGGCGATTGTGCTGATAAAACTTACAGACAAGCCGTAACAGCCGCAGGAAGTGGTTGTATGGGTGCTTTAGATGCTGAACGTTATTTAGCAAGTGAAGGAATACATTAGTGTTTTAACAAGTATTATTATTATCTAACTATATTGCATGCTTTTTGTAAAGTATAAACTATGATTTTTTGCAGACAAATATTATTTTTTATTTTTTTAATTTCATTTTATCATGGAGTTTCTCAGAAATATGCAAATCAAGTTCCTCAAATAAAGCGTTATACTCCTCAAGAAATTACGGACCCTGACTATGGTATTATTATTTATAATAAAATGTGTGCACTTATAGGTGGAGATTCTATAAGGTATACGAAAGATGGTTATAACGTTCAGGGTTGGGTCGAAGATTTTTATGTAAGTGGCAAAACATTGCATAAAGGTTTTTATGTTGACGGATATATAAAGATTTTTAAAAATTATTATGAAAACGGGCAAATAGAAAGAAATTTTACGAGTTCCGATCCAAGGCGAAGCAAATTAGATATTTTTTATGAAGATGGTAAACCAAAATCAAATATTACTTATTTTGATGGTAATCCTCAAAATCAATATGATTTTTTTAAAAATGGGAATCCAGAATATATTGAAGAAAATGATAAGGATATTGAGTATTTGTATAAAAGAAATTCATTTTTTGAAAACGGGACACCAGAATCAATTTTTGAACTTTTAGATAAAAAAACAAAAAAATATATTAAAAAAGAGTTTTTTGAAAATGGCAAATTAAAAGAGGAAGGCACTATGATTTTCAGAAAAGACTTAAGAGATTATCAAAAGGATGGTGTTTGGAATTACTTTGATAATACTGGAAAAACTATAAAAACTGAAAACTACTATAAAGGAGAATTACAATAGTCAATTTTTTTTGTTTTCTTAAAATTGAAAATTGTATTTGTTATGTTGGTTTATTTGATTTTCTTACTAAATATTCTGCTACTTTTACCAATTTATTCTTAAGATTAATTGCTTATTTATTAAGAAAAAGTTACATTTATAAACTATAAATGACATATTCTTAATTGGATTCAAATGAAAAAAAGCATATTTACTTTAATAATTTTTCTTTCTGTTGCAACAATTTCACGAGCTCAAGTTTTTTGGACTGAAGCTTTTCAAAATGCTTGCGTTAGTGGGTGTTTAGCTAATGGTTATATTGGACCAAACGGAGCTTGGACAACTGTAAATACAGGGCTTAATGGAGTTGATCCTAATGTATGGTATGTGAGTGGTCAAGAATGTGGAAATTCAGCTGGCACGTGTGGCTCAGTATGTGGAGCGGTTGATCCTTCTTTGCATCTTGGATCTAATATTTCAGTTTTAGGCGATCAAGGTTCTTCTTATTTAGCAGGTGGTTTAGGTTTTTGGTTTCCAGAAACAAATGTAAGAGCCGAATCTCCAACAATTAATTGCACAGGAAAAACAAATATTACCTTATCATTCAATTATATTGAAAATGGTGACGGTTTAATTGATGATGCAACTCTTTGGTATTTTGATGGATTAGTTTGGGCTCAAATAAGTCCGTTAGCAAAAACCCCTTTAGTTTGTATGCCACAAGGGCAATGGACTGCTTTTTCAATATTATTGCCAGCGAGTGCTAACAATAATCCTTCAGTAAAAATTGGATTTAATTGGGTAAATAATGATGATAATATTGGTACAGATCCTTCTATTGGAGTTGATGATATTACCTTGTCAGCACCTTCAACTTCTTTAAGTATTTCGTTAACATTACCAAGCCCTGTTTGTCAGTCAAATACAATAACAGCTTCATTTACATCTACATCTGCACCAACTTCATTTAGTTGGACAGCGTCTTCGGGTAGTGTCGTTTTTTCGGCTGCAACGAGTGGTACAACTAATATTTCTTTTACAGCTCCAGGAACATATACTGTATCATTAACAGCTTGTATTGGTACTGTTTGTGCAACAGCAACATCTTCAGTACTCGTTATAGCTACGCCAACAATTAATGTAACGGCATCTCCAACCGTTGTTTGTACACCTGGTTCATCAACATTAACTGCAACTGGTGGTCCAAGTATTTCTTCCTATTCTTGGACAGCATCTTCTGGTCCAGCAATAACAAATACTAATATTGCAGTAGTGTCACCTGTCGTCAGCACCACATATACAGTTTTAACTAGTGTGCCTGGTTGTACCACTGGCATTATTTTTACTGTGCCGGTTTCAACACCACCTGTTTTAACAGCAACGCCTAATAATTCAACAATTTGTAGTGGAGGAAGTGGTGTAGTTATTACAGCAGCTGGTGCAACAAGTTATACATGGTCTCCAGGTTCTGGTTTAAGTTCTACTTCTGGTGCCATTGTAACTGCGAATCCAACCATTACTACTACATATACGATTACAGGAAGTAATGGAACTTGTTCTACAAATACTTTGGTAACCGTTAATGTCACAAATATATCAACTACTTTAACTGCATCTGCAATTAATTATTGTTTAGGTGGAACTCCAGTTACTTTAACTGGAAGTGGGGCAACAACTTATAGTTGGTCGCCTGCATTAGGATTAAGTTCAACTGTTGGTTCAGTTGTTACTGCTACACCAGGTGTTACGACCATTTACACGATGGTTGGAACAACAGGTGCATGTACTTCTGTTAAAACTATTACTATAACAGTACCAGCAACAGTTACTTTAACAATTGTTTCAAGCTCTACTTTAGTCTGTTCGGGAGGATCTGGCGCCACATTAACAGGTTCTGGTGCATCTACATATACTTGGCTTCCAGGTGTTACAACAACCAATACATTATTAGCTAATCCTGTAACAACTACAGCTTATACATTAACTGGTAATACCGCTGCAGGTTGCTTGGCTGTACCAGCAATTATTACTGTTAGTGTGGCTCCAGCATTAACTCCAAGTTTAAGTACAAGTAGTACCAGTGTATGTTTAACAAAAACTGTTTCTATATCGGCAACACCAACTGGAGCGATTTATAGCTATACATGGGCTCCTTCATTTGCCATCGTTGGTGCTGTAAATACGGCAAGCATTGTTGCTAAACCAACAAGCTCTGCTACTGTTATTTATACTTTAACTATTTCGAATGGTATCTGTGTTTCAACTAGCACAATAGCATTAAATGTTGTAGTTTGTATAGCACCAACCTCTAATTTTAATACATTAAATAATGATAGTATTTGTACAAAAGGGTGTGTTACTTTTAATGCAACTTCTAGTGGTACTTCACCATTAACCTATCAATGGTTCTTTGCAGGTGGCACGCCTCCTTTTTCCACTTTAGCAAATCCTGAAATTTGTTATTTTGCTGCAGGTAATTATTCAGTTGTTTTAGTAACTACAAATCCTTATGGAACTGACACAATAAAAAAACTAAACTATATTAATGTTGCTGACACACCAATGGTTGTTCACGCATTTGGCGATACATTAATTAAAGTTGGACAAACAGCTCCTATAAATGCAAATGGAGCAACAACTTATTTATGGTTACCAAACAATGGTTCTGTTGCATGTCCTACCTGTTCAAATACTATTGCACAACCTACAATAACTACACAATACATAGTAGTGGGGTCTAATTCACCTTTTTGTAAACGACAAGATACAATCTTAGTTAGAGTTGATTTTACTTGCGGAGATTTTTTTGTTCCAAATGTCTTTTCTCCTAATGGTGACGGTCTCAATGATGTGATTAATGTTAATGGGTTTTGTATTTATACGTTCAATCTTCAAATATTTAGTAGATGGGGCGAACTGGTTTTTGAAACAAAAGACCGATCGATTAGTTGGGATGGTACATATAAAGGTAAACCAATGGATACAGGTGTATTTGTATATCGAGCTGATGGTATTACAATAGATGCAAAACCATTTACTATAAAAGGAAATATTACATTATTAAGATAATTAGAACTTAAAAGAATATGAAAAATTTAAATAAATTAAAACGTATATTTTTAGGTGTTGCTTTTTCACTTCCATTATTTGTAAATGGTCAGGATATTCATTTTTCACAGTTTAATGAAACACCAGTGATTTTAAATCCTGCGTTATGTGGAACAGCTTATGATACCCGAATTGTTGCAAATTATAAAAATCAATGGGCCAGTGTTACTAGTCCATATCAAACTTATGGTATTAGCGTAGAAAAAGCATTAAAGCATTTAAAATTAAAAAAAGCATATTTAGCAATGTCATTAAATATTTTTAATGATAAAGCAGGTGATGCGGGTTTAGGCACACTTCAAGCAAACTTGGGAATTAATGCAGTTATAAAAGTATCTAGTTTTTCAAAGTTATCTGCAGGAATTGGAGGTGGTATTTTATATCGAACTATAAATACTTCTAAATTACGCTGGCAAAGTCAATACGATGGGTATAATTATAATAGTACTACGGCATCTGGTGAAGTAACTCCAAATGGATCAATGTTACAGGCAGATTTTGTTGCGGGACTCAATTATCATTACGCAAAAAGCGAACGATATATCAGTGCTCAAGATGGAACAAAATTTGATATTGGGTTTTCTGCATTCCACTTTAATTCACCTAAATATTCTTTTGTAGGTAGTGGTGATAAGCAATTTACTAAAATGATAGTTCATGCAAATTTTGATATTGGAATTAAAGGTGCAGGCATTGGTTTAGTTCCAAGTATCATCTATATGAGACAAGGTCCTTCACAAGAAATTAATGCTGGATTTATGTTTAAATATATAATTCAAGATCAATCTGTTTATACTGGTGTTAAAAAGCCGTCAGCTATTTCTTTTGGAGCATTTTATAGAGTAGGTGATGCTGTAATCCCATCAATGTTATTTCAATATGACAAATATGCTTTGGGAATTAGTTATGATTTAAATACCTCACAATTAACGTCTGCTTCAAAATCAAAAGGCGGATTAGAGATTAGTTTGCGTTTTAATACTAGTCCTGGTTATGGACGTTCATTAGGGAAAAGTATAAATAGAAAGACTTATAAATAATTTCCTAGATTTTATTTTTAATCAGATGTTTTTCTAAAATATCTGATTTTTTTTATCAATTTTTATATTGAGTATTAAAAATTATTTGATTCAATTATATTGATTGGAAATAAAAAAATTAATCCCATTTTTTATCTATAATATAATTAGGCCTACGTTTAACCTCATCAAGAATTCTCCAAATATACTCGCCTAATACACCAAGCATAAGCATAATTAAACCTCCTAATATTAATAATACAATCATAATTGGTGCCCACCCATTAAATGGAGTTTTGTGAACAAAATATGTGTAAACTATATTTAGGGCATATATAAAGCCAGAAATTGAAACAATACCGCCAATTGTTGTAAGTAAACGAAGTGGGAAATAACTTACATTTAAAAATGCAGAATAGAAATTTCCGAAACGTTTGAAAAAATTATATTGTGATTTTCCAATTTGTCTTTCAAGTTTTTCGTAAGGAATAAATTTAGTTTTAAAACCAGCCCATAAAATATCATATTGATAAAATCTATTTTTTTCAGTTAATGAATTAATAGCGTCCATTGGTTTTCTGTCTAATAATGCAAAGTCAAAACCACCAGGAGGAACGTTTGGAAGCATCATTTTGTAAAATAATTTCGATGTAAATTTTTTAGCAGCAGATGTTCCATGCGAGTTTCGGTAGCTAATAACTATATCATTTCCACTTTTCCACTCCTTAATCATCTCCGTACATTGCTTTGGAGGATCTTGTAAATCAGCAGCCATATTAATGATGACATCACCAGTTGCATTTTCCCAACCTGCTAAAATTGCAGCCATCTGACCAAAATTTCTTGAAAATGAAATTATTTTCACATGAGAATCTTTTTTATTAAGGGCTATTAATTCATTTAAAGAATCATCTTTTGAGCCATCATTAACAAATAATAATTCATAAGTATCATTTGAAAAATGAGTAACTAGCTCTTCTGTAATTTGCTCATAAAGAGGAGTAAGTGCTCCTTGATTTTGATAAACTGCAAAGCAAACTGAAATATGACTCATCGTTATTTATTTTTTATCTCCTTTTTCACACATTAAAAATATACTACTGCACAAATCTGGATATTGTTGTCCAAGATCAAAACAACCATCTAAATATTCTTTTGAAATAATATCAGTTTGTAATAATCTATCCCATTGAAAATTAGCTAAAGCTTTAAAGAAAATCCCAGAACGATGTACAACTTTTAATCCAGCAGCTTTCGCGTCTCTTTCTAAAGTATCTAGAGTATAAGTTATATTATGACCATGCTCTTTTTCAGCTGGAGTAACTGCAGAGTTATGAGAAATTAATCCCATTTTTACTGCTATTTGACGAGATGGTGCATTTGCATTTGGGCAAACTAAAAAGAATCTTCCGTTTTCAGAAAGCCACTCATCGTTTATTCTTTTTAAAACCTGAACAGGGTTATCAATATGTTCTAATACATGTGTTAAAACTATATTATCATACTTAGTTGGTAAAGTTGCTTTCTCAAAAAGTGAATTTATAAATTTTACTTTTGTTCCAAATTCTTTTTTTGCAATTTCGATAGCTTCATCAGAGGCTTCAACACAAGTAATGTCATTGAAATGAGGTAAAAATTTTCTTGTAAAATCACCTTTAAAACTTCCTAATTCTAAAAAATTCCCTGTTTTAAAAAAAGGAATAAAAGATTTTAGCATAAAAGGATGCATAACATCAAAATCAAAACCATACGCATATTTATGATCGGATGTATCTTTTAATTCTGAATTGTAGTTTCTTTGGTTACTCATAATTTAGTTTATTTATAGTTGATAGGTTAAAAACATTGAATCTTCTTTAGTTTCTGTATATGTAAAATGATGTTTTTTATAAAAATTTATGGCAGGTGTATTTTCACTATTTACTTCAAGTTTTATTTCTTTATATTTTATTGTTAGAGCGTACTCAATACAATTGGAAAGTAAATGAGAGCCAATTCCATTTCCTTTATAGTTTTTACAAACACTCACATTTGTTATAAATGCAATACCAGATTCTGGCTGAGAAAAATAGGTAGCAATTAAGCCTACTAATTCACTTTTATTCCAAGCCTCAAAGGTAATTGCCTTATTATATATTTTCTGGGCATATTCCAAAATGTTGATTCTAGAGCTTAATGCTGGAATAAAGCTATCATCACAAGCCAATAAATGCAAACTGATATCGTTAGCATTTGCTGTTTTTGTTTTATATGAAATAGTCAAATCTTGTTCCATCAGAAATTGGAAATGAAAGGTACTAAAAATCTTCTAATACAGCTAATCCAAAGCCATATTTTCCAAATTGATTTCCGTTATAAAGCAGATAGATTTTATCATCACAACTAAATACGTGTGGGTAACATTGCATGTCTGAATCCCAGCCTTCTTCAGAAAACTGTATGCCAACATGTTCATCATCTCTAACCCAATTTATTCTATCATTTGAATGAGCGTACCCAATTTTATAACCTTTATTTTTATCTTTTCTAAAACCAATTGCTTCTCTATAACAAAAAAACATATGGTATTTATTATTTGCAAAAATTACAGTTGGTAAAGCTTGACATTCATTTTCGTTTAGCTTGTCGCTAATAATTTGTTTGCCTTCATCTTTTATCCAATTGATACCATCGTTTGATTTTGCATAACCAATTTTATAAACTCTTGCAGATTCTTCTTCATTATTATCGACCCATTTAGTACCGAAAATGTACCACATATGATAGGTGTTTTCATAAATGCAAACAAAACCATCTCCAACTAAAAAAGGTTCTTTAGGAGATGCTGTTAAAACTGGCCCATCACCAATTTTTTGAAATGTTAAACCGTTGTCTTCACTTATTGCTAAACCAATTGATGTTTCAACAGATACAGAAACTCGTCGATTCCACCCACATGTATATGCGAGTATTTTATCTTTATCGCGAACAACATTGATTGGAAAAATACCATGTTCGTCAAATGTTCCTAATTTCCCTAAAGGAATAACCTGTTCGGTAGAAATATTTAGGACTTTTTCGAATTTTTTATCCATATCAACAAAAGATATATGACTCAAAAATTTTCCGTTTTTAAGATCAGTTTCTCTAGTAGAAAAGTATATTCTTACAAAATCATCAAACACTAATGTTTGAGGTGATTGTGCAAATTCTAAACAATTATTCGCTAATTTATGTTGAGTAGGGTCAAATATTTTCCCTAATTTTTTCCATTTCATACTAATTATTATTAAATGATTTTATTAAACTAAATCCCCTTCTAATTCAGCCAAGCCAAATCCATTTTTTCCAACTTGGTTACCTAAATAAAACATATAGATTTTATTATCTAATTCGAAAACATGAGGATAGCTAATCATTTCTGCATCCCAACCTTCTTCTGAAACGTCAATTCCAACTTTAGAATCTTCTCTTTTCCAATTTATTAAATCAGTACTTACGGCATATCCAATTCGATATCCTTTTTCTTTTCCTCTAAATCCTAATCCATGACGATAGCAAAAAAACATATGGTACTTGCCATTTCTGAAAATGACATCAGGGCTTGCTTGTGCTTCGTTTTCATCTATTGAATCTTCAATTAAGTTTTTATCAGCTTTTGTCCAATTTAATCCATCTGGCGATGTTGCCATTCTTATTTTATAAACAGGTTCAGGTTTCCCATTATTTTCAATCCAATTACTACCAGCTATATAAAATAAATAATAAGTATTATTAAATTTTCTGATTTTTGGACCACTTAAAATAAACGGCTCATTAACACTATATGATAATATTGGACCATCTCCAATTTTTTCAAAAGTTTCACCATCATTTTTGCTTATTGCTAATCCTATAGAAACATTAAATGGAACAGATTCACATCGTGTCCAACCAGCATAGTAACCCCAAATTGCATCATCTTTTCTAATTATAGAAGTTGGATAAGTTCCAAATTCATCAAATGTACCACGTTCTCCTAATTTTAAAATGGGTTGTTTTGCAAGATTAACAATCTCAAATAAATTAGATCTATTTAAATCTACAAAAGCCGAATAACTTACATATTGGCCATTTGCATCAGGTAATGGTCTGCAAGCAAAGTAAACTCGAATAAATTTATCAAATATTAAAACAGCTGGCGCTTGTGCAAAATCCTTTAACCAATCTCTGTCTTTTACTTCTTGTGGAATAAATACTCTTCCCTTTTTTTTCCAGGTAAACATTATTTTTTGTTTTTATAAATAGGTAAATGAATTATTTAAATGATTTTTTATTTCCTCTTTCGAATTAAACATCATAATATCTATGATAGAAAGATATGGAACAAATTCATTTTTAAATTGAGGATAAACAATATTATTAGCTTTTACAAACTTTAATTCAAGCCCTTCTTTTTTGAACTCTTCTTTATTATATAATTCAACTCCACCAATTGGATTAATATATGTTGTTGCATTTTGATTTTTACATAATGCAATTACCTTTTCAGTTGATTTGAGATGGTGATCGATTTGTAATGTTGAGGAAATTACAAATGAAGTTTTTATATCTAAAAATTCTTTGGTAAGTTTTAAAGAATTGAAAATAAAATTAAAAAGTTGTTTGTCTTCAAATAATAATGATTTTTCTATTAATGGGAAAACAGATTCAAAGTTTGGAGCTTTTCTATAAGATTCGGTAATTCGATTAAGCATCTTTTTACTTTCATTTTTCCAGTCATCAGAAAGGTATCGATCTTTAATATCTAAGTAATCAGAATCTTTTTTTAGGGGTAAAGTAATATAGGCATCAATACCATTTACTAAAATACGATTTCTATTTATCCAACCTTTTTTTGTAAATTGAATATTATCATAAACAATAAATTCATCAACCGAATTCATTAATTGAAAATATCCAATATATGGAAATAAATATGGCTGCATAATAGCAATCTTCATATTAAAATACTGAATTTATTATTTTAGAAATACGCTCAACATCAATTGTTTCAATGCCATAATATAATGGCAAACAAAGTACTCTTTTAGAAATATCTTCAGAAATTGGGCAAGGATTTGATTGAGTCAAATAAGGTAAATTATTTAAAGATGGATAAAAATAACGTCGAGAATTTACTTCATTTTCCATTAATTTATTTTTTACTAATAATAAAGTTGCCTCATCTTTAAATACTACAGGGTAATATGCATAGTTATATTCTGTCCCTTCAGGTATTTGAGGTCTAGTAATATTTTGACTAGATATTAAACTAGTATATAGTTCCGTAGTTTTTTTACGATTCTCAATTAATTCTTTTAACATAGGTAAATTACATAAACCCATAGCGGCATGAAATTCAGAATTTTTTCCATTAATACCTTGAGTATAATATTCATCCCCAATATGTCCAAATGAATGGTATAATTTTATTTTTTCAAATAATTCTGCATCTCTAGTAGTTACAGAACCTCCTTCAACTGTGTGAAATAATTTTGTAGCATGAAAGCTACAGGTGCTTACATCACCATAATTTAGTAAAGATTGATTTTTATAGATAACGCCAAAAGCATGGGCGGCATCATAAATTACTTTTAATTTATATTTTTTAGCTATCAATTCTATTTTTTCAACATCGCAAGGTATTCCATAAACATGAGTTGCTAATATTGCTGAAGTTTTATGTGTAATTAAAGCTTCTAATTTATCTGCATCAAGGCAAAACGTGCTATTATCAATATCACAAAATACCGGTTGACAGTTTTCCCATAAAATAGATGTCGTTGTTGCTACATAAGAAAATGGAGTTGTAATTACTTCACCAGTTATATCAAGTGCTTTTATTGCTAGTTGAATGGCAATTGTTCCATTTGAAACAAATAAAAGATTATTTGTTTTTATCTTTTCACAAATATCTTTTTCGAGCTTTTGAACTAACGGACCTCTATTAGTAAGATGATGATTTTCCCATATCCCTTCAATTAACTCAACGTAATTTTGAAGTTTAGGTAAATATGATTTGGTTACGTTTATCATAATCAAGAATTAGAATCAGTTATTATAATTTATTTAGTAGATTTTCTTTCAAATACAAAAACTTTGTATTGAGATTTTGGAGGACTATTTACTAAATCAATATCTGCACCCCAAACATAATTTGTAGTATTATCATACATATCAGCAAAGCCAATTAAATTATATTTTTCTGCACTAAATTTATCAAACCACGGAAATATTAAATTTTTTACATTTGGATTTGCCATCCAAGAGATTGGGTGAGAGAAAAACACTAAGTATTTCGGATCTGCTTTTTCAACATCCGATATAAATTCATTTTGCCATTCTTCAGATTTTTTAACGGGGAATTCTAAAAGCGCTCCCGATCCTGCAAATCGCGAAGGAGAAGTTTTTTTAGTATAGAAATACATTTGAATTTCTGTTCCAAAAACTGCTAATTTATCTTCTGGATTCATTAACGTATTTAATTTATCTGCAATAACCTTCGATTCAGGAAATGGATTTAAACCGTAAACTTGTCTTAAAAGCAAAGAATTGTTTTTATTAAAATAATATTTTTTTAAAGCACTCAAATGTGAAAAAGAAAAAACAATCAAAATTCCTAAAAAAATGTAAGTAGATGTTTTTTGAATATTAAATTTCGTTTTTAATAACTCCTGCGCAGAATAAATGAATGCAGCCGCACTTATGCAAACAGTTGGTACCCACTGCAAAAAGTAATGACCATAATAGTGATTTCCTGGCATCACTGTTAAAAAACCAAATCCATAAAATCCAATTACGAAAAACTTTAGCCACCACTTTACATTTGTAAACAATATTGAAATTGAACCAAGCATAGATAAGATCCATATGAATTTATAATTTTCATACATACCTTTAAAATTCATAGCTAAGTATTCTAAACCTTGGTCGAAAGTAATTACTGAAGAATATTCTTTTCTAATATCAAAAAACCAATAATTAAAATCTTCCCATCCACCTCTTTTGTATACTATAAATAAATCGATTGCAACTGGCAAAACAATTGCCATCGAAAATAAGAATATGGAAATAAAAATACGTTTAAAATTCCTTTCCTTTTCAAAAAACTGACGGCCAACTAAAATGATGCCAGCAAATAAACCTAAAAAGAAAGATGTTTGCTTTACTTCAAACGCTAAACAAAAACTTAAGCCAGAAAGAATAATCCAGATATAAGAATATTTATCAAAGTATTTTATTAACGTGTAAATTCCAGCTAAAGCAAAAAAGGCAACTAAATGTTCTGATTGAACTGTAAATCCAGAAATTGCCATATTCATTGATAACAAAGCCCAAAATAGTGTAGCGCCTATTGCCGCAACATTATTAAATATTTTGCGAGTAATAAAATAAATTAATATTGCGCTTATTAAGTTTATGACAATAAAGGCAATGTGCAATGCTTTTAATGTGTAGCCAAATACTGCCACAATTAAGGCATAGCAATAAAAAACACCAGGTAAACGTTGTGAGCCAATATCTTTAAATGGAACCGCACCATTTAAAATTATTTTTCCGCAATAGGCATAAGAACCTTCATCGCGCTCAAAAGGCATATTTAAAAAGTTAGAACGTATAATTACAGTTAATAATAATATGGAAATTAATCCAAGTAAATAATATAATTCAACACCTTTATAAAAAGAAAAATTTGCTCTTTCAGTATTTAATGAAACTTTTTGATTTTTGGATTTTGTTGAGTTTGTCATAATAGATTAACAAAAATATTTAAAATTTATATTTTTTGAAATATTTTTACTGTGTAGTTGTGAATTGGTTGTTTACTTTGAATTTTATAATGAATTTAAAAATAATTAAAAATTACCTTTCCATCAAATAAAACTGTTTTATTGCCATTGTTATTGATTTTATTTGGTCTATAGTCAATTCGTCGAATAACGGAAGCCTTAAAAGACAATTTGTAAAATGTATTGACATTGGTAAATCCCTTCCGTCGTGCTTGTTTTTAAAGTAAATGCTGTTATGAAGGGAAATGTGATGAAAAAATGCTTTTATTTTATATTCATTTAAATAATTAATTAGATTTGAACGCTCATTTTCATTATTGCAAATAATGTAAAATGTGTGCACCCCATTTATAATAGAGTTTGGGATATTAGGTAAGGATATTTTTTTATTGTTTTGTAATTCTATAAGTTCATCAAAATATAATTCCCAATTAGCTCTTCTTTTTTGTTGTATATGATCTAATTTCTCCAATTGAGCAAATAAAAAAGCTGCATTTAATTCTGATGGTAAAAAGGAAGATCCTATATCAACCCAACCATATTTATCGACTTCACCATTAATAAATGATTTTCTGTTTGTACCCTTATCCCTAATTATTTCAGCTCGTTTTATATATGCCTCATCATTTATTGCTAATAATCCCCCTTCTCCACAAGTAATGTTTTTTGTTTCGTGAAATGAAAATACTCCAAAATGCCCAAAACTGCCTACAGCCTTTCCTTTATGATAACTATCAATGGCTTGAGCAGCATCTTCAATCAAAAATAAATGATGTTTTTTTACAAGTGCAACCAATTTATCCATATCGCAAGGTATACCTGCATAATGAACACAAATAATAGCTTTTGTTTTTGAATTAATTAATGGTTCAATCAAATCAACATTCATATTAGGATTATCAAGTTGACTATCTGTGAATCGAACAGTTGCTCCCCTTAAAATAAAAGCGTTTACTGTAGAAACAAATGTATAGGAAGGTGCAATTATTTCATCTCCTATTTTTATATCACATAAAATTGCACACATTTCTAGAGCATCTGTGCATGATGTTGTTAATAATGCCTTTTTAAACCCATATTTCGATTCGAAAAATTGAGTGCATTTATTTGTAAAGGCTCCATCACCAGAAAGCTTTTTTGAAGCTATAACTTGACTAATATATTCAAGTTCGTTTCCAGTAATTGTAGGCTTATTAAATGGTATCATTTTAAAATAATCGGTATTGTAAAATTAAATATAAAAAAAAAAATGATAGGATTACTAAAATCAAATTTAATTTAAAAAACATTGATAAAATTTTGGTCAAACCATTTATTCTTTTCATTATCTTTAGTGTATAAATTACTATTATGATTATTGAACAATTATATACAAATTGCCTTGCCCAAGGCGCTTATTTCATTCAGTCGGAAGGCGAATGTGCCATTATCGATCCTTTAAGAGAATATCAAACGTATATTGATTTAGCGAATAAAAACAATGCTAAAATAAAATATATTTTTGAAACGCACTTTCATGCTGATTTTGTTTCAGGACATGTTGATTTAGCTAATAAAACAGGCGCGGAAATTGTATTCGGACCTAGTGCCGAAACATCTTTTAAATCAACTATTGCAACCGATAATCAAGAATTTAAAATTGGTAAACTAACTATTAAAACATTACATACGCCTGGCCATACTCTCGAATCTAGTTGTTTTTTATTATCAGATGAAAATAATAAACCACTTTGTGTTTTTACTGGAGACACTTTATTTATTGGAGACGTTGGAAGACCTGATTTAGCAATTAAATCTAATCTTACTCAAGAAGATTTAGCGAGCATGCTTTATGATTCTTTACGAAACAAAATCATGACATTACCTGATGATGTTATCGTATATCCAGCTCATGGTGCAGGTTCTGCTTGTGGAAAAAATATGAGCAAAGAAACTTTTGATACTTTAGGAAATCAAAAGAAAGTGAATTATGCTTTAGGTAATTTGTCAAAAGAGGAATTTATAACAGAATTAACAACTGGTATTTTGCCTGCACCACAATATTTTGCCAAAAATGCAATGCTTAATAAAATGGGTTATAATAATTTTGATACTGTTAAAGCTAGCGGAAATAAATCTTTAAAACCTTTAGAAGTTAAAGAATTAATTACGTCAACAAATGCAATTATTTTAGATGTTCGCACACCTTCAGATTTTGCACATGAGCATATTCCAAATTCAGTTTTTATTGGAATTGATGGACAATTTGCTCCTTGGGTTGGTGTTATTATTAAAGAACTAAATCAACCAATAATATTAGTAACTCCAATTGGAAGAGAACAAGAGGCTGTGATACGTTTGAGTAGAGTAGGTTATGATAATTGCATTGGATATCTGGAAGGTGGAATTGAAGAATGGAAAAAACAAGGCAATTCAACAAATTCAATTACGTCAATTAACGCAAATGATTTTAACTCTAAATTTAATTCTCAAGTTATAAATGTTTTAGATGTTAGAAAACCAGGTGAATATGAATCAAATCATATTGATGGTGTATGTTCTAATCCATTAGACTTTATAGATGGTTGGAAAGATAATTTACATAAAGATAAAGAATATCATATTCATTGTGCTGGTGGTTACAGAAGTATGATTGCTGCCTCTTTGCTAAAACGTTCTGGATATTCTAATATTATTGATGTTGCTGGTGGTTTTGCCGCTATTGAAAAAACAGATATTAAAACTGTTGTTAAGGCTTGTACAAAATCCTAAACTTATTTTTATGATTTTTATCATAATTAAGATTTGGATAATCATTAACTTTAAACCATGCTAAAAAATACAAAACTCTATTCTATTTTAAATAATAAATGTCCAAAATGTTGTATTGGCGATTTTTATAAAGACAATAATATCTATAATTTAAAAACATTTGTTGATACTCCAGACAAATGCCCGCATTGTGGTGAGTCTTTTACAAAAGAAATTGGGTTTTATTATGGTGCCATGTATGTAAGTTATGGTTTAAATGTAGCTTTAGGTATTGCTTTATTTTTAATTACAGTATTAGTTTTAGGATTTAGCTTAATTGGGTTTTTAGCAACCTATGCCGGACTAATCCTTGTTTTATTCCCATGGATTATGCGAAAATCTCGACTAATTTACATAAATATGTTTGTTCACTTTGATAAGTCAAAACAATAATATAGATTTAGAGTGTGAAAGCACTCAAAATTATAGATCTTGGATTTGCTACTGTTTCAAAATTAGAAAACTCAATTATTAAAATTGATATGACTTCTAGTTCGGTAATTGATTTAGATGAATGCGAGAAAATTACGGAAGCAATAGGAAATCTCACAGATAAAAAACCTGCTCTTATTTTGATGATTGCTGGTAACACAACTAATTATACGAATAAGGCTAGAGAATTTTCTGCAAGTGAAGCAGGTTCAATTTATACAATTGCTGATGCTATGATTGTAAATAATTTAGCTCAAAAAATAATGGTGAGTTTCTATTTGAAAATAAACAAACCAATACGTCCCTCAAAGGCTTTTAATTCTGAAGTTGAAGCAGTTCAGTGGCTTTTGAGTTTAGCTTAAAATTCCCAATATCATTAACACTCCAATAATCATCATAAAAAGGGTAACAAGCCATTTTAAAAAACTAATGGTTGTTTTCTTTAATAATTTATTTCCAATAAATGCTCCAATGATAGCAAAACCAACACTTATTAGTAAAATAGTAGTGTGCATAAATACTTCAGTAAAATTTAAAGTAAAGGCATAAACACTCATTCGAGCTATATCAACCAAACAAGCAATAGCTGTTCCTGTCGCAACAAAACTTTCTTTCTGTAAATTTAAACGAACTAAAAATGCACTTCGTAAAGCGCCTTGATGTCCACTTAAGCCTCCAAAAAAGCCACTTAACAAACCTCCAAACACTAATTTATTAGTATTGAAACTTAAATTTTTTAAATATGGAATCACTTCAAATAACGAAAAGCCAATTATTAACACGCCAATTATTAAATTAAATAATGTAACAGAAAAATTACTGTCGCTAATTTGATAAACAAAAAGAATGGTTTGATTATTAAATAAATTTTTTAAAAAGTAAGCACCAATTAAGGCTGCAAACATCGACGGTAAACCAAATCGTAAAATTATATTCCAATTAATATTTTTGTAAACCAATCCAATTTTAAAAAGATTATTACTAAAATGGACAATAGCTGTTAATAATACGGCAATTGGAGCTGGGTAATAAATAGCAAATACGGGTAACAAAATAGTTCCTAAGCCAAAGCCCGAAAAAAATGTAAGTATCGAAGCTATTAAAGCGGTTATTGGAATGATGAAAAATGACATTAACTATGGTATTTAATTAAACCATCAATAGGTGATTTTATAATATTTCCAATTTTGAAGCCTTGTTTTTTTGCGGCAATTTCTAAAAATTCTTTATAATAAAAACCAATTGAACCAACCGAATTTACAGGCAATTGATGTGCATTGGTGTATTTTGAAACTTGAGCTTCAAAAAAATCGATGAAACAATTTGTAATTAATTCTTTTATAAAACTATCGTTGGTGAAATTTGAAATAAAACTTGAAATGCTTGCCAAATACTTGCTTGGCAAAGGTTTTTTATAAACGTTTTCAAGTATTAATTCGCGGTGATAACCTGCTTTTTCAAAAGCAATTTTTAAATGTTGTGGTAATTTATCGTCAAAATAATTTTGGATAAATGTTTTACCAATTGTTGCTCCGCTTCCATGGTCGCCAAACATATAACCAACCGAAGGTACATTTTCTATGACTTCAGTTCCGTTGTATAAACAACTATTACTTCCTGTTCCTAAAATACAAGCTATTCCTTTTTCTTTGCCACATAAGGCTCTAGCAGCAGCTAATAAATCATGATTTACCTCTGTTTTAATATTACCAAATGCTAAATATAACCCTTGTTTTACAACCTCTATTTTATCTGAACTCGAACAGCCTGCACCATAATAAGCAATGTGGTTAATGTTACCTAATTGATTTTCTAACAAAGGCAATAACACATTTTTCAGTTCATTAAAAATAGTTTCACTGCTCTGAAAATAGGGATTAAACCCGATGGTTTGATATTGAAACAATACTTTTTTATCATCTAACAAAACCCAATCGGTTTTTGTTGAACCACTATCTGCAATTAATATGGACATACAATCATTTTAAACTGCCTCTAAAATAAACATTTTTATTAATTTTAAGTTGTACATGATAATTCATTATATTTAATTTATGAAAACTATATTTTTAATATTATCAATCATAGCCATAGCTTTTTCTTCATGTAAAAAAAAGGAAAGCGCTGAGCCCGTTGCTTCAACCACAGGGGGCGGAATTGTAGTTAGTGGTAATTACGGCGTATTTATTAGTAGAAAACAGGCTATAATTACTAATACATTAGTTAGTAATTTATCAAATTTTAGCACGGCTTTTGTTTCAAATACGGCATTAATTGACAATAATCCAATTGTTGGTTCATTAGTAAATATGGGTGATGTAACTTTAAATGGCACTACATTTCAACATAATGGCTTTAGTGTTGCCAATATGTATAAAGATAGTACTTCACTAACTTATAACACACCACTTAATTGGAATATTACTGGCTCAGTTTCTGTATCTAGTTTTAGTTTTTCAAACACAAATCCTTATCCAGTTTATACGGGTTATTCTTCTGTTCCCGATTCATTTAATATATCTAGTAACGTATCTATTCCATTAGTTAGTTATAGTGGTTCTGATGAAATAGAAACTTATTTTATTTCATCTGGTGCTGCCCCAATTACCACAAGCATTCAACACATTACAGGTTCGCCCAGCAGTTTAAATTTTACGGTAAGTGATTTAAGTATGATTGGAGTTTCATCAAATGTATCGTTAGCAATTACATTTTATAAAAACAATATGCAAACCATAAATGGTAAACAATATAATTTTAGAACTGGCTACTTAGTTATTAAATCTAATCTTAAGTTTAAGTAAAAATTTTACAATAATTTTTTCAAATAAATAACGTCTGTCAGAATACTCTAAGTGCTTGTTCGAAAACTTCATTTTTGACAAGTGTAACGAAAAAAGCGGAGTTTTCGGGAAGGCACAAAATAGAAGGGTATAATACCAATTACAATTATTTTTTAAATCAATTAATAAAAATAATTAATAATTGGTTATGCCGATACTACATAAAAATTGTACAATGAGACTTTGTTGAAATTGGACTATCTTTTATACCTTGTATTCTTTATTTAATTTATTTTTAAGTATTTTTATAACTTAGCATGATAAAAACTAAACAAAATATAATTATTAATTTTTCATTAAGATTGTGTGTCGTATTAATTTCATTATCACTAATATATAATTGTTCGAATCAAAAAAAGTTTGAAAAAAACATAGTTTATGAAGGTTATGTTTATGATAGTATAGGTGGCTCTCCATCTTCAGGTATTTTAGTTTCATTAGAGGCATGTGTTCCGAATGATGGTAGAAATTTTTGTCAAACTTTTGGTGTTGGAAGTTCAATAACTGATATTACAGGGCATTTTAGGATAGACGAAAAGCAAGCAAGATCTGGTAGATATTTTTTGGATTGTGAGGGTAATCATAATATTTCCAGTTTTCCTAACATTAAGAATATTGTTTTATACCGAAGACATTAAAATTATTTAATAAATGAAACGGTAATGATATTCAGTTTAACTAATTGCTTTCTTTTACCATTCTATATTGCATACAATTAGGTTTTTATTATCTTTAAACCCTATGTTTTATACCTTGTATTCCTTATTTCAAAAACGTAAGCTCATTTTTAGCTTACTTATTTTTGCAGTTTGCGGTATATTAGGGTTTTATGCTTCTAAAATTAAATTGGAAGAGGATATAACCCGCTTTGTTCCTCAAGATAAAAACTCAAAAGCTATAAATTCTATCTTAGATAATTTAAAATCTAAAGATAAATTAGTTGTTCATTTTTCAGCTTCTAATCCAGCCTCTATTGACAGTTTAATAGAAAAAAGCGATGTTTTTTACGAAAACTTGCTTCCTAAATTAAGCAAGGCTGATTACTTAGATATTACTTTCAAAATTTCGGATGAAAGAATAGGGCAGATTTATGATTTGTTTTATAACAACCTTCCATTATTTATTGAAGAACAAGATTATGAAAAAATAGCACATTTAATTTTAAAAGACAGCGTTGAGGCCACATTAAAAAAAGATTATGATGCTTTGCTTTCACCAACTGGTATGGTTTTGGGTAAATACATTGTGCGTGATCCTTTAAATTTTACACCCATTGCTTTAAAAAAACTACAAGCCATTCAACTGGATGAAAATTATGAAACCTACAATAATCATATTGTTACCAAAGACCATAAACACACTTTTATTTTCATTACTCCAAAATACCTTCCAAATCAAACAAAAGATAATGCTCACTTAATACATACTGTAGATAGCTTATCTCATAAATTATCTAATCAAACTGTATTAATCGAAAATTTTGGTGCTTGTGTGGTTGCGGCTGGTAATGCTAATCAGTTGCAAAAAGATACGATGCTTACTTTAAGTATTGCCATAATTTGTATCGCGTTATTAATAGGACTTTATTTTAAAAATGGCATCATTACAATTTTTATTATGTTGCCAGTTGGTTTTGGGGTTTTATTTTCATTAGCATTTTTATTTATTTTTAAAGGCGTTGTTTCTGCTATTGCAATTGCTGCAGGAGCAGTTGTTTTAGGTATTGCCATCAATTATTCCTTACATTTTTTTACACATTACAAACATCATCAAAATGTAAAAACAGTTTTAAAAGACTTAACAGTTCCAATGCTTATAGGTTGCACAACAACAGTTGGTGCATTTTTGAGTTTACTATTTGCAAAATCCGAAGCCTTGCATGATTTTGGTTTATTTGCTGCATTTTCTTTGATTGGAGCCATGTTGTTTTCAATTATTGTATTGCCTCATTTATTAGCAATTGGTTTACGAAAAAATAAAAAGAATTTAAAAAGCATTGAGCATCACAAGGCTACTTTTATTGATAAAATAACAGCGTATGAATTTGATAAAAACAAAATCATTGTTGTTTCGGCATTTATAGTAACACTTGTATTTACATATTTCGCTGGGAATGTTGGTTTCGAAAGTGATATGAATAAAATGAGTTTCATGACACCCGAAACTCGTTTAGCCGAAAAACATTTGGATGAAGTTAATAATTTTGCAGCTCGTTCAGTTTATGTGTTTAGTAGTGGAAAAAATTTAAGTGATGCTTTAGAAGTCAATAAAAAAGTTTCTGAAACACTTTTGAAATTTAAAAGTGAAGGTGTTATTAAAAAGTTTTCTTCTATAAACGGTTTGTTTATTTCGGACAAAGAACAACAAATTCGTATTGATAGATGGAATCAGTTTTTCACAGAACAAAAAAGAGATTCTTTAAAAACGCATTTAAAAACTTTGGGTTTAAATTATAAATTTAAAGAAACAGCATTTCAGGCATTTTATAATTTGTTGGATTTACCAGTTTCAAAACTGTCGCAAGCAGATTCAGATACCATTCAAAAACTTTTATTTAAAGAGTGGATTGGTAATGTAAATGGAAAACCATCCATCATTAATCATATTAAAGTAGATGCGGCTAATCGTCATTTAATATATGACGCATTTGCTGACAATCCCAACATTACCGTTTTTGATAAGCAAAACTTAACCTCAAAATTTGTTGAAGTTATTAGTTCTGATTTCAATACCATTTTAATGATTACGGCCCTTTTAGTATTTGGGTTTATGCTATTAAATCATGGAAGAATAGAATTAGCAATTATTAATTTCTTACCCATGTTTATCAGTTGGCTTTGGATATTGGGTATTATGGGTTTAGTGGGCATGAAGTTTAATATCATCAATATTATTATCTCCACTTTTATTTTTGGTTTGGGCGACGACTATAGTATTTTTATTATGGACGGTTTATTAAGTGATTATAAAGTTGGTAAAAAAAGCTTGGATTCATTTAAATCTTCTATTTTACTTTCGGCACTTATTACAATCATTGGTATTGGCGTGATGGTTTTTGCAAAACATCCAGCACTTCAATCTATTGCTTTAATTGCTATTATTGGAATGGTAAGTGTTGTATTTATTTCATTTATTGTTCAACCTCTTTTAGTGAATTGGTTGATTTTAAATCGTAAAAAAAGAGGACTACAACCTTATACTTTAAAATACCTTTTAGTTACTGCATTAGGCTTTGTAGTGTTTTTATTTGGTGTGTTTATGATTACTGTTTGTGGAATTATTTTGTTTTCAATTTTTCCAGCCCGAAAATCAACACGGAAATTATTATTTCATTATTTAATAATGTACGCGTTTCGTTTTTCGTTGAGTTGTTTTATTAATACAAAAAAAACAATCATAAATCCTCAAAACGAAACCTTTAAAACACCAGCTGTTATTGTAGCAAACCATCAGTCACATATTGATTTATCAATGACCTTGCAATTAAATCCAAAAATTATTGTGTTCACAAACGAATGGGTTTATAATTCTCCTTTTTATGGTAAAATTGTTCGCATGGCCGATTATTATCCGATAACGGAAGGTTATGAAAATAGCATTGATAAACTTCAAGCTTTAGTAAAAGATGGTTATTCTATATTAATTTATCCAGAAGGCACGCGCAGTATTGATGGAGAAATTTTACGTTTTCATAAAGGGGCTTTTTTATTAGCCGAACAATTAGGTTTAGATATTATTCCTATTTTAATTCATGGTGCTGGCGATGTAGTTACTAAAAATGATTTTTTAATTAAAGATGGTGAATTAACGGTGAAGTTTTTAGACCGTATTAAAGTTGCAGATACTACTTATGGCGAAACTTATCAGGAAAAAACAAAAGGTATTTGTGCATTAATGCGAAAAGAATATGATTTATTGCGAAACGAAATTGAAACTGTTCATTATTTCCGTTCTCGTTTAATAAACAATTATATTTATAAAGGGCCTGTTTTAGAATGGTATTGCCGAATTAAAACCAAGCTCGAAAATAATTATTCTTTATTTGAAAGTTTAATGCCAAAGGTTGGTAAAATTGTGGATGTTGGTTGCGGTTATGGTTTTTTACCATATATGCTAATGTTTAAGAGTAAGAACAGAATTATTTTAGGCGTTGATTTTGACGACGAAAAAATAGAAGTTGCAAGCAATTGTGTTAGTAAATCCGATAATTTATCTTTTGCTGTTGGTGATGTTACCAATTACGAAATGCCCTTTGCAGATGGTTTTATTATTAGTGATGTTTTACATTATTTAAAAGAAGAACAACAAATTCAAGTGATTGAAAATTGTGTTTCAAAATTAAATAAAGGTGGCGTATTGGTTATTAGAGATGCTGATAAAGATATTACAAGTCGTCAAAAAGGCACTTGGTACACGGAGTTTATGAGTACTAAAGTTTTTGGCTTTAATAAAACAAAAACAGATGGATTACATTTTGTAAGTGGAACTACGATAAAAAATACGCTTCAAAAATTCCAACATTTACAAATAGAAGTAATTGATAACACAAAATTGACTTCTAATATTATTTATGTAGCAAGGTTTATTTAACCTTATTTTCTTGCCATAACTTTTTTAGCAGCTTCAATAATATTAATAGTATCTAATCCGTATTTAGTCATTAATTGATCGGGTGTTCCGCTTTCTCCAAAACTATCGTTAACGGCAACAAACTCTTGTGGAGTTGGTGTGTTTCTCGATAATAATTGAGCAACACTATCGCCAAGTCCACCATTCATTTGGTGTTCTTCGGCAGTTACAACACATTTAGTTTTAGCAATTGATTTTAAAATTGCTTCGTTATCTAAAGGTTTAATAGTATGTATGTTTATGATTTCGGCAGAAATTCCCATTTCAGCTAATTTTTCACCAGCTTCAATCGCTTTCCATGTTAAATGCCCCGTTGCAATAATAGTTACATCAGTTCCTTCGTTTAACACGATTGCCTTTCCAATTTCAAATTTTTGATTTTCAGGAGTAAAGTTTGGAACAGTTGGACGGCCAAATCGCAAGTAAACTGGTCCGTGGTAATCGGCAATAGCAATAGTTGCAGCTTTTGTTTGATTATAGTCACAAGGATTAATAACAACCATATTTGGTAACATTTTCATTAAGCCAATATCTTCTAAAATTTGATGCGTTGCGCCATCTTCACCTAAAGTTAAACCAGCATGTGAAGCACAAATTTTTACATTTTTATCAGAGTAAGCAATACTTTGACGGATTTGATCATAAACACGACCAGTACTAAAATTAGCAAATGTACCAGTAAAAGGAATTTTTCCACCAATGGTTAAACCCGCAGCAATACACATCATATTAGCTTCTGCAATACCAATTTGAAAAAAACGTTCAGGATTTTCTGCTTTAAAAGCATCCATTTTTAAAGAACCAATTAAATCAGCACAAAGTGCTACAACATTTGGGTTTGTTTTTCCTAATTCTGATAAACCTGCTCCAAATCCTGATCTTGTATCTTTTTTATCTGTATATGTGTATTTTTTCATAGTGTTATTGTATTGTAAAAATCGAGTGCTAAACTACAAAAACAATTAATTTTATTAATATGGAATATCTGTTTTTTGGAATATGTTATAATAACTTTTGCACAGTTTTTTATAGTTTTTAATTTTTGTTTAATCAAAGTGTCCAAATAATATTAATGATAATTATTTGGGCAAGTTTGGCTGAAGCCAAAGTGGGCTGTCGCTTCAAGTCTAAAACATTTCGTTCCTCATGTCTTATAGCTTTCCGCTTGCATCCCTCTTGCAGTTTACGGTTCAATTGAAATTCACCGTTTAAATTATATTGCGTGAGGGATTGAATGAAAATCCTTTTTTGAGGCACGAAAAAAAGATTGCAAAGAAAGCCTCCCGAAAAATCGGGACAGGCTGACCCTTTAGGGTCACGCCCAAATAATAATAATAATAATTTGGGCAAGTTTGGCTGAAGCCAAAGCGGGCTGTCGCTTCAAGTCTAAAACATTTCGTTCCTCGTGTCTTAGAGCTTTTCACTTGCATTCCTCTTGCAGTTTACGGTTCAATTGAAATTCACCGTTTAAATTATATTGCGTGAGGGTTTGAATGAAAATCCTTTTTTTTAGTTTAAGGTCTTTGAGTTCTCGAAACGCCGAATTAGTCGAAACGCTGACTGAGGCTCTCGAAGTCAGCCCAACCCTTTAGGGTCAAGCCCAAATAATAATAATAATAATAATAATTTGGGCAAGTTTGGCTGAAGCCAAAGCGGGCTGTCGCTTCAATTTTTTTAAATTCGGCGTTTCGAGAGCCTCAACGACCTCATTTAAAAAGCTTTTCGCTTGCATCCCTCTTGCAGTTTACGGTTCAATTGAAATTCACTGTTTAAATTATATTGCGTGAGGGATTGAATGAAAATCCTTTTTTGAGGCACGAAAAAAAGATTGTAACGAAAAGCCTGACCTGAAAGGGCACGCCCAAAAGTAAAAATTTCACTAAATAATTAAAAGCAAAATACTTAAAGTGCTAATTCAATAGTTGGATCCCAATAATGTTGTTTAAGATTTTGAACAGTATCATTTACAATAATCACATTTTCTTTTTCTAATAATTCCTGCATCAAAAATGGAGTAGGGAAGTGGTGCTTTCCAGTTAGTTGGCCATTTCTATTTAACACACGGTGAGCAGGAACTTTTTCTTTTTGAGAATGTGCAGCATTCATTGCATAACCAACAACTCTTGATGAAGAAGCAGAACCTAAATATTTTGCAATTGCTCCATAAGATGTAACTCTACCTTTCGGAATTAAACGCGCAACCTGAAAAACTTGATCAAAAAAATCACTCGGTTTTTTTTCCATTAATTTTGAATTAATAAATTACAGCCTCTTAAATCGCTCACATCAAATCTACCAACTATTTCAAAGGAATTATCAGAATGTAATTTTCCTAAATCTTTTGTTTCAATAAATGAACATGAATAAATATTAGCTAAATCAATCACATTTATACCACCTGTTTTTCCATGTGTTACATAGCTAAATGGGTCATTCACATCCCTTACTAAAATACGTTTCCAAGGCACAGACTTATATATACCTTTTTCTGTTGAATAAGATTGTGATAGTAATTCAGTCATACCATATTCGCTATGAATATGGTGTATTTGAAATTTATCTTTTAATTGTTGATGTAATGCTTTTTTTGTTAATTCCTCGCGTTTACCTTTCATACCGCCAGTTTCCATTACAATAAAATTTTCAGATAATTGGATATTTTTATCCACTAAATCTAATAATGCATAACTAACACCCAATAAAATTGTTTTTTGATT
Source organism: Bacteroidota bacterium (assembly GCA_038327195.1). GTDB lineage: Bacteria > Bacteroidota > Bacteroidia > B-17B0 > Aurantibacillaceae > UBA4416. The sequence goes on along the minus strand of JBBQKU010000026.1, from coordinate 3,545 downwards.
TTGTTTTTTTAACTGAGAAATCGTAAATATTAGTTCATCTAAATTATCTAAATAAAAACCACTTAATGGATGATGCGAATCTTTTATTAATTGATTAGCCATATACACTAATGAAGAACCACCTCTTTCTAAATAAGATGGAAGTAAGGCTAAAACACAATAATCTTTAATGTCGCCGTAAAAAATTTGAAAGCCTTTTGTAAATGACTTTTCGTAAACTGAAATCGAATTGACGTAATGTTTTGAAGTAGTTTGTCCAGAAGTACCGCTACTTGAAAAACAAATAGCCTCAGGTTTCAATTCATCACAAATAATAGTTTTTGTTTTAAAAAATTCGATTGGTAAAAATGGAATATCGTTAATAGTTTTAACTAGCTCTGGTTTAATTTTCAAACTATCTACAAATGATTTGTAGATGAAATTGTGATGATATTGAAACAGAAAAATAGAAATGGCGAGTTCATTAAATTCAGAATCTGATTTTATTTCGAAGATTTGTGATGCTATGTCAGAAAATTGTTTCAATACAATAAATTATTTCGTAAATTTATACTGAATTTATGATGAACACATCTTTTTTTAAATATTTATTTGGCTTATCTATTATTTTAATAGTTGGTTATTCTTGTATTAAGAAAAAACAATACACTACAGAACCAACTATTGAATTTAAAGAGTTCATTCCTTATACAGATGAATCAGCAGATTTAACAATACTGTTTAATGATGGGAATGGAGACATTGGTGTTGGTGAAAATGATTCAACCATAAGTTTATATACTACTTATTATTATTACGACACTATAACTCATGTTTATAGAGCATTTTTAAAAACCTCGCCAAATGATACTTTACGAACAAATTATATTGTTAAAGCACAATCCGATGCCTATAATGGAAAGCCTATTAGTGGTGAAATAAGTGTTAGAATTCAACAATATAGACACAGCAAAAAAATAAAAAGAGTAAAATATGTCATGTATTTACTTGATAAAGCTGGAAATAAAAGTAATGTATTAACGACACCTGAATTGATAGTTCCTTAGTTTTTTCTAATATTTTTCTCGATTTAGAGCCCCCATTTTTTTTATTATTAACAATACAGTAAAAATGGTTGAAATAAATACGCCTTATTTGTTTGTTTAGACCTATTTTATTGCTAAAATTGTCTTTTATTAAAAACTACAATTATGGCAGATATTCATTTATTAGGAATAAAATTTATTGAACAAAATACTCAGGATGGTTTGGAGTTTACTTATAAGCCAGATGTGCCTAAGTTAAAAGTAATTGGTACTATTTTAATAGCTGCTGACGAAGAGGAAGATAATGGTTGTGTATACTTAACTCAAAAACAATTAAATCAAATATTACTAAATAAGGATGTTGATTTAAAATTAGTTGATGAAACTTGGACACCTTCAAAACCCTTATCTAAAGACCAAATTAAAAAAATAGGATTAGTAACAATCGACGCAGCATATTTAGGTACTGCTGGCGAAGTTAGATGTTACGAAGCGATAAAAGTTTCTGAATAAATAAGAAAATAAATAAGTAAATATCCCTTTCTATTTGAAAGGGATTTTTTTATGGCATTAAATCTAAAAACATTTATAACAAGAGCAATAACCGCAGCAGTGTTTGTGGTTGTTTTATTAGCAGGTATTTGCTTGAATTATATTTCCTTTTCAGCACTATTCTTTTTAATTTCTATTTGGGGTTTAATAGAGTTTTATCAATTATCAGAAAAACTTGGAGCTAAACCATACAAAACTATAGGTATAATTTTGGGAGCATTAATGTTTCTATATTCAATCGTATCAAACACAAATGCAGTTTTGTTTTTACCCTTAGATGCCGTTTTTCCATTCATTCTAGTTTTTATTTTCATGGTGTTTATCATTGCATTATTTGATAAGAAACCAAATGTGATCATAAACATTACTTATACAATTACAGGTATTTTATATACAGTTGTTCCATTTATGCTATTATTAAACATTACATGTTTGGATAGAGCTTATACTTTTAATAATGTCACAAATCTTTGGTATAACGATTGCGCTCCTTATAACTTCCATTACGTTTTAGGAATGATACTTTTGATATGGGCAAGTGATGTCGGCGCTTATTTAGTAGGAAGTTTAATAGGTAAAAATAAATTATTCGAACGAATTTCTCCAGGTAAAACTTGGGAAGGTACAATTGGTGCTTTTATTTTAAATATAGGTTGTGCATTTATTATTGCTCATTTATTTCCCGAATTAGCTCTTAAACATTGGATTGTCATATCTATTTTAGTTTCTGTTTTTGGTACACTTGGCGATTTAGTGGAATCCATGTTTAAGCGTCAGGCAGGCATAAAAGATTCTGGAAAAATTATGCCAGGGCATGGTGGTATTTTAGACAGATTTGATAGCCTAATATTTGTATCACCATTTGTATATGCATATTTGTCTTTCATAAAATAGAAAATGAATTTCCATAAAATTTATGTCAGTTCAATATAAAAAAAATGATTAAAAATAGCATCGTAAACTAATAATCAAATTGATAAAGTAAATTTTAAAAATTATCATTAATTGTAATAATATTAAGGAGTAATAAGAATCTTTTAGTCGAATATTAGGTGGACTCTGAGTATTTTTATTAATTTTGTTACGCAAAAACTAACTAAAAACTAACTAACTAAAAACTAAACTAAAATAAATTGTTATGTCAGCACAAACCTCAAATGAAATAGCGCACAAAAGTATGTTTGAAGCCGTATTGGCTCGCTTAGATGTTGCTTCAAAGTTAATGAACATGTCAGAAGACGTTTTAACGATACTTCGAAGCCCAATTAAACAAGTAAAAGTTAGTTTACCTGTAATGATGGATAATGGAAAAATTCAAGTATTTGAAGGTTACCGTATCGTGCATTCAACAGTATTAGGCCCTTCTAAAGGTGGTATTCGTTATGCAATGGATGTTAACCAAGATGAAGTAATGGCATTAGCTGCTTGGATGAGTTTTAAATGTGCTGTTGCTAACTTGCCATATGGCGGAGCAAAAGGTGGTATTAAATGCGACCCGCGCAGCATGAGTCTTGGTGAACTTGAGCGTTTAACAAGAGCTTATGCAAAATCAATGAAAGATGTTTTTGGTGTAAATAAAGATATTCCTGCTCCTGATATGGGTACAAGCGGCCGCGAAATGGCTTGGATATTGGATGAATTTAATAAAATGATGGGTGAAGACTTACCAGGTGTTATTACCGGGAAGCCTATTGCCATTGGAGGTTCTTTAGGCCGTGATGCTGCAACTGGTCGTGGTGTTATGGTTAACACTTTAGCCGCACTTAAGCGTCTGGGTAAAAAACCAAACGAAGTTACTGCAGTTGTTCAGGGTTTTGGAAATGCTGGATCTCACTCTGCTCGCTTATTATCTGAACAAGGTGTAAAAATTGTTGGTATCGGCGATCATACTGCTTCTTTTTATAACGAAAATGGTATTGATATTAGAGCGGCTCTTGAGTTTGCTTCTAAAAATAAAGGCGTATTAAA
>JBBQKU010000025.1:0-61062 GCA_038327195.1 Bacteroidota bacterium | reverse complement strand
TGTAACAGAACTAACAGCAGTGTTAGAACCAACACAACCTAAGGTACTAGTTCCTGTAACGCTATAAGAAGTGTTTGTAGTTGGGGTAACCACAGCAGAACCTCCAGTATAAGAATAAGTACCAGCGCCGCTAGCAACCATAGTATAAGAATTACCTGAGCAAATAGAACCACTTGTAACAGCAATAGTTGGAGTTGTACCAACATAGACGGTTATTGGAGTACGAGAAGAAGAAGTACAAGAAGCACCATTAGTAATAATCGTTACCGTTCCGTTTCCAGTACCAACCATAGCTGTATTAACTTGAGAAGTTCCATTATTAATAGAACCACCACCGCCCCCAGTATTATTAGCTGTTCCAGATGCACCACCCGAATAACCACCGCCACCGCCGCCGCAATTACATAGTCCGTATCCTACTGAACCGCCACCACCACCGATACCAAATGTACCGTTAGTGAAAGTTGTTCCCATGCTCGTTCCATTAGCACCAAAAGATCCATTATTATTAAAATTCCATCCTCGACCACCTCGGCTTACATCTGTTACTGAATAGGCATAATCACTTCCATCCGCACCACTTGCTCCACCTAAATTTCCACTACTTCCGTTATTTCCTGAAGTAGCTAAAGAAGCATGTATACCAGCATAACTTGGCTGTTGAAAATCAACACCTGCACCACCACCTGCTACAATAGCAACAACGCCAGCAATAGAAACACCAGAACCACCTCCTCCTCCACTAGAAGACGGATCTGAATTTCCTTTACCACCTACCATTATTTTTAAAACATTTCCTGGCACCACAGTAAAAACACCTTTCATACTTGCACCTAATCCACCAAGGTGTAATCCGTTAGCCGTTAATGTACCACCAGCAGCACCAACTGCTGTTATAGTCATTTGAGTAACTCCTGCAGGAACAGTATATGATTGTAAAGCACCAGTATAAGTATAATTGGTAGTACTAACACCAGCAACAAAAGATTCTGCGTAATATGTTGTTGTTGCAACCGGATTAATTGAAAAATTTGCTGAACTTGCACTTGTGCCAACTGCAACTCCCCCAGCTGGTACTGTAAACCAATTAATTGAAGATCCAACAGCCGTTGCATTTAAAGTAGTTGTAGCTCCAGCTAAACATAACGTACTTGGCGATGCTGTAACTAAACTCGGCACCGGGCATTGCGCATTTACCGAATTTATTGCTAAAGCAAGAAAAGCAGTTGTAAATAATTTGTAATTTTTTTTCATCTTTTTTGTTTTTTAATTCAAATCAAATTTAAAAGAATTTTCGTTAAAAAAATAAATAATTATGATGAGAAATATCATATTGTCGACTAAAAAGTAATAACCCTGTATATACATAAAATAAAAAGCATCAGTTTATAAATAAACTGATGCTTTTTATTTTTAATATTAAAAAAAATTATTGCTTAACTAATTTTCCAATTTTAACTAAATTAGAATTATTTAATACTTTAAACGTATAAATACCATTCTCTAAACTAGAAATGTTAATTGTATTTAATTCGTTTGATAAAGCTTGTTTAACAACTAACTTACCAATTGCATCATAAACTTCTAAAGAAGAATTTTTTATTAATTCATTGGTTAAGTTAATATACATAACACCATTATTTGGGTTAGGGTAAACAGAAACTGAGTTAGCAATTGCTTCATTAATTCCAGTACAAGCATTTACAGTAACCATAACAGTTGATGTTGCTATACAAGCTGTTCCATTAGAAACATTAACTGTATAAGTTGATGTTATTGTTGGAGTAACAGAAACTGACATTGTTGTAGCACCAGTATTCCAAGTATATGAAGTTGCAGCAGTTGACGCGGTTAAAATAGCGCTTTCACCTGAACAAATTATTGAATTAGAAGTTGAAGATGTAACAGAAGGGCTAACAGCGTTAACAGTAACAGAACTAACTGCTGTGTTAGAACCAACACAACCTAACGTGCTTGTTCCTGTAACACTATAAGATGTATTTGCAGTTGGAGTAACAACTGCAGAACCTCCCGTATAAGTATAAGTACCAGCACCGCTAGCTACCATTGTATAAGAGCTCCCAGCACATATAGCGCCGCTTGTAACAGAAATGGTTGGAATAGAACCAACTGTAACTGTAACTGAAGTACGAGACGCTGAAGTACAAGGAATAGCATTTGGAGTAATAATTACGACACCATTACCAGTATTTGATCCTCCAACATTAACTTGACTAGTTCCTATGTTATAAGAACCACCGCCACCAGCAGCCTCATCATTAACGCCTGTACCTCCACCACTATAGCCGCCACCGCCACCAGCAGTACCTCTATAACACCAACATCCAGCACCGCCACCACCAAATCCGCCTGGCGAAACAACTCCACCAGTTGTTGGAGAACAAACCGCTGCAATAGCACCTCCGTTAACAAAAGCAAACCCAGGTGTTGAACCTACTGTGCCAGTAGGGCCTCCATTAGTATAAAATCCACCGCCAGGTCCACCAGTACCACCACCAGTTGGCTCTCCAGAAAGACCACCATTACCTGCAGTTCCACCAGCTCCAGAAGCATCATTTGATGCAACTCCACTAGTTCCGATAACTGCATTTGCATTTGGGGTAACACCAACTGTTCCGTAATTTCTACGGCCACCGCCACCACCAGCTACAATTAAAGGTACGTTAAGTATAGTTGAAACGAAAGATCCTCCGCCACCGCCAGCTGCGCCAGATCCACTAAAAACATCAGTAGCTTTTTGACCTACCAATACCTTTAATACTTGGCCTGGAGTTACTGTAAACACACCACTCATAACTGCACCTTTTCCTCCAAGATAAACAGTATGACCACCACCTTCAGCACCTTTTGCTACAATAGTTAAAGTTGTTACACCAGCAGGTACTGTGTAATTGGTAATTGCTCCAGAATACGCAATAGTTGTAGAAGGAGCAGCACTTACAAAAGATTCTGCATAATAGGTTGTAGTAATTGCTGGACTAATTGAAAAATTAGCTGCACTCGCACTAGTTCCAACGGCAACTCCGCCAGTAGGAACAGTAAACCAATTGATTGAAGACCCTGCCGCAGTAGCGTTTAAAGAGGTTGTTCCTCCAGCACAAATGGTACTTGGCGATGCCGTAACCAAACTTGGTATTGGACATTGCGCATTAACTGCATTAACTGCAACCGCAATTATACCAGCTGTGAATAATTTGTAATTTTTTTTCATATTTTATATTTTTTTAATTCATACCAAAATTAGTAGAATTTTTGTATTAAAAAAATTAGATTTAAATAAAACATACAAAATAAAAAACCTCGTATGATTTACATACGAGGTTTAATAAATAAAATTATAAAATAATTATTGTTTAATTAATTTTCCAATTTTAACTGTGTTTGTATTATTTATAACTTTAAATACATAAATACCATTTTCCAAATTAGAAATGTTAATTGTATTTAATTCGTTAACCATAGCTTGTTTAACAACTAATTTACCTAAAGCATCATAAACTTCTAATAAAGAATTTTTTGACAATTCTGAAGTTAAAATAATATTTATCACACCATTATTTGGGTTAGGGTAAACTGAAATTGAATTAGCAACAGCTTCGTTAATACCAGTACAAGCATTTACAGTAACCATAACAGTTGATGTTGCTATACAAGCTGTTCCATTAGAAACATTAACTGTATAAGTTGATGTTATTGTTGGAGTAACAGAAACTGACATGGTTGTAGCACCAGTATTCCAAGTATAAGAAGTTGCAGCAGTGGACGCGGTTAAAATAGCGCTTTCACCTGAACAAATTATTGAATTAGAAGTTGAAGATGTAACAGAAGGACTAACAGCGTTTACAGTAACTGAACTAACTGCTGTATTTGAACCAACACAACCTAACGTGCTTGTTCCTGTAACACTATAAGAGGTGTTTGCTGTTGGAGTAACAACTGCAGAACCACCACTATATGTATAAGTACCAGCACCGCTAGCTACCATTGTATAAGAGCTGCCAGCACAAATAGCACCACTTGTAACAGAAATAGTTGGAATAGAACCAACTGTAACTGTAACTGAAGTACGGGACGCTGAAGTACATGGAACAGAATTAGGAGTTATAATTACCACACCATTTCCTGTGTTTATTCCTCCAACATTAACTTGACTAGTTCCTACGTTATAAGAACCGCCGCCGCCGCCGCCCTCATCATTAACTCCTGTACCACCACCACTATAGCCACCGCCGCCGCCAGCAGTACCTCTATAACACCAACATCCAGAACCTCCACCACCAAATCCACCAGCTGAAGCTATACCAGAAGTAAAGGGAGCACAAACTGGAGCAATAGCTCCACCACTAATAAAAGAAAAGCCTGGAGTACCTCCAACAGTTCCAGATGGACCACCGTTAGTATTAAAACCTCCTCCAGGTCCACCAGTACCACCACCAGTTGGCTCACCTGACAGTCCTCCATTGCCTGGAGTTCCTCCTGCACCTGACAAATCTTGTGAGGCAACACCACTAGTACCTGTTACAGCATTTGCAGATAATAATACACCAACTGTACCAGTATTTCTTCGGCCACCGCCACCGCCAGCTACTATTAAAGGTACATTAAGGATTGTAGATACAAAAGATCCACCACCGCCACCTGCGGCTCCATTACTACCAAGTGAAACGTCAGCTGCTTTTTGACCAACTAATACCTTTAATACTTGACCAGGAGTAACTGTAAATACGCCACTCATACTAGCACCTTTCCCTGCAAGATAAGTAGTATGAGAACCACCTTCAGCTCCCTTCGCAACTATAGTTAAAGTTGTTATTCCAGCTGGCACAGTATAGTTTTGAATGGCACCAGAATAAGCGAATGTAGTTGAAGGTGCAGAACTTAAATAAGATTCAGCAAAATAGGTTGTTGTAATTGCTGGACTAATTGAAAAATTAGCTGCACTTGCACTAGTTCCAACAGCAACTCCGCCAGTAGGAACAGTAAACCAACTAATTGAAGAACCAGCGGCCGTTGCATTTAAAGAGGTTGTTCCTCCAGCACAGATGGTACTTGGCGATGCCGTAACCAAACTTGGTATTGGACATTGCGCATTAACTGAATTAACTGCAACCGCAATTATACCAGCTGTAAATAATGTGTAGTTTTTTTTCATATTTTTTAAATTTTTTAATTCATATCAAAATTAGTAGAATTTTTGTATTAAAAAAATTAGACTTAAATATATTTATAACATATTTAAAACAATAAACCCTCGCATGTGATACATGCGAGGGTTTAAAAATAATATTATAATAGTCTTATTGTTTAACTATTTTTCCAATTTTAACTAAATTAGAATTATTCAAAACTTTAAAAGTATAAATACCATTATTTAGGTTAGAAATATTAATTGTATTTGTTTCGTTAGCTAAAACTTGTTTGACAACTAGTTTACCAACAGCATCATAAACTTCTAACATAGAATTTTTTGATAATTCTGACGTTAAATTAATATTTACCATTCCTGAAGTTGGATTAGGATAAACTGAAATTGAATTTGCAAATGCTTCATTAATTCCAGTACAAGCATTTACTGTAACCATAATAGTTGAAGTAGCAATACATGCTGTTCCATTAGAAACATTAACTGTGTAAGTTGAAGTAACTGTAGGAGAAACCGAAACTGACATGGTCATAGCACCAGTATTCCAAGTATACGAAGTTGCAGAAGTAGATGCTGTTAAAACAACACTTTCACCTGTACAAATAATAGAATTAGAAGTTGAAGCTGTAACAGCTGGGCTAACAGCGTTTACTGTTACTGAACTTACAGCCGTATTAGAAGCAGCACAACCTAAAGTGCTTGTTCCTGTAACACTATAAGATGTATTTGCAGTTGGAGTAACAACTGCTGAACCTCCCGTATAAGTGTAAGTACCAGCACCGCTAGCTACCATAGTATAAGAACTACCAGCACATATAGCGCCACTTGTAACAGAAATTGTAGGAATAGAACCAACTGTAACTGTAACTGAAGTACGTGAAGCAGAAGTACAAGTTGAAGGCGTACCAGAAATAACTACTTGACCATTTCCTGATCTAACACCATTTGAAGTAGTTGGTGCAGCTAATGTTCCATAATAAGATGAGCCACCGCCACCACCAGATGACCAGTTAGCGCCACCGCCACCGCCACCATACCAGCCACCGCCGCCGCCGCCGCCGCCGCCATTACAAGAAGGCACAAGTCCATCACCTCCAAGCCCAAAACAACCATATCCAATTCCAACAGGAGAACCACAACCAGACGAATAATCAGAATTGTTAGTTCCACAAGATCCTAAAGTACCACCAGTACTCGTACCATATCCTCCTTGGCCACCGCCACCATTTTGGCCGCCGCCGCCGCCGCCGCGAGAAGAAGAACAGCAAGAAACACAACCGCCACCGCCAGAAACACCGCCGCCATTTACTCCACCATTTGTTCCATTTGCTCCATCTCCTAAGCCACCTGCGCCACCAGGATATCCTCCTGCGCCACCTGATTGAGTAGTACAAGCATTTTTGCCTGCACCGCCGCCGCCGCCAGCAACCAAAACACGGTTTGTAAGCGCAACTCCACCAACACGAATGTCAGAAGCTCCACCTCCAACACCAGCAGTATAGGAAGCCATCGTTCCGCTCAATCCACCGCCATTATATCCATTTTGTCCACCAACATAAATACTTATTACTTGACCTGGAGTAACAGTTAATGTAGCTTTTGTATAAGCTCCTAATCCACCTGATGATGAACCTGCAGTTTGCCCTTGAGCACCATACGCTTCAACTGTTAAAGATGAAACACCTGCAGGAACAGTATACGATTGAGCAGCACCCGTAAAAGCATAAGTAGTTGTGGGAACAGCTGAAGTAAAAGATTCTGCATAATAGGTTGTTGTTGTAGCTGGACTAATTGTAAAATTAGATCCACTTGCACTTGAACCTACCGCAACTCCTCCAACAGGAACAGTAAACCAATTTATTGAAGTTCCAACGGCAGTTGCGTTTAAAGAAGTTGTTGCTCCTGCACATAATGTGCTTGGCGATGCCGTAACCAAACTTGGTATCGGACATTGTGCATTAACTGAATGAACTGCTATCGCAATCAAACCAGCTGTAAATAATTTGTAGTTTTTTTTCATATTTTATATTTTTTTATTCATATCAAAATTAATAGAATTTTTGTATTAAAAAAATTAGACTTAGATAAAATTATAACATGTTTAAAACAAAAACCCTCGTATGTTCCACATACGAGGGTTTAATAATAAAATGATAAAATAATTAATGCTTAACTATTTTTCCAATCTTTACTAAATTAGAATTGTTTAATACTTTAAAAGTATAAATACCATTATTTAAGTTAGAAATATTAATTGTATTTGTTTCGTTAGCTAAAACTTGTTTAACTACTAATTTACCCAATGCATCATAAACTTCTAAAGCAGAATTTTTAGATAATTCTGAAGTTAAAATAACGTTTACTATTCCTGAAGTTGGATTAGGATAAACTGAAATTGAATTAGCTAAAGCTTCGTTAATACCTGTACAAGGACTTACTGTAACCATAATAGTTGATGAAGCAACACAAGCTGCTGCATTAGAAACATTAACAGTATAAGTTGAAGTAACAGTTGGAGAAACTGAAACTGACATGGTTGTAGCGCCTGTGCTCCAAGTATAAGAAGTTGCTGAAGTAGAGGCCGTTAAAACAACACTTTCGCCTGAACAAATCATAGAATTAGAGGTGGAAGCTATTACAGAAGGACTTGCATTAACAGTAACTGAACTAACAGCCGTATTAGATGCAGCACAACCTAAAGTACTTGTTCCAGTAACACTATAAGAGGTATTAGTAGTTGGAGTAACAACTGCCGAACCTCCCGAATAAGTATAAGTACCAGCACCACTAGCAACCATCGTATATGAACTACCCGAACAAAGAACTCCACTTGTAACTGATACTGATGGAATTGAACCAACCGTAACTGTAACTGAAGTACGTGAGGCAGAAGTACAAGTTGTTGCTAAACCAGTAATTACAACTTGCCCATTTCCAGATCTTACTCCATTTGAAGTTGTAGGAGCTGCTAATGTCCCATAATAAGATGAGCCACCGCCACCGCCAGAACCCCAGTTTCCACCACCAGCACCGCCACCATACCAGCCACCGCCACCGCCGCCGCCGCCGCCGTTGCCATAATTTCCACCATCACCTCCGATACCTAAACAACCACCAGTTGGATTTGTTCCAACACCACCACCAAAAGGATCTGTATTACCTGTTCCGCATGCTCCAGCAGTTCCACCAGTACTTGTACCGTAACCTCCAGCTCCGCCGCCACCATTTTGGCCGCCGCCGCCACCGCCACGAGAAGAAGAACAACAAACAGCACAACCACCAGCTCCAGAAGAACCGCCACCATTGACACCACCGTTAACTCCTGTTACACCATCACCCCATCCACCAAGACCTCCTGGATATCCTCCAGCACCACCAGTTTGAGATGTACAAGACTGACGACCAGCGCCGCCGCCGCCGCCTGCAACTAATACACGATTTACAAGAGCAGTTCCTCCAATACGAATATCGGAAGCACCACCACCATTACCTGATAAATAAGTACCACCAGAAGTACCTGCAATTCCGCCACCATTAAAACCTGTATTACCACCAACATAAATACTTAATACTTGACCAGGTGTTACTGTTAAAGTTGCTTTTGTATAAGCCCCTAATCCTCCAACAGATGTTCCAGAAGTTTGACCTTGAGCGCCATAAGCTTCAACTGTTAAAGAAGAAACTCCAGCTGGAACTGTGTAAGATTGAGCTGCTCCAGTATAAGCCAATGTAAAAGAACCAAGTGTAGAAACATATGATTCAGCATAATAAGTTGTAGTGGTTGCTGGGCTAATTGAAAAATTAGTCGCACTAGCAGTTGAACCTATAGCTACTCCTCCAGTAGGAACTGTAAACCAACTAATTGAAGAGCCAGCGGCCGTAGCATTTAAAGAGGTTGTTCCTCCAGCACAGATGGTACTTGGCGATGCCGTAACCAAACTTGGTATCGGACATTGCGCATTAACTGAATGAACTGCTATCGCAATCAATCCAGCTGTAAATAATGTGTAGTTTTTTTTCATATTTTATATTTTTTTATTCATACCAAAATTAGTAGAATTTTTGAAATAAACAATAAAAAAATTCGTTAAAAGTAAACTAATTAAAGACGAACCAGTTAATGTAAGGGTTTTATATTAAAAACAACAATTCTAAATTCTCTTAAATCTTCTAATAATTCTGTTCAAAAAAAGTTTCAACAGTTCATTTTTTGAGTGTTAATAAAATCAATCAAATAAAAGACTTTATAATTTTACATTTATAACCCTTATAATAATAAAATTATGATAGAAACTTCCCTTTATATAAAAATTGCAACGGAACTAAGTGTTGATGTTAAACAAGTAAAAGCAACAGTTGAATTGCTGGACGAAGGCGCAACCGTTCCATTCATTTCTCGATATCGAAAAGAAGTTACTGGAAGTTTAGATGAAGTTCAAGTAATTACGATAAAAAACGAAATTGAACGTTTAAGACAATTAGAACAACGAAGAGAAAGTATATTAAAGTCTATTTCTGGCCAAGGAAAATTAACAGAAGAATTAGAACAAAAAATAAATTCGGCTGAATTACTTTCAACTCTTGAAGATTTATATTTGCCTTTTAAACCACGTAGAAGAACCAAAGCTACCATTGCTCGTGAAAAAGGATTAGAACCTTTAGCAACAATTATTTTAGCTCAACAAACAGCAAATTTATTTCAAGATACATTGTCATTTGTAAATAAAGAACTTGAGGTAAATAGCCCTGATGAAGCATTGCAAGGCGCTCGTGATATTATTTCTGAAATAATAAGTGAAGATGCCGTTGTTAGAGAGGGTATGCGTGTATTGTTTAAAAATAGTGCTATTGTAAAAACAAAAGTAATAAGAGGAAAAGAAGAGGCTGGACAAAAATTTGAAGATTATTTTGAATGGGAAGAGAAATTAATGTCATGTCCAAGTCACCGTATGTTGGCCATGCGCCGTGGAGAAAAAGAAGATTTTTTGATACTTGATATCGTTATTGATGATGAAATTGCACATGAGCAAATAAAAAAACAATTCATTAAAACGAAAGGAGAATGTGCTGAACAAATCTCATTAGCAATTGATGATGGATATAAGCGCTTATTACAACCGAGCATTGAAGCTGAAATGCGCTTAATGACAAAACAAATTGCCGACGAAAAAGCGATTCAAGTATTTGCTGATAATTTACGAGAACTATTATTAGCATCGCCTTTAGGGCAAAAATCAATACTTGCTTTAGATCCTGGTTTTAGAAGTGGCTGCAAGGTTGTTGCTTTAGATGCACAAGGAAAATTATTAGAAGAAACTGTTATTTATCCTCACGAACCTCAACGCAGAGTTACAGAATCGCAACATGTAGTTTTAGCTTTTTGTGCAAAACATGGTATTGAGGCTATAGCAATTGGCAATGGAACTGCATCGCGAGAAACAGAACAATTTATTAGAAGCATTGAAGTTTTACCTAAATCAATTCCTGTAATTATGGTCAGTGAGTCAGGTGCATCTATTTATTCCGCATCGGATGTGGCTCGCGAAGAATTTCCTGATTATGATTTAACTGTTCGTGGAGCTGTTTCTATTGGTAGAAGATTAGCTGATCCTTTGGCTGAATTAGTAAAGTTAGATGCAAAATCAATTGGTGTTGGTCAGTACCAACATGACGTTGATCAAACGGCTTTAAAAAATAAGCTCGATACCGTTGTAATGAGTTGTGTGAATGGCGTTGGTGTTGAATTAAACACAGCCTCTAAACAATTATTATCTTATGTATCTGGCATTGGAGAAACATTAGCAAAAAACATTGTAGATTATAGAAACGAAAATGGCGCTTTTAAATCGCGTAAAGATTTATTAAAAGTTAACCGAATGGGCGACAAAGTATTTGAGCAATGTTCTGGATTTTTAAGAATTAGAGATGCGAAAAATCCATTAGATAAAAGTGCCGTTCATCCAGAGGTATATCATATTGTTGAAAAAATGGCAAGCGACTTAAATACTAAAGTTGATAATTTAATGGAAGACAAAGAGATTCGTAAAAAAATTAATTTGAATTCATACATTACCGAAACAATAGGTTTACCAACGCTTAAGGATATTATAAGTGAATTAGAAAAACCAGGTCGTGATCCCCGTAAATCTTTTGAAGTATTTAGTTTTGATGATTCGGTTCATCATATTGAAGATTTGAGAGAAGGAATGCGTTTACCAGGAATAGTTACCAATGTTACTAATTTTGGGGCATTTGTGGATATTGGTGTTCATCAAGATGGTTTAGTACATATTTCACAAATTAGTGATTCGTTTGTTGATGATCCTAGTACGATTGTAAAAGTTGGACAACAAGTATGGGTTAATGTTACAGAATGTGATGTGAAACGAAAAAGAATTGCATTATCAATGAAAGGAGAATCAACCGTATCTGTAAAAAAATCTACTCCAAAAGTTGAAGAAGTGAGTTATGATGCAAATGATATGCAATCAGCATTAGCTGCACTTAAAGGAAAGTTTAAAAAATAATTGTGAGCCAATTCATAAATCTTCATACGCATTATTTACACGATGATATAAATATTTCAATATATAATAATCGATTTTTATTTGACACAGAAATAAAAACTGATTGTTTATTCTCAATAGGAATTCATCCTTATGATATTAATTTAGTGAATGAGAATTCATATAATGAATTAGAAACTTATTTAGGTTACAAAAATTGTAAAGCAATTGGCGAATGTGGTTTAGATAAATTAAAAAATCCTGATTTAAATACTCAAAAAGAAATTTTACATAAACAATTAGAATTAGCCATAAAATATGATAAACCTATTATCATTCATTGTGTAAAGGCTTTTGATGAGTTAATAGAAGTGTGCAAACCATTTGAAAATAAAATTAAACTAATAATTCATGGTTTTAATAAATCAGAAGAACTTGCACTACAACTAATTTCGAAAGGATTTTATCTTTCATTAAATCATACTATTTTCAATAAAGAAAATTTTAATTTTAAACTACTTCCTATAACTAAATTATTTTTTGAAACCGATGATAACACTTTATTATCAATTTCAGATGTATACAAAATGGCGTCAGTCAAATTAAAAAGGGATGAAAATGAGTTAAAAGAATATATATATAGTAATTTCAAACTTTTATTTTTATGATATTAAATCCTGATAAACATTGGTTACAACGCACTCAACTTTTGATTGGAGATGAGGGTATAGATATTTTAGATAAAGCTCATGTTTTAATTGTTGGCTTAGGTGGTGTTGGTTCTTATGCTGCAGAAGCTATATGCAGGGCTGGTGTTGGTGAAATGACAATTGTTGATGGTGATGTTGTTGATCCAACAAATAGAAATAGGCAATTACAAGCACTTTCGTCAACACATGGCATGAGTAAAGCATTACTTATGCAAGAGCGATTAACATTGATTAATCCTAACATTAAACTGAATGTGATTTCAGAATTTCAAGATCCTGAAATGGTGAAAGCATTATTAGCTAAAAAATACAGTTATGTTATTGATGCAATTGATAGCATTTCACCAAAAATTTATATGATTAAAACGGCTATGGAAATGGGGCAACGACTTGTTTCATCAATGGGTGCTGGTGGTAAAATGGATCCTACGCAATTAATTGTGTCTGATTTTTCAAAAACATATAATTGCCCTATGGCTTATTATTTAAGAAAGCGATTAAAAAAACACGAAATTCGTAAAGGATTTAAAGCAGTTTTTTCTTCAGAATTACCCGATCATGCTTCCATTATGCGCACTGATGGCTCTAATTTTAAAAAATCAGCTTATGGCACCATTTCATATATTCCTGCAGTGTTTGGAATGACTTGTGCTTCGGTTGTAATTAGAGATTTACTAGATTGGAAAGAAATAAAATAGTTTTATTTCTTTGGATAAAAAATAATCCCTGTTGTTTCAACTTTAACTGAATGTTAAAATTTCAACCTAAATCAGTTTACTTTTATACTTATATCCTTAAGATAGAGGTTTATCGAAAAAAATCATATATTTTCGCGCTTGATATATAATAGTATCAAATTATAATTTATTCAAATATATTTATGCAATCCAATTTTAAATTATTTTTCATCATTTTTTTTATGATGCTTTTTAATTCTTCATTTTCTCAAAATGGAGTTTCTAAAAATTCTGTAACTCATAAACTTTATTATTATACTTTTTCAGGCGCCTTATCGTTTGATGCAATTGAACAAATGAAAGCGGAAATTTTAGCAATGCAATTTGTTACTGAAACTAAAATTGAATATAAAGCAGAAAAAGGACTTGGTCAACTTCGTATTTTCACTGAAGAAAAATACATTAATTCTGACACAGATTTTGAATTTAATATTTATAATGTTAAACAATTATTGATTCGTTATAACGCATTACCCAACGAAATTAAATCAGAAATAATTTCTAAATAACCCATACATTTTATTTCCTTAAAAACTTTTGGATGAACAAAATTCTATTAATATTTATTGCTATTATTAGCACATCAAGTCTATTTTCTCAATCTGATAATTGCTCTGCGGCTCCTAGTTTGGTTGTAACAGCATCTTGTGTGTCGCCAACTGCAGGTACATCATTAGGTGCTACACAAACAATACCTGGCTGTGTAGGAACTGCTGATGATGATGTTTGGTATAAATTTGTAGCAACAGCAAGCTCACAGTCATTAACTGTAACTGGTTCTGGAGGCTATGACGCTGTATTAGAAGTGTTTTCTGGAACTTGCAGTTCTTTAGTTTCAATGGTTTGTATGGATAATACATTTTCAGGGCAAGCAGAATCTGTAAGTTTAACTGGTTTAACAATTGGTTTAACTTATTATATTAGAGTTTTTCATTATGGGGTTGGGTCAGGCACGAGTACATTCTCAATTTGTTTAACGAACCCACCTCCAGCGCCAGCAAATGATGGATGTGCTGGGGCAATTAATCTATCTGTAAACACAAGTTGTTCAGGCACTTCAGGCACATCTTTTGGAGCAACGCAATCTTTACCTGGCTGCACAGGTAATGCTAATGATGATGTTTGGTATAAATTTACAGCGAATAGTTATACTCAAACTATTAATGTTACTGGTTCTGCAAGTATGGATCCAGTTTTAGAATTATTTACAGGTTCTGCCTGTGCTTCATTAACCTCATTAAATTGTATAGATAATACTTTTTCAGGTGGAACAGAAACAATAAATGCTGTTGGATTAGTGCCCGGTCAAGTTTACTATTTCAGATTATATGATTATTACGCAGGAAGTGGTTATACTTTTACAGTTTGTGTTGTGGGTAACCCAATTGCGCTTGGAACACAACCTAACGACAATCCATGTAGTGCAATATTACTACCAACAGTAACATCAAGTTGTAATTATTTAAGCTTTTCTACAATTGGCGCAACATCTACTGGTGTGGGTTTAGCGCCAACACCTTCATCATGTGCTGGTGGAAGTGGCGCTATGATTGGTGGATTTTCAGCTTCGAGTCATGATGTTTGGTTTGCAGTTGTGGTTCCTGCAAGTGGAAATTTATATATTACACCGCAACCAAATTTTTCTGCTCCCTTGCCTGCTATCACTGACGGCGCAATGGCCTTATATAGTGGCTCATGTGGCAGTTTAACACAAATACAATGTTCAGATGATAATACTGCATTTCCAGGATCAAGTAATGATTTACTTCCTTACATTGCTGCAACTGGATTAACTCCAGGAGCAACTTATTATATTAGATTTTGGGGATTTGGAACCACATCAGGTAATTTTGGATTATGTGTTCAATCGCCAACAAATGATAATTGTGCAAATGCACTTTATGTATGTGATATTAATGGCTATGCCGGATCAACAAGTGCTGCTTACACAGCTGATAGACCTGGAACTGGTGCTGGTCAAATGTTTGGAAATAATGAAACATCCGGTGGTGTGAATCAGATAAATGGAATTAACACTGGGGGAGTTTTTGGATATTATCCTTATCCAGGAACAACGCCAGGCCCTTGGTCTTCACCAGCATTAGATGTAAATATTGAAAATAATTCTTGGATTCGTTTTACTGCTGCAAATCCAACTGCAAATTTAAGAGTTACAGTTGGAAATTGTTGGGTTGGAAATTATCCTAGTGGTGGAATTCAAATGCAAATTTTTTCTGGCCTAGCCTGTTCAAGTTTTACTCCTGTATCAAGTTTTCGTGAAGGATCAAATACATTTACAGTAACTGCTATTGGTTTAACAATTGGATTAGATTATTATTTAATGGTGGATGGTTATGCTGGTGATATTTGCAATTATACGATTCAAGCTTTAGACGGTGTTGCTTTCCCAGCCATTAAAGCATTACCTGATTCTGTTTGCCCAGGTAATACTAGCATTCTTACCGCACCATTAGGAGCAACTGCCTATGAATGGCAACCTGGCGGACAAACAACCCAAACCATTTCGGTATTACCTGGTTCTACTCAAACATATACCTGTATTGTAAGCGGGGTTTGTGGCTACAAACAAACACTCACAAAAACAATTGTTGTGAAACCTTTACCAACAGTAACAATCAATAGTGGAGCGATATTATCAACCTGTGGTACTCAAACCACAACCCTTATAGGAGGAGGGGCTACAAGTTACACCTGGAACACAGGAGCTACAACAAATTCAATTTCTGTTTCACCAACAACAACAACTAGTTATACACTTACAGGAAAAACAAACGGGTGCATTAGTAATACAATTACGACGATTACTGTAAATCTGATACCGTTAGTTACAACCGCAAGCACAGTTTCTGTATGTTCTGGGAGTTCGGCAACATTAACAGCATCTGGCGCAGCATCTTATACATGGAGTCCAGGTGGGGTTGGTTCTAGCATTGTTATTTCGCCATCATCAAGCACAATTTATAATGTAACTGGAATAAGTCCACAAGGGTGTACAAAAACAGTATCGTCATCAGTAACTGTTAATCCAAAACCGAGCATATCTTCAACAAGTGTGTCTATTTGTTTTGGAAAAACAGGAACAATTACGGCTACCGGAGGTTCTTCGTATTTATGGAATACTGGAGCCTCAAGCAATTCAATTTCATTAGCTCCTTCTAGTACTACTAATTATACAGTTATTGGAACAGCAGTAAATACTTGTACGAACCTAGCAGTTGGTCAAATTTCAATTACACCTTTGCCAATCATATCAGTTGCTTCGGGCACAATATGTCAAAACAAAACATATACTCTAACTGCATCAGGTGGAAATATTTACAATTGGTCAACCATTCAAACTGGAACATCCATAAATGTAACACCAACTCTTACCACAGTATATACGGTAACAGGTACGGCCATTTCAACATGTAGTAATATAACAACGGCAACCGTAACAGTTAGAAATTTACCTCAAATTACACCATCACCATCTGTTAGTCCCAGTAATTGCGGAGCATCAACTGGTTCAATAACAAATGTTTCTGTAACAGGAGCACCTACCCTAATTTACAATTGGACAAACAGTTTAAGTGCTTTGGTTGGTACATCACCAAATTTATTAAATCAACCATCTGGAACATATAATTTACAAGTTACTGACGGATTTGGTTGTGTG
The DNA here is from genome assembly GCA_038327195.1 of Bacteroidota bacterium. GTDB lineage: Bacteria > Bacteroidota > Bacteroidia > B-17B0 > Aurantibacillaceae > UBA4416. Next base: position 44,266 of record JBBQKU010000025.1, on the reverse strand, counting down.
AATTTATTCGGCCCATATAGTATTTTCAATCCGGGCGCTCCTAGTGCGCCTGCTGCCAGTGCATTAGCATATTCAATGTGTGTTGGCTCACCAATTAATTTATTTGCAACAGGTGGGGCAGGAGTTTCATATAACTGGAGCGGACCTAATAGTTTTTCATCTATATTACAAAACCCAACAATCCCAAGTTCTACTGGACTTATGACTGGTATTTATTCAGTTTATACAACTTCCGCAGGTTGCAGTGGTCCAGCAAGTAATGTAACAATTACTGTTAATGCACTGCCAAACCCATCGGCAAGTTCATCTGCGGTAGCTTATTGTGCGGGAAGTACAATATCATTATTTGCATCAACAGCAACAACATATACATGGTCAGGCCCAGGAGGCTTTTTATCAAATCTGCAAAACCCTACTATTTCGACAGCTTCTATTAGTGCTTCAGGATTATATTTATTAAGTGTAACAAATAGTAATGGCTGTACAAACAATACATCAATTAATATTACGATAAATAATAATCCAACAGCTACTGCATCTGCAAATTCAGGTATGCCAATATGCGATAACACTACAATTATTCTAAATTCAGGTGGAGGTAGTGGTTATAGTTGGTTGGGTCCTAATGGTTTTTCGTCAGGAACCCAAAACCCTACTATACCAGGCGCAGGCACCATATATTCTGGACAATATACCGTAACTGTTACAAACACCGTTACAGGTTGTTCTTCAATTGCATTAACTACAGTAACTGTAAATGCATTACCTACGTTTACTGCAAATGCCAATACAAATATTTGTAGCGGTTCAACTATTTATTTAAATGCAGGTGGCTCAGCAATAACTTATACTTGGACGGGGCCAGGCTCATTTTATTCAACTCTACAAAACACAAGTATTACAAATGCTAGTACTTTAAATATTGGCACATACAGTGTTTTTGTAACAGATGGAAATAACTGTTCTTCGTTTCAAAATGTTAGTGTAAATATTTATGCTCCAGTAATCTTAACAGCTAGTGCATTATCCCAAACAATTTGTACGGGTAATAATATTAATTTATTAGGAACCGGTGGCGGTAGTTATTCTTGGTATGGACCAAATAGCTTTTCATCATTAACGCAAAATCCAACAATAAGTAGCGCATCAATTTTAGCTTCTGGTATTTATACATTAACGGTAACCGATGCAAATAGCTGCACGGGAACAACAACTGTTAATATTACTATGAATCAAACTCCAGTCTTAATATCAAATGCAGGTGATTCTACCTGTAATGGCGGAGTACTTTTATTATTAGCAAATTTTGGTCCGGGAACTACTGTAAATTGGTTTTCAGATGCATCAGCAACAACGTTATTAGCAACAAGCACAAATTCATATAGTCCAACACCTTCAGGTAATGGCGTTTATACATACTATGCACAAGCAACTACAAATGGTTGTACTAGTTCTGTTACTCCAATTTCTGCTGGGTATTTCAACGTTATAGCAGCCGCAAGTGCTAGTGTTTATTTTGGAAATTCTCCTTTAAGCGTGAACTTTACAAATGGCAGTACTGGTGTTACTTCAACAGACAATTTTAGTTGGACGTTTGGAGATGGAACAGGAACAAATATAATTGACCCTAATCATATTTTTAATATAGGTGGGACATTCCATGTAATTTTAACAGTTACTGATGCTGAAAGCGGCTGTTCTGATACCGCAATGGTTACGATAAGAGTTGAAGACGATTTAATAATTTCTGTACCAAATGTATTTACTCCAAATGGTGATGGAAGTAATGATTTATTTCATATTAAAATTAGTGGCGCAAAAAGTGCTGAAGGGTATATTTATAATCGTTGGGGCCAATTATTGTTTAGTTGGGATGCACTAAATGCTTCATGGGACGGGAAAGCAAGTAATGGCGAAGATTGTCCAGATGCAACATATTATTATATAATTAAAGTTATTGACAATAAAGATAAAGAACATTTATTTCCAGGGTATATGTTAATAATCAGATAAATAAAAACCCCACATTAAAATTTAATGTGGGGTTTTTATTTACAATTATTTTTTTTCAACCATCCTTCTTAAATATTGTTTTCAAGGCCTCGTAAGGATTAATTAAATTATTTTCAATATCAGATTCTATTTTCAGTATTTTATTTTTAATAGAAGCATCAGCATAAAACTGTTCTATAATTAAATCATTAACTGTTTGATGAAACCATTGCTTATTTTGCAGTTGACGCTTTTTATTAAAATAATTATTTGAAATTGTATGTCTTTTATATTTTTCAATCATCTCAAAAACTTCAGGAATCCCTTTAGATTCAAGGCTAGAACATGTTAAAGCTTCTGGAATCCAACTACTTTCTGTTGGCGGAAATAAATGCAAGGCATTCGCATATTCGCTTCTTGCCATTTTTGCTTTATCGGCATTTGTACCATCTGCTTTTGTAATCACAATAGCATCAGCCATTTCCATAATGCCACGCTTAATTCCTTGCAATTCATCTCCAGCACCTGCAAGCATTAATAATAAAAAAAAATCAGTTAATTGATGTACTAATGTTTCGCTTTGACCTACTCCAACCGTTTCAATTAAAATATAATCATAACCTGCAGCTTCACATATAATAATACTTTCTTTTGTTTTTTTTGTAATGCCGCCCAAACTCCCTGAACTTGGAGAAGGACGAATAAAAGCAGATGGATGAATTGCTAATTGTTCCATCCTTGTTTTATCACCTAAAATACTTCCTTTACTGATTTGACTGCTCGGATCAACAGCTAATACAGCTAATTTGTGCCCGTGGTTAATTACTTCTAAACCAAAACTTTCGATAAATGTACTTTTACCAACTCCTGGAACACCAGTAATACCAACACGAATAGAATTACCACTATGTTTTATGATGGCATTAATAATTTGCTGAGCTTGTTCTTGATGTTCGGGTTTTGTAGATTCTACAAGCGTTATTGCTTTACTTACATAACTAATTTGAGAGGATAAAATCCCCTCTACAAATTCATGTATATTAAAGTTTTTTTGCATTATCTTAATATGTAAAGTAAGGTAAAATTACACTTAACTTTTCGGAGTTAAAAATTCCTAAGTCAATAATATCCTTTTCGGTAAGCTTACCATGTTTAAATCTAAAATTAATAATAGCCTGTGCTGTTTGAAAATTAAAATAAGGATGTTTTCTCAATGAATTCAAATCAATTACATTAATAGGTATTGAACTCAGTTTGGATTTATCAATTTGTACTTGACTATTTAAAATTAAAAACAAACTGTCAGTCATGCCGTATACTTCTTTTAACTGATTGATGTTGTGAAAACCGCCCAACATATTTCGGTATTTAATAATACGTTTTGTAAAAGAAGGTCCAATACCTTTTAAATATACAATTGATAAACTATCCGCAGTATTAAGCTCGAGAATAGTTTTTGTATATGACTTTTTCGGGAATGATTTGAAGTTTGTGCTATCTCGATTAAACTCTTTTTTATTGTTTGGAATTAAAATATATGACTCTAATGATTGAAATAATTTTGGCGATAAACCATATAATTTTTTCAAATCTTCTGGCTTAAAAAATTTACCACCTTTATTTCTAAAATTAATTAAAGTGGCAGTAAGTTTCTTTGAAAAGCCTAATTTCAGAGCTTCTTCTGAATTTATAGTGTTTGGATTAAAAACAAATAATTCCTTTTCTTGAAAAGAATTTTTCTCACTTTTAACTATTGGTAGAGTTTCAATGATGAGTGTATCATTCGGATTAATTTGACTTAATGATTCTGAATTAAAAGTTACTTTATCATCATTGCTAACAAAAACAGGCATTAATAATTTTACAGAAAACAATAGTGCGAGAATAACAAATAAAACAAAAACACCATTACGTTCTTGTTTATTGAAATGAAAAAAATTAAAAAAGAATAATTTAATCTTTTGAAACATTATTTTTTTTATTAAATAAAAAATAAACTGGAATTCCTAATGCAATAATTACTAAACCCATTCCCGTATTAAATGTTTTATAAACTAATAAATCGACGCATATTAAAGAAGTTAAAATAATGTATACTGCTGGAATTACTGGATAACCAAATGCTTTATATGGCCTATCAGCATTAGGCATTTTTTTTCTTAAAATAAATAATCCAGCTATGGTTATGATATAAAATAATAATGATGAAAATGTAGCATAATCTAATAAATCGCCATAAGAGCCACTTAAGCATAATAGAGAAGCCCATACTCCTTGAAGAATTAAAGCATTTTGAGGAACATTAAATTTATTATTTGTTGATGCACTTTTAAAAAATAAACCTTCTTTAGACATAGATTGGAATAAACGAGAGCCAGCTAAAATCAAACCATTATTACAACCAAAGGTTGAAACCATAATTAAAGCAGCCATTAGGTATTTTGCCAAATCACCAAATACAACAAACAAAGCGGCTGTGCCAACTCTATCTTTTTGTGCAAACATAATACCTTGCCCGATTACCGATCCCGATTCAACTCTTCCCTCTAAAGGCAATAAACATAAATAAGCAATATTTGCTAAAACATAAATAACTGTAACAATACTTACTCCTAAAAATAAACCTAATGGAATATTACGTTGTGGTTTTTCAACTTCACCAGCAATAAATGTTACATTATTCCAAGCATCACTGCTAAATAAAGAACCAATCATAGCTACACCAATAGCTGACGCTAAAGCCATTCCTGATAAAGGCAAAAAATCATATCCTGAGCCAGTTTCGGGAGCAACGACAACTTTTTTAGCTTCCCATGCATGTGACATGTTTTGAGTAAATACGTCTGTATGAAATCCATAATAAATTCCAACAATGATTAAAGCAAATAATGCAATTAATTTAGCAGAAGTAAATATCCGTTGAATGGCTTTTCCATTTTCAATACCACGCGTATTTATAAATGTGAGTATTGCTATAATTGCAATGGCTAATAATTGTGCACTTGTAATTTTAAAATTTACAATTTGAATCATCACATTTCCTTCTTCAAAAAATGGGATAAAGACGCCAGTAAACTTGGCAAAGGCAACTGCCACCGCAGCAATAACGCCAGTTTGAATTACCAAAAAAACTGTCCAACCATAAACAAACGCTGTTAAACTACCAAATGCTTTTTTGATATATACAAATTGTCCACCTGCTTGAGGCATCATACCTGCTAATTCGCCATAGCTTAATGCAGCAAATAAGGTAATGACACCCGATAAAATCCAAACTACTAAAAGCCATCCTGCAGAACCTACAGAACGAGCAATATCAGAACTTACAATAAAAATTCCTGAGCCAATCATTGAACCCGCAACCAAAAGAGTTGTGTCAAATAAGTTTAATGATTTTTTCATATTCTAAATTTCTCAGTATTATTAAATATATATGTCAAAATATTTTTTTCTTCAATGCTCAATTCTATTCCTCTTCTTGCATAAACACGCTCTGCCGTTTCAAACATTTTTCCTAATTTATAGGTTTCTATATTTTCAGAACCACCCCAAGTAAATGAAGGGATGTGAGTTGATGGAAAACCGCCACCAAAAATATTTGCACCAACACCTACAACAGTACCTGTATTAAACATCGTGTTTATTCCACATTTACTATGATCTCCCATCATTAATCCACAAAATTGTAAATGCGTATCCTTCATTTCTTCATTAGCGTAATTAAATAATTTCACACTGCCGTAATTATTTTTTAAATTACTATTATTTGTATCTGCACCTAAATTACACCATTCACCAACAACACTATTTCCTAAAAAACCATCATGTGCTTTATTTGAGTAACCGAAAATAACAGAATTATTAACTTCTCCTCCTACTTTACAATGAGGGCCAATGGTTGTAGCTCCATAAATTTTTGTGCCCAATTTTAAAGCTGAATGTTCGCCTAATGAAAATGGGCCACGCACTAAACTTCCTTCCATAACCTCAGCATCTTTTCCAATATAAATTGGCCCAGTAGTAACGTTTAATACTGAGGCTTCTATACTTGCTCCTTCTTCAATAAATAATAAATTTAAATCACCAATTAATGTATTTGTTTTTGATAATTGCTGAGATTTTTTTCCCTTAGTTAATAGTTCGAAATCGCTTTTTATAGCATCATTATTCTTTGAAAATATATCCCAAACATTTTTTATAGAAATATAATTTTTAGGAATTTCAGTAGCTGTTTTTAACAAAAACTCTATGTCAAAGTGCTTATTTTCACTCGTTCTAAAGGCTATTAAATCATTACCAGCTTTAATAGCGGAATTATTTTTAAGTTTAGAAATTTCATTTATAAGTTCGTGATTAGGGCAAATTTTTCCGTTTATGTAAAGATTATCGTCAGAAGATTTTTTTTTATACTTCGTACTTAAAAAATCTTGAGTTTGAAAAGAAACTTTTGAATTCAAATATTTCTCCCATTTCTCAGTAATCGTTAAAACACCAATTCTTATTTCGCTAACTGGTCTAGTATAAGCAAAAGGTAATAAATCGTCTCGCGAATAATCATCAAATAAAATATAATTCATAATGCTTTATTGTTTTCTAAAATTGAAAGTAGTGTTTTTTAATTTAGAATAGTTTTTTGGTTATAAACACTTAGATATACGTTTTGTAATTTTTACCCAAATATTATGACCAACATCATTCACTAAATTCATAGCAGTCTCTTTATTCATTGGTTTGGTTCGGTAAACCGTTCTATCTTTATTTGTATCCAGCACTAAATCATTTAAAGTTCTGTTATTTTTCATTTTTTCTGATTTATACTTAACGTAATAACAGTCTTTTATCATTTTTGATTTATCTTTTTTATCAATTATTTTAATTCTCACGTCACTGGCAATTGTATTTAAAACAATTTGTTGCCCATTATAGGGTAATTTATCATCATTTATAGTTGTAGTATGATCATATTCAATCACGTAAAATGAATCCACGCTTAATATAAAATCGGCATCAGGATTATTAAAACTAAATGTTATATTTTTTGTCAGGTTTGCTTCATCTTTAAAACTCTTTAAAAAAGCAGTAATAAATTGCTGAGGATTATAATTATTTAAATATTTTGGTAACTGAGCTGTTGAATTAATACCTGTAGGTAAAACCGTATCGATTAAAGAAACAGTAATAGGCTTTTTAATATCTTTTTTAAAAGCCGTACAAGCATTGAGAACAAAAAATAAAATAAGCGTTCCTAATATAAATCGTTTTTTCATAAAAAATTCAGAGACTCTCTATAGTTTTGTATCATCAATAATTTTAAATTCAGTACGGCGATTAACGGCATGCTCTTCCTCTGTGCACAAAGTTTCATTATTACATTTGTTTAATAATTTTGTTTCGCCATAACCAATAGCAATTAAACGGTTTTTGTTTATTCCTTTTGAAATTAGATAATCAACAGCTGCTTTTGCTCTTTTTTGAGATAATTGCAAATTATATGAATCAGTACTTCTCGAATCGGTATGAGAACTCAATTCAATTTTTAAATTACTATTTGAATTTAAAACGGTAATAACTTTATCCAAAACATTATATCCGGCTGCATCAATTTTATAATCGCCATAAGCATATGTTAAATTTTCAACAATTGTTATTGCCTCTTGCTTTTGTTTATTTTTCATTTCTAGTACTTGTAACCAAGGATCATCCACACTGTATTCACCTAAAGCATTTCTATCTAACTCCAATAAATTAAATTGAAATTTACCTTTTGCATTACGCAATATTTCTCTATAAATTCTTCCTTTAGAATCGGCAATATATATTTTTGTAAGATTAGTAAATCGAGGATCCGTATCATCAATACTAAATAAATAATTTTTGTCTGCACCTAAATTTTTAAATTGAAATCTTCCTTTATCATCTGTTTTAAAATTTTCAATGGCATCTAAATTCATTAATATTGAAACAAGTGCATTAGTTAAAGCTTTTTTATCTTGATCATAAATATATCCATTTAACGCCATTATCAAATCTTTATCCTCAACATCCAAATCGCTTAAAATTGTCTTATCACCACTCAATAAATTAAATTTAAATTTACCTTTAGAATCAGAACGTGTAAATTTCACCTCTTTTCCAGATTTATTTGTTAATATAATTTTTGCATCAAAAGGTAATTCATTATCTTCAATAGATAGAGAATAGTTTTGATCTAGCGGTAAATTTCTAAAGGCAAAGGCACCAAATTCATTAGTTGTTGTTTCTTCATATACATCACCTGCTTCATTTTTTATAATTACTTTTTTATTAGCGAGTGGCTTGCTTGGATTTTCACCAAACAATAAATTACCTGCAAAACTTAAATCATCGTCATTATATAAATCGGGTAATCCATTTGGATTGATTGGCAAATTTCTGAAAATAAATTTTTTTTCATCAACAGCTTTATGAGTTATTCGTGCAATAGTATTATTCTTATCAGCTAAATAATATCGTGATTTATTTTTCAAATTATCAGCTGTTTCTTCTATCTGAGCCATATAAGTTCTTTCACTATCCAAATTTTTGAAAGCGAAATAACCTTTACTATTAGTTTGAGTTGAATCTAAAACTTTCGATTTATCATCAAGTAAATAGACTTTTACATTTACTGCTGGATCATTTGCATTTTCAGTTAACAGTACTGTTCCATCAACAACGATGTACTTATTAATATAGGTAAAGCTATATATATCATCTTGCCCTTTTCCACCTTCACGATTTGAAGAAAAGTAACCGGTACTATCATTAATAAAATAAATACCAAAATCATCAGCATTACTATTTAATAATAATCCTTCGTTTCTATTTAACAACCATTTTCCTTCTTTTTGTTTAGCTGACATGATATCTAAGCCACCAAATCCAGGTAAGCCATCTGATGAATAAAATAAAACTCCATCTTTTCTAATATAAGGAAACATTTCATCACCACTTGTATTAACGTCAAATCCAAGGTTGATTGGCTTATCCCATCCGTCTCCATTTTTTTTGCACACCCAAATATCTTTTCCTCCATAGCCACCTGGCATATCTGAAGCAAAAAATAATAAATTTCCATCATTGCTAATCGTAGCATGTGCACAAGAATATTCATCTGAATTATACTGAAATGCTTTTAAAGAACCCCAACTTTTATTTTCACCTTTTAAAACATATAATTTTGCTCGATTCACAAAATCCTTATTTCGTTTGTTATTAATATTACTTACCCGAGTCAAAAACATTGTTTTTCCATCAGAAGAAAATGAAACAGGACCATCATGATAATTCGTATTTACCGTTTTTGATAGTTGCTTAGTTTTACCAACTTTCATTGAATTTAATTCGGCATAAAAAACATTTAAGTATGGAGCACCATTAATATCACTCGTTCTATACTCCAAATAATCGTTTTGCTTCTCCCCAATATAAACTAATTTATTACCTAGGATTGTAGGGCAAAATTCAGAACGAATTGTATTAACATTTATTAATCCTTCAACTTTATATTCTTGAGGTTTTGTTTGCCAATATTTAATTTCTTTACATGATTTGATTGCATGTTCAGCTCTTTTATCATTAGGCTTTTCTTCTAAATAAGTATAATAACTACTTAGTGCATCTTTATAATTATTATTATTTTTTAAAATATTTCCATAATTATAATAAACCTCAGGAGCTACTTTTCCTATTGCTATTGCTTTTTTATAACAATCCTCCGAACTCTTATAATTTCCCATTATACGATAACAATCAGCAAGTTTTAGTAAACTTTCTTGTTTACTTAAGATATCTGTTGTTTTAATTGCTTTTTCGTATTTAGGGATTGCTCTATAATATTGCGTATTAGAATACAATCTATCAGCTTGCTTTTTTTGTGAAAAAGTAACAAGCGAAATCAAAAAAAGCAGACAACTTATTATAATTTTATTATTAAGGAACATAGTCAGATTAAATATTTTCATTATTATAAAAAACGAGGGGTAACTGATTTAGATTGATATTTTTTTAAATCAAACCCTAACATAATTTCATGAGAAGCGCCTAACACTCTTTTAGAACCCAAGCCAGTGTCATACGAATACCCAATTCTTAATTTTTCATTTACGTAAAATTGTGCTAAAAAACCTGGGCCGTAACCTTGGCGTATATAAACCCCTAACCAAACTCTTTTTTTTATAAAGAAATTTAAATTAAAATCAACGGTTTGCTTTGCACTTACACTTTTTAGCATAAAAGAAGGGGATATTAAAAAATTTTCATTTATTGCAAATGATTTACCCAAAACTATAAACTGATGCGGATTTAATTGATAATTATTGGTGTAATTAATTGTTGAAGATGGAGTTGATGTATAATTCGAGAAATTATAAATTGCACTATTCAAATGTGTTATACTTAAACCAAAAAAGAAAGAATTACTTTTTAAAAATAAACCTGCATCCAAATCCAAATTCCCACTATTTGCTTTAGAATTATCTGCTACAGGAGCTATATTACCGTCTTTATATGTGACTTTACTATAGTTATAGTTATAATTTAAATAACCTGCTCTTAAACCGAATGATAATTTTAATCGATTATTTAATTTTGCTATATATGCGAAGTTACCATAAACACCGGTTACACTTCTAGCGCCAATTTGATCAGAAAGAATATTTAAACCCACACCAACTTTGTTATTTAATATTGGTGAATGAATAGTTAAGTCAATAGTAGTTGGCGCACCAGGAAAACTAACCCACTGCTTTCGCATATCCATAACAACAGCAATAGCCTCACGAGCACCTGCGTATGCTGGATTAATTGACATTTGATTAAATTGGTATAAACTATATTGAGGGTCTTGCTGAGCAATTATTTTAGCTGCAGAAAAACAAATGATACATATATAAATTATTCTTTTCATTTTAAATTAAATTCGTCGTTTTACTTATTAGTAGTTAATTCAATCCAACCCTTTATCAGTTTTGTTCCATTGCCCAAATTAATAACAAAGAAATAAGTACCACTTGGCGCTATCTCTGTTCCAATACCAATTGTACCCTTCCAATTATTAGTTAAGTTATCATAATCTTTTATGCTTGCTAAATTCTGTCCCCATCGATTATAAATTTCAACTATATTACCTTTAAATTGCTCAATGTTCTGAATATAAAAAACATCATTTAGCCCGTCACCATTAGGAGTAACGCCATTAAAATAAGTTATTTGGCAAGGCTCAGTACTGCCAGTAATTGTTAAGCCACTAATATTTAATGAATCAACTACAGTTGCTCCATTATATCTAATTACTAAAACTGAATATATTCCAGGTGCTAAATTAGAAACAGTTGAACAGTTAGTTCCGGTAGGACATGCAGAAAGAGGGTTCCAAAAATAAGCGATAGAATAACTAGCAGGATTGACACCAGAAACACTAGCTGTGATTGAAATAGATCCATCATTACTATCTACGCAACTATTTGGAGTAAGAAATGCGGTAGCAGTTAAACCAAATTTTCCAATAATATCTGGTTGCAAAAAACCTTGAGTAATCATATTAGTACTATTACTAATTGTTGTAACACACGGCTCGCCTATGTTATAATACACATCGTATCCTGTAGATCCAACGGGACCTCCGCCGCCAGCCGAATTAATTACAGACGGTGTGATTGTTTGAGCATTTACTTTTAGAAGACTTAAAATAAATACTATTAAAAAAAAAGATTTCATACTATTATTTTTTATTGTTTTATTATTTTTTAATGGTTACAAGAACTCTTACTGGTTGGCCAAAAATGTTAGAACTATTTGTTGCAGTTGTCCAAATAAAAATAGTGGGAAGTATAGGTCCAATTTCATATTGATACTCATAACCATTAAAATATGTATAATTGGGTGGCACAATTCGGGAACTAGTATTTATAAATATTTGAACAGAAACTATTTGACTAGAATTTGAAACATACGAAGCCAAGCTAATTTGAGAATTTGAACTAGCAGCAGCCACCATAGTAGTGGTAAATTCTAAAACCTGAATTGCGGGAAATTGAAATCCATTATTCCCAAGTTGAGTATAGCCGACATGAGTAATTATGCTACTAGAAGTTGCAGCTTGTATAATTAATGGGTCTGTTAAAGTTGGTCCCGCTTTTATATATGCTTGGCCAGGGGTTCCATCACTACCAGGATAAAAATTACCATTAGAATTAAATGTAAATTGATTTCCACTAAAAGCATCCTTAATAGCAAATACATTTGGAACTCCTTTTTTATAAACTAAATCGGTGCCATTAGAAGGATTTTCTCCTAAATGTAAAATAGCAGGTTCATTTAATGTTTGATTAAAAACATTAAATGATGGGCGCGGAGAACCTATAGTTGTGCTATCTAATACACTTAATGCTGTTGAATTAAAAAAGCCTATTGGTATCCGACCTATGTATGTAGAACGATCACTTTTAATTACCTGAGCTCTATTTCCAAATATTCTGTACGTTAACTCATTATAAGTATTATCAAAAGTTAATACTCCTTTACTAATTGCTCCTGAAGCTCCAAAAACCAAACCTACATTATTAGAAGAACTTAACGTTGAGAATTGCATATAAGCATCTCCCGAATTATTATGTAAATGAAGTTTTTCATTAGCCGCTGTTCCAACTGGTAATCCTATATTGACATCATCACTTAAATTTCCTAAAAAAACATTATTAGTTAAACCAATTAAATTTCTTAACCATGGACTCGTGAAACTATTATACGGTGCAATCCATGCCCATGAAGGAACGGTTGCATCATAATAATAAAATCCCTTTGGAGATGTAGAACCAATGTCATTATTTATTTGAAATACTAATAATCCATGAGCTGGTGAAGAAATAGCAATACGTTTACTATAACTCATACGTGGTATAAGCATTCCATGTAAAGAATCCTCAATGTCAACTACTGCACTAACGTGTGCACTTGGTGAAGTTCCTATCTTTAATTTATATCCACTCTCTATAAAAAATTTATTAGTTATAGCCCAACTTACGCCGTTATGATAAAGGGTTGTATTTAAAGAACCAGTTGGTAAAGAACCTCCTGCGGAAAATGCTAATGTGTCCCACAATGAACCTGTTCTATAATAAGTAACACCTGATACGCGATTTCTATATACACTTCCTGGAGTTGTAGTTACCGTTGGTGCAGTACTTAAATTCCCTTTCCATAAAACACCATCTGCGCTATGAAATGCATAAGGAACCGTTTTAAAATCTTGTGTTCCAACATAAATAAAACTAGTTCCGTTTGCAATATCGAGTTCTACATGAATTTCAAAAGGATCACTTGCCCAATTAATTGCTTGAAATGTTGTTGGATTTACAGAACCAATACTTGCATTAAATATACCAACGGAATTACAAACTAATCCAGTTCCTCCAGTATATGTTTCTGAATAAACTAATGCAGAAGTTGTTTTATTAAAAATACTAAACCTGGCTGCAATTGTTGTGCTAGCTAAAACAATGCCACTTGCATTACGAGCTATACCTTGGTAGCTAATAAATTGTGGTACAGTATTATTTTGCGCATTTACAATTGAAACAAAAAATACAAATAGACAAATTATTTTTTTCATACTCTTTTATTTAAATTCTTTTATCACAACACTGCTTGCACCAAAACAACCTGGGTCAACAAATACTCCTATGGCACTACCTCCAAAAGGGCAATAGGCCCATAACTCAGCAACATAACTACCGCTTGACAAACCATCAAATTCAGCAATAATTGAAACTCCTTTGTTATTAAGTTGAGCCATGATATTTGCATTATCCAAAAAATAAACTGCTTTACCTGTATTTCCATTTGCTGAAATACCACTTACTTTTATTTCAAACACAACAGAATTTGAACCAAGTAAATCTCTAACATTTAAATCAGTTTGTAATATTACCTCAACATGAGTATCAGAAAAGCCTTTAATAAATGATCCCAAATTTGTTGGAAACATTATTGGAGTAGCTGAAACGGTGGCAATAGACTGACATGACCCAGAACCATATGTCATCTTCATAATTGGAGCCCACGATGCAACACCAGCTGCATCAGAAATCAAAACCTTGCCAACACCTTGAGAACCATCAGTAATTGCAATAGGACCATTTACCTGTAATTTTGCTATAGGTGTTGTAGTGCCAATTCCAACATTTCCTCCAGTTTTTAATACCAATGGATAATTAGCTGTTACATTTGTATTGTTTGTAAAAAAACCTAAATCTTGATTATCTAATGTTCCAATTGCATGACCACCTAACGGTTGCGTACTTATTCCAATACCTGATGCAGCATTGTGTAAATTAAGAAAATGAGCAACATAAACACTACTATTTGACCCATGAACTTGTAAACTTTGTGATGGTCCACCACTTGCTGAACTTGCAGGATTTATTACAACACCTCCTGTACTAATAAATGTAGAAATAGGAGAATTTGTTAATGTGTTTCCTGCTCCCCACATTGGAATAACACTTTGTGTACCTGCTCCAGTTAATCCAATTGCGGCAGTTTGCCAACTAGCATTACCAGAAGCATCTGAAGTTAAAACTTTCCCTAAACCAGCACCAATTGGTAATGTTAATGTATTAGTAACAACTACTTTTCCATCATTTGTAAGCTTCATAACATCTTGTAATGCAGAGAAACCATTTAAAACAGTACTGAAAATCATTTCAGTTCCATTTGTGCCCCCAGTAAATGGTTGAGTAGCAACGGCCCTAATACTGGCACCATCAGCTAAATTTGAAGTATTAAATCCAGAAAAAGTTAAGCGTCCTAATTCATCAGAATTATTAACAGCTGTCCTAGTGCCAATTCCACCAGGAAAATTATTTCGAGCTATTGAAATTTTCCCAGGCTGTGCAAATCCTTCAGATGTAATTCCATTTGAACCAATAATATTATCCATAACATGAAATGAGGATAATGGATATTCAAGGCTATTAACAAATACTCTTTTATTTCCACTAATTAATAATACTGGTTTATAAGTAGCACCATCATAATAATTAAAACTCAAAGCTCCGTCTTTATCCAATGCGTTTGTTTGGGAACCAATTTCAAAATATTTACCTGGTATTGGATTATTAGAAAACTTAATTCTATTAAGTCCACCTGTTGTTTCTTTTAAATGAATTGTTGGATAAGAAGCTACTGCCGCATGAGTAATAACAAGTCGTCCTTCATTTGAAGAAGATGGTGTTGAGTTCATCCAAACATCCCCGAGGGTTGAAGTTGTAATCGTGTTTAAATAGGATCCTGCATTAACAGATACTCCATTTGAATTACCAGTAATAGAGCCGTAATTTGGGACAGAAGCTAACAATCCTTTAAACTTTATACTTGCAGAGTTAGAACCAGAATGAACAATATTAATAAAAGATTCAGTTCCATTATTTAAAAAATCAGCAACTGCGCTATTTGCAGGTCCATTAGTAAAAATTAGTGTGTTTGTTCCAACAGCAACTGTGGTTACAGATGATGTCAAAGCTCCTGAACCTCCATAAATTCCATTTCCTCCTACAATAGCTGTATTAGTAATAACACCTCCTGAAATATTAATTCCAGAACCAGCAGAATATGTTTGAACAGTTGGGCTATTTATAGTTAATACTGGATAAGTCCCTGTTACTGTTGTTGCTCCTGTTCCAGAAATAGTAGGTGTTACAGCAGTGATTGTACTTCCTGAAATAGAAATTCCATTTCCACCAATATAAGAAGAACCCAAATTAATAGGAACAGTTGTTGTGCCAATAGTTAAAACACTTCCTGTTGATGTTACGGGAACTTGATTAGCAAAACCTGCCTTATTTGAATAAAAAGAATAAGGAACAGTCATAAATTTTTGTTTTGCGCCAACTGTATTCATTCCAGAGCCAATATCAATATATGCTTGATACCAAACATCACCACTCGACCAATCAACATCAACAGAAAAAGTATTTGAACTTGTTCCCATACCAATTGAACATGTCACAACTCCTACTAGCCCTGTAGACAAACCATTATGTGTTTCTGTATATACAACAGGGCCTGAAGCAGAATTAAATAATTCAAACTTCATATTAATAGTTGAACTAATTAAAACAACACCTGTATTGTTCCTAACAACGGCTTGGTAATTTATACCTTGAGGAACTGTTTGAGATTTTGCGATTATGACTAATGCAAAGAAAAACAAGAAAAATATTTTTTTCATTTAAATGTATTTATATTGTTTAAAAATAAACAAACAACAAGCCAAATCCAAAAAATTAACAAGATAAATGCGTTAAATATTAAGGTAAATCAATAAAATTTACAGACTAATTTTAACTTAAGATTTGTTTTAATGCAATTATTTGCTCTGGTGTTCCTAGCACAAATAATTTAGAGCCAGCAATAATACGCGTATCAGCACTTGGATTAATTATATATTCGCCCAGTGTAGTTTTGAAGCCAATGATGTTTGCTCCAGATTTGTTTCTTATTTCTAAATCTTTTAACGTTTTATGAACTAAAGCATCAGGAATATTTGCAAAGGAAATTTCTTCTAAACTAATATTATTTCCACCTTCGGCAGTTATGTTATCAATAAATTCCATTACATCAGGTTTCATAACCAAAGATGCCATATGAGCACCTCCAACCCTATCGGGCATAATTACATTATTTGCTCCTGCTATTTTTAATTTTGTATCAGAATTATCTTCACTTGCGCGAGATATGATTGTCAAGTTTTTATTTAAATTTCGTGCGGTTAAAACAATAAACACATTATCCGCATCAACAGGTAATGTTGTTATTAGTGCTTTAGCCGTCTTTATACCAGCCTTAATTAAAATTTCATCCTGAGTTCCATCTCCAAAAAGCACTAAATCACTAAATTTATGATTTAGGCTCTCTGTTAACTTTTGATTATTTTCTACAACTACAAAACGTTGGTTATGCTTCTTTAAAACTTGTGCGGCCTGCCTACCGTTTCGGCCGTATCCACAAATAATAATATGATCTGATAGTTTTTCTATTGAAGCGTTCAATTTTCTATTTTTATAAAAGTCGTTAAATTCTCCGTCAAAAACAAATTTTGTAATTGAAGAAACTGCATAAGCAAATGTACCAAAACTTGTGATAATAAGAAATGCCGTGAAAATTTTACCTGCATGGCTTAGTGGCACAACTTCACCATATCCAACTGTGGCAACAGTGATGATAGTCATGTAAAAGGCATCAAACCAAGTATAATTATCAATTATTACGTACCCAATAGTACCAATAATCCATAATCCCATTAAAATTAATAAAGGAGTAAAAAAACGATAATATGATTTTATAACGGATAACATTTAGTCCGAAATTAAGATTAAAAATTAAGATTGAAAATAAAAAAGTAAATAAAAAAGTAATTTTTTAAATGTCCCACACACTTTTTCGACGTGTATGTTTTATCTTAAAACTATTTTTATGTTCAAGAATAAAAGCCATTATAAAATAAATTATAATGGGTGAACCAAACGTAAAAAATGATAAATAAATAAAATACATACGAATATTTGTAGTGCGGATACCTAATTTCTTCCCCCACCATTCGCAAACACCAAATGCTTGTTGCTCGAACCAATATATTATTTTTTCTACCATAAAAACAAAAGTAATAATTCTAATTTTAAATAAAGCGATTAAACAACTGTTTTGAGCAAAAACTCTGCCACGTTACAGCGAAGGCATGCTTTGGCTGAGCAAAATGAATCGAATAATTGAATTAAAGCTTGAGATTCAAGAGCACTTTCAGGTTTTATACCAAGCTTAGTATATTCTTTTGTTTTAGTATTTACTTCAGGTGAAATTGCTGATAATAAATCCAAAGCGTAATCTTGAAGTTCATAAATTGAATTTTGTTTAGACACAAAAAATAAAAATGGTACAATCGTATTTATGATAATATTTTCAAATGCTGTATCTCCTAATTTTTTAGAACTTCCCGTCACGGCAACATCAAATTTAAAATGTGATTGAAAATATAAATTTGTTTCAATATCAAAAAAAGACCTTAATTCATTTAAGGAAGGCTTACTTTCAATAAAATGATAAAGTGACTGTTGTTTACTTATTAAACTCACCAATTGAGAAATGCGTATTGTTGGGAAATTAACAGGCCGAGTTTTTGAAAATTTCCATATTTCTTTTTTCAATGGACTAAACTGATGCTTATGTTTTAAAAATTCGAACTCGTTTTGCAATTGTTTAGGATATTTATCCTCAAACAATTCATCCAAAAATCCAGCATTACCAAACAACATTGCTTCCAATTGAATTGGATTATCTGCATATTTCCTTAACACATTATAAGGTGTTGATTTTGCAAGCAATTCAAAAGCATCGTTATTTATTTTAAAACCAAAATTACGACACAATAAAATATAAAGCGTTTCCTCATAATTAGTATTTACAGAATGGAAAATAGATGAAATGTATTTTATTTTATCTTCTAATCGTGCGATAGCTAATCGATCTAACCATGATTTCCAAATTATCGGCTCAACTATAGTTATTGATTTTCCGCACGCAATTTTTTGTTTTGAACTTTCAATTGATTGATATTGCTGTAATAAGGCTGGCTTGATATAATTTTTCAATTCTAAAACAGAAACATTGTAAGATAGGTTTTGAGGAAGTTCAACATCATGCTCATAAACAACATGTAGTACTAAATTATCATACGCTTTATTAATTTGATGATTATGTTTTAACCAATCGGAAGTTTTTATATGAACTTCTAAATTACCAACTAATAATAACCCGTTAATTTCAATTTTCGAATTAAAAAAATCTGGTCCCGAATCTTGATTGTGTTCTCCAATTGAAATAACTTTAATGATTTCTCCTTTTGAACCAATAAAATCAATGGTTCCTATTAATTTGTACTTCCAAATAGTATGTAATAAGTCTTCGTTCATTTATGAAAATAAACTTACAATAATTAATTTGAAATTTTACGAATTAAATTTTAAGCTTTTGACCTAATTGTAATGCCTTAGTTTGCTTAATACCATTCTTTTTACAGATAGATTTAATTGTTGTATGATTGCGTTGAGCAATTCTACCAAGTGTATCTCCTTTTTTAACTTTATAAATTTTTCCGTATTTAGAGCTAGTTGCAGTTACTCTTGTTGTATTTAAATCTCTTTTCTGGCGAGAATGTAAAGCTCTTAAATCATATTTTGTTTCTACATCAGCTTTCGTAATTAAAACCGTGTTGTTCTTTAAAATACCTTTTTGAAAATCAACAAAATCTTCCGCATCAATAGCTTGGCCTAAATAACGCATTTCAAAATGTAAATGTGCGCCAAAAGAATGTCCGGTGTTTCCACCCAAACCAATTATTTGCCCAGCTTCAACAGTTTGCCCAGCTTCAACTAAAATTTTTGATAAATGTGCATAAACAGTTTCTAAACCATTCTTATGTCTTATAATAACTACGTTTCCGTAGCTTCTATTTAACTTAGCTATACGAACCATTCCGTCAAAAGCAGAACCAACGGTATCACCAGTTTCTAAATCAATGTCAGTTCCATAGTGAGGGCGTCTTTTTCTCCAACCAAATTCAGAAGTAACATTTCCATTAAATGGAATTTTAAATCCACAGTCAGTTGGTTCTGTAAATACAATTGAAGCAGAATCCTTTTTAAAACATTGAGCAAAAGAATAAGGATGAATAGTTGCAGTATCCCAACTTGCATATAAATCATTAGAAGGAAAAGCTAATAAAGAATCAACTTCTTCGTGCTCATGTTCATCTTCAGCATCTATAGATGTTATTAATAAAATTGAAGGATTTACAGGAACACGAGTTGTATCATCTTTTTTAACAACTTTCTTTTTTCCATCATCATCTTTAATCGGCTTTTCATCCGGATTAAAATGATTACCAAAAGAACAGCGATTTAATAAAATAGCCTTAGGTGTAAATGCACTTCCAGCGAGTGAAAGTAACATTACAACTATTAATATACCTATTTTATTGATTGACATTTTTTTCGTGTTTTACAAACATAGGTTATTTATTTTATAAATGCAATGTTAATTGATGTTAATGTGTTATTATTTAGATAATTACAAAAAGTTTACAAATTAATTTAAATTCAATGCACTAGTAATCAGTACATTAACTAAAAAACAATCATTTCTTTAAAAGATGGGATTTCTAATAAAATATTGGGATCATTATCAATATAATTTACACAAACATGTGATAACCCGTTACTTAATAATAAGTATGGCACATTTAAAACCATATTATATCCAAATGCTTGGTTAAAGGTTGCTTGGCTCAACTGGATGTTTGGAGCTTTACATTCTATTATTACCATTGGCTGTAAAGAAGAATTATAAATCACAATATCTGTTCTTCGTTTCGTTCCATTTAATATTAATTGTTTCTCAACAGAAATTAAAGAAATAGGTACAAATTTGTAATTAACTAGATAGTCAATTAGATTTTGTCTTACCCATTCTTCAGGAGTTAAATCAACAAATTTTTTTCGAATATTATCAAATATTTGTTTACTGCCGTTTTTACTTTCTTTAAAACGAAATGTAGTTTCAGGAAAATTTAATTTAGGTAAAATCATGTTTCATTAATGTTGCGTTAAAGATAAGGTAAAATAATAATCATCTAAAAAGATAAAATACTTTCTAACTTTGTTAATATTAATAATTGTAAAATGAAAACAAAAGAAGAGATAGTAAATAATTGGTTGCCTCGTTACACAGGTAAAAAATTAGAAGAATTTGGGCAGTATATTTTATTGACAAATTTTGGAGGATATGTAAAAATGTTTGCAGAATGGAATAATGTAGAAGTGGAAGGCTTAGATAGGCCAATGCAAACAGCAACTTTTGATGGAATTACGATTATTAACTTTAGTATGGGAAGCGCGATGGCTGCAACCATTATGGATTTATTAACCGCAGTGAATCCTAAGGCTGTTTTGTTTTTAGGAAAATGTGGTGGCTTAAAAAAGAAAAATGAAATTGGTGATTTAATATTACCAATTGCAGCAATAAGAGGTGAAGGAACCTCAAACGATTATTTACCTAATGAAGTTCCGGCATTACCATCGTTTAATTTACAAAAAGCAATTTCATATACTATTCGTTTAAGTGGGAGAGATTATTGGACAGGTACTGTTTACACAACAAACAGAAGGGTTTGGGAACATGACGAAAAATTTAAAGAATATTTAAGAGTTATTAGAGCTATGGCTATTGATATGGAAACAGCTACTATTTTTAGTGTTGGCTTTCATAATGAAATTCCTGTTGGTGCTTTATTATTAGTATCAGACCAACCAATGATACCTGAAGGTGTGAAGACAGAAGAAAGTGATAAAAAAGTAAGTGCTGATTTTGTTACAGACCATTTAAAAATTGGAATCGATTCTTTAAAAGAATTACAAAAGGCTGGAATATCTGTCAAGCATCTTAAATTTTAAATATTTCGATACAAATCTGTAGATTGGAAATTTCGATAAAATTTAGGAGTCTTGGTTTTTATTCTGATACCCAATTTGAAATTGATTGAGCCATATTTACTTAACACTTCCAATTGACTTCCGTTATACCAAGTATAATCACTTGAACCAGTGAGTAAAACAAAAAACTTTTTAAAGTTCAAGCCTAAGGAAAATCTTGAATCGCCAGAAATAGAACCATAAAATAATTGCTGATTTTGCCTATTTGAATTATAATTATAATGTCTCCATTGCCACTCTGGTCCAATAACGATAGTTATATTAGCAAATAAGGCTTTCCAAATAACTAAATTCAAACTTCCACCTCCATAAACAGAAACTCCAAATGTATTAAGCCCATTTATAGCCTGGTAATTATCATAATATTTTCTTACGGGAGCAGGAATAAATGAACTATCCGAATTGATTCGATTGTAATTTAAACTCGCGACTAATACAAAACTGAAAGCCGATTTTAACTGTCTGTAATTACAAGAGTAACCAGATTTAAAAGAAAATTTATTTGAATTAGTGAAAAACAAAAATTTTGTTTTATAAGATTCTGAATTCAAATTTGGAAGCTGTGTATATATCCCTGTATGCTTATATGAGGTATCGTAGGCAGCAGTATTTTTGTTATAAAAACCATTATATTTTCGATAACTATTTTCTAATACCCATCTATTTCCACCAATATTTAAAGACAAATTACGATAACTAGTTTTTCCCTTTTGAGTAGTATTAATTTCAGTAGTAGGGCTTTTAAATCCTATTTGAAAATTTATTTTATCATAATTAAATTCGAAACCGGAAATCAAATTTGCTTCTGCATTGTATCCGATTTTTGATTGGCCGATTGTATCTTTTACTAATTTTTGGGATATATCAATTCCATAACTACGGTAGGATTGAAAGTATGAAATGATAATTCTATCTCTATATTTTTTGTAATAGGTCGTATCCCAATGCTTAATTTGAGCTACAAATGTATAGCTCATAAAAACAAATAGAATAAAGATTATTTTTTTCATCAGATTGCTAAAACTATAAAAAAAAATCAGTTTAAAAAACTATATTTACAGCTACTGAAAACAACATCTTACACACTATGAGAAAAGATTTTTCCAACATACAGTTTCAAAGTCATTCTAACTCAATCGATAAAGTTTCAATTTCTGAATTTACAACTGCTGAACAAATTGTTGTTAAATCACATTACAATTTAGATGATACAAAGGGATTTGAACATTTAGATTTTGGTGCAGGTAAAGCGCCATTTTTAAGAGGTCCATATTCAAGTATGTATGTCCAAAATCCATGGACAATTAGGCAATATGCAGGTTTTAGTACAGCTGAAGATAGTAATGCTTTTTATAAAAAGAACTTAGCTGCTGGACAAAAAGGGTTATCTGTTGCCTTTGATTTGGCCACACACCGCGGTTACGATAGCGACCACGAGCGCGTAGTTGGAGATGTTGGAAAAGCAGGCGTTGCCATTGATTCTATTTTAGATATGAAAATTTTATTTGACAGTATTCCGTTAGATGAAATGAGTGTGAGTATGACAATGAATGGCGCTGTTTTACCAATACTTGCTTTTTATATTGTTGCTGCTGAAGAGCAAGGTGTCAGTATGGAAAAACTAACTGGAACTATTCAAAACGATATTTTAAAAGAATTTATGGTAAGGAATACTTATATCTATCCGCCAGAAAGTTCAATGAGAATAATTGCAGACATTTTTGAATTCACATCTCAAAAAATGCCAAAATTTAATTCAATTTCTATTAGTGGTTACCATATGCAAGAAGCTGGTGCAACGGCTGATATTGAATTAGCTTACACATTAGCAGATGGATTAGAATATATTAGAACAGGAATTAAAGCGGGTTTAGACATTGACGCATTTGCTCCACGCCTATCCTTTTTTTGGGCCATTGGCATGAACCATTTTATGGAAATTGCAAAAATGCGTGCAGGAAGAATGTTGTGGGCAAAAATTGTAAAGCAATTTAATCCAAAGTCTGAAAAATCGATGGCATTGCGAACTCATTGCCAAACCAGTGGTTGGAGCTTAACAGAACAAGATCCATTTAATAACGTTACGCGAACTTGCGTAGAAGCTTTAGCGGCGGTTATGGGACATACACAAAGTTTACACACCAATGCATTGGATGAAGCGATTGCCTTACCAACCGATTTTAGTGCGCGTATTGCCCGTAACACACAATTGTTTTTACAAAATGAAACTAATATTTGTAAAGTAGTTGATCCTTGGGCAGGTTCTTATTACGTTGAATCTTTAACCAACGAATTAGTAAACAAAGCATGGGAATTAATTGAAGAAGTTGAATCTCTTGGTGGAATGGCAAAAGCCATTGAAACAGGCATTCCTAAAATGCGTATTGAAGAAGCAGCGGCTCGTAAACAAGCCCGTATTGATGGTGGAAAAGATATTATAGTTGGCGTTAACTTATATCAAACAGATGAAAAAACAACCATCGAAATATTAGATGTTGATAATAATAAAGTTAGAGTTCAACAACTTGAACGCTTAGCAAAATTAAAAGCCGAAAGAAATAATACTAAAGCTGAAGAAGCTTTAAATGCATTAACAGAATCGGCAAAAACTGGTAAGGGAAATTTATTAGAATTAGCCATTAATGCAGCACGATTACGTTGTAGTTTAGGAGAAATTTCTTATGCATTAGAAAAAGTTTATGGTCGTTATAAAGCAAATATTAAAAGTATTGCAGGAGTTTATAGTAAAGAAATAAGCATGGATAAACATTTTTTAAAAGCAAAAGAACTGGCCGACAAATTCGCAGAATTAGATGGTCGTCGACCACGTATTATGATTGCAAAAATGGGACAAGACGGACACGATAGAGGTGCGAAAGTTATCTCCACTAGTTTTGCAGATATGGGCTTTGATGTTGACATTGGCCCACTATTTCAAACGCCTGCTGAAGCAGCCAAACAAGCCGTTGAAAATGATGTTCACGTATTAGGAGTTTCATCATTAGCGGCAGGGCATAAAACATTAGTTCCACAAGTAATTGAAGAATTAAAAAAATATGGCAGAGAAGATATTATGGTCATTGCAGGTGGCGTAATTCCACAACAAGATTATGATTTTTTATATAAAGCTGGAGTATCTGGTATTTTTGGACCAGGAACAGTTATTAGCTTATCAGCTATTGATATTTTAGAAAAATTAATTAAAAAAATCAATACTTAATTAAAAGAGTTTTTTTAACTGACCGTTAATCGAAAGTTCAACTTTCATTTAGCGGTCATTTTTATTTTATGAGTTTTGGTAAAGTTGTATTTTAAAACTTCTTAACCCACTATTTATCAGGATTTAATTGACAAAACATAGGATTATGATATAATGTAATTATACAACTCTTCAAGCAAAAATTAAATCATTTAGTTAATTACCCAAATTTAAAAAAAGCGGTAAATAAAAATTGAGTCATATTGTTGGTTTTTTGTTCTTAATTATTGCTGTGTTTTTCTTTTTTAAAAAGTAAATTAGAAGATTAAATAATGAAAGAAGTAACACAACTATTAACTGACCTAAAACGCAAAATTTATAAACCCGTTTATTTTTTAAGCGGAGAAGAAGCGTATTATATTGATTTGATAAGCGACTACATTGAAAAAAATGTATTGGACGAAAGTGAGCAAGAGTTTAACCAAACCATTTTGTACGGAAAGGATGTTGATTTAAATACAATTATTTCGGCGGCGAAACGCTTCCCTATGATGAGCGAATACCAAGTTGTGATTGTAAAGGAAGCTCAAAACTTAAAAGAATTAGGGAAAAGCACGGGCGAAAGTGACGATGATGATGAAGATGCTGAACCAACAACTTTAAAAAAAGGAAGTGCAACATCATCCAATGCATTAGCAAGTTATTTGCAACATCCGCAAGCATCAACTATTTTAGTGTTTTGTTACAAATACAAAAAATTAGATAAACGAAGTTCAACTTACAAATCATTACAAAAAAATCACGTTTTTTTAGAAACTAAAAAAATGTACGATAATCAGTTACCCGAATGGATAACAACAACTGTACAAGATCAAAAATTTAAAATTGGGCCTAAAGCGTCTTTTTTATTAGCTGAATTTTTAGGAAATGATTTATCAAAAATTACCAATGAAATAGAAAAGTTGGTTATTAATTTAAAAGAAGGCGAAGAAATTACAACTGATTTAATACAAGATAACATTGGTATTAGCAAAGAGTTTAATGTATTTGAATTACAAGACGCCCTTGCTAAAAAAGATGTATTAAAAGCCAACCGCATTATTAATTATTTTTCGGCAAATGAAAAAGAACATCCTTCGGTTATGACCTTAACTATTTTGTATGGTTATTTTTCTAAAATTTTAATTTATCATTTTGCTCCCGATAAATCAAAATTTGCAGTAGCACAAACACTTGGTGTTAATCCTTTTTTTGTAGATGGTTTTGCAAAAGCCGCACAAAATTATAGCACCGGCAAATTAAAAGATATTTTTAAATATTTAAAAGAATATGATTTAAAAACCAAAGGCGTAAATAACGGTGTAACGGACAAAGGAGAATTAATGCGTGAATTAATTTTTAAAATTTTACATTAGAATTTATCCGTTTTTAAACCATTTTAAATAATTTAAAATGGTTAAGCTACTCTAAGCGATAAGTTAGCTCAATAACATCAGACAAAAAAAAGAGTGAAAGACATTAGTAAAATATTTCTATCCTTTCTAGGACTTTATTGGGTCTGGCTTATTTGGGGTTGGACTAAACTTTTTAATGTGGAAGGCTGGGAAATGGGAGAATCAGCATTTTTTCTTGTGTGGGGTGCAACGACAATATGGACATCAATAATAAGTGTTTGGACATATAGGTTATTCAAAAACGGCCTTGACGACCAAAGGACAAAAATCCAGCACATTTTAATTTTAGTAATTGGACTTGTTCCTTTAGCTCTGTTTTTTTATATAAGTTATAACTAGACAAAGTTACCCCCAACCTCGTCCTCGTTTAAGCAAAGCGTAACGAGGATGTATTAGAAATGTGTATGTAACAAATAAATCATAATCAAGTCCTTACAAATAACAAGGCATTTGTAAATTATAAAAAACATTTAAATTAAATATTTTATGAAATTTTTAGAAAAACTAATTGCCTTTTTTAACTATTTAAAAATAGCAGCATCCCCAACACTTTTTGGTTTTATTATTAGTGCCATTGTTTATGCTAACAAACCAGATACTGTTGGGCAAATTTTAGCCATCATAATTGCCATTAGCGGAATTGTGTGTGGAGTTTTATTAGCTAATTGGGCAAAACGAAAAGTTGGCACAACAGAATTTATGTCTAGGATTAATGCTTCACCAGATTTAGATGATGCCATGAAAAATGACAAGAACGTAAAATAATTATCAATCAAGCGTTAAGGATTGTAGTGTAAATCCTTTTTGAGAGGAACGAACAAAAAGATTGAAACGGAAAGCCTGACCCGCAGGGAAACGCCCAAACAATTATCCAACTAGCGTTAAGGGTTGTAGTGTAAATCCTTTTTGTTGACTTCGAGTGCCTCAGTCAACAAAAAGATTGAAACGAAAAGCTTGACCCGCAGGGAAACGCCCAAAATAATTGGAATTAAACTCAAATTAAGAAGGTATAACTCCTAATTCTTTACCAACTTTTTCGAAAGCAATTAGTGCTTTATCTAAATGTGCTTGCGTGTGTGCAGCCGATAATTGAACACGAATACGTGCTTGTCCTTTTGCAACAACTGGAAAAAAGAATCCAATCACATAAATACCTTCAAGCAATAATTTATCAGCAAATACTTGCGCTAATTTAGCATCATACAACATTACAGGAACAATTGCTGAATCGCCTTCTTTAAATTCTAAACCAATTTTTCTTAAACCAGTTTTAAAATATTTAATATTTTGTTCTAAAGTATCACGTAATTCGGTTGTTTCGCTCAACATATCAAATACAGCAATACTAGCTCCAACAATACTAGGCGCTAATGAATTTGAAAATAAATACGGACGAGAACGTTGACGTAAAATTTCAATGACTTCTTTTTTAGCAGATGTAAATCCACCCATAGCACCGCCTAACGCTTTACCTAAAGTACCTGTAACAATATCAACACGATCCATTACATTTTTTAATTCAATAGTACCTCTTCCAGTTTTACCAATAAAACCTGAAGCATGGCTTTCGTCAACCATTACAAGAGCATTGTATTTATCAGCTAAATCACATATCTTATCTAAAGGAGCTACAAAACCATCCATACTAAAAACGCCATCCGTTACAATAACACGGTAACGCTGAGCTTGAGCTTTTATTAATTGCTCTTCTAAATCAGCCATGTCGCAATTTTTATAACGGTAACGTTGTGCTTTACACAAACGCACACCATCAATAATAGAAGCATGGTTTAATTCATCAGAAATGATTGCATCTTCTTCGCCAAACAAAGGCTCAAAAACGCCACCATTAGCATCAAAAGCAGCAGCGTATAAAATAGTATCTTCTTGTCCTAAAAATGCGGCAATCTTTTTTTCAAGTGTTTTATGAATATCTTGTGTTCCGCAAATAAAGCGAACTGATGACATACCGTAACCATGAGTATCTAAAGCCTTTTTAGCACCTTCAATAACTTTTGGATGTGATGATAAACCTAAGTAGTTATTGGCACAAAAAATAATTACTTCTTGATTATTAACTTTAACAGAAGCACCTTGTGGGGTTGTAATAACACGTTCTTTTTTGAACAAACCATTTTCTTCTATTTCAGTAAGTTGGGCTTGTAAATGATTTTTGAAATTTCCGTACATAATTTTAGTTTTAAAACTTTATACAAATAAAAAAAATAAATGGCGATAAACCATTTATTTCTGATAAATTTTGAAAATAAATATTTCTAAAGGAAATACGCTTAATGTAGCTTCGTGCTAATAAGGCTAATAAACTCTTTACGCGTTACAGGTGTTAAAAATTCGCCACTAAAAGCAGATGTTGTGGTAGCACTGTTTTGCTTTTGAACACCACGCATTTGCATGCATAAGTGAGAACATTCAATAACAACTGCTACGCCTAAAGGATTTAAGGTGTCTTGAATACAATCTCTAATTTCGTTGGTTAACCTTTCTTGCACTTGTAATCGACGAGCAAAGGCGTCTACTACTCGAGGTAGTTTACTTAAGCCTACTATTTGTCCGTTTGGAATATAGGCGATATGTGCTTTTCCGAAAAAGGGTAATAAATGGTGTTCACATAAACTGTAAACTTCAATATCTTTTACAATAACCATTTGGCTATAATCTTCTTTAAACATTGCTGAACGTAAAATTTCAGCAGGATTTAAATCATAACCTTGCGTTAAAAACTGCATGGCTTTTGCAGCTCTAATTGGTGTTTTAACTAATCCTTCTCTTTCAGCATTTTCGCCAACATCACTTAAAATGTTTTTGTACATATCAGAAATAGAATCAACTAATTTATCATTGAATTGATCTATTTTTTTATACCCAGTTATATCGTGTTCAAATTCTTCGTTTAACATATCTTTATTTTTTTTATAGTAACACTAAAAAACAATAATTGTTTATTCGCCAAAATATTCCACAAAATTACTTTCTGTTTCATACAATTTAATGCAATGCAAATTGGCGCCCATTTCTTTAATTTTTGGAGCTAATATATTCCAAATAAAGATAGCAACATTTTCGGTTGATGGCATGGCGAACATTCCTTTTACATCTAAATTTAGGTTTTTGTGATCCAAAACTTCTGTTACATCCGTGCGAATAATTGTTCCTAAATCTTTTAGGTTAACAACAAAACCAGTATCAGGGTTTATATTACCTTTAACGGTAACAAATAAATCGTAGTTATGACCATGCCAATTTTTATTAGCACATTTGCCAAAAACGGCATCATTTTTTTCTTCACTCCAAGCCTCATTAAATAATTTATGAGCGGCATTAAAATGTTCTTTGCGGGTAATATAAATCATAGTAAATTAACGGTTGTAAAAATACTAATATAAATGAATATTCTTATCGTATCAGCAACTCAATTTGAAGTGAAACCATTATTGGATTTTCTAGAAATTGAAAATGCTAAAATTGGTATAAACAAAGCAATAAACCCAACACTAAGCAATACCATAACTGTTTTAATTACTGGAATTGGAATGGTAAATACAGCTTATATGATGGGTAAATACAACAAAAGTTCTTACGATTTAGTTATAAATGTTGGCGTTTGTGGTGCTTTTGATGAAAACTTAGAATTAGGAGAACTTGTAAATGTTACTGAAGATATTTTAAGTGAAATGGGAGCTGAAGATGGAGATGCATTTATAACGTATGATCAATTAAATCTTCCAGGAAAACATATTTTTTCGGAAACAAACAAGGATTCTTATTTGATGGTTGAGCTTTTAAAAAAGGTAAAAGGTATTACGGTGAATACAGTTCACGGAAATGATTCTAGCATTTTAAAAGTGAAAAATCTATATAGTCCAGATATAGAAAGTATGGAAGGTGCAGCATTTTTTGCCGCTTGTGACAATAACATTAATAACTTTTTACAAATTAGAGCTATTTCCAACTACGTTGAAAAACGTGATAAAAGAAAATGGCAAATGCCATTAGCTTTAAATAATCTCAATGATTATTTAATAACATTTATTAAGAATGTATAATCTTAAAATTACATACTTTTATAATACAATTTTAATAGTCTAATAATGAACTTCTCTCTCGGTTTTTCTCCTTGTCCAAACGACTGCTTTATTTTTGATGCTCTTGTTCATAAAAAAATAGACACGCAAGGCCTTGACTTCACGCTCATTATGGAAGATGTGGAAGCGCTTAATAACAGAGCCTTTAAAGCTGAATTAGATATTACTAAATTAAGTTACCATGCGTTTATTTATTTAACTCACACTTATAATTTATTGAATAGCGGAAGTGCTTTAGGATTTAATTGTGGGCCATTATTAATTCAAGATTCAAAGCATAAAATTCAAAATTTTGAAACCGCGAAAATTGCCATACCAGGAAAATATACAACAGCCAATTTTTTATTATCGTTAGCTTATCCGCAAGCCAAAAATAAAGTAGAGATAGTGTTTAGTGATATTGAAAATGCTGTTTTAAAACAACATGTAGATGCAGGATTAATCATTCATGAAAACCGTTTTACTTATCAAGAAAAAGGCTTAGAAAAAATAATTGACCTTGGCGAATTTTGGGAAAGTTTAATTCATGCGCCAATTCCCTTAGGTGGAATTGTTGTAAAAAAAAGTATTGACGTAAAGCTTCAAAAAACCATTGACTCTTTAATAAAACAAAGTGTTGAATTTGCTTTTGAAAACCCTGAAAGTTCTATGCCCTTTGTAAAAGAACATTCGCAAGAAATGAGCGAAGAGGTGATAAAAAAACACATTGGTTTGTATGTAAATGATTTTAGTATTGATTTAGGAGAATTAGGAAAAAATGCCATTCAATTGTTGTTTAATAAAGCGAACGAAGTTGGTTTAATAGAAACTGTTCCAAATTCATTTTTTGTTTAATACCAATTGGAATTATAAAACAGATTGAAAATTTCCTGTTTAATACTGATTCAACATAAAAAAAATTACAATGAGAATTTGCTGAATAGGTCTATATTTTATGTAGATTCGGTATAAGAATACCATTCATCCTCATTTTTTTATTTCTTTACCAATAATTTAATCTAATTTCAATTTTTAATATATATTTATAAAAAAAATAATTATGCAAAAAATACTTTTATTAACTTCTACTTTATTTGTTTGCGCAAATATTGTTGCTCAAACTCCAGGCATTAACTTAAGTTATATTGATTCTACAGTTAGCCCAAAAAACGATATTTATAAATTTGCAAATGGCAAGTGGCTTAAAACTCAACAAATACCTGCAAGTGATGGGAGTTGGGGTAGTTTTAATGAAATTAATGAACGCAATTTAGCCAATTTAAAAGCGCTGATGCTTGATTTGGCAAAAAATGATAAAGCAGTTGCAGGTAGTAATAATCAAAAATTAAGAGATTTTTATTTAACAGCAATGGATTCAACTAAAACCGAAAAAGAAGGCTTAGCTCCAATTAAAGCTGAATTAACTGCTATTGATTTAATAAAAACAAATGATGATCTAATAAAAACAACTGCGATATTAAATAAAAAAGGGATTTCAGGCATGTTAGGGTTTTATGTGTATTCAGATTTCAAAAACAGTAATGCAAATACGTGTTATTTAGCTCAATCTGGAATGGGACTTCCTGACAAAGATTTCTATTTTGAGGCTCAATACGAACCAATTAAAAAAGAGTATTTAGAGCATATTGAACGGATGTTTGTATGTATGGGCAATATAGTTGTAGATGCTAGAGTAAATGCTCAAACAATTATGAAAATTGAAACGGAATTAGCCAAATATTCTCAAAATGCAACCGAACAACGTGATGTAGAAAAACAATATAATCCAATTAGTTCAATTCAATTAAAAACACTAGAACCAAATATTAATTGGGATGTTTATTTTTCAACTATTGGGATTAAAACTCCTGATATATTAGTTTTAAATCAACCTAAATTTTATGAAGGATTAAACAATACGATTAAATCTATTACCATACCTGAATGGAAATTATTTTTAAAATGGAAATTAATTTCAGAAGCTGCGCCATATTTATCAAGTAAGTTTGTCAACGAAAGTTTCAAATTTAACGGAACTGTTTTAGCAGGAAAAAAACAAATGAAACCTCGTTATAAAAGAGTGCAAGGGGCTGTGGATGAGGCGTTAGGTGAGGCGCTAGGAAAACTTTATGTTGAAAAACACTTTGATTTAAATTCAAAGAAAAAGGTAAACACGATGGTTGATAATTTAGTTGCTGCTTACCGTGTACGAATTAATTCACGTGATTGGATGAGTGCTGAAACAAAAGCTCAAGGTCAATTGAAATTAGATAAATTAATTAAAAAATTAGGTTTCCCTGATACGTGGATTGATTATACAAAATTAACTATTGGGAAAACATCATATTGGGAAAACGTTGTTAATGGGCGTAAATTTCAATATGGCCGTATGTTAGCGAAAATCGGAAAACCAGTTGATCGCATGGAATGGGGAATGACTCCACCAACGGTTAATGCTTATTATAATCCAACATCAAACGAAATCGCTTTCCCTGCGGGAATTATGCAAGTTCCATTTTTTGATCCAAATGCTGATGACGCATTTAATTATGGAGTTATGGGAGCAATTATTGGTCATGAATTAACACATGGTTTTGATGATCAAGGCGCGCAATTTGATGCAGATGGGAATTTAAAAATGTGGTGGTCAGAAAGCGATTATAAAAACTTTAAAGACAAAACTAAATTAATAATAGAACAATTTAATAATTATCAGGCAATTGATACACTGCATGTAAATGGTGAATTAACACAAGGTGAAAACATAGCAGATTTAGGAGGTTTAACAATGGCATATTATGCTTATAAAAAATCTTTAAATGGTCAAAAATCTCCAGTAATGGCTGGTTTTACAGGTGAGCAGCGCTTCTTTATTTCTTGGGCTCAAGGTTGGAAATCATTAATGCGTGATGCGTATTTGAAGCAAATGATTGCAACCAATCCACATTCGCCAGGAAATTTTAGAGCTGTTGGTCCATTAAGTAATATGCCAGAATTTTATGAAGCATTTGATGTGAAAGAAGGTGACGGAATGTTTATTCCAGTTGCTAAGCGAGTTAATATTTGGTAATAACAAGTTTCAAAATTAAAAAGCCCATGATATAAAAATCTCATGGGCTTTTTAATTTACATATAAATTGAACTCTATTTATAATCCAAGATTAGCATTTTTTTTTATTTCTTCATAACCTTCATCAATGTGTAAATGTTTACCTTTAGTTGCAGCAACAGCTATTTCATCGCATCTATTATTTTCTTTATTAGAGGCGTGCCCTTTAACCCAAATAAATTTGACACTGTGTTTTTTATGGATTAACAAAAAACGTTTCCATAAATCTGGATTTGCTTTATCCTTAAATCCTTTTTTTTGCCAATTATAAACCCAACCTAAGTTAATTGAATCTAAAACATATTTAGAATCAGAATAAACAATAACATCACATTCATCTTTTTTAATTGTTTCAAGGGCAATAATTACACTTAGTAATTCCATGCGATTATTAGTAGTTAGCCTAAAACCTTGTGAAAACTCTTTTCGTTGAGTTTTATACTTCATTACGATGCCATATCCCCCCGGCCCAGGATTTCCAGAGCATGCTCCATCAGTATATATTTCGATTGTGTTACTAAGCATCGATAAAGACAAGTATTTGAGCTAAAAATACACAATTTATTCAAGTAAAATTAAGCTCATTTTTTTAAATTAGAATCAAAAAATATGCTAGTTTTTAATTACATTTATCCCTTATAATTAATTCTAATTATGGCTAAAACTTCGACAAAAAAAGACAAGAGTATTTTTACAGAAAACTCTCTTGCGTTTTTAAAAAAATATTTAAATAATCCATCCCCAACTGGTTTTGAAAGTGAAGGGCAAAAATTATGGTTAAGTTATATTAACCCTTATATCGATGAATATTTTGTTGATACTTATGGAACTGTGGTTGGAGTTATAAATCCAAAGGCTCCTTACAAAGTTGTGATTGAGGCTCATGCCGACGAAATATCTTGGTTTGTTCATTATATAACCAAAGATGGATTTATTTATTTAAGAAGAAATGGTGGAAGTGATCATCAAATTGCACCTTCAAAACGAGTAAACATTCATACAGAGAAAGGAATTGTAAAAGCAATTTTTGGATGGCCAGCCATTCATGTGCGCGATGCCGCAAAAGAAGAGACTCCAACTCTTAAAAACATTTTTTTAGATTTAGGATGTAAAAACGAAAAAGAAGTTGAAGCACTAGGAGTTCATGTTGGATGCGTAGTTACTTACGAAGATGAATTTATGGAATTAAACAATCGTTATTTTGTAGGTCGTGCTTTAGATAATCGTGTTGGTGGATTTATGATTGCAGAAGTTGCACGTTTATTAAAAGAAAGTAAAACAAAATTACCATTTGGTTTATACATTGTAAATTCAGTGCAAGAAGAGGTTGGTTTAAATGGTGCTCAAATGATTGCTCATAAAATAAAACCCAATGCTGCTATTATAACGGATGTTTGTCATGATACGCAAACACCTATGATGAATAAAATTGCTAGTGGTGATTTAGCTTGTGGAAAGGGTCCCGTATTATCATATGGGCCAGCGGTTCAAAATAATTTATTAAAAGTAATAATAGACGCTGCTAATAAAAATAAAATTGAATTTCAGCGCCAAGCAGCAAGCAGAAGTACCGGAACAGATACGGATGCGTTTGCATATAGCAATGAAGGTGTAGCTTCAGCATTAATTTCTTTACCATTACGTTATATGCACACAACCGTTGAAAGTGTTCATAAAGAAGATGTTGAAAATGTAATTAAGTTAATTATCGCTTCACTTAAAAACATTAAAAACAATCACGATTTCAGATATTTAAAATAACAAATTTGGAATTTGATTTGAAGAATTCCAAATCAAAAAATTATAAATGGCAATACTTGGATCAATATTAAAAAAAGCAGTTGCTTTAGGTGGTAAAATACCTAAACGGAAAAATTATGAAAACCAACAAGCAAAAGTTCTAAAAAAACTTTTAGCTAAAGCTCAACATACTGCATTTGGAGAACATTATAATTTCACTAAACTATTACAAGAAAAAAATCCTGTTGAGCATTTTCAGTCCACTGTGAGTATGTATGATTATAGTAGTATATACAAAAAATGGTGGCATAGAGCTCATAAAGGTGAGCCTTATGTATGTTGGCCTGGCCATATTAAATATTTTGCGTTAAGCTCAGGAACATCCGAAGCAGCAAGTAAATATATTCCGGTTACAAAAGAAATTCTTAATGCGTTTAAACGTGGTGGCGTTAAACAATTGATAGCTCAAAGTAATTATGATTTCCCAAAAGAACATTTCCAAAAAGGAATGTTAATGCTTGGCGGAAGTACGCTTTTAGATTTTAACGGCAGTCATTATTCTGGTGATTTAAGTGGTATTACCGCAGCGAATATCCCAATTTGGTTTCAACGTTACTATAAGCCAGGAAAAGAAATTTCAAAATATAAAGATTGGGAAACTAAATTATCCGAAATAGTGAAAAGTGCCAAAGATTGGGATATTGGAATTATTGTAGGTGTGCCCGCTTGGATTCAAATATTAATGGAACGAGTTATTGAACATTATCAAGTTAAAACGATTCATGATATTTGGCCGAATCTAAGAGCTTATGTTCATTCCGGAGTATCAATAGAACCATATAGAAATAGCATCAATAAATTAACGGCATTCCCCTTAATTTTTTCAGATACATATTTAGCTTCTGAAGGACTTATTGCTTATCAAGAAAGACCAAATCCAGAACAAGGAATGAGAATGCTTTTGGATGGAGGAATATTTTTTGAATTCGTTCCATTTAACGATGATAACTTTGATTCTGACGGAAATTTAAAAAATAATGCAAAAGCCTTAACAATAAAAGATGTAGAATTAGGAAAAGATTACGCATTATTAATGTCAACATGTGCAGGCGCTTGGCGTTATTTAATTGGTGATACAATTCGATTTACAAATTTAGATTTATCGGAAATTGTAATTACCGGAAGAACAAAACATTACTTAAGTTTATGTGGCGAACATCTTTCAGTAGAAAATATGAGTAAGGCAATTAAACTTACAGCGGACGATTTAAATATTGAAATTAATGAATTTGCTGTGGCAGGCATTCCTTACGAAACCATGTTTGCACATCAATGGTATATCGGTTCCAATAAAAATATTTCAGAAAGTGAAATTAAAGAAAAATTAGATTTCTATTTAATGGAACTTAATGATGATTATAGAACAGAACGAATCGCCGCATTAAAAGATGTGTTTATTAAAGTGTTACCAGATAGCGCATTTATTGATTTTATGGCAACTAAAGGAAAATTAGGTTCTGCACATAAATTTCCAAGAGTACTTAAAGGAAATTTACTTAAAGAATGGAACGAATTTATTTCAAATTATAAAACCAAATTTTGATTTTAAGTTTAATATATCAAGCAGTTATCATAATAATACTCCTTACATTCTCGTTTGGACCAGCATTTTTTGCATTAATTAATACTGGCATAAAACATGGGTACAAAACTGGGGCTTTTTTAGCCATGGGAGTGGTGTTTAGTGATTTGTTTTTATGCATTTTAGTAATTATGCTAGTTCATTTTGGAATGGCAAATCTCTTGCATTCCGAAAAAACTCAAACATTTTTCGGAATAATAGGCGGAATTATATTGATCGTATTTGGCGCGTTTTTTTTTAAAAAACATCCTGTCAAAACTGATGACGCTGTTGATATTGCGAATCAACTACCTAGTCCTAAAGTAATGTTACTAAAAGGATTTTTATTAAATCTATTTAACCCAACTGTTTGGCTATTATGGCTAGCAAATGTAACCGCCATAAGTAAATCACTAGATTATAACATTTATAAAATGTTAATCTTTTTTCTATTTGTTTTATCAGCTGTTTTATTTGTGGAATTATTTAAAGTAAAATTAGCTGGTAAAATAAAACATTATCTAACTGATAAGATTATGATGATCGTAAATTATATTACCGGAACATCTCTTATCCTATTTGGATTATTATTAATTTATAACCACTATTTCGCGAAATAAAATGGCAACTCACTCTTTTGACGAATTACAAAAAAAACTAGAAGAAACCATCCATTCGTTTCCGTATGTTTACCTGTTTAAATTTATTATTAAATCAGATAATAAAGCAATGGCCTTGGTTGAAGTCATGTTTAGCGATGATGCCGATATTATTCAAAAACAATCTTCTAAAGGAAATTATATCAGTATTTCGTTTAAACAAGTGGTTTTAAGTGTTGATGAAATTATTTCTATTTACAAAAAAGCTTCTGAAATAGAAGGGGTAATTATATTATAATGTCGATTTATCAATTACAAAACAGTGACTTATGCATCAAAGTAAAATCTTTTGGAGCCGAATTATGCTCAGTTTTTTCATTCAAAAACAACATTGAATATATTTGGCAAGCTGAAGAAAGTTTATGGCCTAGACATGCTCCAAATTTATTTCCAATTGTCGGAAAACTGAAAGAAGGTATTTTTAACTATGGCAACATTGACTACCAGCTTCCTCAACATGGTTTTGCCAGAGATAATGATTTTATATGTATTGAACAGTCTGAAACCAAATTAACATTTGAGTTAACAGCCTCTGAAGAAACTTTAAAACAGTATCCTTTTCACTTTTCATTGCAAATAACATATGCTCTTAATGGGAATAATTTAATAACTGAATACAATATATTCAATCCAGATAATACAGATTTATATTTTTCAGTTGGAGCGCATCCTGCATTTAATTGTCCTCTTCAACAAAATGAATCGTTTGAAGATTACAATTTAATTTTTCCATCTAAAACTAAATTAACAATAAACACATTAAATGATGGATTAATAAAAGCAAACACTCAAACTATTCCATTAGTTGAAAATAATTTGAAGATTTCAAAATTATTATTTGACAATGATGCGTTGGTCTTTATGAATACTCAAATAGAAAAAGTTAGTTTAGTTTCAGCTAAATCAAACCATGGAGTATCCATGGTTTGTGAAAATTGGCCATATTTTGGTATATGGACAAAAAAAAATTCTGAAAAATTTATTTGTTTAGAGCCGTGGCATGGAATTGCAGACTCGGAAGATTCTAAAAACAATTTAACAAATAAAACAGGGATTATTAAATTAGGGACAGATCAAAATTTCAATTGTTCATACACAATTTTATTTTTCTAAGCACATATATGTATTTATACCAATTGGATTTATAAAACTGACAAAAAAATTTCTTAGATAATGCAGATAATACATGAAAATAATACTATAAGACTTTGCTGAAATTGAACTATATTTTATGTGTATTGGGTATTAAATAACAGCAATTAAAAACAATCTTAATAATTGCAAAAATCATTAAGAAATTGTAATTTCAATACCGCAATGGAATACACATTGCAAACATTTATTTTTCACTAATCATATTTCATATTAAATGATTCAAACATTCAAAAACAGACTTCAAAATTCGATAGATTTAAAAACATCTTTGTTAAATAATGATGTCATTTTAAATACATTAGAAAACATAGTAAAAGATATTGTAACCTGTTACAAAAATGATGGAAAAGTTCTTTGGGCTGGAAATGGCGGTTCTGCAGCTGATTCACAACATTTATCTGCCGAATTAAGTGGTAGGTTTTATTATGATCGTCCACCTTTATTTAGCGAAGCATTACATGTAAATACAAGTTACACAACAGCCGTAGCAAATGATTATAGTTATGATATTATTTATAGCAGATTAACGCAAGCAATGGGTAGAAAAGGTGATGTTTTAATTGGGCTTTCAACTAGTGGAAATTCTAAAAATGTAATAGAGGCCTTAAAAGTAGCCAACGAAATTGGAATGGTAACAATAGGGTTTACGGGCGAAACTGGTGGTAATATGAAAGATGTTTGCAAATATTTAGTAAACATTCCTTCAAAAGATACTCCTCGCATACAAGAATGTCATATGATATTAGGTCATACTATTTGTGAACTTGTAGAAACAGAATTATTTCCTAAGCCATAACTGATGCCAATTAAAATTGAAAATCAAATTGAATATACAGAAGCAATAATACTTGCTGGTGGTTTTGGAACACGATTAAAAGAAGTTGTAACTGATTTACCAAAGCCAATGGCGCCCGTAAATGAAATTCCATTTTTAAATTATTTAATCAATTTTTTATCATACCAAGGCATTTCACATATCGTTATTTCAACTGGACATTTATCCGAAAAAATTACGGAGTATTATGGTGCCTTAGGAAAAAAAGCAACATGGGGTGGAACAAAAATTACTTTTTCTCATGAAAGCAAGCCATTAGGAACTGGAGGAGCAATTCGTTTAGCTCTTGAAAAATGCAAAC
Source organism: Bacteroidota bacterium (assembly GCA_038327195.1). GTDB lineage: Bacteria > Bacteroidota > Bacteroidia > B-17B0 > Aurantibacillaceae > UBA4416. The sequence continues at coordinate 4,557 of JBBQKU010000025.1, read as the reverse complement.
AAAAAAACGTATTTATATTAAATGGTGATTCTTTTTTTGATTTTGATATAAAACAATTTGCAAGACTTCATAAATCAAAGAAATCTCTTTTTTCATTAGCACTTCGAAAAGTTGATGATGCATCCCGTTACGGTACAGTAGAATGTAATACTGACAATAAGGTGGAATCATTTAAAGAAAAAACTGGTGAAGTAAAAGTTGGAGATATAAATGCAGGAATTTATTTATTAAGAAAAGACGAATTTTTAAAAAGAACTGAACCAGATTTAAATTTTTCAATTGAAAAAGATTTTTTTGAAAAACAATTAAATGAAGAAAAACTTTTAGGATTTAAATATGATGGTTATTTTATAGATATTGGAATACCAGAAGATTATAAAAAAGCTCAACATGACTTTAAAGACTTTAAATATAAATAACACTTGGACTCTTTTTCTAGATAGAGATGGCGTTATAAATAAAAAATTAGAGAATGATTATGTAAAACATTCTACTGATTTTGAATTTATAGATGGTGTATTAAATGCATTACGAATATTAAATTCAATTTTCGGTAAAATTGTAATTGTTACTAATCAACAATGTATTGGCAAACGCATTATTTTACCTGAAGATTTAGAACTAATTCATAAAAACATGCTTTATGAAATCTCTTATTTAGAAGGCAGAATTGATAAAGTGTATTATGCTCCTCATTTAGCAACAGACAATCACCCTGACCGAAAACCAGGAATTGGCATGGCTCTGAAAGCTCAAAAAGATTTTCCAGAGATTGATTTCAATAAATCAATAATTGTAGGAGATAGTTTAAGTGATATGGAATTTGGAAGAAATGCTGGAATGAAAACTGTTTATATTTCTAACGAACCAAAAGAAGACGAACGAATAGATTTTAATTTTAAATCATTAATTTATTTTGCTCATACACTATCTACTAATTAAATTATGAAAGTTTCGATTATAACCATAACCTTTAATAGTGAATCTACTTTAATTGATACTATTGACTCTGTGTTAAATCAAACTTATAAAGATATTGAGTATATAATAATTGATGGTGGTTCAACTGATAGCACAATTTCTATTATACACTCTTACAAAAATAAAATTTCAAAATTTATTTCCGAAAAAGATAATGGCATATATGATGCATTAAATAAAGGAATTAAATTGTCTACAGGAGATATTATAGGCGTGCTTCATAGTGATGATTTTTACACAAATCATCATGTTATTGAAAATATAATTAATACATTTCAATTATACCAAGCTGATGCAGTATATGCGGATTTATTTTATGTTGATAAAAATGACACTGCTAAAATATATCGTAAATGGAAATCAGGAAAATACCAACACGGCATGTTTATGAATGGATGGATGCCACCACACCCTACATTTTTTGTAAAACATTCTGTTTATGAAAAACATGGAAGTTTTAATTTAAATTTAGTTTCAGCAGCTGATTATGAATTGATGTTACGCTTCATACATAAGCATAAAATAAAATTGGCCTATTTACCTGAATTCATTATTAAAATGCGAGTTGGTGGAAAAAGTAACGTATCCTTAAAAAACAGATTATTAGCTAATAAAGAAGATAGAAAAGCATGGGCAATGAATAATATTAAACCCTATTTTTTTACGTTATACTTAAAACCAATAAGAAAAATAATTCAGTTGTTTAGAAAGTAATTTCAATTTCTGTTTTAAAAACAAATATTGCTGGTCCCTCGAGCCAAATATTATAAAACGTATTTTCTAAAACCTTTTCAAATTTCACATTTAAGTTTCCTCCCAATGTTTTTATAGTACAATTATTTTTTGTGGTACTTGCACCACTAATTGCTGCAACCAAAGCCGCAGCTGTTACACCAGTTCCACAAGATAATGTTTCGTTTTCTACACCGCGCTCGTATGTTCTAACAAATAAATCATTCTCTTTTTTTTCTATGAAGTTGACATTAGTCCCTTCTGTCTGAAAACGTTCGTTGTATCGAATATTTTTACCTTCATTAAAAACATCTATATTATCTATATCTGAAACAAATTTTACATAATGAGGTGAACCAGTATTCAAATAAAAATAATCTTTACCAACTTCTATTTGCCTAACGTCGTTCATTTTTAATGATACCCAATCTTCATTTATTTTAGCTTCATGAATTCCATCAATTGCAATAAATTTTGCATCGTTTTCAATTACACCAATTTGTTTTGCAAAAGCAGTAATGCAACGACCTCCATTGCCACACATACTACTCTCGTTTCCATCGCTGTTATAATAAACCATTTTGAAATCAACATTTGGCGCTAATTCTAAAAGCATTAAGCCATCTGCTCCAATACCAAAACGTCGATCGCAAAGCCATTTAATTTGTTCGGCACTAAGTGATATAGAATTATCTCGGTTATCAATTAAAACGAAATCGTTACCGGTTCCTTGATATTTGTAGCAGTTTAGTATCATGATATAAATTAATTAATCTTAGCCAATAATTCAGCATCGCTAACTAACTCTAACGATTTAAATTCTGTGCCGGCAGAAATTTTATAAACGTATTCGTCGTTTTTTAAATAAAAACTATCTTCAACTTTGTATATTGTAATGTTACTAAAATCAGATAACCCATAAAGAATAACTCTATTCCTTGTCATTCGATATCCCTTAGAATTTAAAGGAGTTTTCCAAAACTCTACAAAAAACAAATTTGGATAATCTGTGCTTGTAACTCCTGCAAGTTGTCCTACTAAAGTGTCTTGCTTTTTAGAACCATCTAGGTCAATAACTTTAATGTTTTTTACAGATAATAATTCTTCTTTAGCAACTGTTATATCATTCTCATCATTCAATAAAGCATCCACTTCGCTATAATTTATACTTGGCGAATTTTTTGTATTAATTTTTGATTTTTTATCAGAATTTTTATCTTCTTTTTTATCAGAAACATTATCAACAGTTTGCTCTGTTACTTTAATACTTTCTATAGAAGGCTTAGATATTTTTTTTATATAGTCGTCTATTTTAAATATAAAAAAAACAATTCCAATTAATAACCCGATAGTTACTCCAAAAACAAAAGGTGGTATTTTATATTTAAACTTTAACATTTGCGATACTAATTTAGGTATTTTTTACTTGCAGTTAATGAATGTTAAAAACATTTTTTAAACATAACTTTCATTATAATTTTGCGTTATAGTATCGTGAAATGTTAAAAACACATTTGTTAAAATAAAATAATTATAAAAACAAAAGCTATGAAAAAGATTATCACAACAGCCTTTATCGGTTCAATTGGTGGCGCATTTGCATTAATTGCTAGTTATTATTTTGCGCCTAAACAAACTGCAAACCAAATTAATTATAATCCTTATTCTACTCCTACCCAACTAGCGAGTTATAATGGACTTCCAACTTCAGCAACGCCAGATTTTGTAAATGCTGCCGAAAAATCTTTAAATTCAGTTGTACATATAAAAACAATAGTAGAACAAAATAATAATTTAGCATACGACCCATTTCAGGACTGGTTTTTTGGCGGAAGACAGCGACAACCAAATCAAATGCAAGGAAGTGGTAGCGGAGTTGTTATCAGTCAGGATGGCTATATCGTTACAAATAATCATGTAGTGAAAGACGCGTCAAAAATAGAAATAGTGTTAAATGACAAACGAAGTTATATTGCAGAAGTAATTGGAACTGATCCTACTACCGACTTGGCATTGTTAAAAGTAAAAGAAACAAATTTGCCGTTTGCTAATTATGGAAATTCGGATATAGTGAAAATTGGTGAATGGGTTTTAGCAGTTGGTAATCCATTTAATTTAAATTCAACCGTAACCGCTGGTATTATAAGTGCCAAAGGGAGAAATATAAATATTTTAGAAAACAATCAAGGTGGTTTGGCACCAATAGAATCTTTTTTACAAACAGATGCAGCTGTAAATCCAGGAAATAGTGGTGGCGCTTTAGTAAATACAAATGGTGAATTAGTTGGTATTAATACTGCCATTGCATCAAATAATGGATCTTACCAAGGATATTCATTTGCAATACCAGTTAATATTGTGAAAAAAGTTGTTTCTGACTTAATTGAATTTGGAACCGTACAACGTGCTTATATTGGATTAAGCATCCAAGATATTGACGCAAAATTTGCAGAGGAAAAACATATTAAACAACTTAAAGGTGTATACATAAATGGTTTAACCGAAAATGGAGCTGGAGAATTAGCTGGAGTTAAAATTGGCGACATTGTAATTAAAGTTGAAGGGGTTGATGTTAAAGGAACTTCTGAATTACTTGAACAAATTGGAAAATTTAGACCAAGTGATAAAATTAATTTAACACTCCTTAGAAATGAAAAAGAAATGATTTTACCAATTGAATTAAAAAATAAAGAAAATACTTTAGGAATTATAAAAAAACCAGAAGTATTTAGAACTTCTATAAATTCATTAGGTGCCGAGTTTGAAGAATTAAGTGCCGAACATTTAGCAAAATATAATATACCATTTGGTGTAAAAATACACAAGTTGAATCCTGGAAAACTT
>JBBQKU010000024.1:0-61647 GCA_038327195.1 Bacteroidota bacterium | reverse complement strand
ACTAAAGATGTTCATGGTAAATGGGATGGAAAATACAAAGGATATGCAGTAACTGCAGGTGTATTTGTTTATCAATTAAAAGCCAAGCTAAAAAACGGGGAATCTGTAAGTAAAACTGGAAATATTACGGTAGTTCGTTAGAATCAAAGAAAATTTATTGTAACTTGGTAGAATTTTTGGAGCCAAGGTTAAATTTATGAGAATAATGCATTGTAAAAAATTTATTGGAATAATTCTTTTCTTATTTTTTTCCGTTTTTTGTAACGGTCAGGATATACATTTTTCACAGTTTTTTGCGATGCCAATTTTTGTAAATCCTGCAAATGCCGGTGTTGAAAATGATTTAGATATTGGAATCATACATAGAACGCAATGGAAAGCAGTTGCCCAACCTTTTACGAGTTATGGTTTTTCAATTTCTGGAAAAGCAAGTAAAAAAAAGAAAAAAAATAGTTTAGGTTTAGGATTTGATACTTATTATGATAAGTCTGGTGATGCTTCATTTGTAAGTTTACAGGCAGGACTTAATTTAGCCTATAATGTAAAAATTAATGACCGTAATTCGTTAAGTACTGGTATAAAATTAAACTATAATCAAAGGTCAATTAATAATACAAATTTCCAATGGGGAGAACAGTATTATGGTAAAGCATATACATCAACGTTGCCTTCTGGTGAGCAATTAATAAATTTGCAAAGTATTAATTTTGTAGATGTAGCGGCTGGATTTAATTATAGGTATAAAAAGGGTGATAAAAATATTGCGAGCAACGATATCCGTATTTATGATATTGGTATTTCTGGATTTCATATTAATAGTACCGATGTTGCTTTGTATAAAGATGCTTCTAACGGATTAGGAACAAGAGGCGTTATGTATTTTCAAGGTTATATAGGACTAAAAAATACTAATTTGTCTCTAATGCCTAAGGTGTTTTATCAAGTTCAAGGAACACATCAGGAACTAGTTTTAGGAATGCTTGTAAGTTTAAAACCAAAAAATGAATCTACAGTTACTGGATTTGTTGTTAGTAACGTTTTTAATATTGGCGTTATGTATCGTGGCAAGGACGCCTTTATCGGTGTTGTTCAATATGAAGTAAAAAATTACGTAATTGGTTTAAGTTATGATATTAATGTTTCGAGATTAACGTCATCAACTACAGGAAGAGGTGCTTACGAAATATCCTTAAGGTATATGGGTGTAAGTGAGTATTTAAGAAGATCACATCACTCTAAATACGGAGCCAACAAAAGATTATAATCGTATTTACTAAGATTTTGGAGTCTGAATAATCAAGATTTTTCTTACATTTACGTTTGATGAATTTTTTATTTCCAACACTATTATTTGGGCTCAGTGCAATTGCAATTCCTATAATAATTCATCTATTTAATTTTAGAAAGTATAAGAAAATTTATTTCACAAATGTTCAGTTTTTAAAAGAATTGAAGCAAGAAAGTGATAGCAAGTCGAAATTAAAAGAATGGATTATCTTATCTTTGAGAATATTAGCGATTACGTGTTTAGTATTTGCATTTGCCCAACCATATCTCCCTTCTGATAAAAAAGTTACACAAGGGCAAAAAACAGTTAGTATTTATATTGACAATTCTTTTAGTATGGAGAATCTTAACTCTAAAGGAACACTTTTAGAGAATGCAAAACAACATGCCACAATAATAGCAAATACTTATAATTCGAATGATAAATTCCAATTGCTTACATCTGACTTTGAAGGAAAGCATCAACGGCTGTTAACGAAAGAAGAGTTTTTAGAACGTTTAAATGAAGTAAAAATATCTTCTTCAACTAAGCAGTTAAATGATGTGATAAGCCGTCAGCAAGATTTTTTACAAATTAATAATTGTAAGAATAAAAACATTTTTTTAATAAGTGACTTTCAAAAAAACTGTTCAGTAATTCAAAAAGCTAAAATTGATACTAGCATTTCAATAAATTTAATTCCGATTACGTCTTCAGAAGTCAATAATATTTACATTGATAGTATCTGGTTTGATAATCCAATTCAACAATTAAATATCCCACAGGTTTTGCATGTCAATATTGTAAATAACAGTAAAAAGGAAATTACTAATGGAAGCTTGAGGCTACTAATAAACGACAAACAAGTTTCTATTAATTCATTTAATATTGATGCTGAAAACAAAAAGGAAGTTAGAGTTTCATTTGTTGTAAAAGAAAAGGGAATAAATAATGGCGTTTTAAAAATAGATGATTATCCAATTTCATACGACGATAATTTTTATTTTTATTTTGATGCAAGAAACACTATTAATGTTCTTGTCATTAACGGGACAAATTGTAAAACTGGTGAAAATTTTAAAAACCTCATGCAAAATGATAGTTTGTTTGTATACCATGAAAATATTGAGACGAAAGTTGATTATGGGATTTTTTCTAAACTGAACATGATTGTGTTAAATAACTTAACAGACATTTCTAGTGGATTAACAGTAGAATTAAAGAAATTTGTTAAAGCAGGCGGGAGCCTAGTTATATTTCCAAACTTGAGCGCTGATTTATCAAACTATAACTTAGCTTTCACTAATTTGCAGTTGCCTCAAATAGAAAAAGTAGACACCGCTAAAACTAAAACTCAGGCAATAAATTTTGAACAAGGTTTGTATGAAGGTGTGTTTGAAAAGATTGATTCTAGAATGGATTTGCCTAAAATCCATCAGCATTTTGTTTTTAAACAATCCACTTCAAATTTATCGCAACCAATTATAATGCTAGAAAACGGACAACCCTTATTAACTCAAATTTCGCTTGAAAATGGAAAAACGTATTTGTTCGCTGTTTCTAGCAGTGATGAAGCTTCAAATTTTGTAAAGCATGCTTTATTTGTCCCTACACTAATAAAAATTGGCGTATTAAGTTTGAAACCGACGTCTTTATATTATGAAACGACAAGTAATCAGCGTATTGAAATGAACGGCGACATTGTGTATAATGATAAACCGTTTCATATAATAAAAAATAAAACCACTTTCGATATTATCCCAGAACAAAGAATTGTAAACAATAAAACTATATTATTTACACAAAATCAAATATCTGAAGCAGGCCACTATTTAGTTACGCTATTAACGAATACCGTTTCTGGTTTAGCTTTTAATTTCAGCAGAAAAGAATCTGAAATGATTTTTTTTTCGACTAGGGAATTACAAGAAAATATAAATGAATTAAATTTGAAAAATGTTTCAGTCATCAATGCAAATGAAGGTTCATTAATAAACTCTTTAAAAGAAACTAATACTGGAGATAAATTATGGAAATTATTTATAATTTTAGCTTTGTTGTTTTTGTTGTCTGAAATTATAGTAATACGAATATTTAAATAGTGATAATACTTAAGGTGTAAAATATGAATTTATTAATTAAACAAGCAATCATTGTAGATTCTGAAAGTGTTTATAATGGAAAGAAGGTTGATGTTTTAATAGAAAAAGGAGTCATCACTCAAATCAAAAAAACAATTAATTCTGAAAAAGGAATTAGAGTAATTGAAACTGAAAATTTGCATTTATCAGCAGGTTGGATCGACATGCAAGTTAATTTTTGCGACCCAGGCTATGAACATAAAGAGACTTTGGATCAAGGAATAAAAACAGCTACAAAATCAGGCTTTACAGGCGTTTGTGTTATGAGTGGAACCAATCCACCTTTAAGTAATAAGTCGCAAATAAGTTATGTTGTAAATAAAACTAAAGACCAATTAGTAGATGTATTTCCTGTTGGTACGTTGAGCTATAATCAAGAAGGAAAAGATTTATCTGAAATGTTTGACATGCAACAGGCTGGAGCTATTGCCTTTAGTGATTACAAAAAATCAGTGAAAGATGCAGGATTGATTTTAAGAGCGCTACAATATTCCTCAAATATTAATAGTTTTATTATTACACATTGCGACGATAAAACAATTTCGCATGATGGACAAATGAATGAAGGAGTTGCATCTACAAAGCTAGGTTTAAAAGGAATTCCAGCACTTGCAGAGGAAATTATGGTGCAGCGAAATTTGCAAATTTTAGAATATGCAGGTGGTAAAATGCACATACCTACTATCTCGACTAAAGGAAGTGTTGAGCTAATAAAAAAAGCAAAGTCTAAAAAATTAAATATTACATGCGGTGTTACAGCATATAATTTATTGCTTGATGAAACTGAATTGGATGGCTTTGACTCAAACTATAAAGTTAACCCACCTTTAAGAACAAAAGAAGATATTGACGCATTAAAAAAAGGACTCGCAGACGGTGTAATTGATGTTATCGTAAGTGATCATTATCCTCAGGATATTGAAAGTAAAGATTTAGAATTTGATTTGGCGGATAATGGAATGATCGGTTTAGAAAGTTGTTATGGGGCTTTAAACTGCGCGTTGAATCAAAAAATGACTTTGAATAAAATAATTGAAACACTTACAGTTAATCCTAGAAGCATTTTAAATTTGGAACCAAATTCTATAAAGGAAGGGGTACCAGCAAATCTAACTTTATTCAACCCTTTTGCAAAGTATGTATTTGAAAAAGCAAATATTTCATCTTCAAATTTTAACTCTGGATTTATAGGGAAAGAATTATTAGGAAAGGTTGTTGGTGTGATAAATCATAATCATTTTTCTTAATAAAATTTAATATTGAGTTTACGGCCAATATATACTAATTACGTCGTATCATTTCTATTCTTAGTAATTGGAATACTTATTATTATTTTAACTAGAAATAATTCAATTGGCGATTTTGGTAATTATTATTATGGAAGTAAGCTATTTTCGGAAGGAAAATTTAGCGTTTTGGATTATCAAAGTATTCAATACTTTAATCAACAAATAAGTGCTTATGGGCAACATAATTATTTTGAGAATTATACGCCAATACCTCCTTTTAGCATATTGTTTTATTTGCCATTTAGTTTTTTTAATTGTTTTGTAGCAAAGGTAATTTTTAATACAATTTGCTTAATTGCTTTTTGTTTTTCCTTTTTTCGTTTGTTAAAATTTTGTCAAATTGATAGTTGGGTTATATATTTATTGCCATTAATTTTTTTATACCCATTATATAATTGCATCATTCAAGGTCAAAGCTATTTGCTTATTACCGCCGTATTAATAGAGGCATTTCTAGCAGATGAAAACAAAAAATTTCTATTGAGTTCTATATGTATTAGCATATGCGTTTGTCTTAAAATATTCCCAATTTTTATTTTATTATTTTTTATTTTAAAAAACAAAAAGAGAATAGTGATATATTCAATTGTTTTGGTTTTGACATTCTTTATCCTTACTGCTAATATTGTAGGATTCGATGTTGTAAAATATTACTTTGAAATTGTTTTGCCAAGATTAATTAATAATGACATAATTGGTCCTTATTATCATGGTAATCAAAGTATTTATTCGCTATTATTAAATTTATTTTCATTCGATGATATCCAAAATAAACACCCAATTATTAATCTGCCAATTATCATACCTTTTATTGAAGGAACACTAACAGCGATTATGTTAATTTTTTTAATTATAAATAGAAAAAAACTTTCAATTTTATTTTTTGGATTTGTTTTGTTTTGTTCTCTATTAATTGGTAGGTACAATACAACATATGGTATGTTGATACTTGTTCCATTTGTTGTTGCTTTTATTTCCAGTAGAAAACTAAAACTAAAGGAATTTTTTATGGTGGTAATTTTAGCAATTTCTTTAAGTATGCCGATAGGATATTTTACACATTCGGTATTAATATTACAATTCTCGAGATTAATAGGGCTTCTGGTAGTTTTTATTTATATGATTATAATCTATAAAGATGAATGTCCCATGAAATTAGTAATGATGATTAGTATTCCTGTTATTTTTATTAAATACATATCTTTTCCCATTGATCCAATTGCATATTTTGAAACACAAAATACAAAAGGAATTATGTATGATTATGAATTAAAAAATGATTCAATCATTTTAAAAAGCACCTTAGGTGAAACCAATATCAGTGAGACTTTTCATGTAAAAGGAAAAATAAATTTAAGTAAATTGGTATATATAAAAGATAACATCATATTTTATGATGGCAAATCTATTTGCTCATCACTTGATTATAAATCAAAACCATTTATTTATAATGATACTTCTATCGTTTTTATGAGCGATTTAAATCAAGGAATTGGTTTTAATAAATTAAGATTCATTAACTTCACTCCACATGAATAATTTAGAATTATTATATAAACATGGAATTGAAGATTTTTCATTTGTAGATGTTGGTGCAAAAGATAAACTCGAGTATATTTTTTACCTAGAGCAATTAATCAATTTACACGCTTTTGAGCCAATTCCAGATGAATGTTCAAAATTGAAATCTCTTTATAGAAACAATCCTTTTAAATCTCTTAAATTAAATAATTATGGCTTAAGTGATTTTGAAGGAACGAGTTCTTTTGGGATTACGAATCATCCATCAATGAGTAGCTTGCTTGAACCTGATACTGAAAATTACAATAAACATTTTGGGGCATACAAAGAATATAAAAAGTGGGAAGCTAATATCAATATTCAAAAACAAATTTCTATTCAAGTAAAAACCTTGGATCACTATTTTGAAAATAATTCTGGTATAATAGATTATTTAAAAATTGACACGCAAGGTTCAGAATTGCAAATATTGAAAGGAGCTAAAAATTTAATCGAACAACAACGCATTTTGATTATTAAAGTAGAAGTATCCACTATTCCTGTTTATAAAAATCAGGCATTATTTTCTGATATTGATATATATTTGAGGGATCATCAGTATACATTAGTTGATTTTATAACATATCGAGATGATTATAATCCTATCATTAGTTCGCTGAAACAAAATGCTCATTATGCACCTTGTGGGGATGCAATTTATTTATTAAATAACAAATTTGAGACGCCTCAAAGTTCAATCAAAAAAGGATTGATTTTAAATTGGTTAGGGTATAAAGTTATTGCCGAAAACATTATGTTTAAAGCTGGGGTTGAGAAACAAGATATATTACAAATATTAAAAGGTAAATCTGTAAATGATAGACCAATCTTTCAGAGATTCATTAAAAACATGACTCCGCCACTATTATTTAGATTATTAAAAAAAATATTATGGCGTTTAAAAAGAGTTTAATTTTCTTCGTTGCTGTAATTAGTTCACTCCTTGCATTTCGTTTTTTTCTATGCAAGCAAGAAAATACTATTGTAATTAATTATACTTTAAATTATGAGACTGATAGTTGGCATAAAAACAAAACTGGGTTGCTCTGGGCTCTATCATATCTGGGAGCAGAATTACCAAAAGCTTCTTTTGAAAGCAGTATAAAATGGATAGATACTACAACGTTCGAATTATCTTTTGATAAACTGGGATTTAATTCTAAAGCTCTTAATGCAATTCAACAATTAACAGATAGCATCAAACAAACCGAGCAGTACCAAAAAAACGGACATATAGATTTGGCGCAGTTTGTAGTATTAACAATTGGTAGTAGCTGGCATTATTATGCAATAACCGGATTTCCAAAAAACTATCAAACGTATTTAAATGAACATAATTTTTCAAATGCTAAACAATTCCCAATTACAAATTCAAGTGTTTCTAAACACCATCGATTAATAAAATTTATGATAAGTGATTCTATATTGAAGACTGTTTTTATTGCGGATGAGGGTACAGGAAATTTGAGAGACGGGAATTTTGAAGTCCAATTTCATGAAGTTATGGATGTGATGCCAAATGGACAGTTGCGATTTGCAATTTATAATGCTCAAAACAATTTAGCTGCTGATAGCCCAAAAAGGTTTGGAGAAGCTGGGAAACCTGCTAAGTGTATTTGGTGTCATGAAATAGTTTTTCAGCCACTTTTTGTAGAAACGGATTCTTTATTTGACGAAATTAATCCACACGAGTTTCAACATATAATTGAAAAACAAAATTTCGTATTAAAAGCATACAGAGAAAAATTAAAGAGTGAAATTGATTTTAACAAAACTCAAGATCATAGTTTTATGGAATTACTATATATTAGTTATATGGAACCTTCTATTAAAAAACTGTCGAAAGAATGGAATATTGAAGAGGCGCGTATTAAAGTATTATTTAAAGATGAAATTACACATCGCCATAATGAATTTGATTTTTTAAATAACATCTATTTTCGAAATGATATAGAGAAACACTCACCCTATCAATTTATTCAAGTTTCTGAAGACATTAGAGAGCCTAGTAGTTATGAGCCTAATTTTATAAAGAAATAATAGAAAATTAATTAGCTGTAAAAGCGATTTTCTTTTTGATTACTTTTTAGGGTTTAACTTTTTATTTATTAAATTTGAATCATGCCATCAATAATATTGTTTAACCCACGAGCAGCAAACCATAAACCAAGGATACCAAATAGTGTGCTTCAAATTGCAGCAAGTATTGATGATTTGTATGATTGGGTAATTGTTGATGGAAATTTAGAAATTGATCCCTGGGAAACTATTAATAATTATTTAGCAAAAGGCACTGTTAAATACTTTGGATGTACTGTGATGCCTGGCCCTCAATTAAAACAGGCTATCCCTTTTGCAAAAAAAATTCGACACCTTTACCCAACAATTAAAATAATTTGGGGTGGGTATTTTGCCTCTAATCAATACAAAACAGTTTTAAATTCTGGATATGTTGATTTTGTAGTTAATGGGCCTGGAGATAATACTTTTCCTCAATTAGTAAAAGCTTTGGAAAATAATTTACCAGTAGATACAATTAAGAATTTAATTTATAGTAAAGATCACCTAGTTGTAAAATCTGCAAAGGAAGAATTGTTAGATCTGGATAAACTTCCAGACTTGCCTTATGATAAATTAAATGCCATGTATCCAATGTCAAAGTATTTGGGTAAAACTTATTTGGGAAATAAAACCATTGCTTATCACAGCAGTTTTGGATGCCCATTTACCTGTTCTTTTTGTGCTGTCGTACCAATCTATAATGCTAGATGGAAGGGTAAATCTGCGCAAGGTATTTATAAAGATATTAAATTATTAAAGGATAAATATCAAGCTGATTCGATTGAGTTTCACGATAATAATTTTTTTGTTTCAGAAAAGAGAGTGGTTGAGTTTGCTAAACTAATTGAGAAAGAAGAAATGATTTGGTGGGGTGAGGCACGCATTGATACAATGGATAAATATCAAGATGAATCTCTTGAGGCAATAAGAAAGGCAGGATGTAAAATGATATTTTTTGGTGCCGAAACTGGAAATGATGAAGTACTAAAAAAAATGGATAAAGGCGGAACTCAAACGGGTGAACAAATTTTAAAATTTGCAGAACGTTTAAAAAGGTTCGATATTATTCCAGAATATTCTTTTGTTTTAGGAATACCTGGTGATGATGAAAAAGAAGTGAATAAACAAATTGATGATGATATTGCTTTTATCAAAAAAGTGAAAGCTGTAAATTCTCAAACTGAAATTATTATTTATACATATAGTCCCGTGCCAACTGAAGGTTCGGAAATGTATAATGCTGTTTTAGCCAGTGGATTTAAATTTCCTGATACATTAGAAAGTTGGATAAGTCCTGATTGGGAAAATTTCGATTTACGAAAAAATCCTCTTACTCCATGGTTAAAGCCATATATGATTGATAAAATAAAACAATTCGAGATTGTTTTGAATGGATATTTCCCTTCTAATTCTGATATTAAATTGACCGCTTTAAAAAAATTAGTTTTAAAAAAAATAAGTGCATGGCGTTATAAGACTAGTTTTTACAAATTCCCAAAAGAGATTAGTTTTTTACACCGTGTTTGGAAATACCGTCAACCTGAAACAGAAGGCTTTTAATATGCTTAATAAAATTTATAAGCAGTTAGCATCGTTTTTATTTAAGCCTTATTTAATCTGGTATTTAAAAAAAGAAAGAAACACTAAGTTGTTCGGATTTGATTTATTAATTAGGCCTACGGTATTTCATCCGAAGTATTTTTTTAGTTCTAGTTATTTAGTAGAGTTTATATTTAAATTAAATTTAGAGAATAAAAAATGTTTAGAATTAGGATGTGGTTCTGGAATTGTAAGTTTAATTGCTTATAAAAAAAATGGAATTGTGACGTGTTCGGATATTAATGAAATAGCAGTTGAATGCACGAAGATTAATTTTAATAAGAACTTCGGGAATTACAACCCAAACTTTAATGTTATAAAAAGTGATTTATTTGATTTAATTCCAAAAACTAGTTTCGATTTTGTCTTTATAAATCCTCCCTACTTTTTCGAAACAGTTTCAACTGAGAATCAATTGGCATGGAATTGCGGTAAAAATGGGGAATATTTTGTGAAATTATTTTCTCAGATTTCCCTTTATATCAGCAATAATACTCAGGTTTATATGGTTTTAGCTGATAATTGCGATATTAAACGCATTAGTGAAATTGCCAACGATCATAATTTTAAATTTAACAGAGTTGAGGAAAAGAAGATTAAATGGGAAATTAATTATATTTATAACATTGAAATAAATAAATAAAATTGGTTTTAAATCAAAATAAAGTATCTGTTATCCAAAATTCTATTCTTAGAACGATATTGTATTTTGATGTATTTAATTATCCGCTGACTAAAAACGAAATTTTTGAAAACATTGATTTTAAAACTACTGTTTTTGATTGCGATAAAGAAATTGATGAATTAGTTAAAAATGGGTTAATTGGAATTAAAGATGATTTTTATTTTAATCACAGTTTAGATCATAGATTTATTACAAAAAGAGTAATTGCGAATAATCTATCTAAATACATATTACCCAAAGCATTTGATTGCAGTCTAAGAATCTCTAAGTTCCCTTTTGTTAGGGGTATATGTATTTCAGGCGGACTTTCAAAAAATTACTATGATAAAAATAGTGATATAGATTATTTTGTAATTACTAAAGCAAATAGATTATGGCTTTGCCGAACACTATTTACATTATTTTATAAAACGCTTTCAAAAAAAAATAAAGAATTTTATTGTTTAAATTATTTTATTTCCGAAGCCGACTTAGTGATTCCTGACAGAAATCAATTTGTTGCTACCGAATTGGTTTATCTTTTACCAACCATTAATCACGATCTTTATTTGTCTGTTTTAGAAGCGAATAGCTGGTATTTAAAATCATTCCCTAATAAAACGCTTTATTCAAAAGAATCTTGTCATAAATTACCGCATTCATTTGCTAAGAGTTGTATTGAATTTTTATTTAAAGGAGCATTTGGCGATTGGTGTGATAATTATTTTCTAAAAATTACTGTAAAACACTGGAGAAGAAAATATTTAGAAATGAGCAAAGAAGATTTTGAATTGCAAATTCGTTCAAAAAAACATGTTTGCAAGCATCATACAAAAGGCTATCAAAATAAAGTATTACAAGCGTTTAATAATAAAATTATGGAGTTTGAAAAAGAGACGTGTATAAATCTAAAATGAAAATTTTAATTACACATAGCTATTTTTTAAATTTTGATGCAAAGCAGTTAAAAGCAGCTATGCCGTATCCTCCATTAGGAACACTTTACGCAATATCCTATCTTCGTGAAAATGGATATGATGTTAAATTATTCGACACGATGTTCTGCAATTCTGCTTCAGATATTTGTTCAACCATCGACGATTATAAGCCAGATGTTTTTATTAGTTATGATGATGGATTTAACTATCTAACTAAAATGTGTTTAACTAATATGCGTGATGCCTGTTTTGAAATGCAATCTTACGCAAAATCCAAAGGCTGTAAAGTAATCACTTCCAGTTCTGATTCATCGGATAATTATGAAGCATATTTAAATCATGGTGCGGATTGTATTGTAATTGGAGAAGCCGAACAAACTGTTTTGGATTTGTGTCATGCAATAAAAAATAATTCAGACATTAAAACTATTCCCGGAATTGCTTATCAAGAAAACAATACAATCATTAAAACGACTAGCCGTTCTATTATTAAAGATTTAGATACTTTGCCTGAACCGGCTTGGGATATCATTGATGTTGAACCCTACAAAAAAATGTGGTTAACTAATCATGGGTATTTTTCTTTAAACTTTGTTACAACTCGTGGTTGCCCTTACAAATGTAATTGGTGCGCTAAACCTATTTATGGCAATCGTTATAACACACACAGTGCACGTAAGTGTGTTTTGCAAATCAAAAAATGGCAAGCTAAATTTGGATTTACACATGTTTGGTTTGCTGATGATATTTTTGGATTGAAACCAAATTGGCTAAAAGAGTTTGATGAAAATGTGCAAGATGAAAAATTAAATATTTCGTATAAAATACAAAGTAGAGCCGATTTATTATTACAAGAAGATAATATTAAACATTCGGCTAATAGCGGATGCACAATGGTTTGGATGGGAGCTGAAAGTGGTTCGCAAAAGATATTAGACGCGATGGATAAAGGCACTAAAGTTGAACAAATTTATGAAGCCACTCGCTTATTAAAAAAATATGGCATTCATGTTTCGCTTTTTTTACAACTAGGATATTTAAACGAAACCATCGAAGATATTAAGTTGACTATAAAATTAGTGGAGGATTTATTACCAGATGATATAGGTATTTCTGTTTCATATCCTTTGCCAGGAACTGTTTTTTATGATAAGGTAAAAGAACAATTGAAGTTAAAAAGTAATTGGACAGATAGTGATGAATTGGCAATGATGTTTGAAAATACCTATAAGCCTGAGTTTTATAAACAGTTGCAAAAATATATTCATAAAATTTATCAGTTTAAAAGGCATTTATTTTTTACAAAACAATTTGTCTATAAGCCTAGTTTTTTAAATTTTAGACACGGCTTATCCTTGCTAAAAACAATTCCATTATTGATAGTGGAAAAATGGAAACTAAAAAAAATAGAGCCCCATGCAACCGCAAGCCTTTGATGCCTATGCCGAAAGCTACGACGAGCATTTTACAAATTCATTTATTGGAAGGGCTCAGCGTAACCAAGTTTATGAGTGCTTATTAAATGAATTTACGTTAACTGATTTAAATGTGCTTGAAATTAATTGCGGTACTGGCGAAGATGCTAACTGGCTTTTTAAACAATCTGCTCGCGTTACGGCAACAGACATTTCTTCTGGAATGATAAATACAGCTATTGCTAAATCAGAAAGAAACAAAGCGACTATCGAGTTTCATATTTTGAAATCTCAAGAGATAAAAAAACTTTCTAAGCCCAATTTTGATTTGATTTTTTCAAATTTTGGAGGATTAAATTGTTTAAACTCCGAAGAATTAATTGAATTTAAAATGGGTTGTGTTGAAAAACAAAGCCAGTCTAATAAATTAGCACTTGTCATTATGGGAACGAACTGTTTATGGGAACGGCTGTTTTTTATGATAAAGAAAGATAAAGCAAAAATGCTTAGAAGAAAAAATAAGCTTGGAGTTGATACCGTTATTGATTCTTTACATTTTAAAACGTTCTATTATTCTCCAAATGATATTGAAAAGTTATTTGGAGATCAATACAAGTCTATTTTAGTGAAGCCAATAGGTTTATTTATTCCACCATCTTATCTTGAGCCTTATATTGTGAAACGGCCATTGCTTTTTAAGTTTTTGATTTTTTTAGATAAATTGTTTTCGCGTTTTTCTTTTTTTGCTAATGTATCGGATCATTATATTATTATTTTAGAAAAGAAATAAATAGTATATTTAGTATAAATGAAGATTCTTTTTACACACGGATATTTTATTGGAGAAGATGAGAAAGAACTTCAAATCATGCGCCCATATGTGCCTTTGGGTATATTGTATATTTCATCTTTTTTGGAAAAGCATGGCTTTGAAAATGATGTATTTGATTCAACCTTTTCTAGTTATGATAAATTAATTAGTTACATTTTAAACACGAACCCAGATGTGGTTTGTATCTATACTAATTTGATGACTAAATTAAATGTATTGAAGCTAATCAAACACCTAAAAGCTAACCCAAATTTGCAACACATTAAAATTATTTTAGGTGGACCAGAGGTGAGAAACCATACTTCTAATTTTTTAAACCATGGGGCAGATTATATTATAATTGGGGAAGGAGAAGAAACGTCTTTAGAATTAATGACAGCTCTTAAGAATGCTCATTACTCCAGCATAAAAAGTATTAACGGATTAGCATTTCTAGAAAATGGCGTTATCATTGAAACGCCAGAGCGTCAGTTAATCAAAGATATCAACACACTTCCGTTTCCAAATAGAACTAAAATTGATTTTTCGCCATATTTAAAGGGTTGGAAAAAAGCGCATGGTTATAGTATGATGAGTGTTAATACAATGCGTGGCTGTCCTTACACTTGCAAATGGTGTAGCAGAGCAGTTTATGGAGGCACTTACCGAAGACGATCACCACAATTGGTTGCTCAAGAATTAAAGCTTTTAAAAGAAACTTATAATCCTGATATGATTTGGTTTGTGGATGATGTATTTACAATTCACCATAAATGGTTGACGGAGTTTGCTCAAGAATTAAAAAAAATGGACGCGGTTATTCCGTACGAAATAATTTCTCGTGCAGATAGATTAAATGAAGATGTTATTAAAACATTAAAAGAAAGTGGTTGTTTTAGAGTTTGGGTTGGTGCTGAAAGTGGTTCTCAAAAAATTATAGATGCCATGGATAGGCGTGTGGATGTTGTAAAAACAAGAGAGATGATAAATTTGCTAAAGCAATATGGCATCGAAGCTGGTACATTTATCATGCTTGGCTATCCTGGCGAAACAAAAGAGGATATTAAAGAAACTATTAAACATTTAGTCATTTCTAATCCTTCGCAGTATACTATCACAATTGCTTATCCCATTAAAGGAACTGAGCTTTATAATGAAGTGAAAAATGAATTTTTAGACCAACAACTTCAGTGGGAAACATCAACAGATAGAGATATTGATTTTAAAAGAACTCACCCTAAAATCTATTATCAACATGCTATTAAGTGGGTTATGAATGAGGTTTACGCACAAACTAAAAATAAAAACCCTCTAAAAGTGCCCTATTTAAAACTGAAGTCGTTAAAGTATCAAATACAAATGACTCTTAACCAGTAATTTAAGCTTAACTATATACTTTTTCCAATTTATTTTTTCAGATAGTTTTTTTTGTTAAGTAGGCAAAAAACCTTAAATTCGTAGGGCAAAATAAAAACAAAATAATCCATAATTTCAAAATAAAACATCATGACAAAAGTATCAGTAATTGGAGCAGGAAACGTAGGTGCAACTTGTGCAGAATACATTGCATTACGTAAAATTGCAAGCGAAGTAGTAATCTTAGATATTAAAGAAAACTTTGCTGAAGGTAAAGCATTAGACTTAACTCAAACATCTTCATTAAATGGCTTTGACACTAAAATTAGTGGAAGCACAAATGATTATTCTAAAACTGCTAACAGTGATGTAGTAGTTGTTACTTCTGGTATTCCTCGTAAACCAGGTATGACGCGTGAAGAGTTAATTGGTATTAATGCAGGTATTGTAAAAACAGTTACTGAAAATGTGTTAGCTCATTCTCCAAATGCAATTATTATTATTGTTTCTAATCCAATGGATACAATGACTTACCTTGCTTTAAAAGGAAGTAAATTACCTAAAAATAGAATTATTGGAATGGGTGGTGCTTTAGACAGCGCTCGTTTTAATTGTTATTTATCAAAAGCTTTAAATGCTGCACCTAGCGATATTAATGGTGTTGTTATTGGTGGACATGGTGATACAACGATGATTCCTTTAACACGTTTAGCTACTTATAATGGTGTTCCAGTTTCTCAAATGTTAGATGCTGAAGCTTTGAAAAAAATATCTGCTGATACAATGGTTGGTGGTGCTACATTAACAGGCATGTTAGGAACTTCTGCTTGGTATGCGCCAGGTGCTGCAGTTGCAACAATCGTTGATAGCATTTTAAATGATCAAAAGAAATTAATTCCTTGTAGTGTTTTATTAGAAGGCGAATACGGACAAACAGATATTTGTATGGGCGTTCCTGTTTTAATTGGAAAAAATGGTTGGGAAAAAATCATCGACTTCAAATTAAACGACGAAGAAAAAGCATTATTTGCAAAAAGTGCTGATGCTGTTAGAAGTATGAACTCTGTTTTATCTACAGTTACTCCAGCATAATTAAATTAATAATATAGTTTTAGAGCCTGTTTAATATTTAAACAGGCTCTTTAATTAATAATAGTTGAGCTTGATTCATTCACTTTATATTTTATTTCTATCATTTGGCATTGTTGATGCCATTGATGTTTTTTTAGTGGCCGTTATTCTTTACCAATTATATAAAATGGTTAAAGGCACAGCTGCTGTTAATGTATTTATTGGATTAACTTTAATTTATGTAGTTTATATTATTGTGCGTGCCTTCGAATTAAAATTGCTAGGCTCTATATTAGGTCGATTTATTAATGTGGGCGTAATAGCAGTGATGGTCGTGTTTCAGCAAGAGATTCGTAAATTTTTATTATACATTGGATCTAACGAATTTTTGAAAAACAAATCATGGAAAACAATTTTTTCCTTTACCACACAAGCTGGGGTTGCTAGTAATAAATTTTTAGTAAACGAAGACGCTATCATTGATGCGTGCTTTTCGATGAGTGAAACAAAAACAGGTGCATTAATCATTATTTCCAAAAAATCGGATTTAGTATTTTATGTTAATACTGGCGAAGTAGTTGATTCAGCGCTTACAGATAAAATGCTTGAAAATATTTTTTATAAAAATAGTCCCATGCATGATGGTGCGGTGATAATAAAAGATAACCGAATTGTTGCAGCCCGTTGTGTTTTACCAGTAACCGAAAAAGAAAATTTCCCTTCTCATTTTGGAATGCGTCACCGTGCTGCTGTTGGTATTACCGAAACAACCGATGCTATTGCTATTACCGTTTCCGAACAAACCGGAAATGTTTCTCTCACCATAAATGGAGAAATAAATTCAAATTTAAATAAAGATAAACTTCGATACCTAATCGAAAAAAATCTAAAAATCTAAAAATAATTACTGCACAAAAAATCACAAAATATAATTCAAACATCTCATTATTAGTTTACTATTAAAAACTAAGCACTAAAAACTAAGCACTAAAATAAATGAACTTATTATCAGTAAATCAACTCAGTAAAAGCTATGGCGACAAAGTTTTATTTAAAAGCATAAACTTTGGAATTAACTATGGCGACAAAGTTGCTTTAATTGCAAAAAATGGATCTGGAAAATCTACGCTCTTCAAAATATTACAAGGACAAGAAATTGCCGACTCGGGTGAAGTTGCTTTTAGAAAAGATATTCGTATTTCTTTTTTGAGTCAAGAACCAGAATTAAATGAAGCTCACACCATACTTGAAGCTATTTACGCTGGCGATAGCGAAACTGTTAAAGCTGCTATTGATTACACACGCTTGGTAGAAACGCATTATGCAAATCCTACCGAAAAAACAGAAAACCAATTAGATATTTTAACTAATAAAATGAACGACTTAGAAGCATGGAATGTGGAAACACAAATCATGTTAGTGTGTTCTAATTTAGGCTTGGATGATACCACACAAATTGTTGGTACATTAAGCGGTGGACAAAAAAAGCGCTTGGCTTTAGCCCAAGTTATTTTAAATGAACCTGATTTATTAATTATGGATGAGCCTACCAATCACCTGGATGTAACGGTAATTGAATGGTTAGAAGATTATTTACGTTCTTACAAAAAAAGTATTTTATTGGTAACGCATGATCGCTACTTTTTAGATGAAGTTTGCGATAAAATTATTGAAATTGATAATTATTCAATGCACGAATACAAAGGTAATTTCCAATATTATATGGAAAAGAAAGCCGAACGTATGATGATTGAAGCTTCTGAATTAGATAAAGCAAAAAACTTATATAAGCGTGAGTTAGAGTGGGTGCGTAAACAACCACGCGCACGTACTACAAAATCAAAATCGAGAGTGGATGCCTTTGTAGATGTGGAAGCAAAAGCACGTAAGAAAAGCGTTGATAAAAAAATTGAATTAAGTGTAAAGGTTGAACGTATTGGTAGTAAGATTATTGAAGTTACTAAATTGCAAAAAGCATTTGGCGATAAAAAAATATTAGATCCGTTTTCGTATACGTTTATTAAAGGTGAAAAAATAGGCATTGTTGGCCCTAACGGAATTGGAAAAAGCACCTTCATTAATATGTTGCAAGGTATTGAACCACCTGATGCTGGTAAGGTTTCGGTTGGTGACACGATTGTGTTTGGTTATTATTCTCAAAAAGGAATTCAGGTTGCTGATGATAAACGAGTAATAGAAGTGGTGAAAGACATTGCCGAATTTATTCCTTTAGCTAACGGTACCTCGTTAAGTGCTTCTGCTTTATTAACGCGATTTAATTTTGCTCCCGAAGTACAATATGGCCATGTGAGTAAATTAAGTGGTGGCGAAAGAAGACGTTTGTATTTACTAACGGTTTTAGTGCGTAACCCCAATTTTTTAATATTGGATGAGCCTACTAACGATTTAGATATTGTAACCTTACAAACGCTCGAAGAATTTTTATTAGATTTTCAAGGCTGTGTATTAATTGTATCTCATGATCGTTATTTTTTAGATAGATTAGTAGATCACGTTTTTGCATTTGAAGGAAATGGTGTAGTAAAAGATTTCCCAGGAAATTATAGCGAATACCGCCAATGGAAATTTGACTCAGAAGATGAATTAGAAGAGTTGGAAAGAGAAGCTAAAAAACAAAAAGAAATTAATTCAAAAGAAACAAATAACACTGCGGTTGTTCAAGAAGCCTCCCCTTCGGGGAGGTTGGAGGGGCCAAAGAAGCGCTCTTATAAAGAAGAAAAAGAATTAGAGGGTTTAGAATCTGAATTACCAGAATTAGAAAAGCAGAAAAAAGACATTGAAGCGCAATTAGCAAATGGAACTGTAGATGCTTCTGAAATTGAAAAATTATCTTCTAAGTTTAGTTTTATTTCAAATAGCATTGATGAAAAAACAATGCGTTGGTTAGAATTGCAAGATTAATTAGTTTTGATGTTTATTATTACTTACAGTTTTAAAAAAGCCGCAGGATTAGCACCGTATTAGCTTACACACAAAATCCAGCTGAGCGTTATTTAAATTTGTATTAATCGTTAAGTCGGTTTTTTAAGTCCATTCTGCCATGAAGAATTCTAAGAACTTCAATTCCTTTTAATGGAATTTTTCGAAAGAAGATAACGTGTTTTCCTGAATTGAATCCGAATAGCTCTGTGGATATTTCAGGATAATGTTTTCCTATTTCTGGAGTTTCTGCAATTTCATTGCAAGTTTTTATAATTAGCTCATAATAATAGTCTGCTTGATTTTCAGACCAAACCTCATAAGTATAATCCCAAATCTTTGAAAGGTCTTCTATAGCTTTATTAGTTAAAAAACATTTAGCCATTTTTTCTTTTATTGGCCTTTAAATTTTCTAAATGTTTTTTTGCATTGAAATTTTTAGCTAACCCGCTATTGATACCTTCTTGAATCGCATTTTTTAGTGCCATAACTTTATGCTCTTCTTCTTCAAGTAATCTAAGCCCTGCTCTAATTACTTCGCTGGCATTTTTGTAACGCCCTTCTAAAACTCTGTTATCAACAAAATCTTCAAAATAATTTCCAAGAGATACTGATGTATTTCGTCCCATAATCTAATTTTTTAATAAAGTTACCAAAAATAGGTAACTTTTACAAACTTCGCGACTGTCTATTTTCAAAAAAATCTAGCGGAACTGAGGCGAATTCTAATTGGATATATTTAATGAATTAGGAAGCATTAATAAAAATGCTAATGATTGCAAATAATCCAATTCAGAATACTCCAAGCCTAATAATCGAATATTTTTATAATATGTTTGATGATTTTGGTAGTAATTTTTTTCACTTTGAATAAACCAAGCTTTATCTCCAAGTTTTTGAGCAAGAAACCACTTTTCTATTAAGCGCGCACTTCTACCATTACCATCATTCCATGGGTGTATTTTTACAAATACGAGATGAATCATTGCTGCAAAATAAAAAGTCTCCTCAATGGTTAAATTTAATTTCAATAACAGTTCAACATCATGATAAAATTTCATCATTTCGTTTGGAACTTCTAATGGCGTAGCTGCAACATACTCTATTTTTCCATCTGATGTGGTCACATACATATTTTGAGATCTAACTTTACCTTGATTATGGATTGCTACAACATCCTTACTTAATAATTTATGTGCTTCAGAAATATTTTTTTCATTGAGTTTATTTTCTTTTGCGAAAGTATAAGCATTATATATATCATCTATTTTTTTTGTATAATCTGGATGAAACTCAATACCAAATTTCTTATGCTTAATATAACTATCTAATTCAATGTCTTCGCCTTCTATTTTACTTGAAAAGACAGATGATACAGACGTATAAAAACTAAAAGATTCTGTTGATATTTCTGCATCTGTTAACTTCTCAAATTTCTCAAATAAATCATCTGGAACATTTTTTTTAAAATCTTCGAGCAAAGCTTTTGATAATAGTTGTAATTCGGCACTCATAGTTGTAAGATAGATTATAAATTTACGAATTCAAATTAATTATCGAATTACTAATAAAGTATACAAAATGTATGTGGTATTATACCAATTATACCATTAGCCAATATAGATTAGTCTAATTAAAATTTGTCACATCGAGCGTAGTCGAGATGTAGCAATGGGTTCTCGACTACGCTCGAACTGCCCAACTCGTAGTTGGAGTAAAATTTTTAATTTGGTCAACTGTAAATTTAGCGAAAGTCCCCGACAAATCGGAGACTTCCTCTAAAAATTCGTTGGTTTCTATACTTCGACATTCGTCTTTCTGCCGATTGTAGGTAATCCCCTTGGGAAAGAAGGTGTTTTGAAGTTCCTGACGCTGAGTATAATCGCCTTGTTGCCACATTTCACGAAGGTTTAAAGAGAGATTCAATGTGTAGTTTATGTAGTCATCCAACTTCGACATCTCAATTTTATTTTTACTGATTTGTGAGTCTATTTCGTCCTTTTCTTTTTCAAACTTAGCTTTGTACTTTTGGTAAAGTTCGCCCGTTAGTTCTTCAAGGATGTATCTTTCTTCCAAACGCTCTAAACGCTTGCTTAAATCGGCTATTTTAGCCTTTGCTGCCGCTTGATTCGCCTCTGTGGAGGCGTTCATTTGGGTAAAAGTGTATTTTAATTGCTGATGAATCAGTTTGTCGTAAATGACGTTAGTTTTATATCCTGCTATGAGGTTTTCAAACTTGGTATTTACTACATCTGCATTTCGGTTGCATTTGCATTTTGGGGTGTTACACTTGTAATAAGGAGTGTCACAACTATTAGCAATATAACCTCTCATTGGTTGCAAACAGGCTTCACATTTTGCAAACCGTTTTAAGGCGATTTCTTTTCGTTCCTTTCGGGTTTGTAAACCGAGTTTCTTTTCGTTTAAAATGCCATTTACTTGCAAAAATATACTTTTTGAGATCAGCTTTTCATGCTTTCCTTCCAGTACTTCTCCTTCCAATGCTTTGTGAACCATAATCCCGCAGTAAAAAGGGTTTGATAAAATCTCACCTATTCTTCCAAGGCTGAATTTAAAGTTTAAATTAACAAGACGCTTTCGTATTTCTTCATTAGGTAGGCGTTCTTCTGCTTTCCATAAAAACATCTTCTTTAGGATTTTACTTTTTTCATTGAGGATTATTTTCTTTTCCCCATTGGTTCTAAGGATATCATAACCTACAGGTGGTTTAGTACACCATTCTCCTTTTAGCAATCGTTCTTTTACTCCTGCCATACTTTTTTGTCTTCGGAGTTGGTTGTCAAATTCCCCGAATAAAAACAACATTTTTTGCTGCATGATTCCGGCAGGGTTTGTTGTATCAATTGGTTGCGTTACCGAAACAACCTCAGTCCCCAATTTTCTTAGTTGACCACTTAACCAAATGGAATTTTCACTTCTCGAAAAACGCTCCAAACTGTAAACAAGTATTTTTGAAATCTTATGTTTAGTTGTTTTAATGTATTTAATCATTCGCTGAAATTCTTTTCGTTCATCGGTTGCCGCACTTTCATAAGTACCTCCGAATCGTTCACGAACGATAAGGTTATGTCTTTTTGCGTATTCTTCATTGCCTTTGAGTTGTGTTTCAAGACTCAAACCGTCCATTTGTTTCGCTCCTGATACACGAGTATATATAACACAGTCGTCATTTTCAAAACGGATATTTTTTTTACCCTTTGAAAAACTTTTAAATAATTGATTATCGTCTGCCATATTTTTTAATTAATAGTTATTTGTAATTATGCTGCTTCTTTCAATTGTGGTGCTTCTTCAATTGGGTAAAGTTCAATAATAGTTTCTTGTTCGCTTTTTAGTTTTTGATTCTGCTCTTGTGAATATAATTCATAAGCTACCTTACAAAATACTTTTATACTATTAATTATTTTCTCCAATTTTTCATCACTTAACGTTTCATTTTTTTCATTTGTGCCTAAAAGCTCTCTTGCTTTTTCAAGAGTAAGTTCGCCTTTAGTTTCTTTATTGTTATCATTTTCTATCTCTCTTAATTCTGTCTCTTTCATTTTGGTTCAAGTCTAAGTTAAACAATTTGTTTTACACGTCAAAGTCGCCCTAAACTTTGCCTGTGTTAGGCTTAGTGTGAGCTACAGGTTTACATAGTTCTGGAAATAATTTATTAAATGGCTCTTTTTTAGAACAATCTCTTATTAGGTCTAATATCATAATATACCGCACAATGGCTGTTCTTGATAATTTAAATTTCGTTCCATCTTTCTCATCTTCTAAGTATTTTGCCATTGGATAAAATTGTTCATGCAAATTTATCAGATCACTTATAAAAGGAAAATCATCGGGTAGCTGTTTTATATATTCTGACGCTAGCATTTCTTCTATTGCTTTGCAGATAGTAATGGCTGTTCGGTAATAAATCTTCGTTTTATAAGTGAGTTGAAATAAATTCTCTATGATACAACGGACACGAGGTATAAAGTAGGAAAAGGCTGCGAAGTTTTGTGGCGTCATTCTTCCCCCATGATTGGTGTTGGTTGTGAAATAACTGCGAGCAATCGTTAATGAAATATACTCCTCTTGTATCCTGCCTAAAATATCCGGTCGTATGTATTTGTATTCTTGTTGGATTATTTGATTTTTATATTCATGATTAATTATTGGTTTTAGGTTTATATTATTTACTATATATGGTTGATTGTTTGATAACTGATTATTACTACCGATATTGTCTTTTTCAGACAGAGCCGTTTCATTCTCTACATCATTTTTTAAAGACAACGCATTTAAATTTGAAGGCATTGACATTGCAAAGTTTCTGTTTAAATATGCATATTGCTTACACGTGTTTCCACAATACTTTTTAGTATTTCGTTTCCCTTCAATTGGTTTATGGCAATATAAACAGTTCATTTTTTATTTTTTGGGCTTAATTTTTTTAATTCTTGTTTCAAACTTTAATTGAGTGCCAGTTCATCAGGACTATCTTCTCCATAACGTTGTTCATTCCATTCATTTATAGAATCATAAATATTTTGCAAAGCTGCATTTTGAATTTTATTGCTTTTGGAAAATGACAGTTCTAAAAACACTTCGCCAGTTGAATCATTTGTTCCTGTAATTTTATTGTTTAGATTTCCTGTGCGTATCATTTTGCAAACATCCAAGAATATTTCTATCGGAGCTTTGATGTGTTGTTTTTCGTTTTGTGTTTTCATGCGAGTTTTTAATAATTAAGTTATTTCAAATATT
This sequence comes from Bacteroidota bacterium, assembly GCA_038327195.1. Lineage (GTDB taxonomy): Bacteria > Bacteroidota > Bacteroidia > B-17B0 > Aurantibacillaceae > UBA4416. The sequence goes on along the minus strand of JBBQKU010000024.1, from coordinate 37,774 downwards.
TTTTTCTTTGCCTTTGGCTTATACTTATAGGCTTTACTTTGTTTATCTTCTTCCATTTCAAGAGTATTTTCATCCTCGTCATCATCTACACCATTTGAAGGCAAGGATTTATATTGTTTTGAGGCAAGCATTTTATTGCTTGATCTTATTTCTTTTATTAAAAGTTTAAATTGTTCGTCTCGCTCACTCATTTGTTGCTTATGTTCTGCTTTTATAGCTTCGATATCTTTACTCGCTTTAAATGTTCCTAAAAGATATCCGGCAGCTAGACCAGTTATTCCGGTTGTAATAGGATTTTTAACAAAATCCTGAATGTATTCCATCCAATCCTTTGGTTCTTCTGCTTTTTTATCTTCATTTTGCCCTGCTTGCTGTTTGTTTTCATTGGTATTACTCATGCTGCCCTCCTTTTTTGTATTTGTTATAATCAATTACTGTATATTTTATCGCATATTTTTAATTCTCTTTCCATTTTCATCGTCAATTAGCGCATATTTTATCGTATATTTTTTTGTTTGCTTTTAGTGTAATTGAAAATACAAAGGAGAGAAAATGAAATGAGACGACTCTCCAAGTAGGTGCAAGGTGGGGGTAGATTCTTTGCAAACCCTTGATAAATGGAGTGTCTAAAAAAACAAAAAAACATGGATTTTCTGGAATTACCACTTTAATTCCAAAAAAAGAAGGTATCCAAAATGGATACCTTCTTTTTTTATTTTAATTCTAACCTGCGTTTATAAATAAAACAGCTTGATTATTTATAAACAGTCACTTTAAATTTTAAATCTTCTGTCAATTCATTTTCAGGATAGAATATTATATTTCTAACAAAAAAAGGATTGTGCTTCCAAAAGGAATTTTCTTCAAATTCAAAAGTTTTTTCCGGAGTATCTAATGTCAATGGTTCAGATTGTTCTCCAGCAGAGAGTCCGAAAAAATGAACACGTATGTATGGGTAACTTGTTAAAGAATTAAGTATTTTGAATTTTATCTTTATTTTATTTAATCGAATAGGTGGGGTGTCAATTTTAAATTTTGTAAATGCTTTGTTTATTTTTTCTTTAGTATCAAGTGACTTAAAATCCGCACGATTAAATGTGTATAGTTCAGTGTTTGAAATAGGTATCATGAGCTTTTAAACTTTAATTATAAATATATAGGATTTTTTTATAACTTTCAAGTTAAATTGAAAATTTTATTTATTGTCAACAGACTCTAATAGTTTTAGTAGTTTAAAATCTCGTTGGAATACAGAACTCGGGAATGAATATTTATTGAAAATAAAAAAATATATTGAGGCATCTTCTAATATACCTAATACAATAATTAATTTTTTAGACATAACACCTCCCACTGGATTTGAAGGAACTGATCCAAATAAGAGAGATTTAGCTTTTATTAATTTAGATGGTTTGGAAATAGAAAATTGCACATTAAAAAATGCATATTTGTCAAGAGCATCTATAACAAAATCTAAACTGTCAAATATTCAATTTGAAAATTGCTATATTGATGAAGCTGATTTATCAAATTCTGAGTTTTATAAATTAATTTTTAAAGAGAATACAACTCTTAATGGCACAAATTTTAAAGGTTCTCAAATTATTGAGTGTATTTTTAATGATTATAATATTAAAAAAGCAATTAGTTATTCTAAACCTAGTTATTCGTTAATTGTTTTAAAAACACTATTAAAATTTTCCTGCATTGATATTTCCTTACGAAAACATACGCTTTTTGAGTCTACTGATATTAGTAATCTTAATTCTTGGGTAAATAAAGAATTAAAGGAGCATATAATTTGGTATGAACATTTAATGTATAGAATAGACCGGATTCATAGTGGAAGATTATTTGATGGAACTAAATTACTTTTCTCAGTTATTACAACATTTTACTGGAGTTCATATACAGTTTTGGCTTGTTGGGCAATTGCGTTTAATGCATTTATGGCTTATAAAATTAATTGCCTTCCTTCTGAGTCTTTTGAAGGAATAAATGGTAATTTCTGGTCAGCATTTTATTATTCAATTGTCACTTTTACTACTCTTGGTTATGGAGATATACATCCTTGCCCAGGAATTGGCATGTTTTATGCTGGAACAATTGCTGTGGTTGGATATGTTGTTTTAGGAGTTTTAATATATCTGATAGCTAGAAAAGTCGACAAAAAATTTTAATTATCCCCTTTTTTCTTGTTAATCAATAATGGTACACCAATACCTACAAAAAATCTCTCAAATAATTCTTCTTTGGCATCGCAAACTTTTGTAAGCCGTTTTTTTATTTTAAACCAATGCGTTTGTTTTTATAATCTATTACAAGGATATTGTCCACAAAGTAGTCATTGCCTGTAATTCCCCATATATTTTCGTTTTCTAAAAATGTATCTAGTTCATCTTTTTTGTCAAAGAACGCATTTTTTGTAGGTAGAACTTTATTTGCAAATTTAACCTCTACCTCAATTTTTTTGCCGTAGGCAAAAAAATATTCGCCCCAACTTGAAATTTTTAAAGAGTCGCAAATTGGTGAATTGGGATTTGAAACTTCATTCATGTTTTTCTGTGAAGTATATATACTAAATAAACTTGAGCCAGTATCAAAAAGTAAATTTTTCCTTTTACCATTTATGGTAAAAGGAATTTTAATTCTTCCATCATTTATTACAAAGTTTGTAAAAGAACATTTTTTTTCCATTTCCATTGGGAGTTTGTCTAATGCACATAAACGGTGGTTTGGGTAATCAATTATTACAATTTTATTTTGAAAAATATCGGGTGCAATTGTCCCAATATGCTTTATAGTTTTTGTTTTAACAGAATCAATAGTCAAACTGTCTCCATAGTTTTTAAAAAGCGCAATGTCAATTTTTTTAAATATGACATTGTCTAACTTTAGAGTTACGTTCTTTATTGTAGGATTTTTTTGACTTTGAATCCAAATGATAGAATTTGTGTCAATTTTAGTTTTTAAACTATTATTTTGGTCTAAGTATGGAGCGATTGAATTACCATATAGCATTGTATTAACTGCGCCTAGGTCTAGTTGTGCATTGAATTTATAAGGTAAATTGTCAATTTGTAAAGGAACAATAATTGAACTTTTTTCAAAATATCTTCCAGAAATAGAATCTCCGCTCCATTCAAAGTTAATCCAATTGATTTGTTGTCCGTGAACAAGAGAAGTGTTTATAAATAGAAGAAGAAGTAAAGTAAATAGTTTCATAGTTGTCTTATGGATTTTATTTCAAAAATGGCTTATAACAGCTGAATTTCCTTGCTTGGTGTTTTTTAGTCGTTTTATTTTTTCTGCTTTCGTTCGTAAGTAAGCTTTTTAGTATAGCTTAAATACGCATCTTTAATTTTATTAAAAATGGGAGGCTGATATTCCATATTTGCTTTATGAATGCTTGCAGATAAGTTACTTTGCCAGTGTTTGCCTAAGTCCAACTCTAGTGTTTCTGCAAGCGCTTCAGTTATTTTTGTGATCTCTCCTTTACCATCATTAAGTAATCCTGCTTCGTGTAAAGCATAAATTAATTGAACAAATTCATTTTTATTTTTTTCAGAACCTGTCCATTTAAATTGTACTTTATTTTTTAGTGTAGTTTGTTGTATTCCATTCTCAAACATAGTTGGCAACTTCTTTTTTATTGCTTTGAATGCTGTATTCCGAATTAACACTTTAAATAATTTCCGTTCATTTAATGCCAGTTTTTTCAACGCTTTTTCTTCTTCGCTTAAGTAAAGAGTTATTTTCTTGCCGTTTTCGATTAATTTATATGGTTTAATCTCATCTACTTCTCCGAATGTTTTGCGCAAATGGTCCATAATTTCATTCATGTTTTCGCCACGTTTATACATATCAGAAAAAAGAGCGATCATCTTTCTTTTTCCTAAATCTACTTCTTCCCATCCTATTGTAAAATCAGTGCCTTTAGTCAGTTCTTCAATTATAAAATCTTTATCCTTAGCTCTTTTATACCTCGATAAATAATCATTTTCTATTGCCTTAATATAGCGATTAAGGAGCTCATCGAATACTCTGTTTAAATCTTTTGACATGGGAATTAAAATTTGAACGCTAAAATTACAAAAAAGGAATTAGGCTTCGTTTATTAAATTGAATTTTAAAGCTTAATCCCTTTTAACAGTATTTATCTGATACTAAAAAAGATGTAGGGAAGAGATATGGACGATATTATAACTTAAAGCAAATCAGATACATATTTGAAAAACTAGGAATGTCAGATGAATAAAGGTTCGGTATTAGTTTGAATTAACCTCGTGTTTATTTTGATAAAGTCTTTAGGTACAGATTTTTTTTCAGGACGATACAAATACAAAAAAATTCAATGAGTAAGGGGTTAAAAACATATTTTTACTAATTGGAATCCAATGCGTCTATAACTGGCAAACTATTGGAAACATTTTTTTAATTATGCGTATAGATTAGGGACTAATTGGGGACTGATTGGCAAAAAGAGTTTTATTGCAAAAATCTTCGTGTACTTCGGCCAATACTAAGAGAAAAACGGATATTTCTATCAGAAATACATGCTAAAAGTAAATATTCTGCATCCGTATTTATTCCATCAAATACTTTTGTCGTTACTTTTTCATTTACTTCAATTAGAAACTGTTCTTTTCCGCTTTTTGTATTTTGTAATTTAAAATAGATGGCATATGTCTGATTTAAAATATTTTCTTCAGACAATTCAACTTGAAATTCAGATTCGCTTGATTTAATTAATATTGGAATTTTAAATGTAAACTCCTTATTCTTTTCTAATGTAATTTGTTTGTGGGAAATTATTACTGCCTCCATATTGTTTATTATTAAAATCTAAAATATGGTTTTAAATAATGTAAAAAAACCAAGAATCTTATTTCATTTTTTCGTTAATCAATTTTATGTATTTTATTTTCTTATTTGTTTTTTTATTAGCCCAGCACATCACGCAATCTTTAGCTTCTCTTTTATAAACAGAATCGTTTTCATATTGTGAAGTTAACTTGTACTTTTCTAAATATTCATCCAGAACTTTATCTTTTAACTTTTCTATGCTTCCATTAGGGGTTAACGAATAATATTCAGTTGGATAAGAATCGCTAAACTTACCATTTATTATGTAATCTGAATTATCTGGTTTTGATATTGTTCCCTCATTTGCTTTAATATAAAAAGTTATTGCACCATCTACAACTACATAAAACAAATCTCCATCAAAAACTCGCATTAACATTCCTTCATTATTACAAAACCATAAGTAAGGAAGTTTTGATGATTTTACTTTTTGCTTTGTTCCATTTTCTGTATATTCAACACTAGAACCTTTACAACTATTTACTTTTATTCCATCAACAGGTTTATCTAACTTGTAGTCCTCAAATGATTTAAAAAATTTATATTGATGTTTACCAGCAGTTACCATAATTTGAGAATTAACAAGCGTTGTTGTTAATACCAATAATGTTAAAAAGATTTGTTTTTTCATGATCATATATTTTTTATAACCCAAATTTAATATAAAAAATACGTTTGCCGTTATATTTTTTCAGTATATTTATTAATCATAATAATTAATAGCTTAGATTTGAATAGTAAATACATATTCTTATTTGTAATAATTCAATGCATTGCATTAAGTGTTTTTGGACAAAACGATTCCTTAATTAAGTCTAATTTAAATCAAAAAAATATCCATTTAGTTGACACTACTTTAAAAAAGACTAAATCTCCTAACATAATTACCGTCACAACCCCTTCAAAAGCAAGCTATATCAAAAAAGATAATGTTAAATTACCGGAATTAAAAAAAAATATAGACAAAGATTCCATTAAATCTAATCTTCAAGAAAAAATAACGGTTAACAAGGACTCAACCTTGAATAAAAATTCTCTTTTAAAAAAACTAAAAACTGTCTTTCCTACAGGAAATATATCTTTAGGTTATGATTATGGGTTTTTGCCATACACTGTTGATATGCCTGCACCCGCATCTGCCATTAAAACAGAAGGGCGCTTTGGATTAGATTTATTTAATATCCCTCTTGATGTTACATTTTTTTATTCAACTCAGAAAAATTTAATAGGATTGAATAATTATTTTAGAATTAGCTATAACGCTGATCGCTATAAGGACAAACTTAGTAATAAGTTAACAGGGAATTTAGATTCATATAAGAATCAATTAGGAAATTTAAATTCTCAAAAACAACAGTTGATGCAAAAAATGGCTTATACGGATTATCTATCATCTATCGATCCCGATAAATGGCCTGTTGATACTACAGCAATAAAAAAGCCTGATATAAGCGCCCCTAAGTCGTCAAATGTTAAAGTAGATACTAATAACGTAACAAATAATTACAATAAGCCCGACTCCTCGAAGATTGCCAATTCATTAAATGATAGTTTAAAAAACAATCCATATTTCTCTAAAGCTGATTCTATTGCTCAAAAAGCGATTTATTATAAAAATAAATCAGACTCAGTTATTAAATTGTATGATGACTATAAAAATAAATATGATTTATTAAATGATTCAGCTAAGAAAACTCAAACTAAAATTAACGAGTTAGAAACTCTAACAAACTCAGGATACGCCCCTTATTTATCTAAACTGCCCTATTTTAATAAAGTTCAAAATTTTTTAAGTGGTATTAAAAAATTCGATTTAGGATTGTGTTATCCTAATTACTCCACTTTTTTAGCAAACAATATTCCTGTGCGTGGCATCAATCTTGAATATCAAAAAAACAATCGGTTTTTTGCTTTTACATACGGAACGACTGTAAGCACAATATTGTATAATACCAAAAGTATTGATGGGTTCTTACAAAATGTTAGAAATTCTTATAATTATTTTGATGTCAATAATTTAGCAGCAGGTCGTAAAATACTTTCCGCTAAGTTTGGTATAGGTACAAAAGAAAACAACCATTTTTTTGCAGGATTTTTAATAGGGAAAGGCTTAAATTCTTATTTATATTCTGGTTCTATTGATATTGGATCAAAACCCAAAGAAACTAATTTAGTGATAGAAATAGATGCCCGACAAAAATTACTTAAAAATACTTTTTTAGATGTAGTTGTTGGTAAATCATCCATACAAGAGTCAGATTTAAACATGGAAGTTATAAGAACAGCAGCAAAAGAAGTGTTCTCTAATTTCCGTTCTTATGCTTTTTTGGTTAAGCTTAATACTAAAATAACAGCTACTAAATCTAACTTAACCTTTTCGATAAGGTGGGTTGATCCTTTCTTTAAAAGTTTTGGAATCGGATTTATTCGGTCAGACAATATGCGTTACGAAGTAAAATTAGACCAGCCGTTAACCAAAGTGTTACGTTATACCGCCATGTTTAGGTACGAAGAAGATAATTTGTTAAAGATATTAAACTACAAAAACACGTTTTATAGTATAAACAATACAGTTTCTTATAAAATTAAGCGTGGTTTGATGTTACGTGTTGGTTATACCCCACTAATTAGGACCCTAAACGGAGATAATTATCACATACAAAATAAAAACTCCATCACAACAGGTATTATAACCTTCACGCCAAAAAGCAGAAATGTTCAAAAACAATTTAATTTTTTATATAACTATTATCTAGTAAACACTGATAGCACACAAATAAATTTTCAAAACTTCGCATATTACCATCAAATATCGTTTAAGAGTGGTTTTAAAACAGGGTTAAATATGTCTTGGTTTAAAAACAATCTCAAAGATACAACCAGTAATAATGTGTTTCTTGGTGTACTTGATGTCGGTTATCAGTTTAAAAAGGGTTCTACAGTTAGTATCGCCGGAAAAGCTGCCTATAAATTAAACGGAGAGTTTTATCCAGGATTTATTTTAAAATCTAGTATTAAGTTATCTAAATCCTTTTTTTGGGAAAATCAGATTGAAAAGTTTATCGTTGGCGACCTTTTTAACGGATATGATTTGGATAATCTAAAAAAATTTCCATATTATTGTAATACAAAAATAATCCTAAATTTTTAACGCATGAAAATTCCAGTATTTTTTAGAACAATACTTTTGTGTTTGCTGTTTCAAATTACAATGAAATCTCAAGTAAGTATTATTAACATTTCGGTTCAACCATTTAACATAACTCCTGAAGCATTACTTAATGTTGGAATCATGAATAATGAAAATGAAAAGCAGGTTCAGATTTTAACACAATTGTATAGTTCTAATAATGTCATTTTACTAACCGTTAAGTCACAGTCGTTTAAACTTTTGAAAGGATTGAATTCGGGTACATCTGGAAATAGAGGAATTGCATCGGTAGAATATTCAAGTTCGTCTCAAGCAAACTATCTTAAAACAACTCACAACTTAGCTAGCGGAAGATATAAAATATGCAGTTCTATTTTAGTCGAAAATGGAGCAGACAAAATCGACGATTATTGCGATGAACTAGAAGCTGATTTTAATCAATATCTATATTTAGTTAACCCACTTGATGGTGATACGGTTGAAACTAAAAATCCTATTTTGTCTTGGACTCATAGTGAGCCATTCACTTTATTAAACCAAGGAGAGTTTTATAGAATGATTGTTTCTGAAATAAAAAAAGATCAATCTGCTGAGGAGGCGATTACTATAAATACTCCCGCAATGGTTAAAAATTATTTAAAAGAACACCAAGTCCAATATCCATATGATGCTAAAGAATTAAACGATGGTTCAAAATACGCATGGCAAGTTCAAAAAATGAGTGATGGTGTTGTAGTAAATAAAACAGAATCATGGGTATTTAATACTAAAGCTGTAAATGAATTAAAAAGTTTAAAATACGTGGCTTTGAAAAATCAATTAGACGGATCATATTATAACGCCTATGATGGTAAAGTGTATTTTAAATTCTCAGAAGAATATAAAAGTCAAGGTCAATTGAAATTTAATTTAACAGATGCGAAATCTAAACAAATTGACATCGATATTAAGCAAGATAAAGAAAAAAATAAAAATGGAGCTTCTTTAGTAACTTCTGAGTTAAAAGCATCTGGCGATAATAGATATGAGTTAAACTTAGATGCTAAAAAATTAAACTCAGGATTTTATACTTTAGAAATAAAAAATGAAAAAAACGAATCATTTTACTTGAAAATATTTTTACCCTAATAAAGTACCAATTTAATTTATGAAACTAAAACCAATACTTACTACTATTTTTATTTCAGGGCTTGTATGCTTTGTTGCTCTTTGCGTTTATAATAAAATGTACCATACAAAAACGGCTTATATTGAAATCAAAAAAGTATTTAATGGATTTCAAATGAAGAAGGAGTTAGAAAAAGAATATGAAAAAACTCAAAAAGGCAGAGATAAAATTTTAGACAGTTTATCGTTTAATTTAAAATTAATGTCTAAGCATTTGAACGAGCAAAAAAATGCTAAAATAGAAATTCCGAAAGATGAGATTTACCAGTTTGAATATAATAGAGAGGAGTTTTTAAAATTAAAAAAACAATACCAAGAAGATAATGCTATGTTGAGTCAAAAATTTGATAATCAAATATTAGCTCAATTAACACAGTACGTGATTGAATATGGAAAAAAAAATAATTATGATATTATTTTAGGAGCTGATGGCAATGGTAGTTTAATGTATTCTAAAGAATCGTATAATATTTCTGAAGATATAATTGTATACATAAACAATAAATACAAAGGAATTGACTAAATTATTTTATATATTTATTATTTTGGTAACAGTTAATACTACTGTTACTTCCTGTCGTAATAAAGATTTTAATGATAAACAGAGTGAGCAAGAAGAAGAAATCGTTGATTCTAAAAATTATTCTAAAGATAATATGACAGTTCAAGAGTTCTTGACTTGGTGCTCTGATAAAAACAACAAACTTAATAAATCAAAAGATATCGCAGACTTAAGATTTAATTTATCATACTTTCCTGCGCCTAGCATGGCATTTTTAGAACTTAGAACAGAATCGTATGATTTCCCGAAATTTCAAGAAGCCTGTAATCATTATTCAGATATGACCTACTTTAATTTTAGACTTGAGATTATTGACGGAACAGGAGAGTTATTGAAATATAAACTCCAATCTCCTGCTCAATACGATGGGAGAGTAAAATATATGTCATTTGAAATGCAAAAAGATATTTATTTAGTTCAAGGTAAAGACACGCTTTTACCTGGACTATTCCACTTTGAACGAGTATTTGAAGTTGCACCATACTCAACGGTTATGCTTGCATTTGACAATAAAAAATTTAATAAAAATGAAGAATTCACAGTAATTTATAATGATAAATTATTTGAAAAAGGGTTCGTGAAATTCAATTATAAAAACAAGCAACTCATTAACTTACCCAACATAAGCGGATTATGATAAAAATTAATAAACGTAAACTGGTAAAGATTAAAAGGATATTACAAAAACAAACTTCTTTGATTTTGGCTATATTAATTTTCCTTGAGGTTTCATACCCAACAGGTGCTTATGCCTTAACAGGCGGCCCAAGTCAACCGGAGGTTCAGTCTTTTGAACCTATTGGAACATCAGATATGGTGGATATGTTCTCAGGAGATTTCAATTATAATCTCCCTTTAATGGATGTAGAGGGATATCCCATTAATATATCATATCATTCAGGTGTTAATACAGATCAAGAAGCGAGTTGGGTAGGTTTAGGTTGGAATATTAATCCGGGAGTTATTAATAGAAATATGAGGGGTATTCCGGATGACTTTTCAGGAGAAAATGTAACTAAAGAATTTAACATGAAACCCAACAAGACTTGGGGAGTCGCTGTAAATGTAGGCGTGGAATTATTCGGTAGTGGAAAAATCGGATTAGGATTGGGTGGTTCTTATGGATTTAATTTTAATAATTATACGGGTCCTTCTGTTATTAAAAGTTTTAATGTAAATATAAGTGCCGGAATTGGTGGCGGTGGAAAATTAAATGCAGGATTGGGCTTAACCTCTAGTAGTGATGAAGGATTGACTGTTCAGCCATCATTGGGTTTTAGTGCTAAAATAAATAGTGGTGGAAATACGGAAACAAGTTTAGGTATTAGTATTGGTACTGCTTTTAATTCAAGGGGTGGATTAAAACAACTTTCTATAAGTGCTTCTGCATCAGTAAGCAGAAAGGCAACAGACAAAACGGTGACAAAAAATAGTGACGGGACTTCAACAACAACTGAGACAGTTCGTGAAGGTAAAAATGCTTCATCTGCCTCTTTAGGAGCGCAAAGTGCAGGGGGTACATTTGATTTTGGTCAACCTACTTATACCCCAAAAATTGATATGCCAATGAAAAACTTTTCAATGTCTGGAAGTTTTACTCTAGGCGGAGAGTTATGGGGTGTTCATGGAAAGATTGGGTTATCGGGATTTTATTCAGGACAAGAATTAGCGCAAACGACTATTAATAATCCTGCATATGGCTATTTATATGCAGAAAAAGGTCAGTATAATGATAACGCATTAATGGATTATAACAGAGAAAAAGATGGAACGTTTACGGAGAACACTCCTGCTTTACCATTAACAAATTTCACCTTTGATACTTATGGTGTTTCGGGGCAAGGAATTGGAGGAAGTTACAGACCGTTTCGTGGTGATATAGGTTATGTATTTGACGCTAATAGTTATACCACTAATGATAATGATGCTTTAACTGCTGAATTAGGTTTTGGTGGCTATGTTCATGTTGGAACAAACGTAACTGTTATTGATGTATTAAGTCAATCAGGAAAATGGAAGAGTGATAATGCAGCTTTGTATTCATTGGTTCATACTCCAAAAGGAGATGGTGATGATTTTGAAAATGTTTATTTTAAAGAAGCAAATGAGAAAACTGTCGATTCAGATTCTACTTTTTATGAAACCGCAGGGCGTGATAATCCCGTTCGCTTTGATGTGAATTTTGGAAAATTCGATCACGCCATTAAAAACGGATTTGTTAATCAATATGGTCAAACGATAGCTTATTCAGGGCCTATAAAACGAAAGAAACGCGATAAAAAAACACAAAATATTTCTTTTCTAAAATCAAATGAGTATAACGATTTTGCAATAGATAATAGCTACAGTAGTCAACTATCTACCTCTGCACAACCACACCATATTGCTGAAGTTACCACTCTAGGTACAGATGGTTCACGTTACATTTATGGCATCGCAGCATATAATAATACTCAAAAAGAAATCACTTTTTCTGTTGGAAGTACCGATATTACAAATCACGATAATAATTCTTCTCTTGCCGGCTCTGCAACTGATGGCTTGGTAAGTTACGGAGTATCTGATAATTCTTTGAGCAATACAAAAGGATTAGATAATTATTTTAGTCGTACAACAACACCAGCATACGCTCATTCCTATTTATTAACTTCTGTTTTAACACCTGATTATATTGATGCGGATGGTATTAGAGGGCCAAGCGATGGTGACTTTGGTGGATATACAAAATTTAAGTATGCTAAATTAAGTAACTTTAATTGGAGAACTCCTTTTGAAAGTCAAAAAGCAACTTTTTCTGAAGGTTTAAAATCTGATTATACAGATGATAAAGCCAATATTTTATTTGGAACAAAGGATCTTTATTATTTAGATTCAGTCATCACCAAAAATTATATTGCAGTGTTCCATAAATCATTTAGGCAAGATGGATTGGGAGTAGTTGGCGAAAATGGAGGAGTGAGTTCAGCTTCAAAAGTAATGAAGTTAGATAGTATTAGTATGTATTCTAAAAGAGATTTAAAAACACCTTTAAAACGTGTGCATTTTGAATACACTTACGCTTTGTGTAAAGGCATACCAAATACATCAGCTCCCGGAACAGGAAAATTAACCTTAAAGAAAATATACTTTACCTATCAAAATTCAAATAGAGCACGGATGAGTCCTTATGTGTTTGACTATCATGAAAGCAGTCCAATTGAAAATCCCAATTATAACATTAAAGCTTATGATAGATGGGGGAATTATAAACCAAATAATGCAACGACAATAGGTGTTCGAGACAATGCTAGCTCTGCGGAAAATGCAAGTTCGTTTATTGGTTCGGCTCCCATACCTCCATCTGACTATCCTTATGTTGATCAAAATAAATCTTTGACCGATGTCTACACAGCCGTATGGAATTTAAAAGAGATTAATCTTCCTTCAGGAGGCACAATAAAAGTGTCGTACGAATCGGATGAATATGCTTATGTTCAAAATAAACAAGCGGGAGAAATGTTTAAAATTATAAATTATGACAACGCTAGTGATGCTACAAATTCAACATCTCCAATTGATTTTTCTTCTCCTAATAAAAGATTCTATTTTAAACTACATAATGGAATAACTAACATAGATAAATATGTAGAAAATATTCAATATGTTTATTTTAGATTTTTAGTAGAAATTAGAAACACAACTAAACCTCATTTAGAATACGTATCGGGTTATGGTGAAATAAATCAGCACGGTTATGATATAGCTTCTAATTTGGGATGGATTACCTTGAAAGATGTCAATTTAAAAGATGATAATACGGGTAGTTATGTTAATCCGGTTGTAAAAGCAGGAATTAACTTCGGAAAACTTCATCTTCCAAAAGTAGTTTGGGATGCAACAGGGGGAAGTTTTAGTGGAACGCTAAGTGGATCTATTGTTTCCGCTTTGGTTAATTCATCTTTTATTAAAAACATTCGTGATGCAGTAGTCGGACCAACACAAACATTATTTTCAAATTATAATGTAGCACATCGTTTTGTTGCGGGAAAATCTTGGGTGCGCTTAAATAATCCTGATGGACATAAATTAGGCGGTGGCTTAAGGGTTAAGAAAATTGAAATGATTGATAATTGGCAAACAATGGTTGGTGGTTCTACAAATGGAGAAACATCAAACTATGGTCAAGAATATAATTACAATTTAGCGGATGGACGCTCTTCAGGTGTAGCATCATATGAACCACAATTAGGTGGGGATGAGAATCCGTTTAAGCAACCTATCTTTGTAAATGCTAAGAAATTATTAGTACCTGATGATCAATCTTATGTAGAAGAGCCTTTTGGCGAATCATTTTTCCCAAGCCCAAGTATAGGATATAGTCAAGTAAGTGTGAAAAACATTCAACGTGCTAATGTAACCCGTCACGCAACAGGAAGTGTAGTTCATGAATTTTATACAGCCAAAGATTTTCCGACTATTACAAAAAGAACAGAGGTTAAATTTAGAAGAGGAAAAGATGGTCCTGGTAGTTTAAGATCACTATTAAAAATAAATGTACGTGACTATTTTGCTGCCACTCAAGGATTTGTTATTGAATTAAATGATATGCATGGCAAACCTAAATCTCAAAAAGTATATCAAGAAGGACAAAGTGTTCCTATTACAAGTGTTGAATATAAATATAAATCAGAACCATATTTAAATGGAAGTTTTAAACTCTCTAATAATTGCAAGGTGATTGAAAAAAATGGAACAGTTAATCAACGAAACATAGGAATGTTCTTTGATATGGTCGGAGATTTTAGAGAATCTAAAACGGAAACTAAATCTACTACTGTAGAATTAAATTTAGATGTGATGCCTATTTATGGTGTTCCAGTTCCTATTCCGGGTATTTGGCCGGGCTTTGCAAAAGATAAATCCAGGTTCCGTTCCGCTACTTTAACTAAGGTTGTTCAGCGATTCGGTATTCAGGAAGAAACTATTGCAAAAGATTTAGGTTCGGTTGTGTCAACTAAAAACTTAGCATATGATTCAGAAACTGGAGATTTATTATTAACACAAACGACAACTAATTATAACGATAAAATTTATTCGTTTAAATATCCAGCTTGGTGGTATTACGATTTAATGGGTTCTGCTTATCAGAATTTAGGCATTGAACAAAGTAATGTAAACATCACAGGAGGCTCAGTAAATTTACCTTCATCCTCGTATTTATTTAAAGAGGGCGATGAAGTTGCATTAAAAAGTAATACTCTTCCCGCTAATAATGTAGTAGCTTGGGTAAGTAACATTACTGGAAATGTTGTAACATTCATTAAAAAGAATGGAAGTTCAGTTGCACCAGATACTTACAGTTTAAAAATAATTCGTTCAGGTAAGAAAAATAATTTGACTACAGATATGGCGACCATCACTACTTTAAGTGATCCATTACCGTCATTAAGTAGTAATGCTTATCAAAATGTGTTACAAGCATCAGCCGTTGAGTTTGCTAATAAACGCAAAACACATTGTGATTGTATTGCAAAAAACACCATTATTCCTTTTACAACTAATCCATTTGTGAGTGGTATAAAAGGAACATGGAGACCACTAAAGTCTTACACACATTTGACAACTCGTAGTCAAAGTAATACAAACAATAATACAAATATTAGAAAAGATGGTGTATTTGAGTCGTATTCCCCTTACTACAAATTAAATTCAGGTAGTTGGCAAGTAGATGGTAATAACTGGACATATGTAAGTGAAGTAACGGAGTTTAATGTATTTGGCCAAGAAGTTGAAAACAAAGATGCCTTAGGTAGGTACTCTTCTGCAACCTTTGGATACAATCAAACACAAGCTCTTTCTGTAGCTGCTAATTCTCAATTTAAAGAGCAAGGCTTTGATGGCTTTGAAGATTATCGATTTAATCCATGTATCGATGATCATTTTAAAATAGCGACGAATGACACTACTAGGATAGAGGCGCATACTGGGCGTTACAGTTTGAAAGTAAGTTCGGGTACTCCAAAATTATTTAACAAACAATTAAATTTAAGTTGTGTTGATACTTCGGGCTGTAAATTAACCTTATCGAAAAAATTTATTAGTCCTTCGCTTGGTTGGTTTATAACATTAACCGGTGGAGTAGCTCCATATAATATTACATATAATATTTTGTCAGGAGCTTCAAATAATCCAATAATAGCAGTGGCAAGTGGCGGCATTAAAATCACTAGTAGTGGTCCATGTAGTGTTTTGCTGTATGTTACAGATAATAAAGAGTGTAAAAATTCCATTTTAGTAACATTTCCATAATATTTTTCTATAGGTTTTAAAAAATAAAAAACATCAAAATGAAATATATCACTTTTTTAATATTAACAATGTTTTCTAAAGGCTTTTTTAGCCAAGTAAGCATAACTGATTCATTAAATATCCAAATATCAAATGTTTTAATTACTCTAGACACATCTCAAAATGTTGTGAATTATAATTTATCATTTAAACTAAATGTTCAAAATATTGAAAATCTAAAATCTTTAAGTCTAACAATTGTTGACCAAAATGATATTCAATTAATAGATGTCGGTTCGTATGATGCTAAATTACATGTTAATGGATTTTATTATATAGAAACCACTTTAGGTAAAAAGAATACAGTGATGGGAAATGAAATTTTTTTTATGACTGTATTAAATTTATCGAGTTATAATACGTGTAAGGCGATTAAGTTGAGTTATAAATCAAAAATTGATTTAATTAAAAATGTAAACTTTATAATTCCAAAATAAACTAATTGAAATATTTATTTAAATAGAAACATAATGAAATTCAAACTTTTTTTTATAGGGCTTATAATTGGACTTGGTTTCCATATTAATTTAAATGCCCAAATTTCTTGCCCTACAATTAATGTTTTTGGATATTCGGGATCATTACCAAATCCTTGTTCAGATTTCTATACATTTACTTCTGTTATTCAAAGTTATTCTCCCTCAACTTATAGCGTAACGTTTAACTTTGGGGATAGTAGTCCGAATTCTACTTTTTCCTTAACACAAACATCATCAACCTCTCAAGCGTTTTATTTAAATCCATCCCATACTTATTCTACTCCCGGAATTTACACTGTAACATTAACAGTAAATGGCCCTGGGACATGCTCTGTTTCAACTACAAAATCTGTTTCTGTTATGTGCTCGTCTTGTCCAACTTATAGCGTTTTGAGTACTGGATTTGACAGAACCACGAATGCTCCATTTGTAAGTAACATTGGAAATTTTGATCCATATTGGTATGTAGTAAGAAGACAAGATGTTACTCTGGGTCCTGGTTATACGCCTATACCGGGTACAATAGTTAATTATACTGGAATATTAGCTTATGATATTATTCCAAATGGTGGGTATGGAACGTCTCTTCCAACTGGAAATGCTAAATATATTAGTTTAAATCCAACTTATACCTCTGTTTATTCAACCCAAAATATAGTTACATACAGGACTTATTTTAATCTCCCGTCAGTATTGCCTTCTAATAAAACATATTCATTAGCACTATCCATGAGGTGTGATGATGGAATTTATCAGGTTACATTAAACGGAACGGATATAAAAGCGCCAGGATATGTTTCTCCCGGAAATTCGTATGGGGGTGACCCGTTAATTGTTTCTGTTAATTCGTGTACAAATCCTGCTTTTATAGGTGGGTCTAATTATATTGATATAACTGTTGGTGACTTGGGGTTAACAGCAACTCAATTGGTCTCAGAAATAATGTTGTATGAATGTTCTGCAACTTGTCCAACCACTCCCCCTCTTCCATGTAGTGATTGCATAAGTTCATTTGCTCCAATACCAGGTAAAAAATATTTAATAAGCGCTTGGGTAAAAGAAAAAAATGCACCGCAATCAAAAACAAGTTACACAAACCCAAATATCACAATATTGTTCCCTTCAATTGCTGGAAGCTTTGGTCCGATAGCTCCAAGTGGTTCTATTATTGATGGTTGGCAGAGAGTTGAGAGTGAATTTATTATCCCAGTTGCTACTACAAATATGAGTATAAAATTAGATTGTGCGTCAGGAGATTGTTATTTTGATGATGTAAGAGTTATCCCATTTGATGGCTCAATGAAATCTTATGTATATGACCCTGTCACAATGAGATTAGTTGCTGAATTGGATGAACGAAATTATGCAACTCTATACGAATATGATGAAGAAGGGAAATTAGTGCGAGTGAAAAAGGAAACCGAAAAAGGGGTTATGACGATACAGGAAAACAGGAATAATACTAAAAAATAAATTTTTGAAAAAAATCACACTCATACTATTTGTAATAACAGTTACTATTTCTCAAGCTCAAGTTGGGAGTTGGGAGATTGCAACTAAAAGTGAAATGATTACAGCTTATCAAAAAACGTGGACGTGGTTTAGCAATACTCAAAATTATGCTTTTAAATTAAAATACATTTCTTATAAAGACTATGTTTCAAAAGAAATAATTGAGAGTTCAGAAGGGTATTATAAACGCTTAGGTAATAAATATAAAACAGAAGCTATCGGAATAAAAACCGTTCAAAATGAAAAGGTGAGAATTATTATTGATACCCTAGATAAAATTATCACCATTTTAAATCCCGGAAAATTAAATCCAGCATTGACGGATGCTAAAGATTTAGAAGTTATGCTAGATAATGTAAAGGCATTAAAGAAAAGAAAGATTGGCAAAAGTGTTTGTTATAGAATTGATTTTATAAAAAATGAATTGTACGAGGCGTATGAATTTACCATAAATGATAAAGGATTATTAGAATCGTTGGTGTATTATTACAGTGAACAAATAGAAGAAGATGATGGTGATGGGAAATACCTAAGCCCATTAAAAACAAAAGTAAAGCCTCGCTTAGAAGTTTTATTTTCAAATTATCAATCCCCTGTAACGATTACTGAATCAGAATTTCAGGAAAAATCAATAGTATTAAACGATAAACAAAAAATAAATTTATTAGATAAATATAAAGCCTTTCAATTAAAGGATTATAGGTATCAAACAAAAAAATAACTTATTAATTTATTAGAGATTATGAGATCAATTATGAAATTAACTAACCTTGCAAAATCACTAACCTTATTGGTATTGATTTTTTTGGCATCGTTCACAAGTTACGCAAAACAAATTCCAACTATTACTGGGATTTTGAAAACAAGTGCTGCCTTGAGTACTACAGTAACGGCAGGCACTCCATCTGCGAGTAATACTATTTTGGTGGCTGTAGTTCCTACAGCAAAAGATTATAACATACAAAATACGATTTCATTAAAGTATGATTTGGCAACCGATACTTTTTTCCTTGCACAGACCGATGTCAGAGTTAAAGTCACAATCAATCGCTGGGACGTAACAAATACACCGCTTCCTACTACCACTAGAAAATTATCTGTTAGTATTAATAACAAACTGAATAAAGCAATATTAGAACAATCTTCTGTAAATCTTGTAAATGGATATAAAATAACAATGACCATTGATAGTATTTGGGTAAATGGAATATCAGTACAAACGCTTCCAAGATATGTGTCAGTTGAATCAGAAATTAATATGGATCGTTATTATGATTTCACTTCTGCTCCCCTTACTGCGGTTAATATGACTGGTATTAATCCATTGGATGACGACTGCGATGGTGTTATCGATGAAGTGAAAGTAAATTGGGCAACTTCTCCTTCTGTCATTGCCGAAGAATTTCAGTTAGAGTGGACATATGTAAATAATTATTCTTCAATTGGTGGTTCTTATCCCGCAAGTTTATTTACAACTGATTTCAAAAATAATTCTACTCGTATTACAACAACGGATAATTCTTATAAATTATCCTTACTATTTGATAAAGGATATATCGCTTTTAGGGTAAGAGCAGTAGGTCGAAATTATTTAATTCCAACAGAATATGTTTATGGGCCTTGGACATCTGTTGACCAAGTAAACATGGGGTCTTTAACTAGCAATCAATTATACACAGTAACTCAAGAACATGAAAAAATAAAAAACTGGCAATATTCAAGTACCTATGCCGAAGAAGGTAAAAAGAAAGAGGTTATTAATTATTTTGATGGGAGTTTACATAACCGCCAAACGGTTACAAAAATTAATTCTGATAAAAATGTGATTATTGGCGAAACCATGTACGATTTTCAGGGGCGTCCCGCAATAAATATATTGCCTGTTCCCGTAGTCTTGAGTTGTACAATAACTGGTTCCGAACCATCAATAAAATATTATAATAAATTTAATGTGGATGATACTAATAAAGTATATTCTAAAAATGATTTTGATTTAGATATTGCAGGCACATGTAATTCTTCTCCTGCACCAATGGATACAACATCCGGTGCTTCTCAGTATTATTCAAACAATAATCCAAATAAAAATTTACAACAAAGTTATTTGCCTCATGCTAAAGAATATCCTTTTACACAAATAGAATATACACCTGATAATACAGGTCGTATTAGAAATCAATCAGGCGTTGGAAAAGACTATCAATTTGGTTCAGGTAAGGAAACTAAATATCTATATGGTCAACCTAATCAAATACAAGTTGATAGATTATTTGGTTCAGAAACAGGAGACGCTTCTCACTACAAAAAGAATGTAGTGATTGATGCCAATGGGCAAACAAGTGTTACCTATATGAATCAAGAAGGAAAAACGATGGCAACAGCACTGGCAGGTATACCTCCAGTAGTTGGGACAAGTACGAACACACGTTTAGACTCTTTGGATTATGCAGGACAAAATCAAAATAAATTAACCGTTGATTTATTTAATAAAAACGCTTTAGGTGTAAGTAATTTAAATACCATCCCTCCATCTAACGATCAGATTGTTTTTTCAACTCAATTACTTGTCCCATTTAAAAGTTTATATGAGTTTAAATATGATTTAAAGGTAGACACATTAGGAGACCCATGTCTTAGACCTAATATTTGTATTGCTTGTGTATATGACTTAGAAATACAAGTAAAAGATGAGTGTGGTGTTGACTTAGTGAGTTCCGTAACGCCATTTAAACCTATTAAATATGTGACAGGAAAAGTCGACACAACTGGAAACAAGTTAACTTTTAATATAAATTGTACAGCTCCTAATCTATTTAAAGATTCTGCAAAAGTTAATCTAGTATTGAAGCCGGGCGTTTATACAGTTAGTAAAATTCTAAAAGTGAATCAACAAGCGAAAGATTTTTATGTAAAAAGCTACCTTGATTCGGCTAATAATTCATGTGTGAAAACATTAAGTCAATTTCAAGCAGCAGAATTAGCAAAAATAGACACCTCAGATTGTTATAATACATGCGCCTCATGTGCAGCAGCTTTAGGAAGTAAAGACGATTTTGTGTCTTCAGGGCAAGGAACTGCGGCTCAATGGGAATTTTTGGTTGACCAATGCCTAGAGCCATGTCGCGAAAAAACATTGTGTCAAAACACATTTGATATGATGCTTTCAGATGTTAGTCCGGGTGGACAATATGGCAAATTTAATGCTGTAACATATAGTGCGGCAAGTGAACCTATTTCCGTATACAACACATCTAACAGTTTAAACCCAAACATTATTCCTGGTTCACAAGCTAATTGGCAAAACCCTTTAATGCGATTAAATGGAAATGTTTATAATATGTATTTGGATGAAAACGGTGTTAGGACAAAAGTAAATTTAACGCAGATCTCACCGGGTATATATCAACCACCAGTAGTAAATAATTTATTAGTTTATACAGATGCGATTTCAGGATTAAAATATAGCTATCCAGAAAATTTACAAAACCTTTCAGACTTTATTCCTGTTTGGGATCCTGGGTTTGCAAAATCATTAGTAGTATTTCACCCTGAATATGCTTACTATGTATCTTGTTCTGAGCAAGCAGTTAAATTCCCAGGAGATAACAGTTCGAGTGATATTTTTGATAGTTTATTGTTAGTAACAGAATCGTTTAATCAAGCGTTGTCATTAGGCATCATAAAATCTAATTATTTACTCAATGTACCTGCTATTAATAAAATAAAAGACATTTGGATAACAGCAACTGGTAACTATGATCCATTTTTTACCAATAATAATTTTCAGTATACAACTTCTGCTAATCCTCTGACTGGAACAAAAACAAATATTGTGATGGCAGGTGGAGCACCTTACAATGTGAACCTTCAATCACAAATGAACTACATTGTCAACAACTACCGTTTTATTGGAGCAACTCCATATACAATGGCAGATATAGCTGCTGTTGTAACACGTTGTGGGAATAACTTTGGCGCAACTCCGACAGCAACTTGTTTAGCATTTGGTAAAGATTACTATCCATATCCAACACCACTTAATGACAGTATTCGTAACAAAGAATGGAGATTGTTTAGACAATTTTATTTTTCAGAAAAACAAAAATTACAATTTAAACGAATGGATTTTTACGCTAAGCATGGTGATGATGCGTATTCTAATTATTATGGTGGTTGTAATGCTTGTATTGGAAATAGTAGTTACAATCCATTTACAGCTCAAATGCTTATTACAAATCCAAGTTTGCAGCCCTATCCAGTATCAGCATATTTTGATTTATCGCAACCTTGTGGTTATGCGACCTCCTCTAATTATGTAGGTGTTACCAAACGTTTTTATGACCCAGCTAATACAGGTTTAAATACAGGGAGCGTTGCCCAACAAATTTATCAAACTACAGGTCAATGTCCTTTAGCATTTCAATTGCAAAATTTCTTAAGTTCAATGGCAGGTTCTTCACTTCTTAATTCTGTTACATCAACAAACCTTAACACAGTTAGTGAATTTAATCCTGATTTATATACGGCAGTAAGTGGCGGTGTTAACCCTCCTATATTTATAAATTATAAATGGCAAATGATATCCTCAGCAGGATCTATCTTCACTGCTAATATTATTGATCCAACAACTAATGCAATTAAATGTACTGTGACTATTGATAAAACAGGGACATCCATTCCAAATTTCTCAAGTATCACAAGTATATCGCAATTAATGTATGATGTAACTGGAGTTGGAACTGGTGCTTTTAAAGCGGTTGCTGTTTATACGATAGGTACAAGTACCTTATCAGCCAACATTAAAGGAAATTCTTGTATCAATGTAAAGGATTGTAATTTTGCGCCACAATGTACACCGAATCAATTTGCTGCCGAAATGGGTAACTTAATGAGTTACATGCAGTCTACAGGAACGTTAACCAATGTGGCCGTTACAAATATTTCTGCAACACCAAGTTTAAATGCTTTTTTAACCCCAACTATTAAAAATATGTTAGGGACTCCAAATTCTAATGTTGTGTATCAATTTGTTTCTCCTAATAAATTAACATTCTATGATAGTTCAAATCCAACAACTAAAATAGTATTAACAGTTACAGTTAATCCATCAGGTTCAGGTCCTAGTATTAAAACGTTTGCCAACATACGAAGCAACTACAATAATTTGTTTAAAATGGATGGTATGAACGTTCTAGGAACTAAAATAGCAGACATTGATGGGAAAGCAGAAAAGATTACACCAACACAAACCATTGGGATTAGCATGGGAGAATGTGGATTGCCTCAACCTCCAGAGTGTTCAGAAAAAGAACATAAAGTAAGAACTGATTTAGAATTATTGGTAAATGAAATATTAAGTACCAAACCACTTAATACGAATGTGAATTTATACTCATTAGCAAGTTTCTCTTCTTTATTAAAATCCTATGTACCTGTTAGCGTAACTTCTACTAGTGGCACATATACTTTTAGTGGCGCACCTAATCCAAATTTTGACACTCTTAAAATAAAAATAGGAATTGCAACTACCCCTGATCCTTGTACTGTTTCATTATTTCACTATCGTAATAATGGAACGGTATTAAATTTTCAAAATATATTAAGCGTTACTAATTTAAAAGGTATTGGCACAGCTAATATAGCAGGTAATTATACTTATTTTAAAGCCCTCGCAACGTATACAATTGGTGCTGGTACAGCACAAGACACTATTTATGGAATATCATGTTGGCCGATCAAAAACTGCGAACCTTGCCCACCAAAACCCGCATCTGCAAATACACAGGCAAAATTGGATAGTTCTTATGTAGCTCAAGGAAAAGCCTTTTTTGATTCAAATTTAACAGCGTATGATACATATCAAACAACCGTTGATTCGATGAATATAAAAATGGCCTGGGCAATTGGTAATCCAAACTATGTTCAACCTATGGATTTTTTAACGTATGCTGATAAAGGATTTATAAGTGCTAAACAGTATGTGAAGTTCGTTGCCAATTTTGATACTTTAATAGATAGTAAAGTCATGTTGCAACCCGATACATTTGTTTATAATTATGGAAATCTTGTAAATTGTAATAAAGATTTTAACCGTTATGTAAATGCAATAGTCGCTTACAATATCAGGGCAACCTCTGTTATAGGAGCAACTATATTAACGGCCATTAAAGATTCCACCTTTTATTCTCACCATTTATGCGACAGCTCATTTAAATATATAAAATATTTAAGAAAATACCCAGCTATTGGATTAGCGCCACTTGGAATTTTACCATATTTTGGTATTGTAAATATAGTACCTAATTATACGGACTCGTGTAAAAAATTGTATGAAATTTATATTAAAACACATAACCAATTTATAGCAAATCCGATTGTTCAAGCCCTTTGTAAAGAAGCGAACATTAATCATCCTTTATATAGTTATGATGAGATCGTAAAAGCAAATTTATGTTGTACAACTCAAGGATTAACTGCATTTAATAATTATATAAATAGTTTGGCTACCGCCTCTATTAGTTGCCCGCCAAGCTTACCTGCACTAAATAGTTGTACAACTTCTGCTTCTACAACAAGCAATCAAGATTTGTGTCAAAAATATTATACGGCGCTTAAAACAAAAATAAACCAATACAATGCATCGCCTTATTCCGCTTCTCATACGCATACATTGAATGTAAATATTTACCCGACTTTTTATTCGTTTTTACAAGCTGGTTACTGCGATTGTGTTTTAAATTATATTGGCTATTTAAATACGTATATTTCAGCACCTGGAGCATCTACTTTAACCTTACCTGTTGACATCGATAATTATCCGGGGTGCCCACACTCTGTTCCTGTGGCTCAAGACTCGTGTAAGAAATTATATGAATCGTATTTACAAACTGTAAATGCCTATAATAATTATATTAAAAACAATAAATTAGATTTACCTTTAATTACAGCCCTCTTTAGTCCGCAAGAATTCATTAAAAACTATTGTATTTGCGCCCCTAAATTTATCGCCAATTTACAAGGTATTATAAATGGTGCAAAATTAACACCTGATCAAATTAAAGCAATGATAGACTTACCATCTTCATGTGAAAAACCTTGTACAAACGGGCCAGCAGATTCGGCTTTTGTTTTTCCTCCTTATACCAAATATGATAATCCTTGTGTGCAGCAACAAATTAATTTAGCCTTACAAAATGCAGCTAATGCCTACCAACAATATAAAGATAGTATAACTACTACTTTTGCAGATAAATACACCAAGCATTGTTTAGCTGCTTTAGAAAATTTCACTGATAAATATTGGGATAAAGAATACCATTATACTTTATATTACTACGACCAAGCAGGAAATTTAATTAAAACCATTCCGCCTGAAGGGATAGAATTTGTGCCTGTTACATCATACCTAGATCCATTAGAACAAAAAATAATCAGTGATAGAACGTTCGGTCAGCAAAATGTATTTACAGCTCATCGAATGGCAACTACTTATATTTACAATTCATTGAATCAATTAATTTTCCAATCACTTCCTGACCATGACAATATGGATATTTGTGATGGATTAAATCCAAATGGATTGGATACAGGTTTAGTTGTTAATTCCGTACAATTTGTAACACCAAATAAAGGGTACTTATGTGGTTATATTAAAAATGGAGCTGGATACAAACGAGGATATGTTTACACAAGTAATGATGGTGGTAATTTTTGGACAAAAGTAAATGGTGTTACTTCGGGCGATTTACAAAAAGTACAATTTGTGACAGCTACAAATGGATTTGCAGTATCAAACTTTGGTATGGTATTCAAAACTATTGACGGAGGGAATAATTGGGATTTATTAACCGGATTATATAATCCTATGTCAGGAACTCGATTTACAGGAACGTTAAACGATTTATATTTCACTCCCACTATTGGTGTGGTAGGAGGTAATAAACAAGCAGGGGTAACATCACCAATATATTACACAACTAATAATGGACTCAGTTTTACTCCTGCAACGGTGACTGGAGTTGTTAGTGGTGATACAATTACAGGCTTTACTTTTGATGGGACAACCTATATTGCAAGTGTAAGAAATGGGAATGTAGGTAAAATATTTACATCTACAAATGCTACAACTTGGAGTCAGGTAAATGATTTTGCTGCAAATAATCTTCGTAAAGTACAATTCATTAATAACAATATGGCTTATGCAATTGGAGAAGAAGGAACATTAATGAGGTTAGCTACGCCTATTATAACTACTGCAAATCCAAAATGGCAATTGTTACCAACCAATGTATTAGGTCATTTTAATGATATTTATTTTAAAAACGCTACAGATGGTGTTGCTATTATTGATAGTGTTCCGGGGAAAGCTAAAATTTGGAAAACCTTTAATGGTGGATTAACGTGGCAACCATTGAGTACTGGCGGAGATTACTATACATCATTACAATTATATGATGCTACTCAAGATAGATTAATTGCTGCGGGTAAAAATGGTTTATTAGCAAAGGTATTGATGAATATTCCTTCGTTTGGAATCATTAAAATTACTACGCCAAATACAAACAATAATAGTTTTGCTGATGCTAAATTGCATACTACAAGTGGCTCATTACGATCTATAACAGTAAGCGATGTGTCTCCAATTATTTATACATCATATAATGCTCAGGCTGTTGCACCGACATGGCTTTCGATTAACACCACTACATTAAGCCCTGCCATTCCTGCTATTGATGCTTCATTTACTAAAGTATTAATGATGGATTCCGTAATAGGATCTCCATATATAAAAGCGATATTATTAACTAGTAATGGTAAGTTATATTCCTTTTACAGAGCATATTCATCAAGTGTTGTTATTTGCAATCCTGTTAATATAACAGGAGGATTTACAGGTAAATTTTTCATAGATATTACTTCAAATAACCAAACGTTTACTGCTCCAGTTTACGCATTAGATACTATAAGTAAACAAATGTACGCAGTCAATTTTTCAGGAACTATTGCAAATGCTACACTTTTAAATAATAGTGCGCCATTAACTAAAAATATCAAATCTATTGATATGCATTATGCCTCCAATAAATTAATGATGGTGGGTAATTCAGGGCATATTGAATATACTCAAGACATTTCAATTACTCCAGTTGTATGGAATGATGTCTCTTTAAATACACTTCCAGTTGCTATAACTAAAGTAAGAACAGTGTCTACTAATAATTTTATTGCTACAGGTATTGATGGGGCTATTTGGAAAAACGTAACCAACGCATCTACTTGGTATTTGAAAAATTCAGGGACGGTAGAAAAATTAAACTCTATGGCTGTTGATAATACTGGTGCAGGTTTAATTGCGGCAAACAATGGAAAATTATATAAATTGTCAAACGCAAATACTCAAACCCCTCTATTAATTTCTATCTCTAATCCTGCTACAACGCATTTAACAGATGTAGCTATTGATCCAACTGGAACATCTGCTTTTGCTACTGTTGCAAACGGTAAAGTGTTATATATGCCTAACTATGTAACGCCTATAGTTTCTTTAGCGTCTTCTCCGTCGCCATTATCCGTAAATGGTGTAGCATATAAAAATGGTTCGGGTGCAATGGTAGTTGGTAATAATGCATTTATGGCAAACTACTATACAACGAGCGCTATTGTTACAAAAAATTTATTTACTAAAGGATTAAATAGCATTCATTTTTACGATGTTAATAATGGATTAGTGATTGACTCAAATGATGTGATTAGAAAAACAATCGATGGAGGTACAACTTGGGCGGTTATTATTCCTACCAATAATAGCCCTTCATTAACTAAAGTGTTTGCAACAAATTCAAATGTTGGTGTGTTAATAGGGTTAAATAAATATGCTAATGCTATTAATGGATTTGCTTTAACTCCGATACCTGTGCCTGCCATAGTGCCAAATGGAACAGATTTTTACGATGTTAATTTTAATAGTTCAATTAGCTATGGTACAATCGTTGCATCTCAAACACGTGCTGTCAAAATTGTACCGGTTGGTAGTAGTTTTGTTTTAACTTATCTTGGACAAGCAACAACAACTGCACCAATCCCCGATTTTAGAGCAGTACACGTATTTAATAATAATACATTTATTGCTTCAGGTACAAAAGGAGCTATCTATTATTACAAAGCGGGTGTGTTTACTAAACAAATGTCTTATACTGCTCCTGCTGCATTAGCTCAATCAAGTATTACATTAAAAGATATTTATTTCCACGATTATTATACGGGTTATGTAGTTGGTAGTAATGGCGCAGCTTATAAAGTTATTTTAAATGATAGTATTGGTACGCTAGGCGCTTCGTTAAATGCATTACCATGGCAATCGTTCTGTTCTGATGCTTTATATATGAGTTACACAACCAATACACAAATTAGAAAATTAGATTTTAATGCCATTGCGTTTAGCAACAGAACTAACGGAATGATTGCGGGTGCGGATAGTAACATTGTTATAGGTAGTTATACTCCAAACCATTATGCCCGATTAATGAAAGAACAATCAGGGTATTATTCTACACGTTTTTGGTATGATAAACTTGGACGTTTAATTGTGTCGCAAAACACCAAGCAGTTTAATAAAAAGAATCCTGCAAATGCTTTAGTAAAACAAGCATTTAGTTACACACTGTATGACCAATTAGGGCGCATCAGCGAAGTAGGTGAAAAATATGAAAACCATACTGGTTTAATTAAATTTAACAGCGTCTTTGGTAGCTTGGTTAATGGTTATTATAATAACAATGCAATTGATGATGCTAAATATTTAACTTGGGTTACTGGTAGTGGTAGTAGACGAGAGGTAACTAAAACTTATTACGATATCCAAAATATATTGCCTTTAGCTTACACTCAAAATAATCTTCGTAAACGTGTGGCTACTTCTACTTTTGAAGATGTATTTGATGGGAATGACTTAACTTACAACCACGCCACACATTACACTTATGACATTCATGGCAATGTTACTACTTTATGGCAAGAAAATACAAAAGTTGCTGTGGTGGGACAAAACATCAAACAAATAAATTATCAGTTTGATTTAATTAGTGGCAAGGTTAATAAAGTTATTTATTCCCCTGGGCAGGTTGATCAATTTATGCACAAATATTCTTACGATTCTGATAACCGCATTACAAAAGTAGAAACTAGTACAGACGACATACATTATGATATTGATGCTAAGTATTTTTATTATGCTCATGGCCCATTAGCAAGAACCGAGTATGGTAAAGACCATGTACAAGGAATGGATTATGCATACACATTACAAGGTTGGATAAAAGGTGTGAATAGTACTACACTTAAAAAGGCAAAAGATATTGGAAGTGATGGCGACAATAGCTTCACAAATCCTAACGGAAATTTTGCAAGAGATATAATGGGCTATTCACTTAACTATTACCAAGGCGATTATGAAGCCATTAATTATGTGAAATGGAATACTGCTAGTAGTCGTTTTGAAGCATACAATAGCGGTTCTGACCTATTTAATAGCCGTAGCGACCTTTATAACGGCAATATATCCGCAATGGCAACTAGTATCAGTAAAATCGATTCTACGGCAACAGGGGTAATAAAAGACCCAATTGCCTTACCAATGGCAAATGCTTACCGTTACGACCAATTAAATCGCATTAAACGAAGCTCATCATTTACTAATTTAGACACATTAAACAACATTTGGTTGAATAATGGCGTAACCATTTCGGGACTTTATCGTAATACCTTTACATACGATGCTAATGGCAATATTAACACCCAAGTTAAGCGTGATTCAATTGGTGGATTAATAGATTCATTAGTGTATAACTATGAAAAAATAAGCGGTAAAATGCGTAGAAATAGACTATATCACGTAAATGATTTTGTAACAAGTACCCCTGCTAATTTTGGAGATATTAAAGACCAAGGTACATTTACACCAACTTCTAGTTCAATTAATACGCTTAATAATTACAGTTTTGATGAAATTGGAAATTTAATCAGAGACAATGCAGAAAAAATAGACACAATACGGTGGATGGTAACAGGTAAAATAAAAGCGATTATCAGAACACCTGCAAGTGCAAAAGATAATTTATTCTTTGATTATGATGCACAAGGCAATAGAATCGCTAAGCATGTTTACACTAGTGCTAATGTATGGAAACACTCTACTTATTATTTAAGAGATGCTCAGGGTAACGTAATGAGCGTTTATGATAAAAAAACTGTAGGCATAACTATGAGCTATAAATTAAATGAACAACACATTTATGGCAGTAGCCGAATTGGTATGGTAAGTCCTAATTTTGAAATGATAGGTGCTATTGCCATTCCAGATACAACAAAATCATATTTAGGACATAAACAATACGAATTAAGCAATCACCTTGGCAATGTTATTTCTGTAATTAGTGATAAGAAAATACAGATTGCAAGTGGCACAAATCCTGCCTTGGTTGACCACTACATTTCTGACCAAATAAGTGCATCAGACTACTATCCATTTGGTAGTGTAGCCAAAGGTCGCTCTTTCTCAAGCACAGCCTACCGTTACGGCTTTAATGGTAAAGAAAATGACTCAGAAAGTTCAACGCAGGATTATGGAATGAGAATCTATGATGCTCGATTAGGAAAGTTCTTGAGTATTGATCCTTTGTTTCAAAAATATTCTTGGCTAACGACATATCAATTTGCTAGTAATAGCCCAATTTCAGGGGTTGACCTAAATGGATTAGAATATTATTATGGAGCTGATGGAACCTTATTAGGCAAAATAGGTAATAGTACAAGTGTTAAAGTAGTTGATCAAAAAGATGTTGAAGATGTTCACTTTGCTCTTTTAGTAGTAAATATGAAAGATGTTTCGCCGGATGGTGCCAAATATTTTTCAGATAAAGCTAATAGACTTAGCACAGATGTTGTTGGTTTAGATAATGAAGAATTAAATATGCGGTCTATGCTAACTGTAATGAAAAAACATGAAGGAGGGGAAGGAGGAGATTCTTATGTAACATGGAACGGTGGAGAGAAATTTACAACAACAACTGATCATCCAGGCAAAAGCTCTGCGGGTAAATCAGCTGCTGGAGCATATCAAATATTAGAATCTTCTTGGAACGATAAAGAAACGGGCAAAAAATTTCGAACAAAATATAATATTTCAGATTTTACAGCAAAATCTCAGGATAAATTTGCAATAGCAACCATAAAAGATAAATCAAACATCAAAGGTTCTTATGGTCTTATTATTAGCGGAGATTTTAAAGGAGCTATGGCAAAGATGAGTAAAGAATGGAGGTTTTTACCTGGTAGTTTAACTCAGTCTAATATTAAAACAGATCAACTAATGAAAGAAATAAAATCAGCCATAGCCAATGAGTTAAAAGGAAATTCAGATGTAGCAACTCCTAAGGGAGAATTATTAACTGATTTTAAAAAATAGTTGAATGAAAACATTAAATATTTCAACATTTATTGCATTCATAACAATTATGTTTTTTTCTTGTACAACTAATTCTGGTGAATCAAAAAATATTAGAATTTCAAAAAAAAGTAGAGTTAATGTTGATTCTAATAAAACTAACAGTGTAAAATATTTGTCTAATAATGTTGAAATAAAAACGGATACAACTATTTTATCGAGTGGATTTAATAAAATAATATTGTTATCCGATTATGTAGTTGATTCATTAAATGAATCGGAATCTATCTATTTTTTCCCTTTAATTTTAAATCAAAAAATAAATCTTTTTTATCAAAATAAATTAATTTATTCGAAAAATCATGCTGTTAAAAAAATAGAAGTTAAAGACAAGCATAATAAAAAAATTAAGATTTTAGAGAATGTAATATATCAAATTGGAATAATTGAAGGACAAAAGGAAAGTTTTTTTTGTATTGAAGGTTATGGAGGTTGTAGCTCTTGTACGGAGTATTCTGAAATTATTAACAAAAATGGGAATACTATTTTTCTTTTATTTTATGATGAAAAAAAAGTTTACCAAAGTAAAGGAAACCTAATTAACGTATTATCTGAAAATGGCATAGATCAAAAAAAATACAGGAGTGGTAATTATAAAAAACTAAGCACATCTCCAAAATTGTGAAAATATATTTACGGTTTAATAATTCTCCATTTGGTAGTGTAGCCAAAGGCCGCTCCTTCTCAAGTGCAGCCTACCGTTACGGCTTTAATGGGCAGGAAAAAGATAATGAAGTCAGCGGGGAGGGGAATATGACTTCTGCAACATTTTGGGAATATGATACAAGACTTGGTAGAAGGTGGAATCGAGATCCTAAACCTGCCGCTACTGAAAGCCCATATTCTTGCTTTTCTAACAGTCCGTTATGGAGAAACGATGTATATGGAGATACAACATACATTTATACAACTAAGGGTGTGTATAAAGGCGTAATTTTAGATAAGTTGAAAACGAACGAAGTTGTTTTAATGACTGATTTAATGGCAAATACCATGTTAAATCTTCAAGCAGGAGGTAAATATAGTGAAGATGTTGTAGCTACAGTAACCAGAGACCCGAAATTTGCTTCAGCAAGATTTACGGGGAATACAATTAAAGAGTTGACAAAATTTTCTACAAAATCTGGTCAAGAAAATTCCGGATTATTATATGCAGATAAAAATACCAAGGAAGTAAAGTTTGATGTAGCTGAGAAAAAATTATCTGATAAACCTATTATTGGAGGAGAAGCAGATCCAAAAGAATTGGCTGTATCAGAAAAATCTACATCTAAAAAAGGAACAATTTTAGGTTATTGGCATTCGCATCCTGAAAACACTTTATACGGAAGTCAACCATCCGGTCCGGATTTTTCAGGTGGCGGTTATGTTAACGCTCTTCAAAATGGAGGAGTTGGAGTAATAGTAACTAAAGGTAAAGTTACAATTTTCCCATTATCAGATTCAAAAGGTAATACTCCTCAAACCCCTGATAGACCTAAAAATACAAATTTATTTGGCAAAGATAATCATCAAGCTGTTTTTGATAAAAAGGCTTCCCCACAGTATGTTAAATAGAAGAATATTATGAAAAAAACAGTAATTTTTAATGTAATATGTTTAATGTGTCTTTTCATTTTTTCTTGTTCTGATAAAGAAGAAGAAAAAATGAAAAC
Source organism: Bacteroidota bacterium (assembly GCA_038327195.1). Classification (GTDB taxonomy): domain Bacteria; phylum Bacteroidota; class Bacteroidia; order B-17B0; family Aurantibacillaceae; genus UBA4416. The sequence continues at coordinate 4,554 of JBBQKU010000024.1, read as the reverse complement.
TAAAATTAAAGATTCAGATTCTTTGAAATATCATATTGAATATACCTCATATTGGGAAAATAACAATGAAAGAATAAGACCATTTATTATAGTTAAAGTAGATACAATAAATCATTTCGGCTCAAGTATCAGATATACAGAACAAGGTAGATTATTTGAACGTATAGTAATTTTAGATAAAAATTATGCAATAAAGTTAGATTACGATAATGATACTATAACTAAAAGTGTAATTTGTACATACATGATAAGAAAAGATCATCCTACAAAAAGTATTTATTCAATTGTAGTTGGTAAATAAGTTGTCAAAATAATTAGTTCTTCATTTTTTTCCACATTTTAATTTCTTTTATATTTTGATATTTTTTTCAAGGTCCAATCTCTTTTTGGGTCGTGAAACCATAATGGATTATCGAATTCAAATAAATAAAGCCTCCAGTTAAGATATTTAGATATTTCCGACACCTTAATAGAGAATTATTAGACATTATACGCTTGGCTAAAAATAATCATTACCTAATAATAGAAAGTTGACTTGTAAAAGTTTAAATACGAGGCTAAAAAATAAATCAAAATAAAGGTCTTTGTTTATCGAATTCCAATATTTTTTTCGCAAGTTCCTCTTTTAGTATGGGATACATAGCAATGTCATAAGTTGTGTTTTTATTCAATACCACATCCTTAACCCCATAAGAATACTGATCTTCATTAAAGGAAATTAATATTATTGTAGCCTCTTCATTTAAAGGTACTGGATGAAATTTTACAACATTTTTATTTGTAAATGTTGCCGGAATAATACTGTTATATTTTTTCAATACTAGACCACAAAAAACATTAGTATCAATTCCATCTTGATTTTTCACGAAAACTTCGGTGGTTTCAGGAAAAGATAAAAATCTGTCGCAATTAATCCATCCTAATTTAATTGTTGTTAAAACATTGTGCAAATTTAGAGAGTAAGGAATCGTATCCACTTGTGGTATATAATCAGTTGGTTTTTCTATGTTTTGAGTATTCCAATAAACATTTCCTAAAGAATCCGGTTCGCCAGAAAACACTTTCATCTCGTTATTATAACTAGTTTTAAATTCAATTGTAATATTTTTTCCATTTACAATTTCCAAATCTTTGTTTTCACTTGTAGCATTAAGATATACCATACCGCCAGTTTCTATAATTTCCCTATTACATATTGTCGTTAATTTGGAAAACAGCATATCAGAAAATTTATAAAATTCTCTTAGTTCGATTTTTATTTCAGAAACAACATTCCCATTTTTATCACAAAATGCCAGTTTAGGGATTGTTATTTTTGTCCCTTGTATCCCTTCAATTACTGTGTCTCGTAAAGAATTGATAATATAATATTCAGGTGATGCAATATTCATTTCATTAATCTTTTGCTGAAAATTGGCTATGCTTTTTTCAGTTCTTGTGCAACTTACATTAACTATAATTGCAATAAATAAATAAAAGAAGGTTTTGTTTAATGATTTCATATTGAATTAATTTATTGTTTGGTTTGTGTATCACAAACTCTTTTAGTTTTTACTTCTTCTACTTCTTTTGTAATAATTTGAGCTGGTTGACCAGGTGTAGTTGTTGGGGTAGTATAATTTGCTTTATAGACATAATCTGATGTTAACTTAGCATCATACTTAACATTTATTATTACGCCATATTTCTTTTGAAGATCTTTAACAATACCCTGTGTTATATTATTCTTTTCTTTTGCCTGAATATCTATACTAACTAAGTTCCCAGCCTTTTTTGCTGCATCAGCTCTAAAACTTGCAATTGCTACTTGACCTGGTATTACCACACTCGGTATAATTGCTCCACCAGTACTTTTCGAATCATTAAACCCTGTTAAAGGTGGTGTAGAGTTCATTTTTGTGCCATGCCCAGGAGGAATTGCAGGAATAATTTCAGTGACTGTTTTAGTAACTTTATATTCTACCATTTCACAGGTTGTTACTTGTACAGGTTTTTGCCATATAACTCTACCTGAAACATCAGTAGTAGGACTCCAATAATATTTTCCTTCAGGACCTATACCTGCGTTTTTTACCGCAATAGGAACTTCTCCGGGTGGATTAGCTACTGCATCCCAGTCTATTCCTCGTTTGCCATAACGCCCTCCATCAGCCGGTAATTCAGGTACATCGCCATTGTATGGATTACCTTCTAAGCCGTCTACATCAATCATCCATATTGGGCTATTACTGCCGAACTGATAAGTTGTCAATCCCGGATATTCTTTTGATAACGGGTCGATTGTTACAAACCTACCTAGCCTTGCATCATAGATTCTCATGCCATAGTCATATTCATTTCCATCACCACTTACTTCATTATCTTTTTCTTTACCATTAAAGCCGTAACGGTAGGCTGTGCTTGAGAAAGAGCGACCTTTGGCTACACTACCAAATGGATAGTAGTTATAACTTAAATTGAGGTAGTTATGAGCTTCGTTTTTATTCAAAATGCATAAAAAAGCCTTTTTTTAAAGACTTAAAATTCTCGATTTGAGGGTTTACTTTGGGTTATTTTTTCGAACACTTTATCTGTATGTTCATCTATAAATAATTGCGCTAATTCGATATATCGAAAAAATTCTTTACTATTAGCAGAATGCCCACTAATTTTTCTAACCGCTTGTTCTGGCATCCCTAATCGTAGCATATTGGTTATAGCTGTTCTTCTCATTGTGTGAGTAGTAATGTGATCGGCAAGTGTATAATGTTGTCTTTTAGCTTTGTTTTTATAAATAGGATATTTTACACCACGTTTAGTTCTCTCTTTTATTAAAATTTCTTTAAACTCTAAATAAGAAGCAAGTTTTTTAAAACTTTTATTTAAATAGCTTTTACTAAATGTTGGTATGAGTGTTTTTTGTTTTTTATTATGTTTTTTTAGTATTTCTACTGCATATTTTGGTAGTTTAATTGTCGTGTTTGTGCTTGTTTTTAAAGACGTTACTTTTAAATGATAGGTTTCGTTGTAAAACAACAGGTTATCACTTTTTAAGTCCATTAAATCAGAAAACCTTAATGCTACGGTACATCCAAAAACAAATACATCTTTAATTACTCTTAGGCTTTCGGGTAATTTTGTTTCTAATTCAATATCAGAAATTAAATAATTTAATTGTTCCGGACTTAAAACAACTATTGGTATCTCTTCTGTAGGTACATAAAAAAGTTTGTGATATTCTCCAATATTTAAATTATGTTCAGTTGTTAAATAATTAAAAAACGTTCTTACTCCCTTTACTACTAAGCCAACATAATTATCATAAAAATCCTTTTTGAAATAAAGAAAATCCGTAAAATCAGAAAAGAACTTTTTATAATATTTTTTCGCTTGTTCTTTTTCCTTAGTAGTTAGATTATTAATTAGATAGATCCTTAATTCATTTTTTGTTTGCTCAACATATTCGTTAAGCAATTTTTGGGTGAAAATGTAATTATCTATGGTAGATGATCGAATTCGTTTACCACTTTTTTGAACTCTACGCCCTTTAGTTGTATCTTTTATAAGCGTATTAAATAGCTCCTGATAGTTTTCAGTAGTAAGGTATTTAGTTTGCTTAGTGATTTTCATATCAAGTGCTAAAAATTCTATTAAACCCAAACATAAGATAATTTTTGAACATTTTATCCTATTAATAGCTAATTTTAATATAGTTACCGAATAAAGTTTACAATACCAAGAAATTTATTGAAATACACAAAGCTCTTGAAATTATTATGACTAATAGACGTTTTGCTATATGATAATTAGTTCTTATTAAAAGAAAAAAAAGAATATATTTAAAAAAAATAAAACAATGATTGAAAAAACAGAAAGTATATTTAATAAGGTCTTTGATCATAAGTGGATGTTGATTCTATTTACAATCATTCTTATAGTGATGTATTATATTAAAATCGAAAAGAATAACAATTATGATTTTGTTGATGCTTTGCTAAATGAACCAGAAAAAACAACAATTGATATACTGAAAATTTTAATAATGTATGTTTTGTTAATGAATGTAATTACTCCAATTTGCAGATATTTATACGGGTTAATTATCATTATACCATCCCTAGACTTTCTTAATTCCAATGAGTATTTTAATGGCTATAAAAATGAATATGATCTATTAGAGGAGTCGGCAAATGAGAACAACGGAGTTAAGTATAGTATTTATTTGGCTCACCAAAAAAGAAAGGAACGGAATTTAACTATTAGAAAGTTAAATTTATCCTTATGATATTGAACTGGAATAAGCTAATTCAGATTGCGCCAAATAACAGCCTATATATTTTCCTATTTCTTCTCATCCTTTCCCTAAATTTTATAATTGGTATTAAGCCCCAAAAAGACATCGATTCAACTACTAGATTAAAACGACAATAAAACGCCTCTAAATTTTACAGTATATTACCCTAAAGAAGGTTATTTTTAGGCCTTTTTATGACAAACTCAGCCTTTCCATCATCTCAATTATTTTTATCATATCTTCATATAAATTACTTCGACATTTTGTACCTTTGCCTGACA
>JBBQKU010000023.1:0-64779 GCA_038327195.1 Bacteroidota bacterium | reverse complement strand
GTTGGACAATTTTATCATGTTGCAATAGATAATAATGAACCCTACAACGTTTACGGTGGTTTGCAAGATAATGGAAGTTGGATGGCGCCTAGTTCAGCACCTGGAGGAGTTAATAATGCACATTGGTATAATGTTGGTGGTGGTGATGGATTTTGGACAGTGCCAGATGTTGATGGAAAAGTTGTATACTCTGAATATCAAGGAGGAAATATGTCGCGGGTAAATATTTTAACAAAAAAATCTGAAGTTATTCAACCACAAAAAACTAGCAAAGAAGAAAAACTACGCTGGAACTGGAATACACCAATTGTAACGGGAGCAAAAAATCCTAAAAATTTATATGTTGGTGCTCAATATCTATATAAATCAACCGATCAAGGTAGAAACTGGAAACGTATTTCGAACGATTTAACTACAAATGATAAAAAGAAACAAGAGCAAGAAGAAAGTGGTGGTTTAAGTGCTGATAATACCTCAGCTGAAAATCATTGTACAATTTTTACCATTGCAGAATCACCATTAGATGAAAATTTAATTTGGGCAGGAACAGATGATGGAAATTTACAATACACAACAGATGGTGGAACTAATTGGATTAATACAAGTATGAATGTTTCTAAATGTGGGATTGCTCCTCAGGCATGGGTAAGTAGTATCGAACCTTCTCAATTTGATAAAAATACGGTTTACGTTACATTTGAAAATCATATGTATGGCGACCATAAAACATACCTTGCAAAAAGTACAGATTTAGGTAAAACATGGACAAGGCTTAATAGTAAAGATTTTACAAGCTTTGCACATAAAATTAAAGAAGACCCAATTAATAAAAACTTATTATTTCTAGGAACAGAAATGGGATTATTTGCAACATTGGATGGAGGAGAAAATTGGTTTAAAATGAAAAATAAAATTCCTGAATTTGCTTTAGTTCGCGATTTAAAAATACACCCAAAAACACACGATTTAATTGTAGCAACACATGGAAGAGGTATTTTTATTTTAGATGATATAAGAGCCATAAGAAATTTAACAAAAGATATTTGGGATCAAGAAGTGTATTTATTTCCAACTCCAGATATCACTTTAAATAATGGAAAATATGGTTGGGGAGGCCCGCAAGTTTCTGGCGGATGGGCTGCTTGGAATCCAGATTTTACACCAACAATAAATTATTATTTAAAGCAACGATTATCAAGTGGAAAAGCAACCATTGAAATATTTGACGCTAACGGAACGCTTATTCAAAGTATTCCTGCTGGTATTAGAAGAGGCATAAATAAAGTAAGTTGGAACTTAAGAAGCATACCACCACAAGTTGCAGCAGGTAGCTCAAAAATGGATGGAGCTGGATTTACTGCTCCAATGGTTATGCCAGGAGTTTACACCGTAAAATTAAAATTGAAAGACAAAGAATATACAAGTACTGTAAATTGCATTCATGATAAAGAAAATGTTGATTTAACTGAAACCGATCGAAAGATTGTTTATGAAAATGCAAATAAACTAAAAGGTCTTTACGAAAATGTAAATCATTTAATTGACTCGGTAAGTTTTTATAAACTAGCTCTAAAAACAGATTCTGTTGCTTTTAATAAAAATAAAAGTCAAAAAACATTTTATGCAGAATTGGAAAAAATAAGAGGTGAATTAATGGGAACTAAAAAAACATCCATATTTGCTGATGAGGAACGTTTAAGAGAAAAAGTGTCATCATTGTATGGAACGTTTTGTGGAATGGAATCTAAACCAAACTCTACGCAATTAGAAGCCATTGATGTTTTACAGAATGACTATAAGAAACAAGAGGAAATATACAATGCTTTAATGCTTAAAAACAGAAAGATAATTGTAAAGCCTTAAAATAGTATAAATCATAAAAGCCCGTTTAATAAACTTATTAACGGGCTTTTTAAATGTTAGACAAACATGCTTGAACAAATAAACAATCCATTACACGGCAAAACTTTGCAAGTAATTTTAGAACACTTAGTTCATCATTACCGCTGGGATGGTTTAGCACATCATGTGGATGTGAATTGTTTTAAAAAAGACCCAAGTATTAAATCAAGTCTAACGTTTTTGCGTAAAACACCTTGGGCTCGAAAAAAAGTGGAAGATTTATATATCGAATTAATGAGTAATTAGAGTTTATACAGAAAGCAAATTTCTAATAGACCAATCACAATCATTTTTTCCTTATCTTCTTTTTGCTTGATCAAAAAGAAGCAAAAAAATCAAGACGAAACACCAAATCCATTTTTCATCGCGCTGAAATGCCTCGCATCTACTCCTGAAAATTTAGGATTTCGCTCTGTTTCGCCAAAACAACCGCACTATTACTAACGCATGCAATAGTTTGTATGGGTTGAATGAAACCTAATTAATATTGAAAAAACTTTAAATCTTACTTCAACAATTCTATTAATTGTTCAATAGAAACCTCTTCTTTTTTTCCAGTTTGAATATTTTTTAAAACCAATTTTTCAGTTCCATTTTCATTCATTTCAATTCCCAAAACAAAAGGAATTTGTTTTTTTTCTGCATAATCAAACTGTTTTCCAATTTTTACGGGGTCAGGATAAACTTCGCAGTTAATAGTTGATTCTCTTAGTTTTTCAGAAATCGCTAAACATTTTTCTTGTTGCTGATTTCCTAAATTAGTTAATAAAACCTTTGTTGTAGAAATACCGTTTACTGTTTCTGGAAATAAATTTAATTCTTCCATCACATCATAAATTCGATCAACGCCAAAAGAAATGCCAACACCCGACATGTTTTTTAATCCAAAAATGCCCGTTAAATCATCATATCTACCGCCACCTAAAATACTTGGAGTAAATGTGCCAGCATTTGCCTTTGCTTCAAAAATAGTTCCTGTATAATAATTTAAACCACGAGCTAATGTTATATCTAATTCAATTTTTAGATGTTTAATTTTAACACGATTAATTTGGTTCAATAAAAACTCTATTTCTTCAATACCTTTTTTTCCAATTTCACTCGTTTGTAAAAAGGATTTTAAAACCTCAACTTTATTTTCGTTAGAACCAGATAAATCAATTAACGGCTCTAATTTTTTAATAGCAATTTCAGAAATTCCTTTTTCATTTAATTCCTTAATGACGCCATCTTTACCAATTTTATCAAGCTTATCAATAGCAACAGTGATATCAATTATTTTATCACTCGCATTTAAAATTTCGGCAATACCACTTAATATTTTTCGGTTATTAAATTTTAGTAAAACAGGAATATTTAATTGGCTAAATGATTTATCCATCATGGCAATTAATTCTAATTCATTAATTAAAGAATTAGATCCAATTACATCCGCATCACATTGATAAAATTCTCTGTATCTACCTTTTTGTGGTTTATCAGCTCGCCAAACTGGCTGAATTTGGTAGCGTTTAAAAGGAAATGTCAAATTGTTATGATTCATTACAACATAACGCGCAAAAGGAACAGTTAAATCATAACGCAGTGCTTTTTCAGTAAGTTGTTCGGTATTATATGATTTTTCTAACGATGTATTAAACTCTTTTTTCAGTAATTCTTTTTTATCTTCTTTACTTTCGTGAATACGAGAATTTAAAACTTTAAAAATAAGTTGATCTCCTTCTTCTCCATATTTTCCTGTTAAAGTCCCAATATTCTCCATCGTAGGAGTTTCGATTGGAGCATAACCATATAATTGAAAATTTGCTTTTAAAATATTAAAAATATATTGGCGTTTTTGCATTTCTGCAGGCCCAAAATCACGCGTACCTCTAGGAATTGATGGTTTCATTTTTAATATTGTTCTGAACTATTAGGAAAATCTTTACTTTTCACGTCTTTAATGTATTGCTGAAAAGCACCAGTCATACTTTCAAAAAGGCTTAAATATCTTCTTAAAAAACGTGGGCTAAATTCATGTGTCATACCTAGCATATCATGCGTAACGAGCACTTGCCCGTCAACTCCTGCTCCTGCTCCTATTCCAATAATTGGCACTTCAGTAATTTTAGAAACTTGCTCGGCTAATTTTGCAGGAATTTTTTCAACAACTATTGCAAAACAACCATAATTTTCAAGCAATTTAGCATCTTCCAATAAACGATTTGCTTCTTCTTCTTCCTTAGCTCTTACTGTGTATGTTCCAAACTTATAAATAGATTGAGGCGTTAAACCTAAATGCCCCATTACTGGAATACCTGCAGATAAAATACGCTCAATAGAATCTTTGATTTCGCGACCACCTTCCATTTTTACGGCATGTGCTCCACTCTCTTTCATTATTTTAATGGCAGAAGTTAAAGCTTCTTTTGAATTTCCTTGGTAAGAACCAAATGGTAAATCAACCACAACTAATGCTCTATCTACTCCTCTAATAACCGAAGATGCATGATATATCATTTGATCTAATGTAATAGGTAAGGTTGTTTCATGACCTGCCATTACATTACTAGCACTATCTCCTACTAAAATCACATCAATACCAGCATGGTCAATAATTTTTGCCATTGTATAATCGTAAGCAGTTAACATGGCTATTTTTTCACCACGACGCTTCATTTCCTGTAATTGATGGGTTGTTACTTTTTTTACCTCTTTATGAACTGACATAGGTTTTAGGAATATTAATATGCTTTAAAATAATTAAGGTAAAATTAATTAATATTTTTGGAAGTCCCTTAAAAATCGTAACTTGCAACTCTTATTTATAAAAACATGAAAAAAATATTAATTTCTTTTTTAAGTATCATTTGTCTTTCTGTAGCGTTTATCTCTTGTAAAAATGATTTAAATGTATTGGCTCCAGGAAAAGAAATGGTTTCAGTTTATGGGATATTAGATGCAACTCAACCAGTTCAAAATATCAGAATAAATAAAGTTTATTTAAATGATAAAGACGCCCTAGTATCTGCACAAGATGCTAATGATATTAATTATGGACCTGGAGAATTAACAGTATCACTTCAATGCTTTTACAAAAACAATGCAACTCCACAACTAACAACTGTTGGTAATACAACTAAAAAGGAAATAATTCTAACAGAAACTGTAGTAACAACTCAGGGAGGGACTTTTAATCAAACTCAAAGACTTTGGCAAACAACTGATAGATTAAGACGTTCTGATGCCTCAAATGCTTATCAAGACATTGAATATAAATTAATAATTAAAAAAACTTCAACTGGTGAAGAAATGGCGACCTCTCAAAATGTACTGATTGATAGTGTAAGTTCTTCTGCTTCTAACCTAATGCCTTTTGTTTATTTCCCTACTAATATTGCATCTTTTCCAAACCACGGTCAATATATTACATTTGGTGCAGGTATTACTCCTACTAGTAAATACATTGACTATTCTATTTTAAGTGCGTCTCCAAAAATAACTTTTAAAACGATTAAAAATGCTAAAATTTATGATGTAGTTATGCGTTTTCATTACTCAGATTCTTTATCAACATCAACTACTCCAGTTTTTCATTATGTTGATTTTAATTTTAATTCTGTAACTGCAGACTTAGCAAAAGTTCCAGAAATAAAATCAGTTGATTTTCTTGCTAACGAATTTTACACCAATTTAGAAAGAGAAATTAATAAGCAAACTGTTCCGAATTTAAAAAACAGAAAAGCATTATATATGGAATACTTTGTTTATGCAGGTGCAGAATCGTTATCTGACTTTTTACTAGTTAATGCGCCCTCAACAACAATAGCTCAAGACAAACCATTTTACACAAATATTAATGGAGGTGTTGGTATTTTTTCAAGTAGAAGCACATCTTCTGTTACTAAAGATTTAATTTCTAATTTTGTGGATAAAATTGCTTGTCATCCAAGTACATTCCCTCTCTTATTTTGTGATTTTACATCAGGGAAACCAAGAGCCACTAGTTGCCCATAATCTATTTTCTGACAAAATTTAAGTTAAAAGCCCTTTTAAATGACAATTTAAAAGGGCTTTTATTTTTTTTATGGCATTATGGCATAAAACACCATGATTATAGCTATGGCACAAACATTGACTACTAGCTAGTATTAAAATTAAATATTAAACTTAAAAAACATAAATAAAATGGGAAAAATTATAGGAATAGATTTAGGAACAACCAATAGCTGTGTATCAGTTATGGAAGGTAATGAGCCTGTTGTTATTGCAAATAACGAAGGAAAACGTACAACACCATCTGTTGTAGCTTTTGTAGAAGGCGGTGAACGTAAAGTTGGAGATCCAGCAAAACGTCAAGCAATTACTAACCCTACAAAAACAATTTCTTCAATTAAGCGTTTTATGGGTTCATCATATGATGAAGCTCAAAAAGAAATACCTCGTATGACTTATAAAGTTGTTAAAGGTGATAATAACACGCCACGTGTTGTTATTGATGACAGAAACTACACAGCTCAAGAGATTTCGGCTATCATTTTACAAAAAATGAAAAAAACTGCTGAAGATTATTTAGGACATGAAGTTACAGAAGCAGTTATTACAGTTCCTGCCTATTTTAACGATGCTCAACGTCAAGCCACTAAAGAAGCAGGTGAAATTGCTGGTTTAAAAGTAAAACGTATTATCAACGAACCAACTGCTGCTGCCCTTGCTTATGGTATGGACAAAAAAGGAAAAGACATGAAAATTGTTGTTTTCGATTGTGGTGGTGGAACACATGACGTTTCTGTATTAGAATTAGGAGACGGTGTATTTGAAGTAAAAGCAACTGATGGTGATACTCACTTAGGTGGAGATGATTTTGACCATTTAATTATTGATTGGTTAGCTGACGAATTTAAAAAAGATGAAGGCATTGATTTACGTTTAGATCCAATGGCATTACAACGTTTGAAAGAAGCTGCTGAAAAAGCTAAAATTGAATTATCAAGTACTACAACTTCTGAAATTAACTTGCCTTATATTATGCCTGTTAACGGAATTCCTAAGCATTTAGTGAAATCGTTGACACGTGCTAAGTTTGAGCAAATGGCTGATAGCTTAATTCAACGTACAATTGAGCCTTGTAAAACAGCATTAAAAAATGCAGGTTTATCAACTGGTGATATTGATGAAATTATTTTAGTTGGTGGTTCTACTCGTATTCCAGCAATACAAACAGCAGTTGAAAAGTTTTTTGGTAAAGCGCCAAGCAAAGGTGTTAACCCTGATGAGGTTGTTGCAATTGGTGCTGCAATTCAAGGCGGTGTTTTAACTGGAGAAGTAAAAGACGTTTTATTATTAGATGTAACTCCTTTATCATTAGGTATTGAAACTTTTGGTGGTGTGTTTACAAAATTAATTGAATCGAATACAACTATTCCTTCTAAAAAATCAGAAACATTCAGTACAGCAAGCGATAACCAACCAAGTGTACAATTACATGTATTACAAGGTGAGCGTCCAATGGCTAAAGATAACCGCACAATTGGTCAATTTAACTTAGATGGTATTATGCCAGCTCCAAGAGGTGTTCCTCAAGTTGAAGTAACTTTTGATATTGATGCTAATGGTATTTTATCTGTATCTGCTAAAGATAAAGCAACTGGTAAAGTTCAAAACATTCGTATTGAAGCTTCTTCTGGATTAAGTAAAGAAGAAATTGAAAAAATGAAACGTGAGGCAGAATTAAATGCTGATGCTGATAAAAAAGCAAAAGAAGAAGCTGAAAAAATTAATGCAGCTGACGGTTTAATTTTTACTTCAGAAAAACAAATTAAAGATTACGGCGATAAAATTCCTGCTGAGAAAAAAGCAACTATTGAAACTGCTTTAGCAGCTCTTAAAACTGCTTACGATTCAAGAGATTTAGGTGCTATTGATTCTGCTACAACTTCATTAAACGCAGCATGGGAAGCAGCTTCTCAAGAAATGCACGCCGCAATGAATGATCAAGGTGGTGCTAACGCTCAACCTGGTGCTGAAAATGCAAATGCAGATTCTGCTAAAGGTGAAAACGTAACAGATGTTGATTACGAAGAAGTAAAATAATTAGGAATTAAATTTTAAAAATCCCCTTCATATTGTTATGAAGGGGATTTTTTTGTTTATGAAGTATTTCAGTAATTTAATTATTATTTTGGGCAAGTCTGGCGGAAGCCAGAACGGGCTGTCGCTTCAAGTCTAAAACGTTTCGTTCCTCATGTCTCAGCGCTTTTCGCTTGCATCCCTCTTGCAGTTTAAGGTTTAATTGAAATTCACCGTTTAAATTATATTGCGTGAGGGATTGAATGAAAATCCTTTTTGAGGGACGAAAAAAGATTGCAAAGAAAGCCCGACCCTTTAGGGTCACGCCCAAATAATAATAATAATAATAACTTGGGCAAGTTTGGCTGAAGCCAAAGCGGGCTGTCGCTTCAAGTCTAAAACATTTCGTTCCTCATGTCTTATAGCTTTCCGCTTGCATCCCTCTTGCAGTTTACGGTTCAATTGAAATTCACCGTTTAAATTATATTGCGTGAGGGATTGAATGAAAATCCTTTTTGAGGCACGAAAAAAGATTGCAAAGAAAGGCCTCCCGAAAAATCGGGACAGGCTGATCTGAAAGGCACGCCAAAAAATAAAAGAAACAAAAAGAATTAATTATTAATTAGTAGTAAAATAAAATTATGTTTTTAAACACTAATTGGTACGAGTCAAAAAAATATGCTAATCTATTTTTACTTCCCTCATAAAATTTCAAGCATAAAAAAGCCCGAATAAAAAATTAATCGGGCTTTTAATTATATGAAAGTTAAAATTATTTAACTGTTTTCTTTTGAATTTTTTCACGAATACGAGCTGCTTTACCAGTACGCTCACGGATATAAAATATTTTAGCTCTACGAACAATACCCATTTTATTTACTTCTATTTTATCAATAAAAGGAGATGCTACTGGAAAAATACGTTCAACACCAACACCATTAGATATTTTACGAACTGTAAAAGATGCTGTAGCAGCTTCGTTTTTACGTTGAATAACAACTCCTGAAAATTGCTGAATACGCTCTTTTTCACCCTCTTTAATTTTGTAGTGAATAGTAATTGTATCACCTGCTTTAAATGATGGATGCGCAACTTCTGTTTTTAATTGCTTTTTTACGTAGTCTAATAATAAACTCATTGTTTCTTAGTTTTAAAATTTATCATTTTTGGCATTCATTGCACCATGCAATCAGAGGCTAAAAAGTGGAGGGCAAATATAGTATTTAATCTTTTATATTCAAAATTAATTAAAGTTTCTTTTTTAACGTAAAAGGTTGCTAAAATATAGCAACCTTTTAACAATTAAATACAATAAATAACTAATTACTCAGCCGTTTCTGGCTTAGGCATTGTTGCTTTACGCGATAATTTAGCTTTTCCGTTTTTAGGATCAGTACCAATGTATTTTACACTAATTACTTGTCCTTCTTTAATAACTCCTTCTAAAGAATCTAAACGTTTCCAATCTACTTCACTAATGTGTAATAAACCTTCTTTACCTGGCATAAATTCAACAAATGCACCATAAGGCATAATTGATTTTACTGTAGCTTCATAAATTTCGCCAACTTCTGGAATTGCAACGATTGATTTAATACGAGCTACTGCAGCTTTTAAATCTTCTAGTTTTTCAGCAAAAATTTCAACACGTCCAGCGTTATCTACTTCCGTAATAGAAATAGTAGCACCTGTTTTCTTTTGAATATCTTGAATTACTTTTCCTCCAGGTCCGATAATTGCACCAATAAATTCTTGAGGTATAATAATTACTTCAAAACGAGGAACATTTTCATTGTATTCTGCACGAGGTTCAGTAATTGTTTTCATAATTTCACCCATAATATGTAAACGACCTTCGCGAGCTTGCGCTAAAGCTTTTTCCATTACTTCGTATGGTAAACCATTTACTTTTAAATCCATTTGCACAGCAGTGATACCATCTTTAGTTCCACAGATTTTAAAATCCATATCACCTAAATGATCTTCATCTCCTAAAATATCAGATAATACAGCGTATTGTCCTTTATCGTTAGTAATTAAACCCATTGCAATACCAGTAACTGGTTTTGCTATTTTCACACCTGCATCCATCAAAGCTAATGTACCAGCACAAACTGTTGCCATTGATGACGAACCGTTAGATTCTAAAATATCAGAAACAACACGAACAGTGTAAGGTGTATCTGTTGGAATTACTTTAGATAATGCACGCATTGCTAAATTACCATGTCCAACTTCGCGACGACCAACGCCACGGTTAGGTTTTGCTTCACCAGTTGAAAAGCCTGGGAAGTTATAATGTAAAATAAATTTAGTTTCTCCACGGTAAAAAGCACCATCAATCATTTGAGCATCTTTTCCTGTACCTAAAGTTACAGTAGTTAACGATTGAGTTTCTCCACGTTGGAAAATAGCTGAACCATGTGCTGCAGGTAAATAACCTACTTCACTCCAAATTGGGCGAATTTGATCAGTTTTACGACCATCTAAACGAATTTGAGTATCTAATGTAGCTTGACGAACAGCATCGTATTCTACATCATGGAAATATTTGTTTATAAGCGCTTCTCTGTCTTTTAATTCATCAGCTGTAAACGATTGTTTGTATTCAGTTAAAACAGCTTTAAATGCAACTTTACGCTCGTTTTTATTTGGATTACCTTGTTTTGCAACCGCATAAACTTTATCATAAGTAGCTTTAGAAACTGCAGCTTTTAAATCAGCGTCATTTAATTCGTGGCAATATTCACGTTTTGGTTTTAAACCTGCTTTAATAGCAAATTCTTTAATAGCTGTAATTTGAACTTTAATGGCTTCGTGAGCAAATTTAATTGCTTCTAACATTTCAGCTTCTGAAACTTCACTCATCTCACCTTCAACCATTGAAATATCAGTTTCAGTAGCTGCAACAATCATTTCTAAAGTAGCAGTTGCTAATTCATCAATGTTTGGATTGATACATAATTTACCATCAATTTTAGCAACACGAACTTCAGATATAATTCCGTTAAAAGGAATATCAGATACAGCAACTGCTGCACACGCTGCTAAACCAACTAATGCATCAGGCATTGTTTTTTTATCAGATGAAATTAATGAAATCATGATTTGAGTATCCGAATGGTAATCATCTGGAAATTGAGGACGCATCGCTCTATCTACAATACGAGAAATTAAAACTTCGTAGTCCGATAATTTTGCCTCTCTTCTAAAGAAACCGCCAGGAAAACGACCTGTAGCTGCATATTTTTCTTGATAATCTACTGTTAAAGGCAAAAAATCAATTCCTTCTTTTGCATCTTTATTACTTACTACAGTTGCTAAAATCATGGTGTTACCTAATTTTACTACTACTGCACCATCAGCTTGTTTAGCTAATTTCCCTGTTTCTAGGGTTACAATTCGTCCATCTCCTAAGTCGAACGAATGTTGAATTCCAATTTGTGACATCGTGTTTTTTTGTTTTGTGTACCAACGTTTTTGGTACGGGTTTATATATTTATTCTATTTTTTTGAGTTCAAATATAATAAGAAAGGCATCCCGATTACTCAGAATGCCTTTTTAATACATTAAATTATCATTACTATTTACGTAAATCTAATACTTTAATAAGAGCACGGTAACGCATAATGTCCGTGTTTTTTAAATAATCTAATAATGCACGACGCTTACTTACTAAATTTAATAGAGCACGTTGTGTACCAAAATCTTTTTTGTTAGATTTTAAATGACCTGTTAAATGGTCTATACGGTGAGTAAATAAAGCAACTTGAGCTTCAGATGAGCCAGTGTTTTTATCGCTACCACCGTGTTTCTTGAAAATGTCTTTTTTAATTTCTGACGTTAAATACATATTATTCTTCTTTTATTATTATCTTTAAATAGGGCTACAAATATAATCAATTTTGTTATACGTACAAGTTTTAAGGTCATTAATCGTCACTTTTTTTAAAAAATTTACGAAAAAAACCTTGTTTTTATATTTTTACTTCGTAATCACAATCTTTTTAGTAATTATTTTACTAGAATTTACTTTACAGTTTACCAAATATAATCCACTTTGTAAATTTTGAATAGGAATTGTGTATAGTTCAGATCCAACATTTTCAATAATTCCATTCAGCACTTCTTTTCCAGTAACATCAGTTATATTATACACCAAAGCTGATCGCTCATTAACATCTACTAATATATTAATTTCGTTGCTAGCAGGATTTGGGAATAACTGAAAATCAAGACTTGTCTTGCTTATCTCAGTAACTGGCAATAAATATCCAATTGTGAATCGCTCTTGAATTTGGCAACCAAAATCACCATTAAAATTTTTAATAGTAGATGGCGTAACTGCTGAATTAAATTTTAAAATACCTGTTCCTGGATTTACTGGGTAAGATGTATAAGCCCACCAACTAATTCCATCGCACCCTTCATCATCCATTGTAAATGTATAACAACCGTTTGGTAAACTTACGGTATCAACATATAATCCAACAGTTGCAGTTGCAGTTGCGTAATTATTATTAATTCTACTTTTCACGATAACACCAGCATCATTCGTTATTTTCCAATTAGATTCGCTATAAGTTCCATTACTTGCACTTACAGATTTATTAGCTTTAAAATATACTACAAATTTACTTGGGTATGATTTCACATCAACAAACTTTGAAGTGTAAACATTATTGTAAGTGTTTTGGTCACTTACCAAACCATTAACTTTGTTAATCGAAACCTCAAATACATTAGATTCATTTCCGTTAAAAACAACAACACTTGAGCCTAAATCAACAATAGTATCTTGTAAAAAACTTAAATTTCCTGTAAACGTATAGGTGCTTATTGCACCACCTTTTAAATTATAATTCAGTACAACGCTTGTAATATTAGTTGTTCCAGTATTTTTAATTTTCACTTTAGGATTAGAACAAATATTATTTGAACGTATGTAATTTGCATCATCCGTTGGAGCCATAATATCTTCGATTGAAGCATCTAAACTATAATTTGGAGCAGAATAAGTTATTAATTGAGAAACAATATTATAACCACCAGAAGGCGAACCTGAAGTGTATGGCTCCATATCAATATCAGTAGTAAAAGTGGTTGCAGGAGAAGTATATGGGGTGATATCATGAAAAATTGGTTTTACAATATTTCCAGGACACCAATTTGCTCTTTCATAAATCCAAGTACCTGTTTGAGGAAAAATATCATTTACACCGCAATCTGCTCTCCATAATTGTTTTTGAGAAACAGGCGTTCCATTTACTTTTAAATTATAATACTTACTGCAAAATTCACCACAACCATTATCATCAGAACCATGTCCACTAATTGTATTTTTTATATAAGCTTTAGTGCCAGCCGTAACATAAGAAAATGGTTTTGGTATTAAATAATTTTCAATTGGATTTGCGGCATTTCCATAAGCAAAGTAACCATCATAAATATTTTTAATGGCCACATTATTCATTGGTGGTGTGCCTTCAATAAATTCTATTTTTAAAGTTAATGTAAAACCCCAAGAATAACCATCATATTTATATCTAAAATCAAGATTTCCATTTAATACAGACGAGTAATCTGTAATGTCCATTATATAATCATTTTTACGATTGGTGGCTAACCAATCCGTTGCATAAGGAGTAATAACTCTAGCAATTTCAACTGTATCTGCACCAGGGGGCTTAACCCATAACTGAGTAGTATAATCCCATGAACCACAATACATTGTTCCACCAGGGCAAGCATATCTTCCTAATATATAATGTAAGCGAATTTTGCGGAAAGTTTTTCCTGTTGGTAATACGGCAGACGTATCGTAATTACCATAATACGTTAACTTTCTTAAATTATAAACTGTTACCCAAGTTGTATCTCCAACTGCAGCTTTACTTTCTTGCATTATTAAAGAAAATAAGATGATTGCTATTATTTTTTTCATATTACTAAAATGTTTTAGTAAATGTAGTAAAGTTTATTGAAATCAATGATAAAAATGGTTTTGATTATTGGAATCTTAAAAAATAGGCAATAATCTATCTATCAAAAAAATGATTATATGAAAGCAATAAAATGAATTAATTACAAAAAATATTTGACAATTAATTTCATTACTCTTTTAAAACCTTCAATAAATCAATGGTTTTATTGTTTTCTAAAATCCTAACTAAATAAATTCCGTTAGTGTTATTTGATAAATTAATTTTTAAATTTTGTATGAAAGACTCATTAAAAATTATCTGACCTAAATAATTATAAATTTCAATTTTACCATTTTTTAAATCTCGGTTTGAAGACACAATAAATTCACCGCAATTTGGATTGGGATAAATTTGAATGCTCAAACTATTTGATTCACTCTCATTAATTCCTACACAAGCATTAACGGTAATGGAATTAGTTGCAGTATTAGAACATCCATTAATATTGGTATTAGTATAATACACTATTTGATTTCCAATTCCCGTAGTTGTTGAATTAAATAAATTACCAGAAACCCCTACTCCACCATAAATTCCTCCTGAAGGAGAGCCAGATAAAGTAATTACATCTCCCAAACAAATAGGTTGAGCACTTGCCAAAGAAACACTTGGAATAGTATCTATCACTATCGTTTTAGTACCAATAGCAGTACAACCTCCAGAAATAATTTGAACAGAAACTGTTGCTACACCTGTTGAAGAGGCTCCTACATTTACATTTGATATATTTATCGGACCAGAAATAACACCATTTACAATTCCCCAATTATACGTTGCTCCTGGTATGATACTAACACCATAATTATTTAAGTAAGTCGTTCCTTTACAAATGACGGTTGGCCCTGCAATACTTGTAGTACTTGATAACACAGTTATGTTTTTAATCATTGTATTTAATGAATATGTGCCTATACTTAAAGTCATTTTTACAGTAAACGCACCTGTGGAGGTATAAGTATGATTAGCTAGTAATCCAGTTCCTGTTGTACCATCGCCAAAATTCCAATTTACATTATACACCTGCCAACAACTATCTACTGTAAATTTAAATGTGTTACAAGAAACATTTGTATATATAAAATCGTTAGCAATTTCGGCTGGTTTAGCAGCATCCATGAAATTGGTTATGCCCTGCCATGGATAAGTTCCTGTAGGTAAAGGAACGGCATCCTTAACAAAAACTGCTGAAGTCCAACTGTTTGAATTAATAATTCTATCTACAGCAATATGGCTCCACGAAAGGTAATCTTGCCTGAAATAAAGATTATTATCAGGTCCACATTCAATAGAAGTAACCATAAAATCTGACGTTATTGACATAGTTTTAATAGCAAGTGTATTAACGTTTATTTGATATATTTTACTTGCACCAACACTAATTGGCTCTGTAACATAAGCTAAAGAATCATTCGGGCTAAAAATAGCTCCCCAAGTATTATTTACCGAAGTGTACCCAAAAGACGTTTCATTATTCATTAAACCAGTTGTCGAGTTAAAATCATAAAAAAAACCTATTTTATTTGATCCCGAATTATCAGACCTAATTAGTCGATTTCCTTTTCTATTAGATTTAAATTGACCCGCTACTTGTGCTGATATTCCAGAAGAAACAGTTACTTTATCAATATTATTTGGACCAGCAGCAGTTATTAAAATGGAATAAGCCTTATTAGACGACCTACAAATCACCCAATAATCATATCCGTTACAATGAGGGACAACTGTCATAGGTTCGGTATATGATGTTGGCAAAAGAGGATGTTTAAACCCTCTTCTTGAAGAAACAATTTTTGTATTGACATCATAAACAACATAATAAAGAGAATCATAATATGCTGAATATGGAAACGAAACCCCTGAAGTATGAGGGCCAGAAATAATAATATATTTTGATGTATCTTTTGGAAAAGGAATTGCCAACATACTAGAAGCTGAAGGCCAAGCACCATAGGGATCAGTATCTAAAATGAACATCGGATAATCAGTACTTCTTTTTATATGATTGTTGTCCCATAAATCTGCACCATTTGTATAAAACAATAAATTACCATATTTATCAGACATACTTACAGAAGCTTCTTTTCCATGATACATTGTTGTATGAGTTAATGCGCTAGTACCAGCCGTAACTCCTCCAGGGGTACTAAAATTTAATTCAGCGTAATCTCCAAAAAACCAATGTGATCGATTTAATTTTGTAGAATCTAAGGTGCAATTCGCTACTTTAACTAAAAAACTATCTTTAGCAGTTAAAACACCATCGCTCAACGTTAAGTATGCCCAATATAAACCTGGTGCTGTATATGTTACACTTACACTTGGCGTTGCAGCTATTGATGGAGAAGCGCTAGGCATAAACCAATTTCGTGTTATAGCTGAGTTACCAATGGTTGGGTTTGAAAGCACAAATGATGTTCCTGAACAAATACTATTAGTACTTGCGTTAATATTTGTAATCAAGAATGGAGCAATGCAACCACCAGCTCCAATAACTCCTGTAGAGGCTAAATTACTTGTTTGCCATAAGTTAAATCGACTTGCATTTAAAGTTGCCCACATACGTTGCGATTGATTTGTTGTGAAAGTATTCATGCAATCATCATCGGCATAACTCATATAACTATTAATCATATCTAGGGTGGTAGTACCAGTTGAATATGTTGCACTACAAGTGTTAGGGATAGGTAAGCCACAGCTGATATTTTGCGTTGTGCATGGTTCAATATCACAAATACCATCACCATTTAAATCACAAGCATCAGATGCCGAACCAGCTGCATTAGCGCCTGCACATCCACCTTCAAAAATATGGTACAAATTTAAATAATGTCCGATTTCATGTGCCATTATTTTACCTTGTTCTAATCCAAAACCCAATGCAAAAGAACTTCCAGCTGAATTATCTCCAATAATATCTGATCGCATGACCACACCATCTAATGGATAAACTCCCATTAAAGGTTTTGGTGCGTAACCCATCACTGTTCCACCTCCGCCTGAACCTATAGAAGCCACAACCCAAATATTTAAATAATCACTGAAAGGAAAATAGGTGCCAATAGGGTGAGTTAAACCTAATAATGCTGTTGCACTTGGAGCGGTAATATCATGGTGAGTCAGTGTATTATTTGGGTATCGCATTACGCCATTTTCTATTCCTCCTGGGCCATTATAAAATGTAACGCCTGAGGGCTTTGCTATTTTTGCCAAGCAAAATTGAATATTAGTATTTTGAGCATAACTAGGATGAGATTGACCATTATATCCAGGATAAGATTTACTAAATGCTGCATTTAAGGCATTAACTTGAGATACAATTTGACTATACGAAATATTAGTTCCTACCCCATATGGATCACCACTTAAATGAACCACATGAAATACAACAGGTATTACATAATTTACTGTAGAAGCGGCCATGCGTGAGGTTACCGATGACCCATAATGCGAATCAATGTAATTTTTAATTTGAATATTATTCGCTTTTTCAAGTTCCTCAAAATTACGAATATGGTTTTTTTGAAATAACGTAAAAACATCATCACCACAAGCCGTCTGAGATTTTATTGAATAAAAAAACAGGATAAAACAAGAAAAAATTACAAGTTTCAATTTCATATTAGATAGTATTTAATTTATTTTAAAACTATAAAATTTAAAATAGAAATTACAATATTTCAGTCATTAAAACATACCATTTAATCATTTAAATAGAAAATGTATAGAAAATTTATTAACCTGCCCAACCTTCTCTATCCAAACTTCTGTATTGAATCGCTTCTGCAATATGGTTAGTTTCAATATTTTTAGAAGCATCCAAATCTGCAATGGTTCGTGCCACTTTTAGAATACGATCATAAGCTCTGGCAGATAACCCTAATCGTTCCATGGCTGTTTTAAGCAAACTGTTACTTGCTTCACTTAAATTACAATATGTTTTTAAATCTTTAGTACGCATTTGAGCGTTCGAATAAATTCCTTCTGAAGTATTATATCTTTCTGTTTGTAATTTACGAGCACTAATAACACGTTTACGGATTTCAGAACTTGGTTCACTATTTTTTTCTTTACTTAATTCACTAAAAGGAACTGGTGTAACCTCAACATGCAAATCAATCCGATCTAATAATGGTCCTGAAATTTTATTTAAATATTTTTGTACAACTCCTGGTGCACATACGCAATCTTTTTCGGGATGATTATAATATCCACAAGGACAAGGGTTCATACTTGCCATTAACATAAAACTAGCAGGATATTCAACACTAAAACGTGCTCTTGAAATAGCCACTACTCTATCCTCTAAAGGTTGACGCATTACTTCTAAAACTGTTCTTTTAAATTCGGGTAATTCGTCGAGAAATAAAACGCCATTATGTGCTAACGAAATTTCTCCTGGTTGTGCATTCATTCCACCACCAACTAACGCTACATCGCTAATTGTGTGATGTGGGCTTCTAAATGGGCGTTTAGTTACTAAACCAACCGTTTTCCCAGTTCGTCCAGCAACGCTATGTATTTTGGTTGTTTCCAAAGCTTCATCTAAAGTTAGTGGTGGTAAAATAGAGGGCATTCGTTTGCTTAACATGGTTTTACCAGCACCTGGCGGTCCAATTAAAATAACATTATGCCCACCAGCTGCTGCAATTTCTAAAGCTCGCTTAATGTTTTCTTGTCCTTTTACATCATTAAAATCAAATTCATTATCATCCAATTTTGTAGCGAACTCATCTTCTATATTTATTGTTGTTTTTTCTAAGGTACCTTTTTCATTAAAAAAATCAATGACTTGTTTAATGGTTGAAACTCCATAAACTTCCAGTCCATCAACAACCGCTGCTTCTTTAGCATTTGTATCTGGTAAAATAATTCCTTTAAATCCTTCTTGTTTAGCTTTAATAGCAATTGGTAAAGTTCCTTTTATTGGACGAAGTTCGCCATCCAAACTCAATTCACCCATAATGATATATTTTCCAACATTTTCAGAAAATATTTGTTCGGAAGCCGCTAAAATCCCAACAGCTATTGTTAAATCATAAGCTGAACCCTCTTTACGAATATCCGCAGGTGCCATATTTACTGTAATTTGTTTTCCTGGTATTTTTAATCCATTATTTTTTAGAGCAGCGTCAATACGTTGGTGACTTTCTTTAACGGCACTATCTGGTAAACCAACTAAAAAGAAATTTATTCCTTGAGAAATATTCACCTCAACAGTAACAGTAGTTGCACTAATTCCTTGAACGGCACTCCCAAAAGTTTTAACAAGCATAGTTTTATTTTTCGACAAACTTACTATGTTATATACTAACTGATTGCTACAAAAAATAGCAAAAACAAAAAAGCCTCTGAAAATAGAACATTTCAGAGGCTTTAATTTAAAAAAATAAAATTATTCGATAATTAATTTACGAGTATTTTTTTCATTTTTATAAATAAGATTTACAAAATAAATTCCACTTTGTAATTTAACATCATTAATATTAATGTTATTAAATCCATTAAGTACGTCTATGGTTTTTGTACAAACATTTCTTCCTGTCACATCAGTAATAATCAACTTATATTTTTCAGTAACATTTGATTCAATCATTAAATTAAACTCGCCCTTTGAAGGATTAGGCGCTAAAATATATTCAAAGTTAGAAGCTGAACTTTCATTTAAACCAACCGTTGAAACTGCATAACAAGGAGTTCCAATTCCAGTAGTATAAGTTGGGCTTGCAATATATGTCATGTTAGAGAAATCGATATAACAAGCATAACGCATACTGTCAATAAATGGATTACGGTTTCCTTGCAATGAATCTAAAAAATCATTTCTCGAAATTTCGAATGCATCAGGCGGATCTTGATAATGCCATTTTTTCAAAATATTTTGATCTTGACCATATGCAATAGAGCCAGAAATTGGATTTCTTAATTGCCAATTCATTACCGTTGCTCCTTTTAACTGTCCATTATAAGCGGTTGCCATATACATTATTGCACGAGCAAAATCACCTTTTTGTTGAGCGCGAGGTTCAAATACATGATTTCCATTAATATCATTTCCTCCATGACAAGCTAAATAGGTAGCGGTAGGTACGCCAACAATTTCTCCCATTGGATAATTACTTCTTGCAGCATTAGCACTTGCTTGTTGTGTTGGAAATAAATGATGTTGATCATTATACTCTGGTCTTTCTGGAATATCCGCAGGGTTAGACGGCATCCAGTTATGACAGTAACTATGTTCACGACTAAAATATCCAAAAGCAAAAGGTTCAGTATAAACATAATTCTCGCTACTATAAACACATGTAACCACTTTTTGACCAGCAGTAGTATCGCGAGCTGTAAATAATTTAATCATCGTTTCATCATAATTACCATAAAAAGTTGATGTATGAGGATAAATTTGAGCTGTTAATGAAGATAGAAATGTAGGATTAGTTACATTTAACGATGTATACTCGCTTACAGGTTGCATAGAACCAAGTGCAGTAAAATTACCAGTTAATGGGGCAGTTTGGTTATAATTAGTAAATACACCAGATCCATTAAATGTAAAAACTGCAATCTGATATTGTAATGCTGCATAAATATTACTTAAACCTAAACTCGTAGCGTTACCAGAAAAAATCACTTTACTTGATCCAATTGCATCACCAACTTGATAAGCAACACCATCAACTGGAACATCTATGATTGCAGAACTACCTTGTTTTTTTAGAATTAAATAACCATTTGGAGAACCAGTTGCAGCTACAAAATTAGACATTGCTCTGTATGATTTTATTCCACTAAAAGTTAAACTTGTAGCTTGAGTTGTTGGAGCTGTAGCATATAATCCACCAATACCGTTTAAGTTAATAACATAAGCACTTTCATTAGCATCATTATTATTTACGGTCATTATTGCAGAACGAGTGCCTGCAGCTGAGGGATTAAATGATAATGTTAAGGGAATGCTTGAAGAAGCCCCAACTGTAGTTGGTAAAACAGCCGGTGCACTTACAGTAAAGTCGGCTGCGTTTGGCCCAGAAAGGACAATAGAAGATACAGAAAGCGTGTTGATAGTACCAAGATTTTCAATAGTAAAATTAACTGCTGTAGGAGTACCAACTGCTGAGTTAAATAAAGCTGAAGAACCACCTGTTAATATAGTTGATAACCCTTGTTTAATATTGATTTCCTGAGCTGTAACTGGAGCTGCTGTAATATTAATGTCATCAAGACCAACATTATTACTTGTAGCTTTTGTAGTAAAAATCCAACGTAAATAACGAGAGCTTGGATTTGGAGTTACTGTATACTGAGTATAAGCTGCAGAACTTAGTGTATTTGAATATGTTTGTAATGCAGTCCAAGTAACACCTAAAACAGATTCTTCAAGTGTAAAAACACCTAACCAACCACCACCAGTGTTCCAACCTTTCACATAATAGGAAACTACTCCCATAGGATCAACTGTATTTATTTTAACGTATTCGCCAGCTATATCCAATTTTGCCGCCGTGCCAGTAACACCTGTTGCATAAGTAAAAGTACCACCAATATTGGTGCTCCATCCTGGCTGCATAACTGTAGTAGTAAATGCATTGAAATTTTCGAATGACGGCAAAGGAGCCTGAGCAGTTACACCGTAACTAAAGGCTAATGCTGAAATTAGGATTTTGATTTTTTTCATTTTTATTTATTTTAGTTGTTATTGTTTTAAAAAGTCAACTTAGTTCCAAATACGAATGTACGACCTGTTCCAAAAAACACAGTTGCTGAAGTTGCATTAAATCCATGTGAATTTATCAGTCCATTATTTTGCGCATCATTAATATATCTAGTATTTAATACATTATTAATTGTAGCGTATATATTTACTTTAAAGACACCGAAAGGGATTTCATAACCTGTACTTAAATCAATAATGCTATATCCTGGCATTTTCCAACTTTCTTGATTTGCATGACTTGCATCTAAATCGGTTGGTTTAAAATTTGAATAATATTTATCAAAATGGGTAAATCTAGGTTTAAAATAAAAACCTTTTATTGGCATTAATCTAACTGCTAATCCAGCTTGAGTTTGTGCAGCATTTCCAACATGCACTCCAACGGCGTGATATTCTAATGTATTTTGAATAACTCCATTTTGATCATAAGCATATACAGTTCCGCCAGAATTGTAAATCCAATCTCCAAATGATAAAATCCCTTCTATTTCTATTTGTTTTATGGGTTTATATGTACCTTCAAACTCAACACCCTTATAAATTAAACTAACACCGTTAATGTTATAAGTTTCCCCATCTAAACCAGTAATCGTACTTTGAGGTTGATTATCCCAAGTTGTATAATAGGCATTAATGTTTCCATAAAATTTATTAAACTTTAAACCATAACCTAATTCAAATGATTTGATATACTGTGGTTTAAAATCTTTTGCAACTTCATTACTAAACGTAAACACGTTTGCGAATTTTTGTGGAATTTGCATAACACCTACATTTAAAAATCCGTTATGATGCTCGTTAATATTATAATTTGCGCCACCTTTTAATGTATATCCAATTTGATATTTCCATCCTGTTGTTGCAGTTCTGATACCATCGGAATTTCTATCATAAGTAACTCCATCATGTAAAATTATCGTATTATAGCTTACTGCATTATTATAGGTAGTATCTGCTAAAACTAAATCTTTTGGTTTATAATAATCAATTCGGCTATAACCTGAATATGACCCAGAAGCTGTTAAAAATGCTGTCCATTTATCCTTTTTAAATTCTGCTTGTCCAAACAATCCAGCCCATTTAACTAATCCATTATAATTTGATCCAAAAACATCTCCTTTTCGTTTTACGAAATTCGTTTTATCCAACGGATTTATATTAGGGTTTACATTTGAACCACCTTCCACAAAATAATCTCCACCTAAAAGATCATAAACGGTATAATTATGATATCCTCGATAATATCTCAAATCAACTCCATAAGTCAATGTGAATAATTTATTCAATTTTGTAGTAGCTGTCGAAAGTAAGCCAAACCATTTATGATTATTATTTGAAGATCTTAAAATCATTGTAGATTTATGTTCTGACGAACTATAAGAGTTATCAATAAATGTAGAATTTGAATTATATTTTGCTTGAATATTATAATAACCTGTAATTGAATCTCTGCTCGTAAAAGATGGCGAATAGCTTGTTCCACCTCCAGAACCAAATGATGCGTATAATACTGTTGATAAAGTTGTTTTATCTGAAATTTTCCAAAAATGATTTAAATTAAATAATGGTTTATTAAAATAATTCACCTTATCATTAATTGTTTTTCCATTTAATAAGCCTTGATCAGGATTCCATTGCAAACTTCTATCACCTTGAGTTGGAGTAGTATATTTTATGGCACTTGTTGAACTAACCATATCGTGTAATTCTTTATCAGCATCTATTCCTAATGTTTTTGCATATTCTTTATCATACACCACAATTTGCATTTTTGAAGTTCGTTGTCCGTGAGATTGAGGAGCTGCATTTACTCCTATACTAATGATATGCCTTGGATTTGGCATATATTGAATTTTAGCAAAATAAGAATAAGCATTGTTCCAAGTACCTTCAACCCAACCATCACTTGTTTGATAAGTTCCTGCTAATGTAAACCCCCATTTATTATTTATTAAACCAGAATTATATGACATACTCATTAAATTTCGGCGATTGTTACCCCATTCTTTTTTCACAATCATTTGTTGTTTTTGTTCAATACCATTGGTAATAAAATTCATGGTACCGCCAACTGATGAAATTGCTAATTTTGATGCACCCAAACCTCTTTGAATTTGAGTTGACTTTGTAATATCTTTTAAACCTTCCCAATTACTCCAATATACTTGACCATTTTCCATATCATTTACAGGAATACCATCAACTAAAACGCCAATATTTGTTTGATCAAAACCACGAATTGTAACGCGTGAATCACCTGCTCCACCGCCACTGCTTGATGCATATGCACCAGGCGTGGTATTTGCAATCATACTAATATCTCTTCCTCCTAATTCTTCTTGCAATTTTGTGGCTGAAATTGAACTAAAAGCAACTGGTGTCTCCCTTATTTGAGCAACACTTGCAACTACTTCTACTTCATTTAACACATTATTTTCTAGTTTAATATCTAACTTTTTATTAGCCGCTAATTTTAATTTTTGTTTAAAAGGAGTATAACCTAACATGGATACAATAATGTTATAATCACCTTTTGGCAATTTAATCATAAAATTACCATCTAAATCGGCAACAGTACCAATTCCAGTTTTTGCTAGTATGGAAGCTCCAATAAGCGCTTCTCCATTTTCAGCGTCAGTAATTTTACCTGAAAGAATTATTAAATCATCTTCTTGAGCATTTACAATAAATGAACATAAAAGAAAGACAAATAAAAAACTTTTTTTTATCATAATTTTTTTTAATAAAAAAGGCTGAGTATTGCATCAGCCTTTTATGTGACAAACTGTTTTTTAATATTATTGGATAATTAGTTTTTCAGTTTTGATACCATCTACATTTTTAACAATAGCATAATAAACTCCATTTGCTAAGCCTAAATTTCTAACAACCACTGTTTTGTCAGCATTAACTGAAGAGTAAACAACTTGACCAATTGCATTAATAATATTTATGCTTTGAATATTTTTATCACTTACAAAAGCAATTTCATTTCCATTAGCCGGATTTGGAAATACTTTTAAATAAACAGATTTTACATTTTCATTAACTCCAACCACTTTACAATCACAAGTATGAAGTCCAACGTTACTAAAATTATTTTTAGGTAAAGAATCCCATTGTAATGTTACATTAAAAGAAGAAGGATTTGAAGTAACACCTGATTTTACATTAGCTTTACGTTGTAAAGAGTGGTCAGCTGTCCACCATTTTCCCATTCCTGCACCACCAGTAAAAGGAGCTATATCACTCCAGGCAGTAGTTGGTTGCTCACCAATTTTTCCAAAAATATCCAAACGCGTATAAGGTGAAATTTTTACTAGTACTAAGGCGTCATCCCCATTCATTGAAGTTGGATTTGGATAAGCGTGGTCTAATTGTTGAGCTTTAGCTTGTAAAGCTGGGTCACAAACTACAGTAGTAGATGAAACACCATAAGAAATAACGAATGTACTGTAAGAACTAATTGATCCCACTAAATCAGTACTATCAGTACCTGTTGCTGAACCGTTTGAATAACGAACCAGGCGGTAGTTATTCATAGAAATTGTTGCTGAAGTTGGATTATAAAACTCCATAGCTTTGCTAAAGGCAGTTCCTTCTACATATTCTGAAATAAATAAATCTGTACATTGTGCTTTACCTAAAAAGCTCATTGCAACTAATGATAAACTAAGTAATGTTTTTTTCATGATGT
Organism: Bacteroidota bacterium; assembly: GCA_038327195.1. Taxonomy (GTDB): domain Bacteria; phylum Bacteroidota; class Bacteroidia; order B-17B0; family Aurantibacillaceae; genus UBA4416. The sequence continues at coordinate 39,436 of JBBQKU010000023.1, read as the reverse complement.
GTTTTTTTAAATTTGTTTTATTTATTTTTTTAAGTGGTTAAAGGCAGCTGTTTTTAAGAACTAAAAACTCTTCTTTTAGGATGTTCACTTATTTCGGGTCAAAATTATAACAAATTGATTTGATTTCAAACTATTGTGAATAAATATGACAATTTGGTAATAATTTGGTCACATTAAGTTTTAAATGTTAAAATTGCACTTTAAAATTAGCAATATCGCCAATAGTAACGCTAACATTCCACAACTTTAAAAAAAACATCTGTTCATTAAAAATTTTCATTTTTTAACGAATAATTACCCTAACAAAAGGCAATAAAAGTTACATTTGCTTGTTTAACAACAATATTTTAAATATGACAAAAATTATTTTCATCACCTTATCTATTCTATCTTTTGGAGCAATTGCCCAATCATCATTTAATTTTAGTGTAAATGGTACTTTAAAAAATATTAAAGAAAACTCGAAGGTTTATATTCATCATAAATGGAATGATGCCACTATTACAGATAGCGTTAAAGTAAAAGCTGGTAAGTTTTCATTAAATGGAAAATCTACAGAGCCAAATATGTATTGGATTACAAAAATAAATAATTCGAATGATCAGCCCAATTTGATATTTTTTGTTGATGCTGGTAAAACTAGCATAACTGGTAATGTAGATAGTTTACCTTTTGCAAAAGTAAATGGAGGCCCAACACAAACAGATTATTTAGATTATAATATGTTGATGAGTGGATTTAGTTTAAAACAACAAACTATCGTAAATGCTTATAATGAGGCAAAATCTAAAGGCGATAATAATGTCATGAATCAAAAAGTTGTTGAATATCAAGCTATGGATAAGGAAGTAAAATCTGCCTTGGAAGGTTATATCAAATCTCATTCAAAATCACCAATTAGTGGTTATGCTATTTATTATAATTTTCAAAATTCAACTGCACCTATCGAAGAACTTGAGAAATTAGTAAATCTATTAGATAAAAGCACTGAGAATACAAAATACGGTAAATTGGGTAGAGAAAAGTTAACTCAAATGCGTGGAACAATGATTGGCTATCCTGCTTTAAATTTTGCGCAAGCGGATCCAAATGGTAAAATGGTAAACTTAAAAGATTTAAAAGGGAAATATGTGCTTGTAGATTTTTGGGCAAGCTGGTGTGGACCTTGTCGTGCAGAAAACCCCAATGTTTTAAATGCTTATAATAAATATAAAGACAAAGGATTTACAGTTTTAGGAGTTTCTTTTGACCAAAATAAAGATGCTTGGATAAAAGCGATTGCAACTGACAATTTAACTTGGACACAAATAAGCGACCTTAAAGGTTGGGGAAATGAAGCTGGAAAACTATATGGTATTACTAGTATACCTCAAAATTTACTTCTAGATAAAGAAGGAAAAATTGTTGCAAAGAACCTTCGAGGCGCAGAATTAGATGCCAAGTTAGAAGAAATCATAAAATAATTTCTAATATTAGATATAAACAATTAGATTTTTTTAATTTGTAATAAAACGAAAACTAATTATAAATTTGCTATCCTTTAAAATAAAACAAAAAACAAAACGAATATGAAGAAAAGTACTTTAGGATTTTTAACCTTATCAGCATTTACATTAACATCATTTGCTCAAACAAATGAACCTGTTATCATGACAATAAACGGGAAACCTGTATACAAAAGCGAATTTGAAAATGTTTACAGAAAAAATAGTGGAAAAGAAGTAAGTAAAGAACAAAAATCGGTTAAAGAATATGTTGATTTATTTTCTACATTTAAAATGAAAGTTTTTGAAGCAGAAGCGAATGGCTTAGATACAAACGCAGCATTTAAAACTGAATTAGCTGGCTATCGTAAACAATTAGCGGCTCCTTATTTAACGGATAAAAATGTGAATGATGCTTTATTACAAGAAGCATATGACCGCATGAAAACAGAAATTAAAGCTCAACATATCCTAATACGAATTGAGGAAGGTGCTTTACCAAAAGACACAATAGAAGCTTATACTCGTTTAATGATTATTAGAGATGCAATAAACGGCAAAGCTACCTCTGCTGCAAAATTAGCAGAATATGAAAGTATCTTAAAAAAGAGTTCTTCAGGATTATCTAAAAACTCCACAAAAAAAGATAGCGCTTCTTTTAAAGCAAAACTTGATGCTGTTAAAAACTTGAATGCAACCGTAACTACTGGAACTGATAAATTTAGTGAGGTTGCAAAAAAAACATCTGAAGATCCATCAGCTCTTGAAAACGGTGGAGATTTAGGATATTTTTCATCATTACAAATGGTATATCCATTTGAAAATGCTGCTTACAAAACAAATGTAGGAGAAATCAGTATGCCGATTCGCACGCGTTTTGGTTACCATATATTGAAAGTAAATGATAAACGACCAAGCCAAGGTGAAATTTTAACTGCTCATATTATGGTTGCATTTACTAAAGAAATGGGGGAAAAAGAAAAAGCAAATTTAAAAACTAAAATCGATGAAATATCTACAAAGCTAAAAGCTGGTGGAAAATTTGAAGATTTAGCTCGCCAGTTTTCTGATGATAAACAAAGTGCTGAAAAAGGTGGTCAAATTCAATGGTTCGGAAGTAGTAGAATGCCAATTGAATATGAAAAAGCAGCTTTTGGTTTACAAAAAAATGGAGATTATAGTGAGCCGTTTACAACTAAATACGGCTGGCATATCGTAAAACGTATTGATAAAAAAGGCTTAGCTAGTTTTGATGATATGAAAAGTGATTTGAAACAACGAATCGGAAAAGATAGTCGTACTCAAGCAGGTAGAATTTCTTTAATTGCAAAAATCAAAACAGAAAATAATTTTAAAGAAAACGCAACTGCAAAATCTGATTTTTTAAAAGTATTAGATTCTACAGTATACCAAGGAAAATGGGATGCTAAAAAAGCAGATAAATTAGGGAACAAAGAATTGTTTACCTTAGGAACTGTAAAACATACTCAAAATGATTTTGCAAAATACATTGAAACTCATCAAACAGCCAGAGCTAAAATGGATAACAATATGTTTTTACAACAGTCTTATAAAGAGTTTGTTGACGAAACGGTAATAAATTACGAAGATGCTAATCTTGAATCGAAATATCCTGATTATAGAAATCTATTAAAAGAATATAGAGATGGAATTTTGTTATTTGATTTAACTGATAGAGAAGTTTGGAGCAAGGCAGTAAAAGACACTGCAGGACTTAGATTATTTTATAACAAAAACAAGAACAATTACCTTTGGGAAGAGCGTGCAGAAGTTACAACTTACAAATGCCTTGACGAAAAAATTGCGAAAGAAGTTCGTGGAATGTTAAAGAAAAATAAAACTGAAAAAGAAATAGTTGAAACAGTTAATAAATCTTCGCAATTAAATCTTACGGCTGAAAGCATTACCTATTTAAAAGGTGAGAATAAGGATGTTGATGCTAATTGGAAACAAGGAATTGTTGCAACCGACATTAAAGACACGAAAGAAAACAAGGTAATCGTTTTAGTTATAAATAAAATTTTACCAAAAACACCAAAAACTATAGCTGAAGCAAAAGGTATGATAACTGCTGATTACCAAAACAACTTAGAAAAAGAATGGTTAGCGTATTTAAAAAACAAATACATAGTAAAAATAAATCAGGAAGTTTTAAATACCGTAAAATAAAAAACATAAATACTGAAAAAAAAGGCTGTGACAATTATTGCTACAGCCTTTTTATTTAAAAAAAATTAGTGAAAGTAAATTCTCATAATAAAAATTTGTTTTGCCTTTTAATATTTATAATATTATTTAATGCCTGCAGTAACTCTGAACAAAAAACGACAGAAAATGATAAAGTGATTGCAAAGGTTAATAAAAAAACGTTGAATTTATCTGACTTAACTCAATTTACTCAAAAAGGACTTTCAAAATCAGACAGTCTTCTTTTAACTTCCAAATACATAGATAAATGGATTTCAGAAGAAGTGTTTTATCAAGAAGCAGTTATTTATTTAGCAACTGAAGATTTAAATATTGAAAAAGAAATTGAAAATTATCGGAAAGAATTAATAACATATAAATTTCAGTCGAAACTAATTGCTGAGAAGTTAGACACAACAATTTCTCAATCAGAAATAGAAGATTATTATAACAAAAACTCCAAAAACTTTTTACTTAAAAATAACATTGTAAAAGTATTGTATGTTAAAACTCCATTAGCGATACCTAATTTAGATAAACTTAAAAAATTATGTTATTCTACAAACCCTAAGGATGCAGAGCCACTTAACTCATTATGTATTCAATATGCAAACAATTATTACACTAACAATAATACGTGGCTGATGTTTGATGATTTAAAGAAAGAAATACCTCAATTAAAAGAAGTGCCAGAATATAATCTGCAAAACGGAAAAATATTTGAATTTAATGATAATACGAGTTTCTATTTTTTGAAAATAATTGAGATAAAATCTAAAAACACATTATCACCACTTAATTTTGAGAAAAACAATATAAAGTCAATGCTATTAAATGAGCGAAAACAAAAATTAATCAATAGCATTAAAAAAGATTTTTTTGAAAAAGCAAAATCCAGTAATCAAATAGAAATTTATAAATAAATCCAAATGAACTTTAAATTAATAATTGCCATCCTATTTCTAAGCTTTTTAACAAAGGCACAACCACAAATATTAGATAAGGTAATTGCAATAGTTGGAAAAAATCCATTATTGCTTTCGGAAGTAGAAACTGCTTTGGTTCAACAAAAAGAAAAAACCTTGCATGATCCAAATGCTCGATGTAAATCTTTCGAAGATTTATTATTTCAAAAGCTACTATTGTCTCAAGCTGATAGAGATAGTGTTACTGTGGAAGATAAAGAAGTTGATGGTGAGCTTAACCGTCGTATTAATTATTACGTGGGAATGCTTGGAAGTGAAGAGAAATTTGAACAATTTTATGGTAAACGCATTAGTGTTTTTAAAGATGAGTTAAGAGATGATGTGAAAAATCAATTAAAAGCTCAAAAAATGCAACAAAAAATTACAGGTGATTTAAAATTAACACCTAGTGAAGTGAGAATGTACTTTAATACCATACCAACAGATAGTTTACCTTTAATAAATTCAGAATATGAAATTGGACATATTATTAGAAAACCACCAGTTAATGACGTAACAAAAAAAGCAGCAAGAGATTTATTAGAAACATACCGACAACGTGTTATAAACGGCGAAAGCATGAGTGTGTTATGTGCCTTATATAGTGAAGACCCAGGTTCTGCAAAAAATGGTGGACGTTACGAATCCGTTATGCGTGGTCAATTTGTACCCGAATTTGAAGCGGTTGCTTTTAAATTAAAAGCTGGTGAAATATCTGAAATATTTGAAACAACGTATGGTTATCACTTTATACAATTAGTGGCTAGAAAAGGCGAATCTGTTGATGTAAGACATTTATTAATGTCGCCAAAAATTTCTCAATTAGATGTATTAAAAGCCAAAAATGAATTAGATAGCGTTCAAAAATTAATTTCTAACGGTACATTAAGTTTTAATGCAGCTGCCTTAAAATACAGTGATGAAAAAGAAACCAAACAAAATGGTGGACTCATTGTAAATCCTCAAACTAATAGCACAAAATGGGAAATTGAAGAACTTGGCCAAACAGATCAAAACCTTGTTTTTATGTTAGATAAAATGCAAGTGGGCGAAGTTACTCCAGTAATACAACACGTTGGAGCTGATGCTAAACAAGCATGGCGTATTGTTTATTTAAAATCACGTTCAGAACCGCATAAAGCAAATTTAAAAGATGACTATTCTAAATTATTAAATATGGCAACATTTGATAAACAAAAGAAAATGATTACTGAATGGATTGGGAAGAAATCTAAAACTACATATATTAAAATTAATAGCGAATTTAATAGTTGTAAATTAGAATATAATTGGACAATTACTCCTTAATTGTTCAATTCAAAACATTAAAATATTTTGATTAAACAACATAAGTAATTGAAGTGATATCATCAACTTGTTCATTTGTTGATACCCAATTATCAAATTTTGATTTTAATGAATTTAAAAAATCGTTCACTAAAGCTTCTTCTATAATTGTTTGAAACCCTTTTCTCTTCAATTTATTTAAATCCGTTCCTCCAATTTGATCCACAATTCCATCGGTATATAAAACAAAACTATCATTCTTGTTTAATACATATGATGAAGTAATTGGAGCTTCAGTAACATGCTCCTGAACTGAACCAACGGTACATTTAGAACCTTTTACTAATTCAATTTTATTATTGATAATCAAAAACATATTTGAATTAGCACCAGCAAATTTTAACTCATTAGTTTGGTTATTTAAAACGGCCACCGACATATCAACACTATCCTGAATACCTGATTGGGACTGCTGTTTTAATGCAATTTTTATTTGATTGTTAATGCTTTCCAAAATTAAACTTGGCAAAATTAATTTATGTTCAAATAACGCTTTTTGTATAGCTGTATTTACTAATATTGTAAGCAATGCACCAGGAACTCCATGTCCAGTGCAATCAGCAATAATAAAAAATTTATTATTTTCAATTTCATCAATCCAATAAGTGTCTCCACTTACTATATCTTTTGGCTTATATATTATTAAACTATTTGAAGTATTAATACTTAATGGCAATTCGGGCAACATGGCATTTTGAATTCGTTTAGAATAATTGATACTAGCCGTTACATCATTATTTTTTTCTTCAATAATTTTATTAATGTTTTTAAGTTTTTTATTTGATTTCCGTTGAATAAATAATGCATAACCAATCGATAAAGAAGTAGCTAAACCTAATAAAATAATCATGGTAAATAAATTACGATGCGATTTTGGATAACAAACCATATAATCGTCAGCATCACCAAAAAAAGACTCTTTTAACCCAATATGTTCAACATGGTGTGGGTCGTTTTTAAATAACTCAGTTTGTGAATTTGTTAAGCCTATTTTGAATACAAAAATTAAGATGAATACGTTTTTCATGATAGGCTATTGTTTTAAAGAGTGTAACCATTTGGTTGCTTCTTCCATAGATGCAACAACTTTATATTTTCCTTTAGGCATTTGTACTTTAATGAAAAAATTAGCAATAATTCGATAAGCTAAATTATGAGCAATAACAGCAGAAGCTAAAATTGGGGTAACATCTTCAAGTTTCAAAGCATTATCTCGAGCTTCTTTTGTCACAATAACATTTTCTCCTGCTTCAAAAATAAAATAAGACTTTTTATTGTCCGTAATTGCATTAAATGCATCAGCCATTCTTAATTGCAAAGGAATATCTAAAATGGTATTATCATGATAAAAAACATGCAGAATACCATCCTCTCTTAAGTTCAAGGTAGCTTCTGGTAATTTAATTTCTTTAATGATGTGCATTTAATAACTACTCAATTTTTAAATATGTTTTTTTATTTGATAATTTATAAACTAGGTTTGTAAAACCCCAATGTTATATTGTTTAGTGATAGGTGAATGATTTGCAGCTTCAATACCCATACTTATTACTTTACGAGTATCTAACGGATCTATAATTGCATCTAGCCAAATCCTACTCGCTGCATAATAAGGTGTAGTTTGTTGATCATAACGATCTTTTGTTTTATTATATAACTCAGCTTCTTTTTCAGGAGTAATTTCTTCGCCTTTAGCTTTTAAACTTGCCACTTCAATTTGTACTAAAACTTTAGCAGCTTGCGCTCCACCCATCACTGCAACTTGTGCTGTTGGCCAACCAACAATTAAACGCGGGTCGTAAGCTTTACCACACATGGCATAATTTGCTGCACCGTAGCTATTTCCTAATATAATTGTAAACTTTGGAACAACAGAATTTGCCATGGCATTAACTAATTTTGCACCATCTTTAATAATACCACCTTGTTCGCTACGAGAGCCAACCATAAAGCCTGTAGCATCTTGCAAAAACACTAATGGTATTTTCTTTTGATTGCAATTCATAATAAAGCGAGCCGCTTTATCAGCACTGTCGCTATAAATAACACCACCAAATTGCATTTCGCCTTTTTTACTTTTTACAACTTTACGTTGATTTGCAACTATACCAACTGCCCAACCATCAATACGCGCGTAAGTACACACTATTGACTGTCCGTATAATTCTTTATATTCTTCATGCTCACCATTATCAACTAATCGTTCAATGATATCACGCATTTCATATTGCTTATCATTAAGTATTCCATACATTTCTTTTTGATCCTTTTTAGGAAGTATTGGAGTTTCGCGGTTAAAACCCGCTTTGTCATAATCCCCTACTTTACTCATAATATTACGAATACGAGTTAAGCAATCAGCATCATCCTTACATTTATAATCTGTAACACCACTAATTTCACAATGAGTGGTTGCTCCTCCTAATGTTTCATTATCAATAGTTTCACCAATTGCTGCTTTTACTAAATAACTTCCTGCTAAAAATATAGAACCAGTTTTGTCAACAATCATAGCTTCATCACTCATAATTGGCAAATAAGCACCACCCGCTACACAACTTCCCATTACGGCCGAAATTTGCAAAATACCCATTCCGCTCATTACGGCATTGTTTCTAAAAATACGCCCAAAGTGTTCTTTATCGGGAAAAATTTCGTCTTGCATTGGCAAATAAACACCAGCACTATCAACTAAATAAATAATTGGTAAACGATTTTCCATTGCAATTTCTTGCGCTCTCAAATTCTTTTTACCAGTAATTGGAAACCATGCTCCTGCTTTAACAGTTGCATCATTTGCTACAACAATACATTGTTTGCCACTCACATAACCAATAACAATTACAACGCCACCACCAGGGCAACCACCATGCTCGGCATACATTTCGTAACCAGCAAAAGCACCCATTTCAAAGCGAGGTGTATCTTTATCTAACAAAAAATCGATACGCTCACGCGCTGTCATTTTTCCTTGTTCGTGTAATTTTTCAATACGCTTTTTTCCTCCACCTTCATAAACTTTTTGTAAGCGTTGTTCCATTTGCGAAATAAGCAAACGCATTTTATCGTCATTTTTATTAAATTCTAAGTCCATAGGATGTTTTAATTGTTAAGCAAATATAAGGAATGGTTAATATAATAAAACTAATTTACAAGTTATTTAAAGCAAAAAAAACACCTATTAATTAATAGGTGTTTTTGTATTCAACATAAGTTCTATTTTAGAAATATTTACTCAAAATATTCCTTCATTCTATCAAAAAATCCTTTCTCTTTTCTATTTGGATTTGGTGTAAAATTCTTTGATTCTCTTAAAGTTTCTAATGTTTTTTTCTCGTCGCTAGATAAATGCTGAGGAGTCCAAACATTAATATTTACAAGTAAATCTCCATGTCCGTATGAATTAATATCAGGTAACCCTTTTCCTTTTAATCGTAACACTTTCCCACTTTGCGTACCTGCTTCAATTTTTATTTTAACCTTAGCGTCAACTGTGGGAATTTCGATACTTGTTCCTAAAGCAGCATCAGCAAAATTAACGTAACTATCATAAAACAAATTACTACCGTCACGTTTTAATAATTCATGTTCTTCTTCTTCAATTACAACTAATAAATCACCATTAACGCCACCACGCGGAGCAGCGTTACCTTTTCCACTTACTGATAATTGCATGCCTTCTGCAACACCTGCTGGTATATTTACAGATAATACTTCTTCCTCACGTACTATTCCATCACCGTGACACGTATTACACTTATCTTTTACAATTTTACCTTCACCATTACACGTACTACATGTAACTTGAGTTTGCATAGCACCTAAAAAGGTTTGTTGAGTGCGGGTTTGAACACCATGTCCGTTACACGCTTTACAGGTATCAAATTGTCCGCTTTTAGCACCAGAACCTTTGCAAGTATGACAACTCACAAACTTATTTACTTTTAATTTTTTCTCAACTCCTTTAGCAACTTCACTTAAATTTAATTTTACTTTAATTCGTAGGTTTGAACCTCTCATTACTCTTCTTCCACCACCACTTCTTTGGCCACCACCAAAACCACCACCACCAAAAATATCACCAAAATTGCTGAATATGTCATCCATATTCATGCCGCCACCATAATGACCGCCACCACCACCAGAAGCTCCACCAACTCCAGCGTGCCCATATTGATTGTAACGTTGTCTTTTTTCAGGATTACTTAATATTTCATAAGCTTCGGCAGCTTCTTTAAACTTATCTTCTGCAACTTTATCATCTGGATTTTTATCTGGATGGTACTTAATTGCTAACTTACGATAAGCTTTTTTTATTTCATCATCGCTTGCACTTTTTGAAACGGCTAATATTTCGTAAAAATCTCTTTTGCTCATTATTTTTAAATCTTTGTAACTAACACTTCACAATAATTTGAAGTGCTATTAAATATTATTTTTAGGATTAGTTACCTACAACTACTTTAGCAAAACGAATTACCTTATCACCTAGTTTATAACCTTTTTCAACATCATCAACCACTTTACCCTTCATATCATCTGAAGGAGCTGGAATATGTGTAATAGCTTCCATTACATCTGAATTAAAAGCTACCCCAACACTATGCATCGCCTCTAAGCCTTTACTAGTGCAAGAAGCTAATAATTTATTGTAAATTAAAATCATTCCTTCTTTTATAGGTGTTGCATCTTCAACCGTTTCATTGGCTTTAATAGCGCGTTCAAAATCGTCAATAGTAGGAATGATGGCTTTAAAAACATCTTCCCCAGCTGAACGAATTATGTCAGATTTTTCTTTTATTGTACGTTTACGGTAATTATCAAATTCAGAATATAATCTTAAATATCGATCATTTAATTCTGCCATTTTTGCCTCATAATCAATAGCTGAATCAACAGTGTTTTCTGTTGAAGCATCCGTCTGTTCTTCTGAAGAATTTATGGTATTCTCTGAAGCATTTTCTTCAGAATTGTTTATAATTTCGTTTTGTTCCATAGTGTCTAAAATTGTTACCTATAGTAATCAATTAGTTTGCCATAGCTCAAAACACGAAAATTTGTCAGTTTTTAACGAATTTAAACTCCGTACGGCGGTTAAATTCCTGCTCTTTGTCAGAACAAACGACGTTATTGGCACATCTATTACGAATTTCAGTTTCACCTTTACCAATTGCTTTTAATCTTTCAGGATTAACTCCTTTTGCTATTAGGTATTTTACAACCGCATTTGATCTGTTTTGAGATAATTTCATGTTACTTTCATCATCACCTTGGGCATCGGTATGAGAAATAACTTCAAGCTTAACTGAAGGAAATGCATTCAAAATTTCTATGACTTTATCAAAAATAATTTCACTTTCTACAATTATCACACATTTTCCTAAATCATAATAAACAGCTTCTTCAACCACTAAATCTTTTTTACCAGTATTATTGAATTTTTTATATTTCATGGTAATATCGTCATCATCTTCAATAACTGTAAGCTTAACGATATCCAGATCTAGTAAACGATATTCAAAACCACCTGAGGCATTCTTTCTGAATTCAGAAACGACCTCGCCAGTTTGTTTTGCTAAGAAAACTTTAGTTTTGCCGTTTGTTTTAGTGTTTTGCTCAATGTTAATAGAAAGATTTTGGGTTGTATCAATTTTAATAAAAACAAAATCTCCAAAATTATCAGTCATTGTTTTATTAATTGTATCCGTATTTTCTTTTATTAAATACACATTATGTTGGGCTAAAGGAACTCTACTTTTATCTCCTATTAAAATTTTACCAGAAACATCAGCAGTTGCACTGCTTGAATTTGCTTTACAAATATTTTGAAACGTTTTGTCAAGAACAGATACACTATCTGTTTCAACATACAATCTTCCTTTTGGGTTTACTAAAAATAAACTTGGTGTGGTAGTAGTTTTAAATGCCATCACAGCTTTATCTTTCATTCCATCACGCGTTAGGTAATTTGTTTTTTTTCCAGTAAATTTTTGTTTATTGTAATTAGTTTCTGCTAAAAGCGATTGCCATTTTTGAAAATCTTTTTCAATACAAATTGTCACATATTCAATTTCGCTAGCTCCTTTACATGCATTATTTTGAAATTTATTTAAAATTCTTTCCACATCGCTATTAAAAGATATCAAGTCTTTAATGGATGAATTAGCTGAATAAAAATACACTAAAACAAATCTATCCGTTAAGCTTTTGCCATTGGGTAAATCAATAGGTGATAATTTTTTATCTTGATTTAATACCTCAAACCTACTAAAAGGGATACGTTCTCCAACTCGTAACTTATCACTTTTTTGAGCTAGGCTTGAAAAGGATATTATTATAAATAAACAGGAAACTATTTTTCTCATTTTTTAATAAATTTAAATTCAGTTCTTCTATTATATTCATGTTCTATATCAGAACAATCTATATTATTAAAACAGCGGTTTCTAATTTCCTGCTCCCCTTTTCCTATTGCTGAAACCCTATTTGATTCTATTTTTTTTTCGATAATATAATTTTTCACTTCTTGGGATCGCTTTAACGAAAGCAATAAATTTGAATTTTCTTCTCCTTTACTATCCGTATGTGAAATTACCTCTAAGCTAAAATAGGGATAATTTATCAATACTTGACTTATTTTATCCAAAACAATTTTTGAATCCTCTGACAAAGTTGAAGCGCCTAATTCATAATATAAATTTTCAGTAATAATAAAATCATGTTTTGTTTTGAGTTTAGAAAACTTCATTTCAATATTATCTTCTATATAAATATCAGGTAGCAAGGAAAGGTCCATCTGCAAAATACGGTATTCAAACCCACGTTGAGTTGATGTAAAATTTCCAACTTTTTTCCCTGACTGCGTTGATAAAATAACAAAATTAATATTCTTAATTTTTTCATTTACAAGTATGATATAATCTTGATTTAGATTAGGAAGTATTCCATCAAAATCACCATATTGATTTGTAGTTAATTTAGCAATAGTATCTTCCAGTTTTCCACCCAAAATTATGATTGGTTTAAATGCATAAGGTTTTTGAGTTTTATCACTTTCTTCAGTCAAAATTTTCAGTCGAAGAAATTTTGATTTTACAGGTTCGGAATCACAATATAAATTAGCGATGTCTTCAACATTTTTTGCAGCACCACAAAGTGTGTTATCTTCATTATAAACTAATAATATTGGATTTAGCAGATCTTGAATACCAAATTCTTTAAAAACTGACTTTTCAGGAGTTCTATAAATTTGAGTTGGAATAATACTTTCAAAATTTTTTGAAGGTTTTTTTGTTAATTCACCAGAGAAATAAATTGGAAAAATCGTCATTTTATTTTTTTCAAAAACGAACTTACAGCCATTATATAGCAGTTCAGCCATAGCTTCTGTTTTGTTATTAAAAAACAAAAATATTTTTTTTTCTTTTAAGGTTAAGTCAAAATCCTTTGTTGAATTATCAAGATTTTTAATCTTTAAAGATTTTAATGGCAAAACTGTTGAAAAATCAGATTGAGAATAAATCCCTTTAGTAATAAAAAAAAATAGGACTATATAAAAGAATTTCTTCATCTTATTATTCAATCGTATAAAATTTAAACTCAGTTCTAATATTTAAATCATTTTCCTTAACTGAACAAGGCACGCCATCAGCACATTTATTTAAAAGTTCTGTTTCACCTTTTCCAATAGCACTTAGCCTTGTTTTACTTACACCTTTAGTTATTAGATAATCAAAGATAATTTTAGAGCGTTTATTTGAAAGTTCTAAGTTTAATTTAGCATCACCTTTAGAATCGGTATGAGAAATAATTTCTAATCGAGTAGTTGGATTTTGGTTCAATTTAACAACTATGGAATTTAATTTTTGCTTTGCATCAGGACTCAAGGCAAATCCACCTGATTTAAAAAGATTATCCGTAAAATTAAGATCTTTCGGGCTTTTCGAATTTGCATCATTTTCTTTTAATGGTTTTAAAAACATACGATCTACTTCGTATAATTTATACTCAAAACTATTACCTGAAAAATTTAAATTGGCAATATTTTCTCCATTCTCAGTTGCTAAAAAAACAGCCTCACCTTCTTTTATTAAATTATCAGCTTCAATTTTTAATATAATTTCATTAGCCGTTTTAGGGTTTTTTGCATGAAAAGCTCCAGTTTCATTTGTTTTAATTTTCTCAAGCGTGTCATTTTTATTATTTAGAATTGTGATTTTTTTATTGATGAGAGGTTTTAAAATGCCATCTCCATAAAGTATTTTTCCGGAAATTGAATTTTGAGCTTCTGATGAAGGCAATGTGTTTTTTCTTTCATCCAAATATTCCACTAATGTCTCAATATCTGGATTAATGAAAATTATTTTTCCTGATTCATCAATTAAAAATGAACTTGGCGTCTCGGTTAAATGATAGGTTTTTACGAAAAAATCTTTATAACCTTTTAATGCGATACAATTATTAATTTTACCTAAATTATATTTTTTCACATCCTCTTCCCAAATTTTTCTATCGCTTTGTAACGTGACAGCAATAATATCAAAGCCATCACTGTTTTTAAAGGGTAAAGAACTATACTTTGCGTTAATAATACTGTACTTAAATAAATTCTCCTTTGATTTTGAAACACTTGAAGACCAGAATACTAATAACACAATTCTATTATTATACGGAAAACTGAAACTTTGAACTGTATTAAGTGTTGTTGGTAATACTAAGCTTGGAGCTTTATCACCAAGTTTCAGTTTAAGCGTATCCTGCGCAAATGCCGATTCTATTGAAGAGCATAAAACAATAATAATAAATTGTAATAATTTCATCTTATTTTAAATTTACTGTTTAATATAAGCCTCTAAAGCTTTTTCTAAATTTTCGCCACTCAATGCTTTTCCAATTATTACGCCATCGCCATTTATTAAATAATTTGTAGGAATTCCTCTAACGCCATATCTTTGAGCAACAGCATTATTCCATCCTAAATAATCACAAACATGATTTGACCAAATTAAGCCATCTTTTTCAATTGCATTCATCCAAGCATCTTTATTTTGATCAAGAGAAACACTTAGTATTTCAAATCCAATTCCACTTTTGAAGTTTTGTAAATGATATTTTTTATAAGCAGCTACAACAGTTGGGTTTTCTCGTCTACAAGGTCCGCACCAGCTTGCCCAAAAATCAATTAATACAACTTTACCTCTTAATGAGTTTAAAGATATTTGTTTTCCTGAAACACTTTCTTGTGAAAATTCAGGCGCTTTATTTCCTAAGTTCAAACCTTCAACAACATCAATTTTAATTAATGGTGGGGAGTCCACATTTTTGGTTTCAGTTACTGTATTTTTATTAGCGACTTCCTTTTTATTTTTACAAGAAATTAAAAAGGAAAATAAACAACCTAAAAATATGAGTTTAGTTATTGTCATCTTATTGATTTTTTCTAATTATTTCAGCACCTATAGCATTTAAACGACCATCTATATTTTGGTAACCTCTATCTATTTGATTAATATTAAAAATGGTACTTTTTCCTTTTGCACTCATTGCAGCTATTAATAATGCAACTCCAGCTCTAATATCGGGTGATGCCATTTGTATTGCTCTTAACTGTACTTTTCTATCTAATCCCATAATTGTAGCGCGATGCGGGTCACATAAAATAATTTGAGCGCCCATATCAATTAATTTATCCACAAAAAATAAACGGCTTTCAAACATTTTTTGATGCACTAACATATTACCACGCGCTTGAGTTGCAGTTACTAAAATGATACTCAATAAATCAGGGGTAAAGCCTGGCCAAATTGCATCAGAAACGGTTAGCATTGATCCATCAATAAAGGTATCAATTTCATAATGTTCTTGAGACGGAATATAAATATCATCACCTCTTCGTTCCATTTGAATTCCTAAACGTGAGAATACTTTTGGTATACAACCTAAATTATCATAAGACACATCTTTAATAGTAATTTCAGATTGTGTCATAGCGGCCATACCAATGAAAGAACCAATTTCAATCATATCAGGCAATATACGATGAGTTGTTCCACTTAAAGATGTTACGCCTGTAATCGTTAATAAATTTGAGCCTACTCCGCTAATTTTCGCACCCATTCTATTCAACATTTTACACAACTGTTGCAAATAAGGCTCGCAAGCTGCATTATAAATTGTTGTTGTTCCTTCTGCTAAAACAGCAGCCATCACTATATTTGCGGTTCCTGTTACTGAAGCTTCATCAAGTAACATATAAGCACCTTTTAATTTTGCTGCTGTTACTTTAAAATTTTCAGTTTCGCTATCGTATTCAAATTTTGCACCAAGGTTTTCAAAACCAATAAAATGGGTATCCATTCTACGTCTTCCAATTTTATCACCACCTGGCTTAGGCATATACGCTCTTCCAAAACGCGCAAGCATAGGCCCAATAATCATAGTTGAACCTCTTAATCCAGAACCTTTCTTTTTAAATTCATCAGAAACTAAATAATCTACATTTACATTATCGGATTGAAATGTAAATTCTTCGTGACCCGTTTTTTCAACTTTCACACCTAAATCTTTCAATAAATCAATCAATTTATTGATATCTACGATATCAGGAATATTGCTTATTACAACTTTATCAGAAGTTAATAATACTGCGCATAATATCTGTAAGGCTTCGTTTTTTGCACCTTGAGGAATTATATCTCCTTTTAATTGCTTGCCTCCTGTAACTTCAAAAATTGCCATAGATTAAATTGCTGGTCGGTTATTGTTGTTGTTAGTTCTATTTTTATTAAACTTGCTTTTATTCTTGTTAAATCGCGGTTTATTATTTTTTCCACCTGTCGGGCCAACCGTTATTGGAGTTTGATTATTGTGATTTTTATTTTTTAATTCATTGGCATGAGTTAATGCTGTATTTTCATCAATAACCAATTCATTATTAGTCATTTCTTTAAATTGCTTAAAAATAACATCATCTGTTACAGAATCTTTGTTCCAATTAACATAAGATTTCTTTAAATGATTTGCAATTAAACGCGTTAATTCAGTCTTTTCAGGGCCATCTTCATACGTTTTTGCAACATCAATGATTCGTTCAATCGTTTTACCATAATGCTTATACTTCATTTTCGAAGCTGGGTAAGGAACATTTGCTGGTTTAGTAGTAAATGTTTCGGCAGTTGGTCTTGGGTATGGAGAATCAACATCTAATTTGAATTTAGAAATTAAGAACAAATGATCCCATAATTTATGAGTATAATCAGCAATATCACGCAAATGTGGATTTAACTGTCCCATAATTTGAATAATTGCTTTTGCACATTTATTACGTTCGTCTCTATCTTCAATGGTAATGCAATGGTCAATCATGACCTGAATATTCCTTCCATATTCAGGTATTTGTAAGTGTGGGAGTTGTGTATTATATTCCATGTCTATTTAAAACCTTAAATATAACAAAATAACTGTAAAAAAGGAAGCTGTAAAAGGATTTATTAACACTCCAATGTGTTAATAAATTAAGGTCTAATCAAATGTTTTAATCATCACAAAATCATTCATTTCAAATCCATTTCCAATATCAAAATTTTCCACAGACTCAATTTTAAAGCCATTTTTAAAATAAAAATTAATGGATTTAAAATTTTCACGATTAACAGTTAAACTGATTTTTTTAGGATTAAACATTTCTTCTAATTCATTCAAAACCATAGTACCAATTCCAGCATGAGCATTTTTAGAATTTATATAAATTTTGTGTAGAAAAAATACTGATTTATCCTCAGTACTTATACTTAAAAAACCGCACGTTTCTGATTGATTTTTAATTAAATAAAATTGATGTTTTTTAACTTCTAATTGGTCAACTAAACTTTCGTAATTATATATTTTATCCAACATATAATTTACTTGTTCCTGACCAATTATAGGAACATAATGAATATTCCAAATTGTCCTTGCTAATTCAGCAACTGTATTTAAATCATTTTTAGTAGCACTTACAAGTTGTAACATTATGCTAAGTATTTTTATATCTTTGTAATGTGAAGCCGAATATACAGCAAAAAATTTCAATAAAAAACCGAAGAGCTAGTTTTGATTACAGTCTATTAGAAAAATTTACTGCTGGAATTGTTTTGCTTGGAACCGAAATTAAAGCTATCAGAGAAGGGAAAGCGTCATTAGTTGATAGTTTTTGCTATTTTAGAAATGGTGAGTTATATGTAAAAAACCTTAATGTGAGTATTTATACAGAAGGGAATTTATACAATCACGAACCAACACGCGAACGAAAATTATTACTGAATAAACAAGAAATTAATAAATTACAAAAAAAATTATTAGATAAAGGATTAACAATTATTCCAACATTATTATTTACATCTGACAGTGGATATGCTAAATTAGAAATTGCTATTGCAAAGGGTAAAAAACTCTTTGATAAGCGAGATGATATGAAGGCAAAAGATATTGATAGAGATTTAAAAAGGAAGTTTAACAATTAATTTGTTTGTTAAAAAAAAATCTTATTTTTATACTAAAAAAACATAACTATGAAACAACTTTTTATTCTTGCATCTTTATTAGTAATTGCTTCAATTTCTATTTGCTGTAAAACGAAAAAAAATACTACAACGTCTACCACATCTTCAGTTCCTGCAACTACAGAAATAGCGGCAGCTTTAGAAGATGAAAAAACAATTCAATACCGTGTAATTATTAGTTTTATAAGTAAAGGGGCTGGAATAGATTTAAAACTGAGTAGTGCGATAACAGCTTATGTGTCTGCTCATCCAAAAAAACCAACAAGCAAAATTGTTTCTTGGGGAAGAGAAGGAGAAACTGATCATTGTTTTTTATTAAAAGAATTAACAAAAACTGAACAAGTAGATTTTATTGCAGGGGTTAAACGAATAATTGGAACTTCAGATATGGTTTTATTGACTGAAAACTCTAAATGTAATCACCAAGGAAGATAATAAAATTAAAAAATGTTATAAAAAAACACCTTGACAAATAATCAAGGTGTTTTTTTTATACATTAATCTTTCTTTAGATGCTTAATAGTTGCTAATGCAAATTTAATTTCTGAATAACTATATTCATCGCCAAGTACTAATTTCAAAGCTCCTGAAATTTCAGTATCATGTTTCTCCGCAATTTTTATTATGTAATTACGCTTTTCTTTGGTCACAAATTGCTCTACAGGTATCATCCCTAAACTTACATAATGAGCCAAATGATTAGATATGGTGCCTTCTGTTAAATGTCGAATTTTAGCTATCTCAAATATCGTTTGTCCTTGTTTAAATAGATTGAAGGTTTCTAATTTAGTATCAACCTTTTCTTTTTTAGGTTGTTTTTCTGCTGGTTGTTTTTTTATTTTTTTATTCGTTGTAGATGGTTTTAATATTCCTCCATCCGATTTTTTTGTGATAACAATACTATCTCTTACTAACTGCAATCGTTCAGATTGATTTGAATTTAATTTAAATTGTTGCTTGCTAAATTCAGTATTAGAAATAATATTATTTAAAATCAACGTAACTTTATCTAATTGTTGAGTTTGTTTAAAAACAGAACCTTCTAATTCCAACAATTCGGTTAAATATGTTTTAATTTGTTTTTCATCTTTCAATGTTTCAATAAGTACTAAAATACTTTTTGAAATATTTTTTAAGATAGGATAAAAATAATTTTTAGCTGCTTCATTCCTATTAGCCAATGTTTCTAGAAGATTAGGAGGTTGATTTTGAAAAATACCATGTAGTTGATTTCCAAATTTATCAGCATTTTGTTTTAATGTCTCAAAGTTTTTAAATAATTCAATAGCCCACTCTTTATGTTTTTGCTTATTAGAACGCTCTTCAATTTTATCATAACTTTCGGAATGATTTTTTAATTGAAAATACAAATCAGAAAATTGATATGTTTTGTAAAGCTCCGTTTGAATAAAAATAATTTTCTCTAATTCAATGGTATCCGAAATTTCTTTTGTAGCAGGTTTATTGTCTGAATACTGAACTAAAACATCGTCTTGTTTAATAGATGCAAATTGAATTGGAGCTGTTAAAATTAATCCGTCTAAGGATTTTAAGCGTGATAATGCAACATAAACTTGCCCTGCTGCAAATGCTCTGTTTACATCCAAAATCGCTTTTTCGAAAGTTAAACCCTGACTTTTATGAACTGTAATTGCCCAAGCTAATTTAATTGGAAAGTGTGTAAAAGTTCCAATTACTTGCTCTTCAATATCATTAGTAACATCATTTAATTCATATTTTTTATTTTCCCATTGATGAGTTTCTACAATAAAAGGTGAAGTATGATCATCAAACTCAACTTCAATGTCAGTTGCTGTTAAATGAGAAACCACGCCAATTTTTCCATTAAAAAATAATTGCTTACCCGAACTATCATTTTTAATAAACATAATTTGACTACCAACTTTTAATTCTAAAGTTTCTTCTAATGGAAATGTATTTTCTTTAAAATCTCCTTCAATAATAGCCTTGTAAAAAAATGATTTTCCTTTTAATGCATCTAAAGCTGTTTTATTTAATGTGTCTGCTTTAGCATTATGCGTTGTTAATGTAATTGTATTTAATGCAGTTGCAGCATTAAAATTAGGTTTGTAATATGAATTTAATAATTCTGTATCCGCATTGGTAATTTTATTATTTCTAAGATTGTTTAATAAGTTGATAAACCGAGAGTCTGACTGACGGTAAATTTTATCTAACTCAATATAAATGGGCTTATTATTTCGTAAAACTTGTGCATCAAAAAAATACACGCTGTTGTAATATTGCCTTAATATTTGCCATTCATCATCCTTAACAACTGGAGGTAATTGCATTAAATCACCAATAAATAATACTTGAGCTCCACCAAATGGTTTGTTGTTTTCGCGTTTTATATACTTCAAAACCATATCAATTCCGTCCAATAAATCAGCGCGAAGCATGCTCACTTCATCAATAATAACCAATTCTACTTCACGCAATAATTTACGTTTTCGATCTGCCATTTGCATTCCTTTTACAACAGAAATAGGTGTATTTACTTTTACATACGAATTATTTGTTTGCGCATTATTATCAGGCACAAACATGCCAAATGGCAACTGAAATTGAGAATGAATAGTAACTCCTCCTGCATTAATGGCAGCAATACCTGTTGGAGCAACAATTATTGCCGTTTTATGAGTATGCTCTATTACACTTCTTAAAAAAGTAGTTTTACCAGTTCCAGCTTTTCCTGTTAAAAAAATAGACTTATTGGTTTGATTGATACACTTTGCAGCAAGTTCGGCAGGACTAAGATTTATGAGGGAATTATCCATTATTTAAGGCAAAATTAACTCTTTTATAAAATAATCGGACGATATTTGTTAAATAGTTAATAATTAGTATCTTGGCTATCCCTGAATAATAAAATAAATAAATAAAATTATATGAGTGAACGAATACTTCGCGCCTTAATGCAAATGTTCTCCATCATCGCAAAAGTTGATGGAATTAGTAACACTGGTCGTGGAATTGTAGAGTCTTTTTTGAAACTGCAATTAAACAAAGAACAGGTTGAAAAATATTTAAGAATTTTTGATGAATTTATTGAAGCTCAGCAAGCAAGTTCAAAGAAAAAAGACGGTTCAGCAAAACGGACTTCTTTAAACTCTGTAAAGGTTTTAAAAATCTGTACTCAAATTAATCAAGAACTAGAACAACCTCAAAAAGTCATTGTATTAATTCGATTATTAGAATTTATTTATTCTTCTGACGAAATTTCTGAACAAGAAAATGAATTTGTTATTACTGTGGCAGATACATTTAATATTTCGGTTGATGAATACAATCAGCTAAGAGCATTTGTTGAAGATACAGCCGAAAAAATTCCAAACACACCAAATATTTTAGTTATTAATAATAAAGAAAATGGTTATGAAAATAGTTGTAAACATATTTATTGCGATACACTTACAAATGATATTAGAGTAATTTCGATTGCTAGTGTTGGAATGTACGCTTTGCGTATTTATGGAAACTTTGAAATACAATTAAATGGGCAAGGTATTTCGAAAGGAAGAGTACATATATTAACGCCAGGCTCATCATTAAGAAGTACACGGTTAAAACCAATTTATTACAGCGATATTATTGGCCGTTTTTTAGAAGATAGTACAAAGGCTCGTATATCATTTGAAGCCAAAAATATTGATTACAAATTTAAAGGTGGAAAATTAGGTTTAAGAAATATTAATATTCGTGAAGAAAGCGGAAAATTAATAGGGATTATGGGCGGCTCAGGAGCTGGAAAATCAACCTTGCTTAATGTTCTAAATGGAGTTGAAATTCCAAGTGGTGGAGAAGTTTTAATAAATGGAAAAAACATACACAAAGATCCTAAAGCGATTGCTGGTGTAATTGGACATGTAACACAAGACGATTTATTAATTGAAGAATTAACAGTTTATCAAAATTTATTTTACAATGCTAAACTATGCTTTGGAAATTTAAATGATGATGAAATTGCAAAAAAATGTCATTCGCTATTAGCAGATTTAGGTTTAACTGAAACTAAAGAATTAAAAGTTGGTTCGCCTTTAGAAAAAACTATTTCGGGTGGGCAACGTAAACGTTTAAATATTGGATTAGAATTAATAAGAGAACCTTCTGTGCTCTATGTTGATGAACCAACTTCAGGTTTATCTTCACGTGACTCAGAAAATATTATGGATCTTTTAAAGGAATTATCATTAAAAGGAAAATTAATTTTTGTAGTAATTCATCAACCTTCATCAGATATTTTTAAAATGTTTGATAAACTTCAAATATTAGATGTGGGCGGTTACCCTATTTATTATGGCAATCCGGTTGATGCCGTTTCTTACTTTAAAAAATTAGTTGAACATGTTAATGCCGATGAAAGTGAATGTTGGAATTGTGGTAACGTAAATCCTGAACTTATTTTTAATATTATTGAAAGTAAAGTATTAGATGAATACGGAAACTTAACTCATATTAGAAAGAATAGTCCATCGGAATGGAATAAAAGCTACGTTGAAAAAATTGAATCAACTATTGGTGATATTAAACACCAAGATAAAATACCAGAGGCTATTTTTAAAATTCCAAATGCCTTTAAACAATTCAAGGTATTTTTAACCCGTGATGTATTAAGCAAATTAACTAACTCTCAGTATTTATTAATTAACTTTTTTGAAGCACCATTCTTAGCTTTTGTTTTAGCTTATTTAGTTCGCTTTTTTAGTGCAGATGCCGAAAACAAAAAGGGTTATATTTTTAGAGACAATGAAAACGTGCCTGCTTACATGTTTATGTCGGTTGTAGTTGCATTATTTATTGGCTTAACAGTTTCTGCTGAAGAAATTATTAGAGATCGTAAAATACGCAAACGCGAAACTTTTTTAAACCTCAGTAAAGGAAGTTACTTATGGAGTAAAATCACCATTATGTTTGTTTTATCTGCTATTCAAACATTAACATTTGTGTTAGTTGGTAATTCTATTTTAGGAGTTAAAGGAATGTATTCTGATTATTGGTTGGTTTTATTTTCAGCATCCTGTTTTGCAAATATGTTGGGTTTAAATATTTCGAGTGCATTTAATAGTGCTGTAACCATTTATATTTCAATTCCATTTTTAATTATCCCACAATTATTATTAGCAGGAGTTGTTGTTAAATTTGACAAGCTAAACCCTACTCTAGCCAAACAAGGTGGCGTACCAATGGTTGGCGAAATGATGGCTAGTCGCTGGGCTTTTGAAGCCTTAGCTGTTAACCAGTTTAAAACAAATGAGTTTGAAAAAAACTTTTACAAATTTGATAAAGCCATAAGCATTGCCGATTATAAAAATAATTACTGGGTAAATGCCATTGAAAATAAAATGACAAAAATTCTTAATGATCAAAAAGAATTTATGAAAAAAGAAACCACCGAAAAAGATTTGATGACAATCAAAACGGCGGTTTTAAAAGAGCAAGTGTTTTTAAAAAATAAATATATATTTAGTGATATTGAGAAACTGAACGTTAAAGAATTTAATGGCGAAGTAAGAAACTCATTAAATAAATTTTTAGTTGAAAAAATTAAAGAGCATTACATTAATTACGGTAACAAAGCCAGAGAAGGCAAAGATGTGGTTACTCAAAAATTAATTAAAGAAATGGGACACGAAGCTTTCATTAAAATGGAAGACGATTATGAAAATGAAAGTTTAAAGAATTTTGTTGAAAACAAAAATGATTTAAGTCCATTTAAATGCTTAGAAGTGGAAGGTAAATTAATACAACGCTCTGACCCTGTTTATTTAGACCCAACAGATTCTAATTTAGGTGCTGCACACTTTTATGCACCTAATAAATTATTTATGGGTAAACTGATTCCAACGTATTGGTTTAACCTTGCTGTAATTTGGTTAATGAGTATTTCTTTAATGATAATGCTATACTTTGAAGTGTTTAAAAAGATTTTAGATGCTATGGGAAATATTAGCTTTAAGAAAAAGTAGATACATGCCTAATGTAAATTTTGTTTTACTGATTATGCATTTGTTTTAAATTTCACGAACTACAAGTTCTCGACAGCAGGTAATTTTTAATATATGGATAAAGATAAATGGATTGGATTAGCGTTTTTAATTGGTGGTATTTTTTTCTTATGGTGGACTATTAAAACTTGGGTAAAAGGTACTGACATATTTAATAGAAATGCCAGTGGCCTAATTGGGTCTATAGGCTCTATAATTGGTGGCATCGCATTTTTATTAGGTAAAGTACATTGGTAAATTAGAATAAAACTAAATGGATAATAATAAATTGATTGGATTAGCGTTTTTAATTGGTGGTATTTTTTTCTTATGGTGGACTATTAAAACTTGGTTTAGAGGGCCTGATATTTCTAGTCAAAATATTGGTGGTTTATTAGGAGCTATTGGAGCTATTGCAGGGGGTATCGCATTTTTATTAGGTAAAGTACATTGGTAAATTAGAATAAAACTAAATGGATAATGATAGATGGATAGGATTAGCGTTTTTAATTGGTGGTATTTTTTTCTTAGGGTGGACTATTAAAAACCCAGTAAAGGATGATAATTTAACAGGAAATATAAAGGGAATAATTGGTGGTGTTGGTTCTATTATAATTGGTATTATTTTATTAACTGGTAACGGTCATTGGTATTAAGTGAAAATTATATTTTTAAAAATGAAGTATCCTCTTCGAGTTTTGTTACTGCATTTAAAGTATCATCCAATAATAATTTTAAAATAATAATTTTTAAATTTAATAATGGAAAAAAGAAATGGGTAAATGTTATTACCCCGTTAGCCCCGTTAGCGCGGACTTGTAGTCCGTGCTTTTTACGCGTTATCGCGGACGTCCCGTCCGTGAAATCTAACAAAAAAATCTAAAGATCGTTTCCACCTTAAAAAATAACTAACCATACGTAGTTAGTTGTTTTGGCAATACAAATACTTCTAATTCATAATCTAAATCGGCATAATTACGTGCCGAACTAAATAAATAATCCTCAGCCCTTTCTACTATTTTATCTACAACTGGATTGTTGTGTATATAATTTAATTTTTGATACATAAACTTTGGAGTTTCTATAATTTCTGCGTGGTATCCATCTTGCCATACTTTAAAATCTTGCTTACGCTTTAGATGATAGCAAGTTTTAGAAAATAATTCAAGTAACCACTCGCGCCTACTCTCAGGTTCGTTTTTAATATTATCTAGCAGTTGCTTGGATGTAAATGTTTTAAAGTCTCTCATAATATCTGATAATTTTTTACCATCAGCAGCACTACAAATTAAATGAATATGACTAGGCATAATACAATATGCAAATATTTCTAAACCTTTATTACTTTGGCAGTATTTTAACGAATTTATAATAGTATATCGATGATTAAGCCTCGTAAATAAATCTACCCAACCAACACTAGTTATAGTTATAAAATAAGCTTTATCTGGCACTGTAGCTTTATATTTTCTCGACATGCGTAAAATTATACTTTTAATTTATTGACTACAAGCTTTTATGCAAGTTGTTTTAAATCTCACGGACTACAAGTCCGCGATAGCAGGTCATAAGTAAATTTATACTTTTAATTTATTGACTACAAGCCTTTATGCAAGTTGTTTTAAATTCACGGACTACAAGTCCGCGATAGCAGGTTAGCAGGTTTTTATAAAATCAAAACCTTAATAAATTATTAATACGCTAAAGCTTGTCCTAACCATTTTTCTATATCAGGAACAGGCATTTTTTTACGTTTAGCATATTCATCAACTTGCTCCTTATTAATTTTTCCAATTCCAAAATAAGTTGATTGTGCATGAGAAAAATATAAACCACTTACTGCAGCTGTAGGAATCATTGCTAAACTTTCCGTTAAGGTCATTCCAATATTTTTTTCAACATCTAATAATTTCCAAATCGTTAATTTTTCGGTATGGTCTGGCTGAGCTGGGTAACCTGGTGCCGGGCGAATACCTGCATATTCTTCTTTTATTAAATCTTCGTTTTTCAAAAGCTCATCGGCTGCATATCCCCAAAATTCTTTTCTAACTTTTTTATGCATTAATTCCGCGAAGGCTTCCGCAAGTCTGTCTGCTAAAGCTTTTATCATGATTGCACTGTAATCATCATGGTCGGCTTCAAAACGAGCAACATGCTCATCTATACCAAATCCAGTAGACAAAGCAAAAGTACCGAGGTAGTCGGTTGCAGTATCGGTTCCTTCGAGAGCCTCAGAAATCGATGGTTTTGGTTTCACAAAATCTGCTAAAGCAATGTTATATTGGCCAGCTGGTTTTTTAGTTTGCTGACGAATAGTATGAAATTTACAAATTTCATTTTTAGCAGTCTCATCTAAAATCGAAATATCATCGTCGTCAATTGAATTTGCGGGATGAATTCCAATCACTGCTTTTGCAGTTAACCATTTTTCAGAAATTATTTTATTCAACATGCTTTTAGCATCATTAAATAATTTAGTGGCTTCAACGCCACGTTCTGGGTCAGTTAAAATTTTAGGGTAAGATCCTTTTAATTCCCAACTGTGGAAGAATGGCGTCCAATCAATGTATTCTGCAATTTCTTTTAAATCATAATTATCAAATACTTTTGTTCCAATAAATTTTGGTTTAGTAATTGTTGATTTATTCCAATTGATAGCAAATTTATTTTCGCGCGCTTCGGCCATTGTAATAAATTTATTTTGCGATTGCGCATTTTTATTTTGTTCGCGCACACGTTCATAATCTTTATTCACCTCCAACATAAAAGCATCTCGCAATTCGTCTGAAATTAAACTGCTAGCTACAGGCACAGATTTACTAGCATCATTTACATGCACTACTGGCCCCGAATAATGCGGTGCAATTTTTACTGCTGTATGTACTTTAGAAGTTGTTGCTCCGCCAATTAATAATGGGATTTTAAATCCTAAGCGCTCCATTTCTTTTGCTACGTATACCATTTCATCTAATGATGGTGTAATTAAGCCACTTAAACCAATAACATCCACATTATGTTTTTTAGCTTCTGTTAATATTTTATCGCAGCTAACCATCACGCCAATGTCTATAATTTCGTAATTGTTACAAGCTAATACAACACCAACTATGTTTTTTCCAATGTCATGAACATCACCTTTTACAGTCGCCATTAAAATTTTGCCAGCATTAGTTCTACCATCACCAACAATACCAGCTTTTGCATTATCTTCTTTTTCTTTAAGCAGAAAAGGCTCTAAATAAGCCACAGCTTTTTTCATTACACGAGCGCTTTTTACAACCTGTGGTAAAAACATTTTTCCTTGTCCAAATAAATCTCCAACGATATTCATTCCGTCCATTAGCGGACCTTCGATAACATGTAATGGTCTGCCAAGTTTTTGTCTTGCTTCCTCAGTATCTGCATCAATGTGTTCTACCAAACCTTTTACTAAAGCATAACTCAATCTAGACTCTACAGTACCTTTTCTCCACTCTTCATCTTTTTCTGTTTTATCTTTTACAATGCCTTTTAATGATTCAGCATGGTCTACTAAGCGCTCCGTAGCATCATCTCTACGATTCAATAATACATCTTCAACTAATTCTAATAATGTTTTTTCAATATCATCATAAATAACCAATTGCGATGGATTTACAATTCCCATATCCATTCCAGCTTTAATAGCGTGGTATAAAAATGCTGAGTGAATGGCTTCACGCACATGATCATTTCCTCTAAACGAAAAAGACACATTACTCACACCACCACTTACTTTAGCGTGTGGTAAATTTTCTTTTATCCATTTTGTTGAATTAAAAAAATCAAGTGCATTTAAACGATGCTCTTCCATCCCTGTTGCAACAGGAAAAATATTAGGATCAAAAATAATATCTTGTGCAGGGAAATGAACTTTATCAACTAAAATATCATATGCACGTTTACAAATTTCTTTTCTGCGTTCAAATGTATCAGCCTGCCCTACTTCATCAAAAGCCATTACAATAACGGCTGCACCATATTGTTTTACTTTATGAGCTTGTTCAATAAATTTTTCTTCGCCCTCTTTTAATGAAATTGAATTAACGATTGCTTTTCCTTGTACACATTTTAAACCAGCTTCAATTACGCTCCATTTACTAGAATCAATCATGATTGGCACACGAGAAATATCTGGTTCGGATGCAATTAAATTTAAAAATTTAGTCATGGCTGCTTCACTATCCAACATTCCTTCGTCCATGTTTACATCAATTACTTGCGCGCCTCCATCAACTTGGTCTTTAGCAATTGATAATGCTTCTTCGTAATTACCTTCATTAATTAAACGTAAAAACTTTTTTGAACCAGTAACATTTGTGCGTTCACCCACGTTCATAAAATTACTTTCTGGGCGAAGTGTAACAGGCTCTAATCCGCTTAAATGCATTAAAGAATCTGCAACAGGTCGTTTACGAGGCTTCGCATTTTTTGCTAATTCAGCAATGCGTTTAATATGAGCAGGTGTAGTTCCACAACATCCACCAACAATATTAATAAATCCTGCTTTTAAAAAGTCTTCAATTTGATGCCCCATTTCATGAGCATCTTGATCATACTCTCCAAACTGATTTGGCAAACCTGCATTAGGATAAGCACTCACATAAAAAGGCGCTTTTGTAGAAAGTTCTTCTAAATAAGGTCGCATATCTTTAGCGCCTAAAGCACAGTTTAAACCAACACTTAATAAGTCAACATGTGAAACTGAATTTAAAAATGCTTCCGTAGTTTGACCAGATAAAGTTCTTCCGCTTGCATCAGTTATCGTTCCTGAAACCATCACTGGCATTTTACGGTCAATTGATTCGCAATAATTTTGAATAGCAAATAAAGCTGCCTTTGCATTTAACGTATCAAAAATAGTTTCAATTAATAATACATCAGCACCACCATCAATTAATCCGCGCACTTGTTCGGTATAAGCTTCAACTAATTCATCAAAAGTTATAGCTCTAAAACCAGGGTCATTTACATTTGGAGATAATGATAACGTACGATTAGTTGGGCCCATTGCACCAGCTACAAATTTTTGAATATTAGCAAATTCAGGAAACTCAGCATAAAATTCTTGAATAGCTTCTTTTGCAATTTTAGCAGATTCATAATTTAATTCATAAACTAATGATTCCATAGCATAATCAGCCATGGCAATTGTGGTTCCACTGAACGTATTGGTTTCAATAATATCAGCACCAGCCTTTAAATATTCTTTATGGATGGTTTTAATAATTTGTGGTTGAGTAATAGATAACAAATCATTATTACCTTGTAAATCTTTTTCCCAATCAGCAAAACGTTTACTTCTGAAATCTTTTTCAGTTAGCTTGTATTGCTGAATAAGACTACCCATTGCACCATCAATGACTAAAACTCTTTTTTCTAATTCTTGTTGTATCGTATTCATATTTTTATAAAATAAAAAATCCCTTTTAGCGTTTGCCGAAAGGGATTAGTTGGTATGTTTATTTAAAAATTAACTAATGTATTTCGACTTATTTTTTAGTCCGAAGACTAACGAATTCCCACCTTCTTTGAGAGATGCTAAATATTGAATTATAAATTATAAATTGATACCATTTAAAATTTAACATTTTTCATTTTACATTTCATCAAGGGTTGGTAAAGCATCATAGGGCGTATCCCTCCGCTTTTCTTAATAAGTGTGTTAAAGAACGTGCATCAAATTTACTAATTAAATATGAAATAGAAAATTGTTATTTATTAAATTATTTAGAATTTAAAATTGCTTATTTTTAGGATTAAAATAGAGAAAATGAAACAACTACTAATCATCTTTTTACTCATAAATTTAGCTTCTAAAGCCCAACAAAGCAAAGATGTTAAATTGGTTTTAGAACACATAAAAACCCAACAAAAAGCTTGGAGTGATGGCAATATTAATGAGTTTATGAACTTTTATTGGAAAGATGATAGTCTTAAATTTATTGGTAGTAAAGGCATTACTTATGGTTGGCAAAAAACCTTAGATAATTATAAAAAATCTTACCCAAATAAAGAGACAATGGGAGAATTAACATTCACAATTGTTGAATCAACTCAGCTATCTAAAAGTAGCATTTATGTGATTGGAAAATGGGAATTAAAAAGGGATAAACCCGTAGGCGGTTATTTTACACTGCTTTGGAAAAAAATAAATAAACAATGGGTCATTGTAGCAGACCATACAAGTTAAAATGGAATTAGGATTTTACAAACATTATAAAGGTAATATTTACGAAGTAATTGGAATTGCAAAACATTCAGAAACACTTGAAGAAATGGTTATTTATAAAGCAACCTATCAAGCAGAAGGTGAAAATTTATGGGTAAGGCCAAAATCCATGTTCCTAGAATCACTTGAAATTAATAATCAAACCGTAAAGCGCTTTTCCAAAATTATTAGTTAAACGTATTTTTAAGATTATTCGAAAATAATCGAATTATGTTTTAAACATTATTTTGTAATAATGAGTTTTATGTATAATTTTCAAAAAAAATACATCATGAGTACTGCTACACAAACATCAAAATCAAAAGTATCTAAATTAGCTGAAAACATTATTGGTTCAGAAATCATTAAACTTGCTGGTGAAGTAAATGAAAAAATAAAGCAAGGTGAAAAAATAATAAATATGACAATTGGAGACTTTAATCCTAAAGAATTTCCAATTCCAACTGAGTTAAAACAATATATTGTTGATGCTTATTTTGATGATCAAACAAATTACCCAGCAGCTGATGGTATGTTGGAATTGCGAAATGCAGTTTCTAATTTATTAAAAGAAAGAGGTGGATTAGATTATAAAAATGATGAAATATTAATTGCTGGAGGTGCTCGTCCTATTATTTACAGTATTTTTAAGGCGTTAGTAGATGCTGATGATAAAGTAATCTTTGCAGTTCCATCTTGGAATAATAATCATTATTCTTATTTAAATTTTGCAAAATCAATTGTAATAGAAGCAAAACCTGAACATAATTTTATGCCAAGCGCTGCTGATATTGCTCCTTATATTAAAGATGTAACTTTAGTTGCCTTGTGTTCTCCTCAAAATCCAACAGGAACTATTTTTACAAAAGAAGGATTATCAGAAATTTGCGATTTAATAATTGCTGAAAATAAACGAAGAGGTCCTGATGAAAAACCTGTTTATTTGATGTATGATCAAATTTATTGGGCCTTAACATTTGGAGAAAATAAACATTATAATCCAGTAAGTTTAAATCCGGAGATGAAAGCATATACTGTTTTTGTAGATGGTATTTCGAAATCATTATCTGCAACTGGTGTAAGAGTTGGTTGGAGCATGGGGCCAAAGTTAATCATTGATAAAATGAAAGCGATCTTAACGCACGTTGGTGCTTGGGCTCCAAAACCAGAACAAATGGCCACAGCAAAATATTTATCAGATTTAAATATGTATGATGCGTTTATTGTTCATCAAAAAGAACAAATTACGGCAAGGTTAGATGGGTTTTATAAAGGTTTTCAAACCTTAAAAAGTGAAGGATTTAAAGTTGATGCAATTACACCACAAGCAGCAATTTATTTAACTATTAAGTTTGATTTACACGGCATGAAAACTGCTGAAGGAAAAATTTTAGAAACAACTAAAGATATAACTAAATATATTTTAGATGAAGCTAAATTAGCATTAGTTCCATTTTATTGTTTTGGTGCTGATGATAATTCTCCATGGTATCGTATGTCAGTTGGAACTTGCAAAATTTCGGACGTCGAAATTGTAATTTCCAGTTTAAGGAATGCCTTAAAAAAACTAAGTTAATAAACCAAGTTTCCTGCTAATTACACCTTCTTTAAGTGAATAAGTAGAAACACGAAGTTTATTTATTTTTATTTCATTTAAAATAAAATCGATTAATAACATCGATATTACAATCATATCAACTCGCATTTCTATTAATCCTTTTAATTTTTGACGTTGCTCAACTGTTGATTTTTTTATTAATTCGCTGACTGCCATATATTGAATTAAATTAATATCGTATTCGGTTTGCTTTTCGTTTACAGGTGTTACATTAAATTGTTCGGAAATAATATCTACTACAGAATCAAAAGCGCCTGAAGAGCCTATTAATTCAACCGGATAATAAGTTTTAACAGCATTGCACAATGGTTTTAATTCTTCTTTTAAATAATCATAAAAAGCAATTTCCTCTGCCCTTGTGATTGGATTTGAAAAATTAAATTTTTCATAAATACGAGATGCGCCTAATAAAAAACTTTGTTTCCAAAAAATAGTTTGTTTGTTTGCTAAAACAAATTCCGTGCTTCCACCGCCAATATCCATGATTAAGGAAACATCATCGGTCATATTAACGGCTAATCTATTTCCATAATATATTAATTCTGCTTCTTCATCACCATCAATAATTGTAATTGAAATTCCTGATTGTTTTAATGCTTCTGCAACAAATTCATTCCCATTAGTTGCACTCCTTATAGCAGAAGTTCCAAATGCAAAAACATTTATGACATTATAATGATTAATGTATTCTTTATATTTAACAAGAGCATGTATTCCTCTTTGAAAAGGGACATCTGCTATATATCCTAAATTAATAGCTTTTTCTCCAAGCTTAACTGGAATTTTAGTATTAAATAATCGTGTGAATTTTTTTTTATTAGCACTCAATTCTCCAATTAGTAAATTGAAAGTATTTGTACCTAAATCTATAACAGCAAAGCGCATATTATAAATTTAATCAATTTATAATAGGTATTGAAATCTTTATTTAATTATTTTGAATCATAAATTGATTGGAAATCCATTTTATTTATTTGGTCGTTGAAGCTCTCGAAACGCTGATTCAAAAAAAGATTGAAACTTAAATCCTAAAACAAATTATTTTTAAATGGGCAAGTCTGGCTGAAGCTAGAACGGGCTGTCGCTGCAAGTTTTTTAAATGCAAACATTTAAAAAAGCTTTCCGCTTGCATCTCTCTTGCAGTTCAAGTGAAATTATAATTTCCTAATTATGAAAAAACGCGTGAGGGATTGGAGTAAAAATCCTTTTTGAGGCACGAAAAAAGATTGTAACGAAAAGCCCTACCCGCAGGGACACACCCAAATAATAAATTCCAGTATTTAAAGAAGGTATTGAAATCTTTGTTTTAAAAATCTTCCATTAAATCCTCTTTTCTTTTTATCAGTTCCAAAATTGGAAGAAAAAATTAAAGAAATTTCGTGAGTTCCTTTTTGGTATTTTCTTAAGGGAGAGGTTACAAAATCATACGAATAAACGATTTGTACTTTATCTTGAATGGTATAACCTAATTGAAGTGCAATTGCATCACCAAAACGAATACTACCGCCAACTAATATTTGTTTTTTGATATGCAAACGTAAGGTATAATCAAACAAAAAAGGAACACCTGAAACATAAGCGGCGTATATCGAATTCTCAAACGTAAAATCAGGATTATCAGCCCAATTATATCCAGCAGAAAAATTATAATGAGCTGCATTCGTATATTTTCCTTTTTTCAGGGTATCACTTTTATAAAATTCTAATGCGCTCTCAATAATATTATTTACACCTAAACCAATGTGAAATCTATCGTTATAATATAAAAAACCAAAACTACCATCATAATTCCCTGCTTTATCTTCTACATATTGATTGATTGCTTTATCTTGCTGGTTACGCAAGGTAATATCATTCCCATTAAATTTTTGCTTGATATAATTACCTTGAAATCCAATTGAAAATTCTGAATCAGGAAACTTTAAATGGTAAGCCAATGTTAAGCTTGAATTTGTTGTTTTAAAAGGCCCAATTACATCATTAAAAATAAACCCACCAACACCTATTCTACCTTTCCATAATCTAGAATTTAAAGAAAGCACGTATGTTTTTGGAGCGCCATCGAAACCTGTCCATTGATTACGATAATTCAATCTAACATCAACTAGTCGTTTTGTGCCACAAAAAGCCGGATTGGCAAGCATTTGATTGCTCTTATATTGCGTCCACCAAGGGTATTGCTGAGCATAACTATTAAACACAATAAGTGCAAAAAAAACTGCTATAAGTTTCTTGTTCAATTTGGTGGTAGTTCAGTAGAAAAAAAATTAGTTAATACGTTTACCGTCGTTATACTTAGCAATAAATCCAGAAAAACCTTTTCCTTGAAGTTCATTTAAATATTTAATAGCATCTTCTTTTGTGCTAAAACTACCAGTTGTTACTTTATATAAGCCATTAATTAAATCAACTGAAACAGTACCAGCTTTCGAAAATCTGCTTTTGCTTGGTTCAGATGAATAAGCACCTAACTGAACTTTATATGTCATTCCAACAGTAGAAGTATTATTGCTAACTTTTGCTTTTACAGATGGTGCAGCATTTTCAACAGGTTTTACAACTTCAACAGGCTTAACAGGTTCAACAACTTTAACTGGTTCAACTGGAGTTGTAGCTACAGCAACGACTGGAGTAGGTTCAACAGCTTTAACAGTTTCCACTGTGGCTGTAGTTACTGCTGCAACAGGAGTTGGTTCAACAGGAGTTGGTTCAACTGCTTTAACTGGTTCAACTGGAGTTGATGCAACAGCCCCAGAACCTCCAATACTAACCGTAATTGGAGTTGCTTCAATTTCTTTCTTTTCACTATTTTCTAAATAATAGAATTTTTGAGCAAATGTTCCTGATCCTGCAGCGTCAGGGCTAGCTGTTATTTTGAATTTGATAGCAAATTCTGCGTCGCTTGGCACAGATACCCATACTATTTTAGCTCTTTGGTTTTCAAAAGTAAAATTACCTCCTTTAACATCAACTGAAGCAACTGAATATCCTGGAGGAACATCCATTTGGTATTTTGCAAAATTACTTATAGTCCCTTTATTAATCTTAATTTCGGATTCAATAGTAGCGTTAGCTGAAATTTCTGCTGGCAAATTTGCTGTAATTGTAATTTGCGAAAAGAGAGCAGAAAAGCTCATGAATGATAAAAATGTTACGATTTTTTTCATAATAAGGATATTTTTTAATTTGTTAAGTTAATTATGGAGCAATTGCTTTATTAACAAATATAATAAAATTGTTTAAAACCAACGAAATTGTTTTTAAAAAGCCCAAATTCCTACAAAATATAAAGAGCCTATATTAAAAAATTATTCTACTCTTTTTAATGTAAATGAGATAACTGTGCCCTCTCCCTTAACACTGGTTACATCAATAGTTTCGTTATGAGCCTCAATAATATGTTTCACAATTGCTAATCCCAGTCCTGTTCCGCCTTGTTCTCTGCTTCTACCTTTATCAACTCTATAAAAACGTTCGAACAATCTTGGAACATGTTTTTCATCAATTCCAATGCCGTTATCTTTTACTTCAATAATGATTTGTTCATTAAATTGGTTGATACTAATTTGAGTTTTTCCACCCTTTTTACCATATTTAATACTATTTGTAATTAAATTTACAAGCACTTGACGAATTCGGAATTTGTCAGCGTATACAAATATTGATTTTTCGAATTTTCTAGGAAATTGCAATTTAATTTCTTGCCTAGCAGCCTGAAATTCGAGCTGCTCAATAACATCTTTAATTTGCTGGCCAATATCATATCGTTCTAATTCAAGTTCTAAAACGCCAACTTCTAATTGTGTAATTGTTTCTAAATCGTCAATAATATGAATCATTCGATCTATACTTTTATCGGCACGTTTTAAGTATTCAACATTTATAGTTGGATCATCAATCCCACCATCAATTAATGTAGACACATACCCTTGAATATTGAAAATAGGAGTTTTTAATTCGTGAGATACATTACCTAAAAATTCTTTTCGGTAACTATCCATATTTCTATTTTGCTCTAATTCTTTTTGTCTTTCTTGAGCTAATTTTTTTAGCTCACTTTCCAAACTTGCTATAGCATCAACTTCTTCTAAATCAAACGCAGTACTTGGGATTTCTTTTTGTAATTGGGCCTTAACCAATGAATTTAAGTTTTCAATTTTTTCAAAAATCACAGCATTGTAAATAAAATAGATGATTAAAAAACTCACTAAAAATGTTACAAAAAATAATAGAAATGGAATTGATAAATCCAAATTCCCGTAAATTTGATAAACAACGAACGACAACACAATAGTTTGAATAAGGGCTGAAATTCCACTCAATACTAAGGTTAAGGCTGATATTTTTAATTTATTGAACAATTTTAAAAGCTTAAATCATGAATATAATAATACTCAAAAATAGCTTATTAATTGTTTTGTTCAAATTTTATTAATTCGCGGTAAAAGAATTTTTCTTGTGTACTCTCAAATGGGCGATATATGTAATATGCGTAACCATTATGAATTTTCAATTTATCGGCACTATGAAATTTCAAGGTATATTTTCCAAGCTCTTTACCGTTTACTTCACTTATGTGTTTAATGTATTTATGTCCATTTTTATCGTAAACTGCAAAAATACTATTTTCAATATCATCCTTTAACATCACGTTTTTCCATTCTTTCCAGTTTTTTGGATGGTTGTAATTAATCGCAACAGAATCCAGTTTATGCATATTTTTATCAAAATGGTACAAAAGATTTTTATAATGATCAAACACACAAACGGTATCTTTTACAATATATAATGGCGCAAATAGTGGTGTATAAAACATGCTTTTAGTAAAACCACTCATTAAAGAAGCAATAATTCTCTTGTCAGTATTTAAATCATCGGCCAATCGACGGGCTTGCAATTTTGCTTTTTGTGGCAAAGAATAATACTCAAAATTATAAGCATGCATCAACTCTTTATCTTCAATAGAAATAAGTTGTTTCCTTAAGCTATCACTTTCATTAAAACTGAAGTAATTGAAAAGCGGATATTCATCCCAATAATCCGTATAAATAATTTTTCCATTCAAAGTGTCAACAATAGGCTTTATGAGTGAATTAACGTCTTTTGGCTCTAATGGAATCAAAACAAATTTATCATAATACATATTGATGCGGTAAATAAAATTTTCACAAACCAAATTTGTATAGCCCATATAATCATGGTAAAATTCTTTTGCCATACCTCCTTCTTTTGGAACTTTATAAGTTGTTAAAATATCGCCATTCACATTTGACAATTTCAATTCAGCATTATCTAATTTTTTAGAAGCCGTTAATAAAATAAATTTATCTTCATAAAAATCAAAATCATAAATACTGAATTTTGGCGAACCAACCAAAGTATCAGGTTTTAAGGAGCTTGTAACAGTAATAGAATCGTAGATATATTCCGCTTGAGTTAAGTTAACATTTATAAAAACAGAGTCTTGATTTTCTTTGATATCTATTTCCTTTACAAAGCTAGTATAACCAAGACGCTTGAATAAAACAGAAATATGTTTTTTAGTTGGTATAGAAATAGCAAAATTTCCATTTTTACTTGTCACACTTTTATAAGTTGAGTTTTGAATATAAACAGCAACGCCTTCAATACCAACTTTTGAAATATTATCAGAAACTTTACCATAAACCAAACTAGTTTTTTGTGCTTTGATTAAACCTAAGAAAAGAAAGCAACTAATAATTAAATATGTTTTCATAACGTTCATTTAACTAAAAGACGCTGAACAAAATAAATTCCATAAAATAATTAATTACATATTATTTTAATTCCATAAATGAATTTATCTCATTTAAAATATGACTCACTTCATAGCGTTTTTTTATGAATTGACGTATAATTTGAGTTCTTGAAACTAAAAATTCTTTATCATTCACAAATTTTAAAATCTGATTTGCCAATTCTTGTGGGGTTGAGTATCGGTCAATAATTTTCTCCATTTCAGAATCAAAATAAATATAATCTGGAAACAGATTAGGCACACCATATTTTACCATTTCTCCTACAGAGCCTGAAGCCTTTGTTTTTCCGTAAATTTCTTTATACACTCTAAACACAGTGCTTTCGAGTGTTGGAGTGATTAACAAATGACTACCAAACATTAATTCGTTAAACTTTGCTTGTTCTACAAAACCTGTGAAAGAAGTTATTTGAATATTTTCAGATTTTAATTTATTAAACTCTTCAATGACCCATTGTGCATATTTGCCAACTGGCTTGCCAAGTAACACAATCTCTATCGGTTCAGTTAATTGATTTCCAATTAATTTAAGCGCTTCAATTACTGGTGCGTAATTTTTT
Organism: Bacteroidota bacterium; assembly: GCA_038327195.1. Lineage (GTDB taxonomy): Bacteria > Bacteroidota > Bacteroidia > B-17B0 > Aurantibacillaceae > UBA4416. Next base: position 699 of record JBBQKU010000023.1, on the reverse strand, counting down.
TTACGTTCGTCAATAATTCCTGGAATGCAAATTCTGATTTTATCTTTAATTACAAATGGTTTAAACTCTCCGTTAAATACGGAACCTGGAATAGTTGGAAATAGTTTTTCCTTTGTTGTAATCTTATTCTCTAAAACATAATTTTTTACATTTTCATCAGCAAAACAATAATAATCCATTTTATTTACCACTTTGGGCAAATAATAAAAGTCTAATTCGCCAATAAATTCTCTCACAAAATAAGAGGCCGCTTTAAATAAATTAAAAAAAGTTGGGATGATATACCAATGTTTTAACGGTTTTAAATACGAATGTGCATTATGAATACGCAAAATCGTTTTTCCTTTAAATTGAATTTTATTGTATGTTTTATAGTGCGAGGCAATGGTATTATAATAAACCCAATCAGCCTTATTAATTGCATCAAAATGTTCATTTAAAAACCTTGCTACACTTTGGGTATCACCTTTTATTACCCATTTATAGCGGTTAGCATAAGGTTGATTTTTAAATGTATTATAAATTTTAGTTGTTGTGTATAATGTAATATCGTGTTCCGATTTCTCAAACACTTTACAAAAACTATCTAAATCTAATAAATGGTATTCGAGCTCAATAAATGCAATTACCATATTGTGAATTCTAAGCTGTTTTTTTCTTTAATAGAATACACGTTAAATGATGTTTTTTATCAGCTGT
>JBBQKU010000022.1:0-66841 GCA_038327195.1 Bacteroidota bacterium | reverse complement strand
AGAGGAAGTTACCCAAAGTTTGAAATCTAAAATTACTGTAAAAAATATGGTCAATGGTGAGATAGTTGGCACTTATCAGGCTCAAGATAACGGAGATTATGTAATGGATGTTCCAAATGGCGGAAAGTTTTTATTTACAGTTGAGACTCCAGGATTGCCAACTCAATCCGAAGGAGTTCAAATTCCAATAGCTTATTCGTTAAAACCATACAAGCAATTAATTTCTTATGATAATAAAAAACTAAAAATCATAAATTATTTTGACGGTCAAATTGCTGATGAAAATTATTCAGTAATGATTGATTTAATTGAAAAGAAAGCGAAACTTGAAGTTAATGAGAATGAGCCTTATAATAATGCTTTGAAAAATCAAAGTGGCATTATAGATGAAAGCGCCAATTTAAATGCTGTAAATACAACTAAACCAAATATTGTTGAAGATAAAGGAACTCCAAAAAATAATACAAATAAAAATGTAACGAATGAACAATTGCTTTCCATGGCTAAAATGGATGCTAAAGAAGCGGGTGACGAAGCAAAAAAACTGAAACAAGAAGCACAGGAAGCATTTGGTTTGGCTACCCAAAAAACAGCTGAAGCAGTAGACTTAGAGAAAAAAGCAGATGCTGAATTAGCAGTTGCAAATTCAATTAGTGATTTGACTAAGAAAAATAGTGAAGTTGAAAAAGCTAATAATTTAAAAGATGAAGCGAAAATAGCTACAGATGTTGCGAATACTGCTACTAATATGGCTAAAAAGTTGGAAGTTGATGCCAATCTGAAACAAAAAGAATCAGACTTAACAAATCAATATATTAATGAACTTGAGGCTATCACTAAAAATAAAAATAATAAGGAAGCTTTAACAAAATTAGAGAAAATACAAAAAGAATTAGATGATTTGACAAAACAAAAAAATCAATCTGACGAATTATTCGAATCTTTAAAAGCAGAATCTGTCCTTAAACAAACAGAACTTTCAAATTCAGAAAATAAAACAAATGATATTATTCGTGATATAAATAATATTAAGAATGAGAATAAAACCCTTGAAACTGATTTAGCAAATGAAAGTGATAAATCAATCAAAGAAAATATTTCGGCTCAAATACGAGAATTAAATAATGACATTGAACTTAAAAATAAAGATCTTGAAACTAATAATTCAAAAATAGATAAACTTAAAAATGAGCTTGAAGGAATAAATAAAGAAATTGAAGTTGCTGCTAAAATATTAAATGAAAAAACAGACGTTATTGTTTCAAATAAAAATAATGATACTAATATTACCGATGGAGCTGTAATTACCAATACAGTTTCGAATAATATCAATACAAACCCAGAAAAAATTTCATACAATGAGTTAACTCAAAAATATTCTGATATAATTAAACCTTCCGCTTCTAGTAAAGAAGATTTAAGTAGACAAAATTTGGATTTAAAAAATTATAATACGGAAATTGCAGAATTAATTGCATCGGATAAAACAGCAATAAGTAAAACAAAAGATTCTAAAGAGAAAAAAAATTTAAATGAAGAAATTAAAAATCTTGAAAAATTAAAATCTGAAAATGATAAATCAATCGTTTCAAATGGAAATAAATTAAAAGAATTAGATTCGAATGCTATTACAAAAAATAATACTTCTACTATTGATAACGGAAGTGCAATAAATTCAAATACCACAGCATCCGTTAATTCAAATACTCTTAGTCCTTCAATTAACTTGTTAAATGAGGCTGAAGTGCTAAATAATAAAGCTTTTGAAGAGCGTAAAGAGGCAAAAAATAAATCAGGAGCCGAAAAAGATAATTTAATTAAACAAGCAGTAGAAAATGAAAAATTAGCTATTGATAAGAAAATTGAGGCTTCAGCTATAATTGAAAAAGAAAATAAAACGGCTTTCGAAAAGAATTTAATTGATATAGCAAATTTAAATAAATTATCAAAGGGAAAAAACAGTGAGAATATTTCACAAGCAAAAAAATTAGAAAGTGAAGCTCAGTTAAATTTTAAACAGGCAGAAAAGCTTAGGGCAGAAGCTGATAAAAATAGTTCTAATTCTGCTAAAATTGGAGGTTATAGCAATGCAGAAGAAAAAGAAGCGGACGCAATTGCGAAACAAGAAAAAAGTTTAGAATTATTAATAAAGGAAAATCCAACATATGAAAAACAAGGGCAGGCTATCGTTAACATTAATAATGGATTAGAAAACTCAAATAATGTTGCAATTCCCACTAATAGTAATAGTGTGGTTACAAACACGAATGCAATTGCAACTAATGCTGGCCAACAAACTAATGGAATTGGGGATGAAGCCTTAAAATTAAAAACTGGATTGAACAACAGTGCCGAAGGCAATTTAAAATCTTTTAATTCTTATTCTAACGCAGAAGCAATTGCTAATAAAGACCTAGCTATAGCTAAAATAAACGATGCTTTAAATCAAGATAAAGTAATAGAAAATCAATTAGATAATATTACTGAATTATCAAAAAATACAACTACTATAAATGAAGTGAGTCTTGAATCTATTTCTGGTTTAACTTCTGAAGCCGATAAATTAAATGATGAAGCTTTTAAGATTAGACAATCTTCTAAAAGTAAAACTGGAGATGAAAAAGAAAAAGATTTAGCTTCTGCAAAAAAACTTGAAACAGAAGCTGTATCAAAAAAAATAAGCGCAGCGGCAGCTCAAGAAAAATATAATTCTACCCTTTTTAATGCAAATAATGAAAGTTTGAAGGAACTACAACAATTAGCTAAAGGAAAAAATTTGCAAGAATTAAATAATGCAGAAGCGCAATCAAAAGAAATTAATTTACTATTTGATAAGGCAAAAAATTTAAGGCAAGAAGCTAATGTATATCCTACTGATGCTGCAAAACTAGGAGGAATTGGAAATGCTGAAGAAAAAGAAAATACAGCACTTATTAAGCAAGATGATTTGATTAAATCGTATAAAAAGTATTTCCCTAATTATGAAGTTAAACAAACAAATACTAGTTCAGGAAATAATGAAATTACAAATAAGTTAAATGATACGAAAAACAATTTAAATACAAATAACCAAAAACATATTGATGGTTTAGTGCTTTTAGCATCAGCTAATGAAAAGGAATTCAAAAGTAGAATATTAAGTTTAGCAACAAATTTAACTGCTGATCAAATAGTATTTAAAAATAATGCTCAGGCTGCATATAAATTAAGTAAAACTCAGTTGACAAAAGCAAATGAGACAACTGACCCAATTGCTAAAAAAGATTTATTAGTTGATGCTAATAAAAATGGACAAGAGTCTATAAATTTATTATCACAAATTTCTGCTGGAAGTTCAATAACTGCAAATAATTCAGTTGCAACTAATACTAATTCAGTTGCAACAAATACTAATGCAGTAGTGGTAAGTACTCCAACATTAACGAGTACTTCAATAAAAACAAATACAATTGCATCTGTAAAATCTCCTACTTCATCTATAACTACTGCTTCAACGTCAGTAACAGCAACTACAACAATATTAACAAATACTACGCCTGTTGTTTCAACTAATACGGCTATTGTAAATTCTACTAATACAAATTCTGTTGCCTCTAATAACACTAACATAGTGAATCAAAACAGTTTAAAAACTAGTAATAACAGTAGTGATGGAACTTCAAAACTTAAAACAGGATTAAATAATGAATCAGAAAATAATTTAAAAACATTTAATGCTTATACAAATTCTGAAGCCATAAGTTTAAAAGAACAAGCACTTACTAAAATAATTGCAGCATTAGATAAAGATAAAATAATTTCAAGTCAATTAAATGATATTGATGTCTTAGTAAAAAACAATAATACTAATGAAACAATAACTCAACAGTCAATATCAGACATAACAACTAGTGCTGAGAAATTAAATGATGAAGCTTTTAAGTTAAGACAAAGTGCAATAACAAAAACTGGTGATGAAAAGGAAAAGGATTTATCTTCTGCTAAGAAACTAGAATCAGAGGCTGTTTTAAAGAAAATATTTGCTGCAAAACAACAACAACAATTTAATGCAGCTACCTATGAAGCCAACCAAAAAAGTTTGGAAGATTTAAAGCAAATGGCTCAAGGTAAAAATATTTCGGAATTAAGTACGGCCGATATGCAAATCAATGAAGCAAATTTATTTTTCAGTAAAGCTAAAACATTACGCGATGAGGCAAATGCATACTCAACTGATGCAGCTAAATTAGGCGGTTATGGAAATGCAGAAGAGAAAGAAAATATGGCAATTGCAAAACAAGAAGCATTGCTAAATACTTATAAAAAATATTTTTCTAATTATGAGTTAAAACAACCTGTTGTAAAATCAGAAAATCCAGAGGTAACTAATAAACTTAACGAAGCTCAAAAAACTATTGAACGTAATAACTCAGCGCATAATGATGGATTAATGGTTTTATCACAAGCTAATGACAAAGAATATAGTAGTAGAGTTTTAAGCTTGCCTGCAAATTTAACTGCAAATCAAATATCATTGAAATCAAAAGCACAACTTGCTTATGAAAAAAGTAAAGCTTTAATTTTAAAGTCAAACCAAACAAATGACGTTTTAACTAAAAAAGAATTATTAATTGAAGCAAATCAAAATGGGCAAGAAGCTATTAATTTATTAAATCAAATTATTGGAAATGCACCAATTGCCAATATTGTTTCACCAACTGTAAATAATACAAACCCACCTTCAAATAATACTTCAACAGTAAGCAGTAATAATTCAAATAAAAACAATGAAAATTCATTAAATAATAATACCGCTTCAAATAACAACTCGCCTAAAAACAATAATGCATCATCAAATTCTAATAATGCTACAAATTCAAATAATGCGGTTAAGTTAAAAGTGGAAGGATTAGAAGTTAAAACAGGTAATGCATATACGGCTAATAAACCAATTCCTATAGATGAAAAAATACAAGATGGATTAGTTTTCAAAGTTCAAATTGGTGCATTTAAACAGCCCTTACCTAACGGAACATTTAAAGGATTAACTCCAGTAATTGCTCAAACTACTCCTTCTGGTTATTTAAGATATATGGCAGGAAATTTTGAAAAATATGAAAGTGCAAACGCAGAAAAAAATGATTTAAAAAATTTAGGATATAGTGATGCTTTTGTTGTTGCTTATTATAATGGAGTAAGAGTAAATTTAAATGATGGTGTTGAAAAAGCAAAAGCTGCAGGACAAATTGTATCTTCAAATAATAATACTTCTGCAGGTTTAACTACAAATAATAATGTGCCAAAAAACACATTTACTCAACCTAACAAATCTTTAACTGATAACAGTCCTGTTGAAATAACAAATGAGTTAGAAAAAATTAATGGTCTATTATATACAGTTCAAATTGGCGTTTATTCTAAAGAAATAACACGCGCTCAATTAAATAATTTGAAACCAATATTTACTGAAAAGTTGCCTAGTGGTTTATATCGATATACGGCAGGTATTTATAATCAATCTTCAAAATTACTAGATGATAAACAAAAAGTAATAAATTTAGGAGTGAAAGATGCTTTTGTTTCTGCTTATTATAATGCAAAACGAATTCCATTTGCTGAAGGAAAAAAGTTACAACTTGAAACCCAAAATATTAAAATGGAAGTTGAAAATCCAATTATTTTTCCAAATGGTTCAAATTTGACTCAACCGATATTAAATGTTGTTGCCCCATTAACAAACTCGGTTAATCCAGTAATTTCAAGTCCCACTGTTTCTCCATTTAGTAATGGAGTTACTTCTGGGCCAGTTCCAACTGCTGAAAACGGAGTTAAAATAGATGATGCAGGCATATCTTATAAGGTACAAATAGGAGCGTATAAAAATCAAGTTCCTAATGACGTAGCAGCCAAATTTTTAAACATAAAATCTTGGCCAGTAAATAATGTTGTTTTAAATGCTTTATACATTTATACAATTGGAAATTTTAATGCTGTATCGTTTGCTAAGAAATTAAGAGATGAAGCTATTTCGGTTGGCATATCTGATGCTTATATTACTGTTTATAAAGACGGTAAAAAATTATATGGAAGTGAAGCAACTACTTATTTGAGTAAGTAAAATAAATACTTTACTTTTGTGCCCATGATTTCCAATAATTACACTCAGACGGACGAAGTTTTAGAATTAGAAACTGAAACCGAAAAACTAAATAATATTATTTTATTTAATGATGATGTTAATACATTTGAATGGGTTATTGAATGCCTTGTTTCTTATTGTGGACACGATTCTGTTCAAGCCGAACAATGTGCAACTTTAGTCCATTATACTGGTAAATGCGAAGTTAAAAAGGGTACTTTTAAACAATTAAAACCTATTTGTGAAACGCTTTTGGAAAAAGGCTTAAGTGCTGAAATAAATTAAAAAAAAATTTATATGAACAAAATAACATTATCTGCTATTTTATTGAGCGTTATATTTTTAGCTTGCCAAAAAAATGCCATTACGGGCCGTCGATCATTAAGTTTAATTCCAGAATCCGAATTAATTGGAATGAGCTTAACAGAATACGACAATTTTTTAAAAGAACATCCTCCATTACCAGCCTTTGACAAAAACACAATTTTGGTAAAATCTGTTGGCGTCAAAATTCAGCATGCTGTTGAAAAATATTATGCAGATAAAGGTTTAAGTAGTCAACTTTCTGGATTTCAATGGGAATTTAATGTCGTTCAGGAAGATGTTGTAAATGCATGGTGTATGCCAGGTGGTAAAGTTGTTGTGTATACAGGTCTTTTACCAGTAACTCAAGATGAAGCAAGTTTGGCGGTTGTTATGGGGCATGAAATTGCACATGCAGTAGCAGGACATGGAAATCAAAGAATGAGCCAAGGAATGGTTGTGCAATTTGGGGGAGCAGTGCTGTCAACTGCCATGCAACAAAAACCTCAAGTTACTCAAGAGTTATTTGGACAAGCTTATGGTTTAACCACTGGTTTAGGTATGTTGAAATATAGCCGAAAACATGAAACTGAAGCTGATAAAATGGGCTTAATATTTGCTGCTATGGGAGGTTATAATCCTGAGGCTGCAATTGCTTTTTGGGAAAGAATGGCAGCAAGTGGTGGTCAGAAACCCCCAGAAATTTTAAGTACGCATCCGAGTGATGAAAAACGTATTTCTGCTTTAAAAGCCTTTATGCCTGAGGCAAAAAAGTATTATAATGCAAAATAATTTCATTTTTTAACAATCTATTAAAATTATTGTTTATATTTACAATCTAATAATTTTTAAACACATTAAAATGAGCACAGGAACAGTAAAGTTTTTTAACGAAACAAAAGGATTTGGTTTTATCAAAGAAGACGAATCAGGAAAAGAGTATTTTGTACATGTAACAGGTTTATCTGATAAAATCAGAGAAAATGACACAGTTACTTTCGACATTCAAGAAGGTAAAAAAGGATTAAATGCAGTAAACGTAAAACTAGCATAGTTATATAATACCATTTAAAAATTTATCCTCTCATTGTGAAATGAGAGGATTTTTTTTTGATTAATTTTCAAAAAATCACCTTTTGATACCAAAAAAATGGTATTTTAGGCATTTAATTTTTTATTTACTTAATATTTTATATGGAACAAGTTACAGCACAAAATAGTCACCCAAAAGGTTTATGGGTTTTATTTGGAACCGAAATGTGGGAACGCTTCAATTTTTATGGAATGCGTGCTATTCTTACTTTATTTATGGTAAACTCATTAATGATGAAAGAAGCCGATTCATCGTTAATTTATGGTGGTTTTTTAGGCTTATGTTATCTAACTCCAATGCTTGGTGGTTTTGTTTCTGATCGTTTTTTTGGAAACAGAAATTGTATTTTATTAGGTGGTTTAATGATGGCTGTTGGACAAATGGTTTTATTTGCAAGTGCAACAGTATTTGGGTCAAACCTAGAATTAGCTAAAACATTATTATGGGTTGCTTTAACAATTATTATTTTCGGAAACGGTTTTTTTAAACCAAATATTTCGAGTATGGTTGGAAGTTTATATCCAAAACAAGAAAAAAATAAATTAGATACAGCATTTACCATTTTTTATATGGGAATTAACTTAGGTGCATTTTTAGGTCAGTTAATTTGTCCAATATTAGGTGATGTAAAAGATTCTGGCGGTGTAAGAGATATTCATGCTTTTAAATGGGGCTTCTTAGCAGCTTCTATTGCTATGTTAATTGGTTCAGCAGTTTTTTACTTTTTAAAAGATAAATATGTTGTTACTCCAGAAGGGAAGCCTTTGGGTGGTTTACCAAAACATAACGATGCTTCTCAATATGAAGAAGGGGAAGCGCAAAAAGCTGAATTCTCTGTACAATCATTAATTATTGCGGCCATTTCATTTGTAGCCCTATTTTTTGTATTTAGATTTTTATTAGGAGGAAGCAATCCTGTTAAAACTATTATTTATCCAATTATTTATTCATTAGGTTTAACATTAGCAGGTTTAATTATTTCTGATAAATCATTAACTAAAGTGGAGTTGCAACGTATATTGGTAATTTATATAGTTGGATTTTTTATTATTTTCTTTTGGGCAGCGTTTGAACAAGCTGGTTCATCTTTAACTTTTATAGCTGATAATCAAACAGACAGACATATATTTGGTTGGAATATGCCACCAAGTATGGTTCAAATTTTTAATGGTGTATTTGTATTTGCATTTGCTTTTCCCTTCAGTATTTTGTGGGATAAATTAAGAGCTAAAAATAAAGAGCCTTTGTCTACTGTAAAACAAGCAATTGGTTTAGGATTAATTGCTATTAGTTACTTTATTATTGCACATAATGTAAAAGACTTAGGTAATAGTGGTTTATTAGCCATTAAATGGTTAATATTATTATATTTAATTCAAACATTTGCTGAGCTTTGTTTATCACCTATTGGTTTATCATTGGTAGGGAAATTATCTCCTAAACGTTTTGCTTCATTATTATTTGGGGTTTTCTTTTTATCAAATGCTGCTGGTTACGCATTAGCTGGATCTTTAGGAGCATTAATACCTGCAACTGGTGATAAATTTAATAAAGCAACTGAATTAGGCATTGATTTACAAGCTATTTTAGATAAAACGCTTACTGCTACTCCAGAACAATTAAAGTTATTGGAAGAAAATCAAATAAACGCATCTAATCCTGTGTTTGTTGGTTTTGAAATTCATAATTTGTATGAATTTTTCATGGTTTTTGTCGTACTTACAGGTATTGCAGCTATTGTATTATTTTTATTAACTCCATTTTTACGTAAAATGATGCATGGTGTTAAATAAAATAAACTAACTATCTTACAAAGCCTATTCAAAAAATGAATAGGCTTTTATTTTTTAATTCATACCTCATGGAACAAAACTTAACAATAGATCAAATACAAAATTTTAAAGGTAAATATCCAAAGCAATTATGGTATTTGTTTTTTAGCGAAATGTGGGAGCGCTTTAGCTTTTATGGTATGCGAGGCATGTTGGTTTTTTTTATGGTAAATCAACTAAGCTTAGACGAAGTAACGGCTAATTTACAATACGGAGCTACTCAAGCGTTTGTTTATGCTTTTACATTTGTTGGTGGCTTATTTGCTGATAAAATTTTAGGACTTCGTAAGTCATTATTTTGGGGTGGTTTATTAATGATCGTTGGCTCAGTAATTTTAGCTATAGATCCAAAGCAATTCTTTTTTTTAGGAATAGGCTTTAATATTATTGGTACAGGATTTTTTAAACCAACAATTTCGACAACGGTAGGAAACTTATATAAAATAGGAGATACAAGAACGGATGCTGGTTTTTCATTATTTTATGCAGGTGTAAATTTAGGAGCATTATTAGGCGGCTTTTTATGTATAAATATTGGTAAGAGAATTATTTTTAAAGATCTAATTCCTGAAGGTTTTGAATGGAATGTAGCTTTTGGTTTGGCTGCTATTGTAATGATAATAAGCTTAATAACCTTTGTATGGACTAAAAAAAGTTTAGGCCCAATTGGTATCTCGCCATTGTTAAACCTGCAAGAAAAAAAACGAAAACTACTTGAATACGCAACATATATTGGTTCTTTAGCGATTATTCCAATTATTATTTTACTTGTTTCTAATACCGACTATACGGATATTTTTATGTTTATTATTGGGCCTTGTTCATTATTGTATTTATTTTATGAAATGCGTAATTTTTCATTAACAGAAAATAAAAAACTCATAGCAGCACTTATATTTATTTTATTTTCTATTTTCTTTTGGGCATTTTTTGAGCAGAGTGGAGGCTCCTTGAGTTTATTTGCTGCCAATAATTTAAACGATTCTGTGATTGGTTTAACGCTCGACCCAAATGGTGTAAATAATATTGCAAACTCTGTATTTGTAATTGTTTTTGCTGCATTATTAGGTATTGTTTGGGTTTGGATGAGTTCTAAAAAAATAGAACCAAATACTATTGTTAAATTTGGATTAGCTTTTTTGTTTTTAGCTGCAGGTTTTTATATTTTTTACTATACTAAATTTTTTGCTGATGCTAATGGAAAAACATCTTTAAATGTATTTACATTTGGTTGGTTTATTATTACTTTTGGCGAACTGTGTCTTTCTCCAATTGGCATGTCTATAATGACAAAATTATCCCCATTAAAAACACAAGCCGTATTAATGGGGATGTGGTTTTTAGCAAGCGCTTATGGTCAATATTTTGCAGGTTTATTAGGTGCTAATATCGCTGAAGCTTCTGAAAAATCCACCAATTTAGAAAAATTGACGATTTATGCTAATGGATATAAAGAATTGGCTATTTATGCCCTTATTGCAGGAGTTCTTTTGATTATAATCTCACCATTTATTAAAAAGTTAATGGGTAGTGTTAAATAAAATGGTATTGTTTTAATAACAATTAGGAAATACAATTTAACATTAGTTGGCATTACTTTTGCATAATAGAAAGTATGTTTAACTGGAAAGATATATCGATGGCGGGAATAATAATCCTAGCAATTGTATTTTACTCACTTAAGAAGAGTACACTTCAGGCTTCTATAAATTCACAAGAAAATAAAGCAAGTAATTATATTCCTGAAGATGAAACTACATTTTCATTTGCATCTGAAAACACCTACACCGAATTTTCTGAATCAACCAAAATTAATTGGATTACATTTAATGAAGCATATATAAAATGTAAAAAAAATCCACGACCAATTTTAATTGATATTTATACTACTTGGTGTGGCCCATGTAAACTAATGAGTTCGCAAACATTTAATAACCCTACAATATCTAAATATATTAACGATAATTTTTATGCGGTTAAATTTGACGCTGAATGCAAAGACACAGTTAAATTTGATAAATATACTTTTGTAAGTACGGATGCAACAAATGCAAAAGCTCCACATCAATTTGCAGCATCAATTTTAGATAATCAATTAGCATATCCTTCGGTTGTATTTTTAAATAATCAAATACAACGATTAGATATTATTAAAGGTTTTCAGCCACCTTTATCGTTTGAACCAATCTTAAATTATTATGGTTCAGGAGATTATCAAAAAACAAAGTGGGAAGAGTTTCAAAAATCTTTCGTTTCCACAATTAAATAATTTCTGTTTATTAGAATTACTGTTAAATTGTTTTATAATTTAATAAATAGTTACTTTCACATACTATAATTTAAATTTAGTATTGATATGAATAAGGTAACAAAGTATTCTGAAATTATTTCTAATATCAATTTTTCAACTCAAAAATCTGAAAGAGATGAATACGAAAATTGTGAATTTGTAAACTGTATATTTTCAGATATTTCACAAATGAGTTTCATAAACTGTTATTTTAAGTCATGTAACTTAAGTAATTGTCATGTCAATAATAGCAAACTACAAGATGTTAGTTTTTCTGATTGCAAATTATTAGGAATCAATTTTTCTCAAGCTAAAGATTTTGCATTTACTATTTTTTGCAAAAATTGTAATTTAGATTACGTATCATTTGATAAAAAGAAATTAAATAAAAGTGTATTTGAAAATTGTAAAATGCACAATGCCAATTTTACGCAAGCTGATTTAACTAAAATTAAATTAATAAATTGTGATTTATTAGAAGCGCACTTTGCTCAAACAAACCTTGTGGGCGTTGATTTTACTAGAGTTCAAAATTTCACTATTGATCCGGAAAATAACTCTATAAAAAAAGCCAAATTTTTGGCGCAAGATTTAGAAAAGTTATTATATCAATACGATATCGTAGTAGAATAGTTTAATCTCATTTTCTTTAATTTCTCTCTTAACAATTTGTTTCTTTTTCGAATCATTTCTTTTTATTTTCTTAATATCTGAAAAACATTAAGGTAATAATGTGGCAGTACATTTGAAAAAACTAATAATGTATAGCAAAAGAGAATTACAAACTTTAGTCATTAGCGATGTTCACTTAGGCACATTTGGCTGTCACGCAAAGGAATTATTACATTACCTTAAAACTGTTAACCCTAAAACATTAGTACTCAATGGAGATATTATTGATATGTGGAACTTCAGTAAAAGTTATTTTCCGTCATCACACATGGATGTATTGCGACAAATTTTAAAAATGTCAAGTACAGGAACTCATGTTTATTATATAACAGGTAATCATGATGAGATGCTACGAAAATACTCTGATTTACAATTAGGAAATTTTGAAATTGTAGATAAATTATTATTGGAACTTGATGGTAAATTAGCTTGGATTTTTCATGGAGATGTATTTGATACAAGTACTAAAGGTTACGCCAAAATACTAGCTAAATTGGGTGGTAAAGGCTATGATTTATTAATTCTGATTAACCGTTTTATTAATTGGGTATTACAATTATTTGGAAAAGATAAAATGAGTTTCTCTAAAAAAGTGAAAGATGGAGTAAAGAAAGCAGTTGCTTTTGTGAGCGATTTTGAAAGTACAGCAGCTGAGTTAGCCATTGAAAAAAAATATGATTACGTTGTTTGTGGTCATATTCACATGCCTCAAATAAAAGAAGTAACTAATGAAAAAGGATCGGTTACTTATTTAAATAGTGGCGATTGGGTTGAGAATTTAACAGCATTGGAATATAATGATGGTAAATGGGAAATTTTTAGTTACGATAAAAATTATGATAATCTCATTTATCTGAAGGATAATTTTAAGCAAGAAGATATTGTTTCTAAAATTTTAGCATCTTAAATTTATAAGTAATGAAAATATTTTACGCTGTACAAGCTACCGGAAATGGTCATATTAGCAGGGCTCAACAATTATATCCATATTTAAAAAAGTTTGGAGAAATTGATTTTTTTATAAGTGGAAATAATGCAAATCTTCATTTTCCTTTGCCTGTTAAATTCAGAAGTGAGGGTTGTAGTTTACATTATAGTAAATGTGGCGGACTTAATTATTTTGATGTTGTGAAGAATATTAAACCATATATGATGTTTAAAGATGCTAAGTCTTTACCATTAGAAAATTATGATGTGATTATTAATGATTTTGATTTTGTAACATCATTAGCTTGTAAACTAAAAAAATTACCTTCTGTTCAATTAGGACATCAGGCTAGTTTTCAGTCGGATTTAACTCCTCGCCCTGATAAAAAAAGTATCGTTGGTGAAACTATATTAAAACATTACGCTCACGCAACAAATCATATTGGTTTTCATTTTGATTCTTATGATAAATTTATTCTTCCACCAGTTATTAAAGAAGAATTTATTAATGCTGAAACTCAGGACTTAAAACACGTTACTGTCTATTTACCATCATTTCAGCAACACTGTTTGCTAACTGCATTTACAAAACTTAAAGACATTCAATTTCATTGGTTTTTAGATGGCGTTGAATCAATAAGAAATGAAGGAAACATAACTTATTACCCTATTAACCAATCATTATTTAACAATAGCCTATTAACTTGCCATGGTTTAATAACCGGCGGTGGATTTGAAACACCGTCGGAGGCTTTGTATTTAAAGAAAAAATTAATAAGTATTCCAATTAAAAATCATTATGAACAACAATGTAATGCCGCTGCATTAAAAAAATTGGGAGTTAAAGTACTAGATGATGTTGATGATAATTTTGCTGATATAGTTGAGAAATGGTATTTAGATAAAAATATAAATCCAACAATTAAAGCTAATAATATTACCGAAACGTTACAATTACTTTTTGATACGTATCCATCCAAAAAGTTGGTTAAAGAAGAAATAGCTATGTTTATTTAGTGTTTTTGATGATTTAAGTTTGATTTTTTATTAACTAAAAAAAGCCTTACATTTGCAAAATATTAGTAGAAAAAAATGAGAAAAGTTATTGAATACCGTAAATTATTAGGAGTTGATAAAGCTGTTACGTTGGGCGAATTAAAAAGCCTTTATCGTAATTTTATGAAAGAATTTCATCCTGATAAAATTCAAGATAACGAAGAAGCTAAATTAGAAGCTGAAGAAAAAAGTAAGCGTGTAATTGAAGCATATCATTTTTTAGTAAGTATTGCTCCTGAAACTATTGAATCAACTTTAGAAGAATACACTAAAACAACAACAACAAGTAACATTGCCGATATTAATTATAAAGGAAAACGCTTACGTATCGATTTCACGGATGGTTCTGGTTACGAATATTATGGTGTTCCAGAAAACACGTTCTCAAAATTAATTAATGCAGATTCTCAAGGAAGATTTGCTCGTCGTCACATTTATACCTCTTTTCTTTACAGAAATGTAAGCAAATTAGGAGTAACAGTTTAATCTAAGTTTTTATTTTTAAGCTTAATTAAGACATTTTTTTTCTTAATTTTTGCTATTCCATTGTATATTTGATTTGTAATAAATTACATTTTAAATAAACACATGATGAATAATCCATTTTTTTCTGATTTCAATACGCCATTTGATACTTATCCATTTGATAAAATTAAAGTTGAACATTATCTTCCTGCCATCGACGAAGGTATTAAGCAAGGTTTAGCAGAGGTTGATGCAATTATTAATAACAAAGAAACCCCTAATTTTGCTAATACAATTGAAACTCTAGAAAAAGTTGGAGGATTAATGGAATTGGTGAGTTCTGCCTTTTTCAATTTAAATTCAGCTGAAACCTCAAAAGAAATGCAGGAATTAGCAAAAGAAATTTCTCCGAAGTTAAGTGATTATTCAAATGATATTATGTTGAATGACGAGCTTTTTAAAAAAGTTGAAATAGTTTATAATACGAGAAGTTCATTGACTTTAACTGCAGAACAGCATACGTTACTTAATACAACCTATAAAAGTTTTGTTCGTAATGGTTCAAAATTAGATACGGTTCAAAAAGAAAAGGTAAGAGCAATTGATAAAGAAAAATCACATTTATCTTTAACATACAGCGAAAACGTTTTAGCAGAAAGCAATGCCTACGAATTAGTGATTACAAATTTGGCTGATTTATCTGGATTACCAGAAGGAATTATTGAAGCTGCTAAAATTACAGCTTCTGAAAAAGGAAAAGAAAATGCTTGGGTTTTTACTTTGGATTATCCAAGTTACGGACCTTTTATGACTTATTCGGATAACAGAATACTGAAAGAACAATTATTTAAGGCCTACGGTTCTAAAGCTTTTAAAAACAATGAACACGATAACCAAAATGTGTTAAAGCAAATTGCTGTTTTGAGACATGAACGTGCTTTGATATTGGGTTATAAATCACATGCTGATTTTGTTTTAGAAGAACGGATGGCAGAATCTCCAAATAAAGTATTTTCATTTTTAGAAAATTTATTAGATAATTCACTGTCATTTGCTAAAGATGAATTAGCAGAATTAAAAGCCTATAGTAAATCAATTGGTGGTCCGTCAGATTTAAAAAAATGGGACGTTACGTATTACGCAGAAAAATTAAAAAAAGAAAAATTCGCCATTGATGATGAATTATTACGTCCGTATTTTAAATTGGAAAACGTAATAGCTGGTGTTTTCGAAACAGCTAAAAAATTATATGGTTTATCATTTATTCAAAGAACTGACATTCCATTATATCATAAAGATGTAACAACTTATGAAGTGAAAAATGCAAAAGGAGATTTGTTAGCTGTTTTTTATGCCGATTTTTTTCCTCGAGCTGGCAAACGACAAGGTGCTTGGATGACCTCATTTAAAAATCAAAAAATTACTAATGGTGTAAATATCAGACCACACGTTTCTATTGTTTGCAATTTTACAAAACCTACAGAAAGTAAGCCGTCTTTATTAACGTTTAATGAAGTGACTACCTTGTTTCATGAGTTTGGGCACGCCTTACATGGCATGTGTGCAAATAGTCAGTATGGAAGCATTTCTGGCACAAGTGTGTATTGGGATTTTGTTGAGTTACCTTCTCAAATTTTAGAGAATTGGTGTTATGAAAAAGAGTGTTTGGATTTATTTGCCAAACATTATATTACAGGAGAAACAATTCCAGCAGAATACATTCAAAAAATTGTGGATTCATCAAATTTCCAAAGTGGCTTAGCAACCATCAGACAAATAGGTTTAGCAACTTTAGATATGGCTTGGCATAGTCAAAATCCAAAAAATATTACAAGCGTCAAAGATTTTGAAACTAAAGTTACAGCCAAAACAGATTTGATGGATTCTGTACCTGAAACAAGTACATCATGTTCTTTTTCTCATATTTTTTCGGGAGGTTATTCTTCAGGATATTATTCTTATAAATGGGCTGAGGTTATTGATGCCGATGCTTTTGAAGCCTTTAAAGAAAAAGGAATTTTTAATAAAGAAGTTGCTAATTCATTTTATGAAAATATCTTATCAAAAGGTGGTAGCGAACATCCTTCTATCTTATATAAAAGATTCAGAGGTAGAGAAGCCGATCCGAAAGCTTTATTGAGAAGAGCAGGTTTGGTGAAAAAAGATTAATTAGAACGAATTATCTTAAAATACGGAAACATAATCCCATTTCAATTGCCATACCGTTAATTGAAGTTGAATAGTTTTTTGCTTCTGTGTTTCCTTTCACATCTTTTGGAGAACTATTTGCTGCATAAGAACTAATCATTCCAATTGCGCCTAAACGTTTGTAAAAATAGTAACGCGCACGTGTACCGTATCTTATAATCGTACCTGTTGAAGAATGATTATAGGACACATCACTATTATTACCTTTAAAAGCT
This sequence comes from Bacteroidota bacterium, assembly GCA_038327195.1. Lineage (GTDB taxonomy): Bacteria > Bacteroidota > Bacteroidia > B-17B0 > Aurantibacillaceae > UBA4416. Next base: position 49,662 of record JBBQKU010000022.1, on the reverse strand, counting down.
ACTGAAAATGCACCAGCTGAAGTGAAGATTGATAAATCTAATTTTTTATTTACAAAAACATGGTAGTTCACATCAAATGTAAATTCTGAAGTTGTAATTTTTAACGGTTGATCACCTGATGAAAATCCATAAAAACTAGATGAGTTAACTCTAAAAATATCAGCGCCAGAGCTAAATCCAATTCCCCAACAATTTGAAACAGCATATTCTAATACTAAAGGATCTCTATCTCCCATCATAAAAGATTCGTGTACAACCTTGGGTTTTGACTCACTAATATCACTTGTTTTATAATTGGCAAATGTAGAACCTTCCGTTACACTAATAAGTAAAGAACCTTTACGGAAACATTGTGCATCAGTATTTTGAAAACTGAATAATAAAATTAGAGTAACAATTGAAACTGAGTTAACGTAATTTTTTTTCATCTTTTTAGTTTTTGTTTACCAAATTTAGTACAATTTGTGAAAGAAAAAAATTTATTTGCTCATTCGTAGCATTAGAAAAAATAATTACTTAACAGCTATTACTGAAATTTCAACATTAACATCTAATGGTAATCTTGATACTTGAACAGTTTCTCTCGCTGGAAAATTACCGCTAAAATATGAACCATATACTTCATTCATTTCTCCAAAAAAATTCATGTCTTTCATGAAAATGGTTGTTTTTACAACATGCGTGAAATCCATTTCTGCTTCAGTTAAAATAGCGAAAACGTTTTCCATTACTTTTTTAGTTTCAGTTTTAATATCTCCTAATAGTAATTCTCCTGTTTTTGCATCTTTAGCAACTTGTCCCGATACAAATAATAGATTGCCCGAAGCGGGAACCATATTGGCATGACTATATGGTCCTATTGGTTTTGGTGCATTTTCTGAAGTGATAACAGTTTTCATAGTTTTAGTTTTAGAATTTAAATGTAGTGTTTTTTTGTAATAATTTTTTTTATTATTTGGGCGTGCCGGCGCAAAATACAGGCGCCGTCGGGCTGTCACTTCAATCTTTTGTGAGGCACGAACAAAAGGATTTCCGCTTGCATCCCTCACGCAAATATCGCCAAATTTGTTTTAACTTTGTCTTATGCGTATAAACGATGTTATATTAGAAATTAAGAATTATAAAAACAATTCAGTTCATAAATCAGCTTTAGATATTTTTAGATTATTAGAAACTAACAAAGCTTTATTTGCGGGTAAAATGGATAGTGATAATTTTAATCATTCACTAAATGGTTTCGAGAACTTAAGTTATGCCAATCCTAAAGAATATGCCACAACAAGTTACCAAAGAGACTTCCAAACGCACTATGATTTATTAGTGTTTTATTTAGATAAGATTGTTTGATTTTAATATGTTGGTTATGCGGGGCTTAAGGTTAATTTATGTTACCTTTGCACTATGAAATTTGAAGAGTACCATATTATACCTGAATTAAAACAAAGTTTACAAGAGTTAGGATTCAGACGCCCAACTGATATTCAGTTTAAGGCAATTCCAAATATTTTAAATGGCGAAGATGTTTTAGCCATTGCTCAAACGGGTACTGGTAAAACAGCTGCCTTTGCTATTCCAATTATTCATTTAATTTCAAATGCCGGAACAAGACAAGGTGTGCAAGCGATTGTAATGGTTCCCACACACGAATTAGCTATTCAAATTACCGAAGTTTTTGAAAAATTAGGAAAATATACCGATGTAAAAACACTTGGTATTTATGGCGGAGTTGAACAAGATCCTCAAATAAAGCAATTACACGAAGGTGTAGATATTATTGTTGCAACACCTGGTAGAGTTTTTGATTTAGTTAATCAAGGTTATTTGGTATTAAGAGATATAAAAGTATTGGTGTTGGATGAAGCGGATTTAATGTTGGATTTAGGTTTTTATAAGGATATTGAAGACTTGATTAAATATTTACCTCGTCAGCGACAAACACTTTTTTTCTCAGCTACTATAAATGAAAAAATAAAAAAACTAGCCTATTCAATTGTTAGAAATGCCATACGCATACAAATTTCGCCTAAAGATCCAGTTTCTAAAAACGTAACGCATTCAGTTATGTTTGTGAGTATGGATGATAAGCGTTTCTTTTTAGAACGTATTGTAAATGAAAATCCAGAGAGCAGAATTTTAGTTTTTGTTAGAACCAAAGTACGTGCCGAACGAGTTTTTGATGCTATGAATAGAGTTGGTATTAAAACACAAACCATGCACGGTGGTAAAGATCAGGAAAGTAGAATGGATGTGATGACCGAATTTAAAAATGGAACATTTAAAGTTTTAGTAGCTACTGATATTAGTGCGCGTGGTGTTGATATTGCAAATGTAGATTACGTGATTAATTATGATTTGCCAGATGTTGCCGAAAATTATGTGCATAGAGTAGGGCGCACAGGACGCGGAACTCAAAAAGGTGTTGCTGTTTCGCTTTGCAGTCCTGAAGAAAAACCTTTATTGGACGAAATAGAACAGTTTATGGATAAAAAAGTAAATGTGTTACACGTTGATAAAGCTGATTATTCAGAAACATTAGCGTTAACTGAAGATGTAAATGGTAATTGGAAACAATTATTACGCGAAGCTGAGCAAGAAGAAAAAAAATACAAAGGAAAAAGTAAGAAGAAAAAATAATAATAGAAAAACTTTTTTTGTCAGTTCGAGCGAAGTCGAGAACCTATAAAAAAACTAAAATGAAAACAGTAAAATACCTATATGTTTATATTTTAAAATGTAAGGATTTAACTTATTACACAGGTATTACTAATAATACTGAAAGAAGGTTAATACAACATAATAAAGGAATTAATAAAGAAGCTTACACTCATATCAGGCGTCCAGTTGAATTAGTGTATTGTGAATTATTTACAGATTTTAATTTAGCAATTGAATGGGAAACTCGAATTAAAAAATGGAGTAAAGCAAAAAAAGAAGCTCTTATTAATAGTGATTGGAAGCTCTTAATAGATAAAGCGAGGTGCAATAATGAAACGTCTCATAAAAACATGTATCGCTATTTAAAATAATAAACATCTCTTCTCGACTTCGCTCGAAGTGACAGTTTGAGGATGTTAGTTCGAGCGAAGTCGAAACCATTGTCAGTTCGAGTGAAGTCGAGAACTAGAATAGTAAATGTTTTATATTTGTAGCTTCTCGACTTCGCTCGAAGTGACAGTTTGAGGATGTCAGTTAGAGTGAAGTTGAAACCATTGTCAGTTCGAGCGAAGTCGAGAATTTGAATAGTAAATGTTTATATTAGTAGCTTCTCAACTCCGCTCGAAGTGACATAAATAGAATAACACAAAATATTAATATATTAAAATAATAAAATGAAAGTAGATAAATATATAGGATTAAATGGTTTTACATCTCGTCGTAAAGCTTATGACATGATTGAGAATAAACGAATTTTGGTTAATGGTAAATTAGCAAATTTTAGTACTAAAATAAAAGATGGTGATGAAATTTTAATTGATGGAATTCCTTTAACTCAAAAAGAATTTACACCAACTTATATCGTTTACAATAAACCAAAAGGTATTGAATGTACAAGTGAAAAAATAGAAAATAATATTATTGATGCAATTGGTCATACACAAAGTATTTATCCAGTTGGCCGTTTAGATAAAGAATCAGAAGGATTAATTTTATTAACGAACCATGCAGAAATTATTAATAAAATTGGGAACTCTAAATATGAACACGAAAAAGAATACATCGTTACGCTTAATTTACCTGTTAGAACCCAATTTTTAAAAGAAATTTCGGAAGGTATAAATATACAAGGTGATATAACAAAACCTTGTAAAGTGAGCAAAGAGCCAGACGCTAAACGTATTTTTAGAATTACCTTAACTCAAGGTTTAAACCGTCAAATACGCCGTATGTGCAATGCTTATGACTATCAGGTTATAAAATTACAACGCGTACGTGTTATGAATATTAAACTAGATAAATTAAAAATTGGCGAATGGCGCGATTTAACCACAGCCGAACTAGAAGAATTAATGGGGCAGTTGGTTTAATAATTCTAATTATTTTTTCTAATTTATTATAATGATGAGTTGTTTATCAGCTCATCATTTTCTTTTACAAAAAATCCATTTTCTTTTTGGTTCATAAAATGAATCATTGCTATCGCTACTTGAACATCATAAATAGCTCTGTATTTTTTAGGAATTAAAAATGACAGCGTCATCATAATAAATTTACTGATTAATTCTCCAAATCTAAATTCTTTACGATCTCCTAAAAGTAATGAAGGACGAATGATGTAAGTAACATTAAAACCAATTGCTTTAATAGCTTCTTCCATTTCGCCTTTTGTTTTATTATAAAATATACTCGAATTTTTATCGGCTCCCATTGCCGAAACAACTGCAAAATGATTGATTCCGTTTTCTTTTGCAGCTTTTGCAACATTTACTACATAGTCTAAATCTACTTTTCTAAAAGCGTCTTTGCTACCAGCTGTTTTAATAGTTGTGCCTAAACAACAAAATAAATCATCGCCTTTTAATACCATTTTATCAATGGCATCATAATTAAAAACTTGTTGTTTTAATTTGGGGTGATTAATATTTAATGCATTTCTAACTAATATAATAACCGTTGAATACTGATCATTTTTTAATAATTGTTCAGTTACTTTTTTTCCTATTAATCCAGTTGCTCCTAATACAATTGCTGTTTTCATTTTTAAGCGTTTTAATTTTTTGTAAATTAGTTTATTTTTTATTATTTGGGCATTTCCCTTTGGTTCAACTTGTCCCGATTTTTCGTAAGGCTTTTCGTTTCAATCTTTTTGTGATTCGGTGTTTCGGGACTTCGACATGCTCAGTGGCCGATGAAAACCCCCATTCAACAAAAAGGATTTACACTACAATCCTTAACGCAAAAATTATTGAATCATTTCCAAAAACTCAGTTTCGTTAATTAATTTTACACCAAGCGATTGAGCTTTCTTTAATTTTTCAGGACCCATATTTTCTCCAGCTAAAATAAAACTCGTTTTTTTAGAAATAGAACTCGAATTTTTACCGCCATTTAATTCGATCATTTCTTTGTATTGCTCGCGACTATACTTTTCAAAAACACCACTAATAACAAAGGTTAACTCTTTTAATTTTTCTGTTCCGCCTTGTTGTTGCTCATCGCTTAATTCAAATTGTAAACCAGCCTGTTTTAGTTTATGGATGATTTGTTTATTTTGTTCATTCTCAAAATAATCAGCAATACTAATGGCAATTATTTCACCAACTTCGTCAATTTCTAATAATTCTTCTTTGGTTAAGTTTAGTAAATGATTTAAAGATTTTACTTTTTTAGCAATTTTTTTAGCGGTTGTTTCTCCTACGTGTCTAATGCCTATGGCATATAATACGCGTTCAAAAGCTACTTTTTTGCTTGCTTCAATTCCTTCAATTAAATTGTTTGCCGATTTTTCGGCCATGCGTTCTAAAGGCAATACGTGTTCTTTTTTTAAATCATATAAATCGGCAATGGTTTTTACTAAACCGGCTTTGTATAATTGTACAATGGTTTCTCCACCTAAGCTATCAATATTCATAGCTTTACGAGATACAAAATGTTCGATGCGTCCAATAACTTGTGGCGGGCATTCATTTTCGTTTGGACAAAAATGATTGGCTTCACCTTCATCTCTTTTTAATTTGGCATTACATTCGGGACAATGCGTAATGTATGCAGTTGGCTGCGTATTATTTTTTCGTTTCGTTAAATCAACACCAATTATTTTGGGAATAATTTCACCTCCTTTTTCTACAAACACAAAATCACCAACTCTAACATCTAATTTTTCAATAATATCAGCGTTATGTAATGATGCGCGTTTTACAGTAGTTCCACCTAATGCAACTGGTTGTAAATTTGCAACAGGAGTTATCGCTCCTGTGCGTCCAACTTGATAAGCAATGCTTAATAATTCGGTACTAACTTGTTCGGCTTTAAATTTATAAGCAATGGCCCAACGTGGTGATTTGGCTGTAAAACCAAGGTTTTGTTGTTGGTTATAATTATTTACTTTAATTACAATACCATCAATATCATAAGGTAAATGGTAACGTTGTTTGTCCCAATAATTAATAAAATCAATTACTTCATCAATACCGTTACATATTTTTGCATCATCCGAAATTTTAAAACCCCATTTTTTTGCGGATTGCATATTTTCAAAATGCGATTGATGTGGTAAATTTTCGCCTAATAAATAATATAAAAAGCAATCCAACTTTCGTTTAGCAACTTGCGCCGAATCTTGCATTTTCATCGATCCTGAAGCTGCATTCCGAGGGTTTGCTAATAAGGCATCGCCCAACTCTTCGCGCTCTTTGTTAATAGAATCAAATACTGGGCGAGGCATAAATATTTCACCACGTATTTCAAATAATGGAGGGAAATTTCCTTTAAGTTTTAAAGGGATTGATTTAATTGTTTTAGCATTCGTTGTTACATCATCTCCTTGCACGCCATCGCCACGCGTAATAGCTTGTTTTAAAATGCCATGTTCATATATTAAACTGATGGATAAACCATCAAATTTTAATTCGCAAACGTATTCAATTGGCTCATTAAATAATCCATTAGAAATTATTCCTAAACCTTCTCTAACTTTTCTGTCAAAATCAATTAAATCTTCTTGGTTATAACTATTACTCAATGATAACATCGAGTATTGGTGTTTGACACTTACAAACGATTTGGTTATTTGTCCGCCAACACGCTGACTTGGAGAATTTGGTGATAAAAATTCAGGAAATTGGTTTTCTAATTGAATGAGTTCTTCTAATAATTTATCAAATTCAAAATCGCTTATGGTTGGTTTATCAAGTGCATAATAATTGTAATTATGCTGTTCTATTTCAGTCGAAAGATGTTCTATTTTATGTTGCGCTTCGTTAGGAGTCATTTTATAGTTGTAAAACTTTAACAAATTTGTTATTTTTAATATAAATAACATAGTAAATTTGTAAGTAGAAATTAACATCTTGAAAAAGCAATTACATAAACTTATTTTTTCACTTATCGTTTGCACGTATGTGTTTTCTGCTGTGGGTGTTAAAATTGTTGCTCATTACTGTGGAGGCGAATTAGAGAAGATTGCTTTATTTTCAAAACCTACATCTTGCTGTGGTGAAGAAGAAGATTCTGACACGGCTGAAGAAGATGGCTGTTGTCATAATGATTCAAAGCATGTTGCATTCAAATCAGATTTTACATTTTTTACGTTAATTTCAGATTGTAAAGCATCAATTACCGATTTGTTTATTTTCCCAAATCAGATTGAGTATTTATCTGCCAAACAAATTCCTTATTCTGTTTTTTTAATTAATAAAAAAGATCATCCGCCTAATCGGGTTCAGGACGATATGGTTTCCGTTAGTAATTTAAGAATTTGATTTTTTTGCGCTGGTCATTCTGAACTTGTTTCAGAATCTCAGCGACAAAGAGACCCTGAAGCAAGTTCAGGGTGACTGTAACTAAAATTAAAATTCAACTTATACATACAAATGAAAACAATTATCATCCTATTTAGTCTTTTTTGTTCAATAACATTAAAGTCTCAAACAACCATCATAACATCTACGGTTTCAGTAAAAGGAAATTGTGGAGAATGCAAAGACCGTATTGAAAACGCTGCCGATATAAAAGGCGTAAAAAATAGCGTTTGGAGCGAAACGACTCAAGTTTTATCTGTAACATACGATACCAAAAAAGTGAGCTTAGAACAAATAGAAAAAGCTATTGCAAAAGCAGGGCATAAAACGGCTACTCAAAAGGCTGATTCTGCTAGTTATAAAGCTTTACCTAGTTGTTGTAAATACGAGTCTACCGACTGTAAGAAAAAGTAATGCGACTGTTAATTTTACTATTGATACTTTGTGCAACACCAAGTTTTGCACAACTAAAAGGTCGTGTTTTAGAAATTAATTCTAAAAGCGATACTACTGCCGTTATTGGAGTTGTGTTGTTTTGGAAAAATACGCAAACAGCTACAACAACAAATGAAAATGGACGTTTTTCTATAAATACGAATGCTATTACCAATCAATTAATTGTAAAAGCCTTAGGTTATAATACTGATACGATTAGTGTTTCAGATACATCTAAATTTATGACACTTATTTTAAAAAGTGGGATAGAATTAAATGAGGTTCAAATAATATACGAAACAAGTGGAACCGAATTTTCTTACTTAAATCCAATAAAGGTTGAAACGCTTGGAGAACGCTCGTTGATGAAAGCCGCTTGTTGTAATTTGTCTGAAAGCTTTGAAACAAACCCAAGTGTGGATGTAAATTTTGCAGATGCAATTACAGGAACTAAACAAATTCAAATGCTAGGTTTATCAGGACAATATGCGCAAATTACTAAAGAAAACATGCCGTATTTAAGAGGTTTAGCAAGTGGTTATGGCTTAAGTTTTGTTCCAGGAACTTGGATACAATCTATACAATTAAGCAAAGGCGCAGGCTCTGTTATTAATGGTTATGAAAGTTTTACAGGGCAAATAAATACAGAGTTGCAAAGTCCTGAAACGTCCGATAAAATAAATTTCAATACGTATGTGAATCAAAATGCACGTAACGAATATAATTTAAATGTGAAGCACCGTTTCAATGAAAAATTTTCAGCAGGTATTTTATCTCATGCCAGTTTTAATCCTTTAGTGCAAGATATGAATGGTGATGGTTTTGCTGATATTCCAATTGGTAAACAATACAATATCATGAATAAGTATAGTTACAATAGTGGTAAAGGATTTGAAGCACAATTTGGAGGCGCTTATTTACAAGATAGTAGAACAGGCGGTCAGTTTTCGTCAACAGTAAAATCAGATACGGCTGCTTTATATAAACTTAATATTGAAAATAAAAAGTGGGAAGTATTTAGTAAAACTGGTTTTGTTTTCAAAAAGAAACCTGCAACCAGTATGGGTTTACAATTATCATATTTAAATCATGATCAAAAAAACACGTATGGTTTAAATGCATATAATGGTTTACAAACTACTTTTTATGCAAATTATATTTTTCAAAGTTTTATTAAAACAACTAATAATATTTACAAAATTGGTGCAAGTTTTATGAATGATAAAACGGATGAAACTTATAAATTATTTCAGTATAAACGAGATGAAAGAGTAGGCGGAGCATTTGCTGAATTTGCGCATAATAATGGCGAAAAATTTAATGTAGTGGCTGGTTTACGTGCCGATTATCATAATTACTATGGACTATTTTTTACGCCACGCTTGCATCTGCGTTATGCTTTAAATAAAAGCAAAACTGTATTCCGATTAAGTGGAGGAAGAGCCTTAAAAACTGCTAATGTGTTTTCTGAAAACATGGCATATATGGCAACTTCTCGTGATTGGATAATTGAATCGAGCGATTTAAAAATGCCTTATGGTTTAAATCCAGAAGTTGGTTGGAACTACGGATTTAATTTTACACAAAAAATGAAATTGAATTTTAAAGATGCCTATGTAACTGTTGATATCTATAGAACAGATTTTACACAGCAAGTTGTGGCTGATGTTGATAAAAGCACACAGCAAGTTTGGTTTTATAATTTAAATGGACCTTCTTATTCAAACACGGCACAAGCTGAATTTGGTTGGGAAATTCGTAAACGATTATATATTAAAACAGCTTATCGTTATGTGGATACAAAAGTGAATTATAAAAGTGGTTTAATGCAAAAGGCATTTGTATCGGCACACAGAGCGTTTATAAATGTAGGTTATGAAACCAAAAAGAAACATTGGTTGTTTGACGCAACTTTGCAATACAATGGTAAAAAACGTTTACCACAAACAGTTTTAAATCCAACAGAGTATCAACGCGCTTCTTATTCGCCAGATTTTTATAATGTGTTAGCGCAAATTACTTATGTAACAAAAATTAAAAAAGCAGATTTTAATATTTATTTAGGTGTCGAAAATGCATTGGATTATAAACAAGCTAATCCAATTGTTGCGAGCGATGCACCATTTAGTAAATACTTTGATGCAAGCATGGTTTGGGGACCAATTTATGGCAGAATGTTTTATGCAGGATTGAGGTTTAAGATTAAATAGGATTCACTCATTGAAATAAAACGCTTATGAATAAAGAAATTCAGAAACTTTGACTTAAAATAAATGCAAAGCTAATTTAACAATCAATTAAAAATCATTGCATACAAATTAATACATACTTTAGTAATAGTGCGGTTGTTTTTGGCGAAAAGGTGTAGGGCAAAGCGTAATAAGCTTTGAGCCAGCAGGAGTGTTAGCCAATTTTTTAGGCGGTATCGCGAAGGTATTTGTGCGATAAAAGAATTGGAGTTGGCTTTTCGCCTTGAATTTTTGTTTCTTTTTTTTCAAGAAAAAAGAAAATAAAATATAACTACTTTTTTGAGTGAACCCTAAATAGTTTGCTATTGAAAAAATAGGCAATTTTATGTTTGATTTGCTTTTTTAATTTCAATAAAGTATATTTAATACTGTTGAAATTTTATTTGATAATAATACTATTTTCTTGTTGTGAATATATTTATTCTCAATCGCCTGGTAATGTTTATAATCCAGGAACTTATAGTGAATGTAATCCTCAGAGTATTTATAAGAAATTTTATAAAAGACCAATTAATTTAGATACACTTGTTAAACCACAAGCTCTGAGCGGACAAAGAGTTTGGCGAATTATAGATCTGAAAGAAATTGAAGCTCAAAAAGTATTTACCCCCAATAACACGTGTGAATATTTAGATTTATTTGAAGTATTAAAATTTGGAGTTTTAACGGGGAAAGTGAATGCCTATAGTTCTGAAAAATTTGATGATAATATAAAGAAGGAAAAGATTTATATCAAAAAATTGCAAACTATATTAACATTCAAAGATTCGTTAACAGAAACTATTTATGATTCGGATGGAAATCCAGAAGTTGTGAAAAAGAATATTGATCGACAGTTAAATAGTAAAGACTTAGTAGGTTATTTGTTTTGTGAAGATTGGTATTTTGATAAACATTGGGCTCAGTTAGACAAACGTTTAATTTATTTTGCACCAATTTATAAAGATCAAAAATTGGAAACAGAATATCCTCTTTTTTATTTTAGTTTTAACGAATGTCGCGATTTATTAAGTTCATTTAAAGCTATTAATTTAAGAACAACTGACCCTTATAGTTATGAAAGATTGATTCTGAGCCATCAATACCCATCTTTTGTTGTAAAAGCTAGCAATGTGTTTAATCGAAAAATTAATGATTACAAGCGTGGTACTGATGTAATTGATGAGCATGAAGGTTCACTTAAAAAACTTCATAATTCTGAATCAGATTTATTTGATCACTGATTTTTTAAATAGTTTTTCTCGTTTTTATTCTTTATCTTAATGGAATGAAATTAATTAATCTATATTTTCCTTTTTGTTTCTTATTCATTTCATGTTATGGATTTTCTCAAGATTCCACTTTAACAAGATCTTCTTTAGTTGAAAACCAAACAACTGAAAAAGGGTTGGCTAGTTATTATGCCAAAAAATTTAATGGAAGAAAAACAACTTCAGGAGAACTATTTTATAATGATAAACTGACTGCTGCTCATAAAACCTTAAAATTTGGTACATTCGTAAAAGTTAGAAATATTAAAAACGACTCAACAGTTATTGTAAAAGTAAACGACCGTTTACCTAAAAAATCTAAAAGAACGATTGATTTAAGTTATAAAGCAGCCAAACAACTTAATTTTATAAGTTCTGGATTAACTAAAGTGGAAATTACAGTTTTAGATTCTTTAAAGAAATAGATAAACTTTATATTTGTATTCATGATGCAAAAGACACTTATAAAAAACGCAACCATTATCAATGAAAATGAAACTTTTGTTTCTGATGTTTTAATTGAAGGACAGTTTATTTCAAAAATTGAAAGAGATATTACTGAGCCAAATGCAACCATTATTAATGCCGAAGGTTTAATATTAATGCCCGGTGCAATTGATGATCAGGTTCATTTTAGAGAACCAGGTTTAACTCATAAAGGTGAAATTTATACAGAAGCAAAAGCGGCTGTAGCGGGCGGTGTAACTACTTATATGGAAATGCCAAATACTGTTCCACAAGCTGTTACTATTGTTGAATTAGAAAAAAAATATACTCGTGCCAAAGAAGTTTCATTGGCTAACTACTCATTTTTTATGGGTGGCACTAATATTAACTTAGAAGAAACTTTAAAAGTTGATTATAAAACAGTTTGTGGTTTGAAAATCTTTATGGGTTCTAGCACTGGAGATATGTTGGTTGATAACGAAAAAACATTAGAAGGTTTTTTTGAAAAGTCGAATACGTTAATTGCTACTCATTGCGAATATGACCCAATGATAAAAGAAAATCAGACACGAATTGTTGCCGAATATGGCGAAGATATTCCAACTTATTTTCATCCTATTATCAGAAATGATGAGGCTTGTTATAAATCGTCTTCCTTTGCTGTGGCACTTGCCAAAAAATACAATACGCGTTTACATGTTTTGCATATTTCAAGTGCTAAAGAATTAAGTTTATTTACTAATAAAATTCCTTTAAAACAAAAGCGCATAACGGCAGAAGCTTGTATCCATCATTTGTGGTTTAATGATGATGATTATAAAGCCAAAGGAAATTTCATAAAATGGAATCCATCGGTTAAAACAGAATACGATAGAGCTCAAATTTTTGAAGCAGTATTAGATGGTAGAATTGATGTGATTGCTACTGATCACGCCCCTCACACCATTGAAGAAAAAAGTCAATCATATTTAAAAGCACCAAGTGGTGGGCCTTTAGTTCAGCATTCCATTTTAGCAATGCTGGAATTTTACAAAAAGAAGCAAATTACATTGGAAATGATTGTCAATAAAATGAGCCATAACGTTGCTGATATTTTCCATATAGAGAAACGTGGCTATATCAGAGAGGGTTATTTTGCAGATTTAGTTTTAATTAATTTAAATAAGCCAAATACAGTTACAAAAGAGAGTCTTTTGTATAAATGTGGTTGGAGTCCATTTGAAGGATACACTTTTGGTTCAAGTATAGAGAAAACCTTTGTAAATGGACATTTAGTATATGATAATGGAACATTTGATGAGTCGAAAAAAGGTGAAAGGTTGAGTTTTAACCGGTAATTGTCTTTTTTTTGACTTGAAATAGATAAGTTTCCCATATTATCCCAAAAAAAACCCTTTTTTTACTCGTAGAAAATGGTATTTTTGTTTTCCAATTTTTAAAATTTTATGACTCGATTTATATTATCACTATCATTTGTACTAGTTACTCTAATTAGTATTGCACAAACAGGAACTGTAAGGGGTTTTGTATACAACAAAGCAAATGGAGAGCCCGTAGCTTTTAGTAATGTTTACTTAAAAGGCACTACGAATGGGGCTTCAACGGATATTAATGGCTTCTTTACTATAGCTAAAGTAAAACCAGGGCCTTACACAATACAAGTTACTAATCTTGAATTTGATTCGATTAGCGAATCGATAACTGTAAAAGCAAATGAAATTGTTTCTAAGAAGTTTTATGCTGCTAAAGGCGGAATCACAGTTGGGCAGGTTGATATTACGGCTGAGTCATTAGAGAAATTAGAAACACCAAATGTTGGAGTTCAAAAAATTGACCCAATCGCTATTAATAAATTGCCAAGTGTTGGAGAACCTGATTTAGCTCAATATTTGCAAGTATTACCAGGTGTAGTTTTTACCGGAGATCAAGGTGGACAACTATATATTCGTGGTGGTTTACCAATTCAGAATAAAGTATTAATGGATGGAATGGTTATTTATAATCCTTTTCACTCCATTGGTTTATTTTCTGTTTTTGATAATGATATTATGCGTAGTGCAGATGTTTATAGTGCTGGATTTGGTGCAGAGTATGGTGGAAGAACTTCATCTATTATGGATATAACAACGCGTGACGGTAATAAAAAACGATTAGCTGGTAAAGTTTCTGCATCAACATTCGGTGCAAAATTAACTTTAGAAGGTCCATTAAAAAAATTGAAAGAAGATGGAAAAGCAAGTTCATCATTCTTGTTTTCTGGTAAAACATCTTACTTGCCACAAACATCAAAAGTTTTATATCCTTATGCAAATAAAGATGGTTTACCTTTTTATTATACCGATTTATATGGTAAAGTGTCTATAAATGGTGGTAATGGAAGTAAAGTAAACTTATTTGGATATAATTATACTGATAAAGTGGTTTACAAAGATTTGGCATCATTTAATTGGGCTTCTTTTGGAGCAGGAAGTAATTTTATCTTAATTCCAGCAGCGTCGTCATTGTTAATTGAAGGGAATTTAGCTTATTCTCAATATAAAATTAACTATCAAGGTTCACAAGAAACAGATAAAAAAACAAGTTCAGTAGGTGGTTTTAACGGAGGTTTTAACTTTTTAAAATACTTAGGTCGTAATGAGTTAAAATATGGTTTTGAATTAGTTGGAACAAATACGTTTTATGAAATCCAAACACCTCTTTTAGCTAAAATAAACTATACAAAAAACTCGACTGAAATTGCTGGTCATGTTAAATTTAGATGGTTGGATCGAAAGAAATTTATTGTGTTGGAACCAAGTTTCCGAGCACAATATTATGCAACATTTAATAATTTTTCTCCTGAGCCTCGTTTACAAGGAAAATTAAATTTTACAAAAAAAATCCGTATGAAATTTGCTGCTGGATTATATAGCCAAAGTTTAATGAGTTCTAGTTCTGATAAAGATGTTGTGAATTTATTTTATGGTTTCTTAAATGGACCTGAAAGTTTACCTGCTACTTATAAGGACAAAAACAATAACACGGTTACAACAAAAGGTGTTATTCAAAAAGCAAGGCATGTAGTAGCTGGTTTTGAGTTAGATGTAGCTAAAGGATTAGAAATTCAAGTTGAAGGATATCAGAAATACTTTACGCAATTGCCTGCCGTTAATCGTGGAAAAATTTATGATGACATTGAAGCAAATGCTGCTAAACCGGATGCCCTTAAAAAAGATTTTATTATAGAACAAGGTGAAGCTATTGGTTTAGATTTCACAGCAAAATATGAAAAAAATCGTTTTTACTTTTGGGGAGTTTATAGCTTGTCAAAAAATACACGTTATAGTGGAAATACTGTAAGTGGAGATGTACAAGCATACGCGCCAATTTTTGACAGACGTCATAATGTAAATTTAGTAGGAACTTACACATTTGGTAAAAAACGTAATTTGGATTTAAGTGTTCGTTGGAATTTTGGTTCTGGTTTCCCTTTCACTCCAACTCAAGGTTTTTATCCACAAGTTGATTTCAATAATCAATTTACATACGATTACACAACATCAAACGCTAATTTAGGTTATGTACCAGGTGATTATAACTCAAAGCGTTTGCCTGATTATCACCGTTTAGACATTAGTTTAAAATGGTTATATAATATCAGTGAGCGTATGAAATTTGAATTAAACGTTGGGGCAACCAATGCTTATAATCGTGAAAATATTTTTTATTACGATCGTGTAAAAAACAAACGTGTTAATCAATTACCAATTTTACCAAATATTAATTTAAGCTTAAAGTTTTAAAAATTTTGGCATTTAAAATTTATACAAAAACGGGCGATAAAGGTCAAACTTCCTTAATTGGAGGAACACGTATTCCTAAATTTGATGTTCGTATTGAGGCGTATGGAACAGTTGATGAATTAAACTCAACTATTGGTTTAATTAGAGATCAGGAAATTGATGAAAATTCAAGAACTCTATTAATTGAAATACAAGATCGCTTATTTACAATAGGTTCATTATTAGCAGCAGACCCTGAAAAAAATAAAATGGTTTTGCCGCAAATTTCAGAAACTGATATTGTATTACTGGAAAAAGAAATTGATAAAATGAACGAGGTTTTGCCTGAAATGAAACACTTTGTTTTACCAGGCGGACACACAACCATTTCGTTTTGTCATGTTGCCCGTTGTGTTTGTAGGCGCGCAGAACGATGCGTGTTAAGACTAAATGAAGAGCATCCTGTTGATGAATTAATTTACAAATACTTAAATAGGCTATCAGATTATTTATTTGTGTTGTCTCGTAAAATCACCTTTGATTTAAAGGCAATTGAAACGCCTTGGAAACCTCGAGTATAATGCCAGCTCCAAAAGATATTGTTAATACCATGATGGCTAAAGATTATTTTAGTCAATGGTTAGGTATTGAAGTTTTAGAAATTGCTGAAGGAACTTGTAAATTGAAAATGCAAATCAAAAAAGATATGCTGAATGGTTTTGGAATTGCACATGGAGGAATTGCTTATTCATTTGCTGATAGTGCCTTAGCATTCGCTTCTAATAGTTACGGACAAAAGGCAGTGTCAATTGAAACCTCTATTTCACACGTCGTTTCTTTAGTTGAAAATGATATTATTATTGCTGAAGCAACTCAACAATCAAGCAGTAATAAAATTGCTATTTATACGATTGATATTATGATACAAAACACAAATAAAAAAATCGCTTTGTTTAAAGGTACCGTTTACAAAACGGATAAAAATTGGTAGTTTTGCGCCTTATCTTTTTTTATGAATTCTCCTTCACATTTAAATATTTCTGATTTTAATTACGATTTGCCCGAATCGCATATCCCTTATTTTCCAACTGAAAACAGAGAAGATGCTAAATTGTTAGTGTATAAAGAATCGAAAATCGAATCCCATTCATTTAAAAATATTGTAACTCAACTGCCACAAAATGCAGTTCTTATTTTTAATAATACAAAAGTCATTCAGGCTCGGTTACATTTTAAAACTTTAACCAATCAAACCATCGAATTGTTTTGTTTAGAACCACATGAGTGTTATAGCGATGTAGCAATAGCAATGGCAATTTCAGGTTCTGTAAAATGGAAATGCTTAGTTGGAAATTTAAGAAAATGGAAAGATGAATTTCTAATTTTAAATCACCAAGACATTGAACTTAAAGCTAAAATTTTAGACAAAACTGATACGCATGTCAATATCGAATTTAGCTGGAATAACTCAGAATTAAGTTTTGCTGAAGTATTAAGTAGAGTAGGTGCTATTCCAATTCCTCCTTATTTAAAAAGAGAAACAACGGAAACTGATTTAACACGTTATCAAACTGTTTATGCTCAATATAAAGGCTCAGTTGCTGCGCCAACTGCTGGTTTGCATTTTACAGAAAGCATTTTAAATGAATTAAAAAGTGCAAATATTCAACAATTGCAAGTTACGCTTCATGTTGGTGCTGGTACATTTATGCCAGTAAAATCCGAAAAAATTGGTGATCATATTATGCATGCCGAATGGATTGATGTTGATATAGAAACTATTGAAAGTGTATTGAAAAATTGTCAGTTTCCAATTATCCCAGTTGGTACAACTTCTTTTAGAACTGTTGAAACGCTTTATTGGATGGGTTTAAAAGCTTTCTTAAATCCAAATTCTACTATTCAACAATTAGAAATAAAACAATGGGATGCTTACCAATTAACAGAAAATGAAATTTCCGTTGAACAAAGTTTACAAGCATTATTAAAATGGATGAACCTAAATAATTTAAATAAGTTAGTTTGTAAAACTCAAATTCTAATTGCGCCGCCTTATCAACTCAAAATTGCAAAAGGCATCATTACAAATTTTCATCAGCCAAAAAGCACGCTATTATTATTAATTAGTGCCATTGTTGGTGATAATTGGAAGGTAATTTATGACTATGCTTTAAAAAACAAGTATCGTTTTTTGAGTTATGGTGATAGTTCATTGCTTTTACCTTAAGTTTTTTTCATCATTTTTTGGGCAAGTCTGGCTTAGGCCAGAGTGGGCTGTCGCTTCAAGTTTTTTAAATGAAAGCATTTAAAAAAGCTTTCCGCTTGCATCCCTCTTGCAGTTTACGGTTAAATTGAAATTTTAATTTGCTATTTAATATGAACCAGCGTGAAGGATTGAAGTGAAAATCCTTTTTGAGGAACGAAAAAAGATTGAAACGCAAAGCCTGACCCAAAGGGGCACGCCCAAATTATTATTATTATTAATTGGGCAAGTCTGGCTTAGGCCAGAGTGGGCTGTCGCTTCAAGTTTTTAAATGAAAGCATTTAAAAAAGCTTTCCGCTTGCATCCCTCTTGCAGTTTATGGTTCAATAGGAATTTTAATTTTGTATTTATGATTAATCTGCGTGAGGGATTGATTGGAAATCGGTTTTGAGGTACGAAAAAAGATTGTAACGAAAAGCCTCCCGAAAAAATCGGGACAGGCTGACCCAAAGGGGCACACCCAAGAATTAATGAATAAAATCATGTTATTTATGATAAATAGTATAAAATTATTAGACAAAATTATTTAGTTTCACAACATGAAAAAAGTAACCATATTACATAATAATCGTTGCTCAAAAAGCAGATGCGCCTTACAAGTTTTAAAAGACGAAAATTGTGAAATTGAAATAATCGATTACATAAAAAATACCCCTTCAAAAAAAGACATAAAAAACATTTTGGATAAGTTAGGATTAAACGCAATAGATATTGTTCGAAAAAAAGAACCAATTTTCCTTGAAAAATTTAAAGGGAAAACTTTCACAAATTCAGAATGGATTCAAATACTAACAGAACATCCCATTTTGATTGAAAGACCAATAGTTATTGATGGTTACAAGGCTGTAATTGGTCGGCCGGTTGAATTAGTAAGTGAATTATTAAAGCGAACAAGTTAATTGTGAATAAATCCTTTTAAAAAACTATAATTTGGTTGTATAATTTAACTTTAAACCCTAAATTTGCACCCGAAATTAAAAAACACATTCAACATGTCAAACCAAGTTGGTAAAATTGCTCAAGTTATCGGACCCGTTGTGGACGTTAGCTTTGATTTAGCTGGTGGTAAACTACCAAGCATTCTTGATGCCTTAGAAATAGTTCGCGCAGGCGATTCTAAAATCATCCTTGAAGTTCAAAAACACATTGGAGAAAATATGGTTCGTACCATAGCAATGGATAGTACTGACGGTTTATACCGTGGTATGGATGTAAATATTACTGGTTCTCCAATTAGAATGCCAATTGGTGATAAAGTAAAAGGGCGTTTATTTAATGTTGTTGGTGAAGCTATTGATGGTATCAACACAGTAAGTAAAGAAGGTGGAGTTTCTATTCACCGCGAAGCTCCGAAATTCGAAGATTTATCTACTTCTTCTGAAGTATTATTTACAGGTATCAAAGTAATTGATTTAATTGAACCATACGCAAAAGGTGGTAAAATTGGTTTATTCGGTGGTGCTGGTGTTGGTAAAACAGTTTTGATTATGGAGTTGGTAAACAACATTGCTAAAGCTTATGCAGGTATTTCTGTGTTTGCAGGTGTTGGAGAAAGAACTCGTGAAGGAAATGACTTATTACGTGAGTTTATCGAATCAGACGTTATCAAATACGGCGATGCTTTTAAACACGATATGGAAAAAGGTGGTTGGAATTTATCTTTAGTTGATACAAAAGCTTTAGAAGAATCAAAAGCAACACTGGTATTCGGACAAATGAATGAGCCTCCTGGAGCTCGTGCTCGTGTAGCATTATCAGGTTTAACTATGGCGGAATATTTCCGTGATGGTGATGGAACTGGTCCAGGTCGTGATATTTTATTTTTCGTTGATAATATTTTCCGTTTTACTCAAGCAGGTGCTGAGGTTTCTGCCTTATTAGGTCGTATGCCTTCTGCGGTAGGTTACCAACCAACATTAGCTTCAGAAATGGGAGCGATGCAAGAACGTATTACTTCAACTAAAAAAGGTTCTATTACTTCAGTACAAGCGGTTTATGTGCCTGCTGATGATTTAACCGATCCGGCTCCTGCAACTACATTTGCTCACTTAGATGCAACTACAGTATTAAGTCGTAAAATTGCTGAATTAGGTATTTATCCTGCTGTAGATCCTTTAGATTCTACATCTCGTATATTATCTCCTGCAGTTATTGGCGAAGCTCATTACAATTGTGCGCAACGTGTTAAATTAACTTTACAACGTTATAAAGAATTACAAGATATCATCGCTATTTTAGGTATGGATGAATTAAGTGAGGAAGATAAATTAACAGTTCACCGTGCACGTCGTGTACAACGTTTCTTATCTCAACCATTCCACGTTGCTGAGCAATTTACAGGTTTAAAAGGTGTATTAGTTCCAATTGAAGATACTATTAAAGGGTTTAATATGATTTTAGATGGAGCAGTTGATCAATATCCTGAAGCTGCTTTCAACTTAGTTGGTAGCATTGAAGAAGCAATTGAAAAAGGTAAAAAGATTTTAGCTGAAGCTTAATAGCAAAAAAATGAAATTAGAAATAATAACACCCGATAAAAAAGTATTTGAAGGACAAGTAAAATCTGCTGTGTTCCCTGGTGCAGAAGGCTCTTTTGGAGTTTTAAATAACCATGCTGCCATGATTGCAACTTTAAAAAGTGGTAATATAGAACTTACAGAAGATAATAATACGACACATTCATTTGCTGTTAAAGGTGGAGTGGTTGAAATTTCAAAAAACAATGTTATTGTTTTAGCTGAGTAAATAATACTTATATTTTATAAAAATTAAAACCTCCAAATTAGTATTTGGAGGTTTTTTTATGTCTAAATCGAAAATTAGTATAAATTTGATATAGTTTGAAAAGTATAAAAAACATAGTTATCCTATTACTAATGCTCTTGTTAAGTCAATTTTTAATTGCGCAAAACATTGATTCTTTGAAACAAGCTTTTAAAAGTGCAAAACATGATACAACTCGAGCTATCATTTTAGTAGATATAGGAGAAACATTATATGTTTCAAATCCAGATACAATGATTATAGTTTGTGAACAGGCAATTTCAATAATAAATAAAAATTTAAGTATTGCTAAGGGTATTGAAAAGAAAGCGTTTCTAAAAACTAAAGCATTAGCTCTAAATGATATTGGATTTATTTATAAAGATAATGGTGACATGAAATTAGCGATTGAGTATTTTGATAAATCTTTAAAAATACATGAAGAATTGGGTGACAAAATTGGTATTTCGGATGTTTTAAACAATATTGGCTATGTTTATAAAGAGGTAAATGATATTCCAAAAGCTTTAAATTATTTTCAGAAGTGTTTAAGAATTCGCGAGGAATCAGGAAACAAATTAGAAATTGCCAATGTGATGGTTAATATAGGTATTATTTATCATGACCAAAATAATCAGGAATTAGCAATTAAATATTATCAAAAATGTTTACGATTGTATGAAGAAGTAAATGATTTAATTGGAATAGGAAGGTCGTTGAATAATTTAGGTGTTATTTATAGTGACTTAGGAGATAATGTTAAATCTTTGAAATGCTATAGTCAAAGTCTAAAAATTAGAGCAGAAATCAATGATAAATCAGGAATTGCTTATACATTAAACAATATTGCTTATATCTATAAAAAAAACGGCAACATATCTAAAGCATTATCTTATTATAATACAAGCTTAAGTATTTATGAAGAAATTCATAATAAAACTGGAGTTGCTAATACTTTAACCTTTATTGCTTCATGTTTATTTAATCAGGGTAATTTTATTGATGCAAAAAAATATGCCGAACGAAGTTTTAAATTATCTAAAGAAATTGATAATAGTGATAATATAAAAAGGTCAAGTGAATTACTTAGTATTATTTACGCTAAATTAAATAATTGGAAAAATGCTTATGAAATGCAGGTTTTATTTAAACTAATGACTGATAGCATAAATAATAAAACTAATTATATTTCTTCAGTACAAAAAAGTTTTCAATACGAATACGAAAAAAAATCAGCTGCTGATAGTATAAAAATATCTGAAGAAAAAAAAGTATCTAAAGCAAAATTAGCAGAAAGTGAAGCAAGTTTAAAACAAGAAAAAACTCAACGTTTTGCATTATATGGTGGTTTATTATTGGTGTTGATTTTTACTGGTTTTGTTTTTAATAGATTCAAGATTACTCAAAAGCAAAAACAAATTATTGAAATAAAAGAACAAGAAACTCAAACGCAAAATAAAATTATTACTCAGCAAAAACATTTAGTTGAAGAAAAACATAAAGAAATTACGGATAGTATAAATTATGCTGAAAGAATTCAAAGGAGTTTTTTATCATCAAAACAATTATTAGACGAAAATTTAAATGACTACTTCGTTTTCTTTCAACCTAAAGATGTTGTTAGTGGCGATTTTTATTGGTCAAGTAAATTAAATAATGGGCAATTCGCATTAGTTACTGCTGATAGCACTGGGCATGGTGTACCTGGCGCCATTATGAGTTTACTTAATATTACTAGTCTTGAATCTGCAATTAAAGATGGATATACCGAACCTTCTGATATTTTAAACTCAACACGTAAAACAATTATTGAACGACTAAAAAAAGATGGAAGTGCAGAAGGTGGTAAAGATGGAATGGATTGTAGTATTATTAGTTTTGATTTTATGAATAACAAGCTAACTTATGCTGCTGCTAATAATCCTATTTGGATAGTTCGGGCTTCTACAAGTTCTGTTGGCAAAGAATTAATTGAATTATCTCCAGATAAAATGCCAGTTGGAAAACATGACAGAGATACAAATCTGTTTACACAAAACACGATTGATTTACAAAAAGGAGATATTGTATATGCCATTACAGATGGTTTTCCTGACCAATTTGGTGGCATGAAAGGAAAAAAATTCATGTATAAAAAATTAAAAGAACTTCTAATTTCTGTTTCTCCTTTTGCCATGCAAAAACAAAAAGAAGTATTAATAGATACTTTAAATAATTGGAAAGGCGATTTGGAACAGGTAGATGATATTACGATAATTGGCGTTAGGATATAAAAAAAAATCTCAACAAAATATGTTGAGATTTTTTTAATAAGGATTCATAAAATTATTTAACGCGTTCTACGTATTCACCTGTTTCAGTATTGATTTTTAGTTTATCACCTATTACTACAAATATTGGTACTTGTATTTTTACACCACCAGTTAACTCAGCAGTTTTTAATGATTTGCCTTTTACACCTTCTTCGCAATACGTAACTTCTAATTCTACATATTGAGGTAATAAACCACTTAAAGGTTTATCATTTTCATCAAAACGTATTTTTAAAACCATTCCTTCTTGTAAAAACTGTAAGCTATCCGCAAATAATATTTTAGGTATATGTGATTGGTCGTAAGTTTCTTGATTCATACAAACTAAGAAATCGCCTTCCATAAAAAGATATTGCATTTCATATTCATCAACTCTAATAATGTCTATTTTTTCGCCAGAACGAAAACGAACTTCGCTTTGTTTTCCAGTTTCAACATTTCTGCATCTTACCGAATAAATTGCATTTCCTTTTCCTGGTGTAATATGATCATAGTCCATTACCTGAACCAATTCATTATTGTGTCTTAAAAAAATATTTTTTGAAATATCTGATGTAGTAGCCATAATTTGTTTACTTTTTTATAAAACGGAAAGATACTATCTTGTTACGAGATAGGCAAAAATATATCCTGCTATTGTTCTAATAAGTGAATTAAATAGGATGATTGTACTACTTCATGTATTTTTGCTTCACATCACTGTAACTTGGAAAATTGTTGTAATGCCAGTTCATAATAACTGTTCCATTTTTTATTAAAACCAAACCAGGGTTTGAACGAATAATAGTTTTTAAAACAACACCATCCGAAGTTGCAAAATCATACAAGGCTTGATGTTTATGCTTGTAATCATCAATTTGCTTAGCATCAGAGGCTGTTAGTCCTAAAATAGAAATTCTTTCAGAAGCTGCTAATTTATATAAATCGTTAATTTTTGCATGAAGGGTTTCATTATCTTCTGTTTCATTTAAATCATAACACACCAACAAAAATTGATAATTTGGATTGTTTAAAATACTGTCAGTTATTGGTTCTCCATTTTGATTATTTATTGAAAAATCAACAATTTTTGGAGGATTAATTGCATCATGTACTAATTTATTAACCGTATTATGCCAAGCCCAAGTTAAGGTGTCTTCCCAAATTTTAGAATCCATATAATCTTTTTGTGTGAATTCTTTTATTTTTCCAGTTTTCAAATTTTTGTATTCTAACATGGATTCATATACTGCTGGTTGATAACCAACTCCTGGTTTCATATTTTCTCTGATGTTATCACCCACTTTATAGGCTCTAAAATCAAATACTGGTAAATTTCGGTAAGTGTAAATCGGGAATACTACCGATAATATAATTGCGAAAATAGTTAAAGCCCCAGTAATTAATGGGCTAAACAACTCATTAATGTTTTCTTTCCCAGCAAAAAGTAAGGTAATGGCAATCATTAAGACAATATCTTTCCAAAAACTTTCCCAAGGTTTTAAAACTAAAAAATCGCCAAAACAACCACATGTTGTTACTTTGTTATAGCAAGCCGAATAAAACGTTAAAAATGTAAAGAAGGCAATTTGAGCCAATAATAAACCAAGCGTAAGATTTCTTTTGTAACCTACTAATAACATAAATCCTAAAGCCATTTCGCTCACACATAATAAAATTGCTAATGGTAAAGCAATGTGTGCCATGCTTTCAAATATTGATAAGCCCGAATCTGCTGTAAATACTTCGAAATACTCTTTAAGTTTATAACTAAATCCTAAAGGATCATTAGCTTTAATAAAACCCGAAAATATAAATAAGCCTCCAACAAAAACACGTGTGATGTGTGTAATTATAGGAGCTTTACTAATTATTGGCGATGCATTAACTAATACGACTAATGTTCCAAGTATCAACGCTACAGTTGTTTTACTAATACATGATGGGCAAATCCAATATAATAAAGCTGCTAAGCCTAAAGACCATATGGCACGAAATAGTTTTGTTGAAAGGAATTTTTTCATAAGTTGTAAAATTTAATTTACTAATGTATAATCATTAACGTGAAGTAAAAAGCTTTTTAAAGTTTTTTAACTAACAATTTAATTCTTAATATATTTAGTGTTTTAGTATACTTTGTGTAAATTTATAGAATATAAACTATCATCATGAAGTTTTTTAATTCACTTTTTTTAATAAGCATTTTTTTTGCATTTACTACTTGTAGTAAAAAACCAAAAGGTTCTCCTGGCCCTAATGAAATATGGCTTGAGTATAAATTATTTAGACCTTCTCAATTAACAGTGCCTGTTGGTACTACAGTTACTTTTATTAATAAGGATAATGCTAACCATTCCGTTACCAACTATAATGGCGTGTTTGATAGTGGTAAAATTACAAGTGGAGACTCATACACTTATACATTTTCTAAAGCAGGTAGTTTTAGCTTTGGCTGCAATTACCATTCTTCAAATACCACCGAGCAAGGCTATATCATTGTTCAATAATTAGAGTTCACTTAAATAAAAGAAAAGTTCCTGAATAAACGAATTCAGGAACTTTTGTTTTAAAAACACATTACAAGGCTTTTTAATAATCAATTAACTAAAACTTGGATTCAAACTAACGTATACGTTAGTAATTGTGCGGCTGATTTTGTCGAAAAGGTGCGAAATCCTAGTTTTTATGGCGGTGAAGCGAAGGCATTTTGCGTGAATAAAAACGGATTTGGCTTTTCGTCTTGATTTTTTTGCTTCTTTTTGATCAAGCAAAAAGATGAAAGAACTGTGATTACTTTTAACTAAATACTAATTAATTTAGTTTCTTTCCTTGTTTTTTAATCACTTCCATCTCAACTTGTAAATTGCGAAGCATGCTCATGATGCTACCCACATTAAGCTCTTCTTCTTGATAATCCGTCATGTTAATACAGCAAGTGTATTCC
This sequence comes from Bacteroidota bacterium, assembly GCA_038327195.1. Lineage (GTDB taxonomy): Bacteria > Bacteroidota > Bacteroidia > B-17B0 > Aurantibacillaceae > UBA4416. Next base: position 23,802 of record JBBQKU010000022.1, on the reverse strand, counting down.
CATAACTCAACCACATCTTTTAAGTTGACCTTATAAGGCTGGTAAATTTTATTATCCGAATGACATTCTAAAAAGCCTTTTTTCATATTTAAATTAAAAATACGCTTGTAAGATAAACCATCATCTTTTGTAACAACAATATACGTATGCCCGTTTTTAACTTCTTCTAATTTTTCTAAGTATTTGGCAACTACAAATGAGCCTTCTTTTATTGGAGGCATGCTATCACCTTTTATTGGGAAAGCACGGTGTTTACCAGTTGGTAAAAATGGCAATTTCATACGAGGTAAGCGTTCCACATAATCAGGGTCGGCATAACCTTGCAAATAACCAGCACTGGCTTTTAAAGGCACTAACTCTACCACATCTCTACCATCTTCATCAATTAAAATTGGAAATAACATACGGTTTTTACCAATTTTCATTAAACCATCCAAACTCGTTTTGGTAAAATCACCTCTCACAAGCGCATCAACGGCTACATGAAAATAGTCGGAAATTGTAATTAGTAAATCTATCGACGGTTCATTTCTATTTTCTTCATAAGCACCAAGCCTTGAACGGGTTATACCTAAATTATCGGCTAATTGCTCTTGCGATAAGCCTTTTTGCAAACGCAAATATTTTAAATTGCTAAATATTTTACTCATATTTTTAAATTGCTACAAATTATAGCACTAATATACTACATTAGATAGTATCTTTGCAAAGAGTTTTTGTTAAATTTTAATTTTTGTTGTTGACAGGGTTTTGTAAATAAGTTTTCGCTCATTTTTAAAACCATAAAAGGCTATCTTTTTATTAAGATAGCCTTTTTAAATTGCTACTAATTAAACTTTTGTTGTTTTTAAGGCAAGCCGATTGTAGAATTTTGACGTTTAGGGATTCAGTAAATCCCAAATATTAGTAGTAGAACAAATGTCTAATTTAGATCGTCTGACCAATTTTTGTCAAACTCTAGGTTAGTTGTTATTTTTCTTTTTAGCTATTATGGAATATACCATTGGAATTTTATTTTCTAAATGTTCTATTCTAAATTTTTTCGGTTCAAATTCTATTGTTTTATTAAAACAATCGTAAGGTGAGTAGTCAAACTCGTCAAAAGATTTTAATTCAAGTCCGTTTTTAATCAAACTATTAAGTACTTCGCTTATGCTGTGATTCCACATAACATATGATTGTGTAATGTCAGCTTTTTTATCTGCGTAAGTTCCGCTTTCTGTCTCTAAAATTGCACCCGAATTAAAATATCTGTAACCAATTTTTTCAAAATTGTCGTCAAACATCCATACAACAGGGTGAAATTCTACAAATACAAATTGTCCATTAGGTTTTAGAAATTTAGAAATGATTTTTGCCCACTTGTCTAAGTCGGGTAACCAACCAATTGTTCCATAACTTGTAAATACTATGTCAAATTGTTTATCTAAGTGGTTTGTTAAATCGTAAATATCGCAACAAATAAAGTTTGTATTTGAATTTGTGTCCTTAGCAATATGTTTGGCATTTTCTATAGCTTTGTCTGATAAGTCTACGCCTGTAACGTCTGCACCAAGTCTGCTCAACGAAATGGTGTCTTGTCCAAAATGACATTGTAAATGAAGAATTGATTTGCCTTTTATGTCACCAAGTAAGTTTAATTCAATATCGTTTAGAGATGAATTTCCATTCAGAAATCCCTTTAAGTCGTAAAATTCCGATTTTAAGTGCGTATCAGTTCTGTTGTTCCAGGATAGACGATTTATTTCGATGTAATTTTGTTCGGAGTTCATTTTTTCTACAATCTGTTTTTCAAAATAAGAGCTAACGGTTGGTAACTAAAACTTTTTCAGCTCAGGGTATTCGTCAACCAAATATTAATAACAAAGATACTATGTTACCGGACTTTTGCAAAGCGAAATAACTGTCTTTCGCGGAGCGACCGCTTTTGCAAATGCTTATACTTCCGCCCGCATTTTTTTTAGTACTGTTAGCACCAGTACATATTTAGGCTAGTACAGCAACGCCAGCTAGGGCGGGCAAAATTACAAATAACACAAAGATAAGTGCCACTAATAAAAAAGGAATAGATAAGAACATGTATGTCCGCAATATTTTTTTTTCTTTGCTTAGGTCAACCTTATATTTAGATTCAATTTTGTTCGCTTTTTTTAGGTAAGAAACATTATGAATAAAACCAAAGCCCGGTAGCCAAAAAATAGCTCTGGAAATCCGGGCGTGCTTTTCAATACTTTTTATCCTAGCAACTTTATGCTTTTCCTCAGCTGGGGTTAATTTAATGGTATCTAGTTTTTGACTTGATAATGGAATGTTATTTTCGTCAATCTCTATTGTAACATCAGGGCCTTTCGACCTAATTCTGGTCACACTGGTTGAGCCCTTTTTGAATTTCTTGACAATGATAGAGTCTTTGAATACCGTTTTTTGTGCAGTAAAGTCTAGATTTTTATGAAAAGAGCCTTCGGTATATTTTCTAACGACAAAGCTTGTCCCACATGATGAAAGTAGAATTAATGTAAAATAAGTTATTATTAGTCTTGTCATGTATTGTAGCTAAGGTTTTCGCGGTTTATTTCAGTTTTGGGGTTGAAACTTTGTCTACCGAAATGTTTAAATAAAGATAGAATGTTTCTATGCATTTGCAAAACGAAATAAATGTCTTGCGCGAAGGGACAAAATTTGCAAATGCTTATACTTCCGCCCGCATTTTTTTGCTTCCAAATTATGTTGAAAACTTTAACTGCTTTACATAGGACCGTGTGTTAGTGGCTGACAGTTTTTTCTACTTTCCCTTCAGATATTGTTCCGCTGTCATTATCGGAATTTCTGCAGTTTTATAATCCTTTAAATTTCTTGTCAATAATGTCTTTATGTTATTTTCAATCGCAGTGAAATATTGTAAACCATCTTCAAAGTCTTTAAAATCAGACGATAGAGCTAATTCTACGACTTTATCTGTTACGGCTAAAACTGTAACTAACGTTTTAAACTTTAATAACTTTTTTCTCGCTTGGTCTGCTGAGTATTGTTTTGATAAAATATAATTTAAGTTGGAAAATGACAAAGAAGAAACGTGAAGCTTAATTTTCCCTTTGTCTGCTTCTGAAAATAAATGAGCAGAAGAATTATAAAAAGGTTCTCGAAAACTCAACAAGTCAAGAACGATATCAGTGTCTACAAAAACCTTCTCCATTATTTATATTTATTTAAAAGAAAATCAGAATACTCTCTTTTATGATCGTACCCTTTTTGAAGGTCAATAATTCCGGACAAACTTTTAACTAAAGGAGTTATTTTTTCTTCTTTTTGATTGTCATTAGTTATGTTTAGAAGGTAGTTCTCAATTAGTTTAGAAAGGCTTGTTCTATGGTTCTTAGCATAGTTTTTTGCCTTTTCAATAACTGTCTCTTCTAATTTTAGTGTCAACTTGGTGTCCATATTACTCGTTTTTATACGTGCAAATATACTGATTATATACGTGCAAAACAAATTAATTTAATCGTAAATGTGTCTTAGGCGAAAATGTATGAATTTTTTTAAATTGGCTCAAGATTAGGGAAGCTTACACAGTTTGGGTTTTGCAACTTTGTCTACCGAAATGTTTAAATAAAGATACAAATGCCTTGTACTTCTGCGAGCATTTTTTTGCTTCCAAATTATGTTGAAAAACTTTAGCTGCTTTACATAGGAGGTACTGTTAGCCAATAGCGTTTTTATTAACCAATTAACAAGCTTACACGAATCCCTAAACCATCTTCGAAAATTCTGTATAGTGTCGATAATTGAATATCACACTTTCCATTTTCTAACCTCGATATGTAACTTTTCTTAGTACCAACTTTATTTGCTAATTCCTCTTGCGTCATATGTGCTTCTTTTCTGGCGTCTTTCAACGTTTCGCTAATTACAAAATATTGAGCGGCTTTTTCAAACTCATCACGTTTTTTCTCGCCAATTTCGCCATATTGAATATTTAATAACTCGTCAAAGTTTTTAGCGTTTCTTATTGCTTTGTCCTTTTTCATTTTCTTTTATCTGTAATTGAAAATATTCATTTTTTAATTTTTCTGCCATCTCGATTTCCTGTCGAGGTGTCTTTTGAGTTTTCTTCTGGAATCCATTGAACAGCACAACAAGATTACCTTTATCGAAACAGCAAAATACTCTATAAATATTACTACCAACTTCGATTCTTATTTCAAACAAACCCTCTGTTCCTTCAATATGTTTAAGAAATTTTTCAGGAATTTTGTCTACCGAAATGTTTAAATAAAGATACTATGTTCCCGGACTTTTGCAAAGCGAAAATAATTTTCTTTCACGAAGTGACAGCTTTTGCAAATGCCTTATACTTCCGCCCAAATTGGATAAAACGTGTGTTATGTGTTCGCCGTTTTATTTGAAACTGTCTCAATTGTCGCTTTTCACCCTTAGAATCTTAGGGTTTTTAGAAGAAAAGGAAACAGTAATAGAGTCTCCAATTTGTAATTCGTCATTACGTGTTCTGTTTTCGATTACAGTATTGTTAAATGTAAATTCAAAGTCTGCATACCTGCCTTTTGCCCAGGAAATACTTTTAACGACAACTCTACGTTCGACGTAATTTGTTGCAATTTCATTGTCGGACCATTTGTCGAACCAAGTGAAATATAAAGCACCGAAACCAAAAAGAAAGACAATAATTAATGTAAGTGAAATTGATTTATTCAATTTTACTCGGCTTAATGTCTTTGGGTCAAATAGTGTAGATAATTTAGCTTTGTTGTCACGCCAAGCATGATAACGGTTTTGTACGTCTAGGTCTACTGGTATTATTAAGTTTGTCACATTGTAGCCTAAATATACAATGCCAAAGCCGTATAGTCCAAGTGCAACAAACATTAATATAATTGTCAAAGCATTAGTGTCTGCATATGTAACCGACTTATTAATAAAAAAAGCCAATAGAATAGAAGAAATGTAGAGTATGATTTTAAAAAATATTTTCACTTACTTGTCTATGCGGTTATTTTTCTACGGTGACACATAACGTTTTCAGGCCTTGCGTAGTTTTTTGCTTGTCCAAGTTATGCATTTGAGCGTTAACACGCAAAAAATTACGCAAGACCTGTGTTACCACCAGTTTTTATGTCAGCATTTTAAACACCGCGATTTCAGCTTTTGCCATGAAACGTGCTGGAAAAATACTTGTCCCAATACCTTTTGAAACATAAATATTTTTGTCCTTGTACCAACCTTTAAGATAGTTACCGCTACCCTGAGGTTTAAAAGGAACAAAACCAAAAAGATTTATTTGTCCGCCATGAGTATGTCCTGATAACATAAAGTCATAAGGAATTTTGTCTTTTAATTTTTCGGAGATAATGTCGCCATACTCAGGGCAGTGATTTAAAATTATGTGATAGTCGCTTTGCTTAAACTCCTTTAAAGCCAGTTCGATGTCGGCATTACCGCCAACGTAGTCGTCAATGCCTGTGACTGAAATTGTTTTATTTTTAAATTTTAGTTGTCGAGAGGAATTAATTAAAAGCTCACAATTATTTAAGGAGTAACTAAGTCGCAGTTCTTCTAAGTCGACACCGCCCCAATATTCCCAGTTACCCAATATGGCGAACTTTTTAATGTCGGTGTGAATTAAACCAAGAAATTGATTGAGAACAAAAACATTTTTCTTATTGTCAACTGAGTCACCGGTGATTAAAATGAGGTCGGGCTTTTGCTTATTTATGTTCTTCGCAAGTCTTTTTAACTGTCCGTTCAAAGTCTGCAAATGAAGGTCGGAGATTTGAATGACTTTTAAGTCGAAGTTGTCGTCGGTCGATTTACCGAGGTTAAAGTCGTTTGTTTCGATGAAGTATTTTTCAAGCCAGAAAGAGTCGAGGAGGATGAAGCCAAAGCCAGCTAAAAGTCCGGCCTTAATAAATTTTCTCCTTGTCCAGGTCATGTCTGTCTAAAATTGGTGGTAACTTACTTATAAGGCTGATAAAATGCGACATATACAACATACATTTGTTGTATATGTCGCATTTTATCAGCCTTATTTATTTTAGTAAATATAATCATTTTAGCTTCTTTTTAGCTTTTTCTGACAGTTTTCATTATTCTACTGTATCATAAATATACTGTTTTTTAATAAGATTAAATAAGTTAACTCCTTAGTCGAAATAGGAGTAAGCTTTGTATTTTGTTTACCCAAACTGGGATTGTTTTGGAGTAATTGGTAATGCCGATACTGCATGAAAATTATAAAATGGCGCTTTGCAGAAATTGGTCTATATTGAATGCGTATAATCTAAAAATTGTATATTTGATTTTTACAAAAAACTATTAAAAACACATTATGATTGAATTATTTAAACACTTAATGCCTTTAGATTTAAATTGGATAATTACCAACTACCAAACAGCTATTTACGTTGTTTTATTTTTAGTCATTTTTATTGAAACAGGTTTAGTGGCTATGCCTTTTTTACCAGGCGATTCGCTTTTATTTATGGCAGGCTTAGCTGCTCGTTCTGGCGATTTAAATTTATCGTATTTGTTTATTTTGTTATTTGCAGCAGCTGTTTTGGGCGATAATTGTAACTATTGGATAGGTCGTAAAATAGGCGTTAAAATATTTGATTTAAAATTAAAAGGTAAAGTATTAGTAAAACGCGAATACCTTGATAAAACACATGTGTTTTTTGAAAAATACGGAACAAAAGCAATCATCATGGCGCGTTTTGTGCCTTTTGTAAGAACTTTTGCACCTTTTGCTGCTGGCATTGGTAAAATGGATTATAAAAAATATATTGTGTATGATATTATTGGTGGCGTTTTATGGATTGGCTCATTAACCACTGCTGGTTACTTATTAGGCAATGTTGAGTTCATTAAAAAACATGTTGATTTAGTTTGCTTAGGTATTATTGGTTTTTCTGTATTACCAATTATTATCTCCTTATTGAAAAATAAAATGGGTGCAAAAAAGTAATTTTTTTTGCTAATTATTTCTTTAAACAGTTAAGTGTAGGTATTAAATGAAAAAATATTTTAAAATACTTCTATTTATTTTTTCATTTCAGTTGAGTTTTTCTCAAGTCGTATTTGAATTAAATGCTGATACTTCGGAGTTTCCAACGCTTAGAAATAAAATAAAGGATCAATCCATTTTTATTAGACTCGATACTAATAATTTTAACGCTTACGTAAAACGTTCTCAGTTAAAATATCAACTTGGTGAGTATAAAGAATCAATTAAAGATGTTAATCAACTCATACGTTTGAGGCCTGAAAGCGCTGATGCCTTTACAAATAGAGGAATGTGTTACGTGTTTCTGAAAGAGTTTAAATTAGCATTAGCGGATTTAGATAAGGCTATAAAATTAGATCCTAAAAATGCAATGAATTATTTGAATCGTGCTTATTGTAAAGGAGAAAATAAAAATTATGCTGGTGCAATTTTAGATTTGAATATGGCTATTGAATTAAGACCTGATTATGTAAAGGCTTTTGCTAATCGTGGATTTATGAAAAAGAAACTCAAATTATATAAAGAGGCTCTTTTAGATTGTAATAAAGCTATAGAGTTAAATCCTAATTATGTGGAATGTCTTATTAGTAGAGCAGATGTAAAGTATTTATTAAAAGACTATTCAGGAGCAATTAAAGATTATGATAAAGTATTGGAATTAGTTCCATCATTACAATCTTATAGTTTTTATAAGGCACGCGCAGATGCTTTTGATAAATTAGGTGATTCGATTAATTCTAAACTTAATTATGATAAAGCAGATACCTTTAAAGCCGATTCTATAGCTCCTATGTATAATCATATGAGATAAACGCTCATTTATCAATAACTAATAAATTCAGGTCTACCCATTGCAAAACCTCTTACTCTTAGCGTAAAACTGGTTAATGGATTAAATAAAAATACATTGTTAGTACCATCTGGAAGAAAAGGATAAGCACCTATTGAAATCTGAAATGTGCTACTAACCAAATGTTCATTACGAATCAATATGCCTAATGAATAGGCTTGATACAATGGACTATTTTCAATTTTATTTTTCTGATTTCCAATAATTCCAAGTCCGGCAGTTAAAACGGACGCAAAACGAAATCCTATTAATTCATAAGGAGCATAGGCAACTGTTTCAGACGTTAAAATCATTTTTGTGTTCCCTGTTAATGTATTACTATTAAAACCATACATTTCATTTGAATTGAGAGTAATGGTTTCATTCGCCATTTTATTTTCTCCATGAACGATATTATAATTTATAAATTCTCTGAAATACCACCGCCCACTTTTTAATAGATTACTTAAAAAATATAAATTGAATTTTGTGGTAATATCATTTTTAATAAACTCGTTAAAAAATAGGCCACCCGAAATAGTTGAAGTTATATATCCAAAATTAAATTTTTTTGCTCGTGCAATTTCTAGCCCCGCATAATACCTAATCTTGTTAAATTCTTTTTTAGAAATGCCATAAGTTCCTTGTATAATTAGGCCTTCTGGCACATCCTCATTTGATCCAAATCTATAAATGTATTTGTCTTTATAATATTTTTGGAGTGACAAGCCAATGTTTCCAATAATTGCTGATGTATTTGAATTTATTTTGGCAGTATCAATATTAAATTTTGGTCTAGTTAAATAGTCATTATTATAATATCTTCCACCAAATATAATGTTTGTACTTTGACTTAAAAATGTTCTGTCTGTTTTTAATTTCAAACTTTTTCCAAGCCAAATATCATATTCTAAATTGTTTAAATTTATTTTTTTTGTGGTTGCATTAGTTGTATCTGTATATGAATAATATCCCCAATTATGATTTATTGAAGCGCCACCAGCCCATTTAGCTAATGGTGAATAATAGGAACGATCAAATGCAAGTCTCACGGAAGTCCCATCAATGCCAGTTTTGTATGATAATAGAGCAGATATATATGTATTGTCGATATTTGTTATTGAATATAAGCCACTATAATCGAGGATATTAGGAGTTTTAAATCCTACATATTGTTCAAATCGTTGGCCTATTCCAAATAAGTTTCGATTAATAAATGTGATATGAGCATCTGTTGTAGCAACGTAAGACGGAGCTGTTATTGGCCATTTATCATATACTTCAACATTTATATCAACTTCATTTGTATTTAAAGTATCAACAATAAAAATATTAGCATCATTAATAAAATCGGCTTGGCGAAGTAGTCTTTCTGTTTCACTTATTGCTAATGGATTTAGTGTATCGTTATTTTTAAATAATAATCTATTAGTAATAATCCAATGTCTTGAAGTGATATGAATGTGATTAGCAATATTTTCTAAAACATTTTCAAGTTTTAAAATAGTATCCTCCACTTTATGTCCAAAAGGATTATAAACAGAAATAGTTATATTTCTAATAATTTTATCTTTATGTTTTAAATATGGATTGACATTTTTTTCTTTTGTTGCTGGTTCAATAGGATATTCTTTTGGCTCTGGATCAACAAATACGGCGTTATACATCCATGTTGTAAAATTTCGATTATAAGCCTTTTTTTTTATTTTTTGATAAATGTCGGTCGAATCTTTGTTTTGTGAAAATGCACTATTTGAATAAACAAAAGAAATTAGCACAAAAATTATTTGTAGTAATATGTTATATAACTTGTGTTTTGACATTTATTTCAATATGCTATTGTTACAAATTTATTCGTATTTCTTTGGATTCAAAAAGATATAAATCATTATTTTTTTTGATTAATAGTAGTATATTTAAGTTTGTGATATTTGTATTAACATGATTTTTTTTTAAATTTAAAAAATGGAAAAACAAGAAAAGCCTAGCGAAGAAACATTAAATCAATGGCATGCTGATCCAGATAATTGGAAGTTTGGGATATTTTATTTCAACAGAAAGGATAAAAGAATTTTTCCACCAAAAAAAATTAAAGCATTGGGCTGGACCGTTAATTTCGCAAATCCAATTTCAGTTTTGTCAATCGTACTAATTATTGTATTAGTTTATACATTGTCAAGATGGCTTGATTTTACTAAACGTTAATAATAGACTATTTAAATTATTTAATATATGAAAACAAAATCAATCAAACAATCTGCAACATTTAATGCTAGTTCTGAAAAAGTTTATCAATTAATAATGGATCAAAAAAAACATGCTGCATTTTCGGGTGCTGATGTTGTCATGAGTAATAAAGTAAAAGGTGAGTTTTCAACTTATGATGGATATTGCCATGGGTATAATATTGAATTAGTGAAAGGAAAAAAAATAGTTCAGGCTTGGCATTTTGCTGAAGATGGTTGGCCAGAAGATCATTTTTCAATTTGTACTTTTTTGTTTGAAGAAGTTGGCAACAAAACTAAATTGAGTTTTTCACAAACGGATGTACCGGAGCACAAAGTTGAAGCTCTTAAAGACGGTTGGAAAAAATACTATTGGGAGCCAATGGCTGCCTATTTAAAAAGTAAATAGAAATAGTCAAATTTCTTAAACCAACTTTACCAATTCTTTCCAAACGACATCTGTAATATCGGGTTTACAGGTAACCGATATTTTTTCGAGTTTAATAGGATGAATAAATTCTGTTTTATAGGAGTGTAAATGAATGGATGCGTTTGAGTTTGAACGATCAAATCCATATTTTAAATCGCCTTTTATCGGACAGCCAATAGCGCTTAATTGTGCTCTTATTTGATGATGCCTACCAGTAAATAAATTAATTTGTAATAAATGGTAATTAGAAATGGAACCTAGTAATTCATATTCTAATTCTGCTTTTAAGGAACCACTTTTTTCAGTATCAAAAGCTTTTGATTTATTTTGCTGCTCGTTTTTAATTAAATAATGAGTTAAGCGTTGCTTAATTTGTGGTGGTCTATTTTTTACAACTGCCCAATAAGTTTTTGTAATGGTTTTATCTCTAAATAATTCATTCATGCGAGATAATGCTTTACTAGTTTTAGCAAAAATAACAATGCCCGAAACAGGTCTATCTAATCGATGACAGACACCACAAAAAACATTTCCTGGTTTGTTATCACGCTGTTTTAAATAATTTTTTACTTTTTCAGACAAAGGCATGTCGCCAGTTTTATCACCTTGTACAATTTCTGAAGACCTTTTATTTATAATAATTAAATGATTGTCTTCATATACAATTTGAGAACTTTCAATTATTTCACTAGGATTAAACATTTTATAAAGGTAAGCTAATTTTTGTTTTTATGTTATACCATCTTGATTTGAGTTTTAGTTTAAACTATTATACGAAAAGCTTAGATGGTATTATACCGATGCGTAAATAATTAGACTAACTATTTATTCATTTGGGATTAACTGTAAGGTTTCAATAATTTTAAAACAGCAAGATTCAGTAGTCTTAGCATCATATTTCTTTATTGTAATCGTTAAAATTTTAGTTGTCAAAGATTTCTTAGATGAATAATGCTTTTTATACGATTTATTTACTTTTTCTAAATAATCAGCTTTTATATTTTTCTCAATATTTCTTCCTCTTTTGTAAATGTTTTTAAGGAGTAAATTTGTCTCAACATCCAAATAAACAACTAAATCAGGACTTGGAATGGTTAATTTAATTTCGTTATAATTATTTTTATAGAGTTTAAAATCTTTAGAGGTTAAATTTGCTTTTGCAAAACATAAGCACTTATCAAAATGAAAATCGCTCACCGTTATTTTATGTTTGTTGTTTTTAAAATAAGTGAATAACTGATTTTGTCGTTCAATTAAAAAAGAGAATTCTGTAAGTAGAGCTAATTTTTTTTTATTTTCATAAAACAAGGGTAACAAAGTGTTTTCTTCAAATTTTTCAGGTAAAAAATGAGCTTTTAATTTCTTTGCTAATTCTTGTGCAATGGTTGATTTTCCAGCGCCAATATTTCCTTCTATTGCTATATACATAGTGTTTATTTATAAGGTAAAACTTCACAATCATCTTTACAGTCTAATAATAAAGAAGTCATTGTTTTATTTAAAACTGGGTGTAAAAAATTTGGGGCAATTTCATTCAATGGAATCAAAACAAATTTGCGCAAATGTAAACGAGGATGCGGAATATCTAAATCTTTTGTTTGAATAATGTCGGAATTGTAAAATAGCATATCAATATCAATAGTTCTTGGTTCGTAGGTTTCCTTATGGTTTCGTTTCCTACCTAAGCTCAATTCTATTTCAAGAGACTTTTTTAAAACTTCATTACTTGAAAAAATGGTTTCAACACAAATACATTGATTCAAGTATTTTTCCTGATTTTCTACACCCCAAGCTTCCGTTTCATAGTAGTTTGATTGACTAATTACTTGCCCAATTTCAAGGTTTATTTTTTCAACGGCCTGCTTTAAAGTAAATTCTCTATTACCTATATTACCACCCAAACATAAAAAAGCTACATTCATATAATTATTTGTAAAGGTAAGATAAAGTAGGCTAACTTGCTTTCATATTAAAATAAATCTATTATGAAAAGTTTTTTCGGAGCGTTTTTTGGTTCATGCCTTGGTATATTATTAACAGGTGTCGTTATCACTGTTATTGTCATTTTTTCAATTAAAAACATGGTTGATGATGGCGAAGATAAATCGTATAAGGCAGTTGAAAATTCAGTTTTAAAACTTAGTTTAAATGATCACATCAAAGAGCGTACTGTCGAAAATCCTTTTAGTAAATTGAATTTAGGTCCTTTAATGCCAGAAGGATCGGTAGGGTTAAATACTATTTTATTAAATATTAAAAAGGCAAAAGAAGATAAAAACATTAAAGGAATTTATCTTGAAATTAGTACACCAATTGCTGGTTTCGCAACACTAGAAGAAATTAGAAATGCTTTAATAGACTTTAGATCTTCAGGTAAATTTATTTACGCTTATTCTGAAACATATAGTCAAAAGGCATATTACATCGCTAGTACGGCAAGTAAATTATATTTAAATCCACAAGGTAGTTTAGAAGTAAAAGGATTAAGTTCTCAAATTATGTTTTTTAAAAACATGTTGGATAAAATAGGAGTTGAGGTTCAAATTTTCAGACATGGTAAGTTTAAAAGTGCCATTGAGCCATTTATGTTGGATAAAATGAGTGAAGCAAACCGTTCTCAAGTTGAAACCTATTTAGGTTCTTTATGGAATCATATGCTAGTTGGCATTAGTAAGAGCAGAGGGATTACAATTGCAGATATAAATAAAATGGCTGATAATTTATTAATAAGAAATCCAAATGATGCTCTAAAATATAAATTAGTTGATGCCTTAAAGTATGAAGATGAAGCAATGGATGATATTAAAAAAGCAATGAGTATTGAACAAAAGGAAAAAATTCATTTCGTTTCATTAGAAAAATATGCTTCAGCTCCTAATAAATTAAAATTATCGAGTAATAAAATTGCTATTGTTTATGCTGTTGGTGAAATTGTAAGTGGCGAAGGCAGTGATGATCAGGTTGGTAGCGAAACGGTTGCTAAAGCTTTAAGAGATGCTCGTTTAGATACAAGTATTAAAGCAATTGTATTTCGTGTTAATTCGCCTGGTGGAAGTGCTTTAGCAAGTGATGTGATGTGGCGCGAAGTTTTATTAGCAAAAGCCGTTAAGCCAGTTGTTGTTTCAATGGGCGATGTTGCTGCAAGTGGTGGTTATTATATTAGTTGTGCCGCAAATAGAATATTTGCTCAACCAAATACAATTACAGGTTCTATTGGTGTATTTGGTATGATTCCAAATGCACAAAAAGCTTTATCTGAAAAACTTGGAATTACAATTGATACAGTAAATACAAATAAGCATAGTGATGTTGGTACAATTTTACGAGCTGCAAGTCCCGATGAGTATAATTACATTCAAAAAAGTGTTGAAGATATTTACGATGTATTTATTACTAAAGTTTCTGAAGGAAGAAGTATTTCTAAAAATAATGTTGATAGTATAGGCCAGGGCAGAGTTTGGAGTGGATCGGATGCATTAAAAATAAAGTTGGTGGATGAAATTGGAGGAATTAATGATGCTATTGCTTATGCTGCTAAATTGGCAAAAGTGTCGAGCTATAAATTAATTGATTTACCTAAACAAAAAGATCCTTTAGAAGAGTTATTTAAAAATGGCGCTGACGAAATTGAAACACGCACTATGAAAGCTAATTTAGGCGAACAATATATTTACATTAAGCAATTAAAAACGGTTTTACTTAAAAAAGGTATTCAAGCTCGTGTGCCTTATGAAATGATTATTGAGTAGTAGATATTTATTTAAACTAAATTTATAGATGAAATATTTAATTCTTATTCTCATGGGATCATTTTTTGCAAATTGTAATTATTCTATTAAAGAAGAAGTTAAATCTCTACCTACTAATTTACCGGAAAGTATAATTAGCCAAAAAATCCCTAAAATAAAAACAGATTCTACTGTAAGTACTTTAGTGAAAATTACAGAGCCCGTAAATATAAAAAATATTAAAAAGATGATTAATATTGCTACTACTTCTGGAGTTTTACCAACTTCGGAATCTGCAAACTTCTGTCGTCCAACTGGTAATGGTTTTTTTGGGCACTATCAGTTAATAACTAAAAATAACAGTAAATATCCATTAATTGGCCAACTTATTATATTCACGACTGATAAACCTCAGGAATGGAAATTTGATAATAATAATGAAACATTTGTAGAAATAAAACTTGTTTCTAGTGATATTAAGGTTTGGGAAAGTATCAGTATCGGTTCAACCGAAAAAGAAGTATTGCAATTTATTGGAAGTAATTTTCATTATAAAAAAGAAAATGTTTTGTATTGTGAAATTGGAATATATTCTGCAAATTTTGTGATTATTAAAAATAAAGTAACCCAACTTACAGTTGGAAAGTATTGTATTAATAAATAATTAATATTTTATTTAAAACTCCTTCTCCTTTGGAGAGGTTTGGGGTGAAGATTTTTCTTATCTTTAGCCTATGTTTTTTTTCTTATCAAAAATTCTAGCATTCATTATTGCTCCATTTACGTGGTTATTTATTGGTTTATTATTCCTTTTAAAAAAAGTATGGAATACTCCATATAAAAAATTCGTATTAGGAATTACCATTTTTACGTATGTCATTTCAAATTCGTTTTTAGTTGATGAAGTTATTCGTGCTTGGGAATTCTCAGATGATGATATTTATTTAAAATCTACCAAATATGATATCGCCATTGTTTTAGGTGGCATGGGAAGAATTGATGAACGTCAAAATCGTTTTGATTTTACCTGCTCGGGTGATAGATTATTCCAAACATTATCTATGTATCATAAAGGACGGGTTAATAAAATAGTTATTACGGGCGGTTCAGGTAGTATTAGTAAACCTAATCATCGCGAGGCAACTTATGTAAAGGAATATTTAAAAACAATTCATGTTCCTGATAGCGCAATTATGATTGAAAATAATTCGAAAAACACCTACGAAAATGCAATTTTCACAAAACATATTTTAGATAGTATGCAGTTTAAAGGTTCGATTTTATTAGTAACTTCTTCATTTCATATGAGGAGATCATTAGCAATATTTAATAAAGCTGGTTATAAAAATTTAACTCCATTTATCACCAATAAATTTACTGGAAATAGAAGGTTTGATTTTGATTATTGCTTTGTCCCAAATTCGGACGCACTTTCTACTTTAAATTTAATAACTCACGAAATGATAGGCTATATAATCTACAAACTAAAAGGTTATTTGTAAAATTTTAAACTTAAAATATGTATACTTCAATCCAACAATTTATTAAAGACTTCACTCACGAAAAGGAAACAACTTTAACGGTTTTTAAAAAAATTCCTAATGATAAATTGATGTTAAAGCCAAATGATGATATTCGTTCTTTACAAAGATTAGTTTGGCATATTTTAATTACACACGGAGAAATGCTTGGTAAGGCAGGATTAACAATTAATTGTCCTGACGAACACGCTGCGCCAATCAATAATATGAACGAAATTTGTCGATTATATGAAATTTCTGCTAATTCTGTTTTACAAGTTGTAAATGAAAAATGGGTAGATGAAGATTTGAAATCTGAACTAAATATGTACGGCGAAAACTGGTCGAAAGGAACCATTTTATCAGTTTTAATTAAACATGAGGTTCATCACCGTGGACAATTGTCTGTGGTAATGAGATTAAACGATATAAAAGTGCCAAGTATTTATGGTCCAGCAAAAGAAGATTGGGCTAAATATGATATGCCATCTGCAGAATAAACGTGTTCGGTATAAAATATTTATTTTTTTATTTATGGAATTTAGGTTACGATAACATCTTAATTAAAAACAATGATTTATGACTATCAAAAAAATCACCACACTTGCGCTGATGCTATTCGCTTCGGCTTTTTTAGCTTTAGGCTTTTTTTCTAATCAATTTACAAAGCAAACGCCCACGATGCTCAGTTTTGGAAAGAATGATACTTATGATAAACTTTGGAAACGTGTAGATAGTTGCGAACAAAAAGGATTAACAGCAAGTGCTTTAACTGTTGTTGAAGTGATATACAAAAAGGCAAAAATTGAAAACAATGCGCCTCAGTTTGTAAAGTCTATTTTACACCGAATGAAATTTGAAAGTTATAAAGAAGAATTCTCTTTAGAAAAATCAATTTTCAAATTACGTGATGAGGCAAATGCATCTAAATATCCTATCAAACCTGTATTACAAAGTATTTTAGCAGATGCTTTTTGGCAATATTATCAAAATAATCGCTGGAAATTTTATGACAGAACAGCAACCGTTAATTTTAAAAATGATGACATTGAAACATGGGATTTAAAAGCCATAACTAATGCTGTAATCACTAATTATAAAGCATCATTAAGTAATGTAGATTCGTTAAAACGTACTAAAATTGATATGTATGATGCCATCATAAACAAAGGTACAACCGAATGTCGTGCTTGGAGACCAACTCTTTATGATTTTTTAGGTCATAGAGCGCTTGGATTTTTCATGAGTTCGGAGCCAGATGTTTCTCGTGCAGCAAATCGTTTTACAGTAAATGAGGATGTGTATTTAAAACCTTATGTTGATTTTACTAAAACTCCATTAATTATTGGTACAGATTCATTTGAAATTAAATATTATGCTTTGTTATTAATGCAAGACTTAACAAAGTTTCACGAAAAAGATGAAGATAAAAATGCCCTAATTGATGTTGAATTATTACGATTAGATTATGTGTATTCAAATTCTCAAAATCAAAAAAAAGACACATTATATTTAAATACTTTAAAAGCATTACAAACAAAATTCGCGAAAAATGAACGTGTTACCGAAGTAGATTACAGAATAGCAAATTGGTACTTGCAAAAAGCTTCATTATATAAGCCTTTGCAAGGTAATGATTATAAGTGGTATAAAAATTCGGCTAAAGAAGTGTGTGAAAATGCAATAGCGAAATTTCCAAATTCATACGGAGCCAAAGAATGTGTGAATATAAAAAATTCTATTTTCTCTAAGAGTTGTAATTTAACTATAGAGGAAGTTAATGAGCCAAATAAACCTTTTAGAGCTTTAGTAACCTCTCAAAATATTAATAAATTATATTTTAAAATAGTAAAAACAACTTCACAAGAATTAAGGCAATTATTTAGGAAAAATTATGGTGATCAACTCGTAAAAAAGTTCAACGATTTTCCTTTAGTAAAATCCTTTTCTCAAAACATTATTGATGATAATGATTTTCAATCTCACAATACGGAAATTTCTCTTCCTGAATTGCCCGCTGGTTATTATGTTATTTTAACCTCTTTAACTGAAGATTTTAAATATGACAATAATATTTATGCATACGCTACTTGTATTATTAGTGATATTGCAAGTATTGAAAAAAGAAAACCGGATGGCTCGTATGATTTTTATACATTAAACAGACAAACAGGAGATGCTTTAAAAAATGTGACTGCGCAGTTGTGGTATGAGCAATATGATTATCCAACAAGAGAATATGTTGTAAGAAAAGGACCGACTTTTAAAACGGATGATAATGGTTTTTTAAATATTGGAAACTCTAATATTACTGATCGTCAATTTTTTGTTGAATTTATAAATGGTAAAGATGTTTTTTACAACAACAATAGTTATTACACCTACAAACAAAATACACAAGAATATAAAACTATTCATTCAACTATATTTACTGATAGAGCCATTTATCGCCCTGGACAAACCGTTTATTTTAAATCCATTGTTCTTGAATCCACTAATGGAAAAAATCATCAATTAAAAACAAATTATCCTGTTACTGTTACTTTTTATGATGTGAATTATCAAAAAATTAGTTCATTGAGTTTAACTACAAACGAATATGGAACTATTACAGGTTCATTCATTGCTCCTCAAAACGGACTCAACGGGCAAATGCAAATAACAGACGGACATGGAAGTAAATATGTAAACGTAGAAGATTACAAACGCCCAAAATTTGAAACTACATTTAATCCTGTAAAAGGAAGTTATAAAATGTATGATGAAGTTGAAGTAACAGGTTTAGCTAAAGCTTATGCAGGTAATTTAATTGATGGTGCAAAAGTTTCATACAGAGTTGTGAGAAGAGTAAATTATCCATATTGGTATTGGTGGTATCGCCCTTATTATTCATCAGTTCCTGAAACAGAAATTACGAATGGTGAAACTGTAACAAACGATACAGGAACCTATATAATTAAATTTAAAGCATTGCCCGATGAGTCATTTTCAAAATCAGAAAATGTGACATTTAGTTATGAAGTGTTAGCAGATGTAACGGATATAAATGGCGAAACGCATTCAACAGAAACAAGCGTTACAGTTGGTTATAAAGCTCTTAATTTGTCGGTTTCTATAGATGAATTAGTAGAAGTAAGTTCTGCGAAACCAATTAGAATAAATACGTCTAATTTAAATGGAACGCCAGAAACTACAAAAGGTAATTTCACAATCTATAAATTAAAACAGCCTAGCAAAGTATTCAGAGCAAGATTATGGGCACAACCAGATAGACAAACTTTATCAAAAGAAGAATATTATAATACATTTCCGAATGATTTGTATGCTGATGAAACCAATAAATACAAATGGGAAAAAGAAAGTAAAGTCATCGAAAAAAACTTTGATACAGGCTCAAAAACGGAATATGATTTAAGTGCTGAATTTAAAAATTTAAAAACAGGTGTCTATATTATTGAAGCAAATTGTAAAGATAAATTTAACGAAGAGGTTAAAGCATTTGCTTACGTTTCTGTTTTTAATAAAACAACAAATGAACTTCCTGAACAAAAACCAGAATTTTATTACATAGATAAAACAAGAGCTGAACCAAGCGAAACGGTTAATTTTATTTATAATTCGGGATATAGTAATACTAATTATTTATATGAAATTGAATATAAAGGTTTAATTACAGAAAGTATAAAAGTGCCGGTAAGTATGAATCCTGTTTCAATACATATAGGAGAATCAGCAATTGGAAATGTTGTTACGCATCAATCATTTTTAAAGCACAATCGTTTTTATAATCATACTCAAGTAATTACTGTTCCGTATACCAATAAAGAATTGGACATTACTTTCGAAAGTTTTAGAAATAAATTAATGCCTGGGCAAGCAGAAGAATGGAAATTAATATTGAAAGATAAAAAAGGTGAAAAAGCAGTTGCCGAAATGGTTGCCACCATGTATGATGCCAGTTTAGATGCTTTTGCTAGTAATGATTTTTATTTTAATATTTATCAAAGTTATTATGCACAATCTGCTTGGCAATCACATTGTGGTAGATCAGCAAACTCAATAGAGTTTAATAATATTCATCAAAATTACGAATCAGTTCCATCACGATATTATGATAATTTAAATTATTTTGGTTTAGGCTTTTATCAAAGTTACGGAAGAGGTTATGGTAACGGCCCGGGTGATTATGATAAATCAGAAATGCAATTTGAAAGTAATGCTGCACCATCTGCTGGAGTTATGGCTGATGAAGTTGCAGTTTCTAAATCAAGTCCTGTAACTACAATGTCTAGAAATAAAAATACTGAAGATACAGTAGGATATGCAGAGAAAAAAAACAGTCAAAAAGACGGAGATGGAATAGGAGATAAATCTTTAGAACAAGATAATAGAAATGGAGTAGGAGGGCAAGCGGGTGGAATGGCCAATATTAAAGCACGAAGTAATTTTAATGAAACTGCTTTCTTTTTTCCGCAATTACAAACTAATGAAAAAGGTGAAATTGAAATTAAATTTACTGTGCCTGAAAGTCTTACTAAATGGAAGATAATAGGCTTTGCACATACCAAAGATTTAAAATATGGCCAATTTCAAAAAGAATTAATTACTCAAAAAGAGTTAATGCTTCAGCCAAATGCACCACGTTTTTTTAGGGAAAATGATAAGTTAACATTCATTACAAAAATTTCAAATGTTTCTGATAAAGATTTAACTGGTGCTTCAGAAATTCATTTTTATGATGCGTTAACAGAAAAGGATATTACAGATGTAGTGATGATGCAAAATAATTTCGTTCAAAACTTTTCCGTAAAAAAAGGATTAAGTATTCCATTAGAGTGGAATTTAACAATTCCCGAAAATTATTCAGCTATTAAATATAAAGTCGTAGCTCGTGCAGGAAGCTTTACTGATGGGGAAGAAATGGCAATTCCTGTTTTAACAAATCGGATGTTGGTTACCGAAAGTATGCCAATGCCGATTAGAAGTAATCAAACTAAGGAATTTAATTTCACGAAATTTACGAACCAAAATAATCATTCTACAACTTTAAAAAATCATTCGTATACATTAGAGTTTACTGCAAACCCAGCTTGGTATGCTGTGCAAGCTTTGCCATATTTGATGGAATATCCTTACGAGTGTGCTGAACAAACATTTGCTCGTTATTATGCCAATAGTTTAGCAACTTATGTTGTAAATTCTAAACCTAAAATTAAGGCCATTTTCGAATCATGGAAAACACAAAGTCCAGATGCATTTTTATCTAATTTAGAAAAAAATCAAGAATTAAAATCAGTGATTCTTGAAGAAACACCTTGGTTATTGCAAGCCAAAGACGAATCTCAAAATAAAAAGCGTGTTGGTTTGTTATTTGATTTAAATAAAATGAGTAATGAACAAGCACAAGCTCTCAAAAAACTATTAAAAAAACAGTCATCAAATGGTGGTTTTATGTGGTTTGATGGTGGACCAGATGATTGGTACATAACACAACACATTGTTACTGGCTTTGGTCATTTAGATAAGTTAGGTGTTTTGAAAATTAGAGAGAATAATGAAATTTGGAATATGGTAAACCGTGGAGTACAATATTGTGATGATAGAATGCGAGAAGAATTTGATTTAATGAAAAAATATAATAAGAATTGGAAAACAGAAAATCATTTGAGCTACAATGCAATTCAATA
Source organism: Bacteroidota bacterium (assembly GCA_038327195.1). GTDB lineage: Bacteria > Bacteroidota > Bacteroidia > B-17B0 > Aurantibacillaceae > UBA4416. The sequence continues at coordinate 2,368 of JBBQKU010000022.1, read as the reverse complement.
TTTATATATGCGAAGTTATTTTAAAGATATTGAAAGACAGAATCGCAATAAAGATTATTTTGATTATTATAAAAAACAAGAACAAACGTATTGGCTACAAAATGGACGTTATATGCAAGGAATGATTGCCCTGAGTTTAAATAGATATGCGGATGTTAAAACACCAAAAGATATATTAAAATCTCTGAAAGAAAATAGTGTTAATAGTGAAGAAATGGGAATGTATTGGAAAGAAAATTATGGCTATTACTGGTATGAAGCTCCTATTGAAATGCAAGCATTAATGATTGAAGCTTTTGATGAAATAAATAACGATACAAAAGCAGTAGACGATTTAAAAACTTGGCTAATTAAAAGTAAACAAACACAACATTGGGGTACAACTCGAGCTACTACGGATGCCGTATATGCCATGCTTCTTAAAGGAACGGATTGGCTAGCAACAGAACCAAACGTAGAGATAATGGTTGGAGATATAAAATTAGATCCAAAAAATGATAAATCATTAAATGCAGAACCTGGTACAGGCTACTTTAAAAAAGCTTGGCATGGAAGTGATATTAAATCTGAAACAATGGGTAAAGTTGTAGTTTCTAAAAAAGATGTTGGTGTAAGTTATGGTGCCATGTATTGGCAGTATTTTGAACAATTAGATAAAATTACGCCACATGCAACACCTCTGAAAATTAATAAGCAATTATTTTTACAAAAAAACACACCAAGTGGAATTGTAATAGAGCCAATAACAGCGGCAACAAAATTAAAATTGGGAGACAAAATAAAAGTGCGTATTGAATTGAGAGTAGATAGAGATATGAATTACGTTCACATGAAAGATATGCGAGCGTCTGGTTTTGAGCCTACCAATGTAATGAGTAGTTATAAATATCAAGATGGTTTAGGTTACTATGAAAGTACACGAGATGCCGCAACTCATTTCTTTTTCTCTTATTTAAATAAAGGAACTTATGTGTTCGAGTATCCTTTAGTTGTGAATCATTCAGGAGATTTTAGTAATGGTATCACTACAATTCAATGCATGTATGCTCCCGAATTTACAAGCCATAGCGAAGGCGTTAGAGTTAAAGTTGGAAAGTAAACGGTGTTGATTTTATTTATAAGCTGAGATGTTGAATTATTTTAATATCTCAGCTTTTCTTTTTTTGATTTGCTTTAAATAGCAAAGTTGTGTTTTATTTAGGGTTCACTCAAATTACTTTAACATTAATAACCATTCTTAATTAATTGTTTTTTTATTTAAATTATTTTATAATTCAAAAATAATTTTATGTATTTCTTCTTTGGTTTTTCCTAATTTAATTTGAAGCCTTCCTAATAGCTCATCTTGTTTTCCCTCCACTAATAACACATCGCTATCAGTTAATAAAGCAAATTTTTGTTTTAATTTTCCTTTTGTTTCGTTCCAATTTCCTTTTAATTCAGTTACGTTTGTCATAATATATTTGTTTAATGTGGATGTATTTCCACGATACAAAGATGAGCTATATTATTTTGAAATGGATTGCATTAATTGAATGATTAGTTACATCATTCACACATGCTATTTTTTTATAAATAATATTAAAAAATAATTCCTAATGAATCAGCATGCTTTACGTATTGATTTAACTGTACTTTTAGTAATATAAAAAAAAGAAACTTATACTTCTTAAATAAATGAAAATTAAAAAAGCCATCTTATTATAAGATCGCTTTAATTGAAAACATGAATGATAATAGTATTTCCATTAAATTACAATAACTAAATATTTTGATATACTCCAAAATTTATTTGGATTCGTAACATCTTTGCTATTAATAAGTTTACTTGTTTATTAAGTGTATATGAATTATTTGTATGTGCTGTAACAATTTTTATACTTTCACTATTAACAACAATACTGCTCTTTAATCAACATCGTAGTTGCAGATTTTTTTTTGAGTTAAGAGCAATAATCGTTTGTTGATTATTTTTATTATCCATTTCCCATTATTTTTTAAATTAAGATTACTTATCAAATAATTGTAAGTTTGCTTGCCTACTAAAAGGCTACAAGCTTCTAATCTTGAGATCCAATTAAGTCGCAATCTTTTTCAGTAATTAAACCTTAATTGTAAATACTCCCTTCTAATTTCCAAAAAAGTTTTTTTATTATTAAAACAATACAAAACTAATTTACGAGTGTTATATTCTGTGAAATAATTTAAAACTATAAAATGTTTAACTTTAAATTCAGTAGTACTATAAGAAGTATCAGCTTACTATAGTTATTAGTTATAATTGTTTTGAAAAATAATTACTAACGAAAGTATGTTGCTCTTTATCCGTCATCTTATCTGCTGATAGTGTTTCGATTTTAATTTTATC